>NZ_JOCF01000052.1 GCF_000720635.1 Streptomyces sp. NRRL WC-3742 | reverse complement strand
GGGCTACAGGGGTGCTCGGGGCGGTGGGGGTGCTCGGGGCTGCGGGGGTGCTCGGGGTGGCGGGGATCACCGCGCCGGGGACGGCGTCCGGGACGGGGGGCCGCCCGAGGGCGTCCGCCACCGCCGCGGCGACCAGGGCCGCCAGCGGCTCCTCACCGCCGAAGTAGCGGCCGGGACCCTTCACCGGGATGGCGCACAGGCCCGGGCGGATCACCTCCACCCGGGGGGTGAACGCCTCCACCGCCGCGACCACCGGCTCGAAGCGGCGGGTCTCCGCCTCCGGGTCGCGGTCGCGCAGCTCCAGCTCCGGGCAGAGCCGCTGGGCCAGCTTGAGCCGCTGCCCCTGGCGCACCCCGGCCGCTCTGGCGCCCGCCGAGCAGGCGAGGATGCGCCCGGCCTCGGTGACCGCCAGCGGGGTGCCGGGGGTGTCGTCGGCCCCCTCCCCCTGGCCGGTGACGGCCGCCACCGGCCAGTCCGGGCACCAGACCACCAGCACCCGGGGGGTTCGGTCCTCGGCCATCTCAGACCACCGCCGCGACGGGCTGCTGTTCTGCCGCCTGCTGTTCTGCCGGCTGCCGTTCTGTCAGCCGCTGCCCTGCCGACTGCTGCTCTGCCGGCTGCTGCTCCGCTCGCTGCTGCTCCTGGTACGGGCGGGCCGCGCCGTGCTCGTCCGGCAGCCAGAGCCGGGCCGCGCGACCGCGCACCGCCGAGCCCCGGCCCTCGGCCACGACCTCCACCCGGCGTCCGGCGAGCTGCCCGTGGCCGTCCCCCAGCCCGAACCAGCGCCCGGAGCGCACGCCCAGCCGCAGCACCGCCCCCGGCCAGGGCCCGGCCACCAGCAGCACGCAGCCGCTGCGGCGCAGCACCGCCGCCAGCCGGGCGGCCAGCTTCGGCGGGACGGGGCCGTCCGGGCGGAGCATGATCAGGTCGACCGCACCGGCCAGGACGGACACCACCTCGGGCCAGTGCGACCCCGGGTCGTCGGCGAGCAGGAGGCGGCTGAGGTCCAGCCCGTACCCGCCGGCGGCGGCCAGCCCGAGGTCGGGCAGCCCGATCGCCGCCGCCCAGCCGCCCTCGGTCTCCCGCACCCCGGCGGCCAGGGCCAGCAGCAGTCCGGTGTCCCCGCCCGCCACGGACACGGCGGTGCCGCGCCGCAGCCCGCCGTCCGGCAGGAGCTCGCGCAGCGCGGAGGGCACCGGGACCAGGCCCCGGGTCGGCTCCCTGTGCGTCCCCGGCGTCCCCGGTTCCCCCGGCGCCCCCGGCTTCCCCGGTGGCTGGGCAGCCGGGGACGCCACCGGTCGGAGCGGCGGACGCTCGACGGTGGATTCGAAAGCAGGTTCGAAAACGGGCACAACCCCAGGATCGAACATCCGTTCGCAAAGATTCAAGTCCGACTCATCGCCCCCACTCGTCACTCTCGGTGCCCGTGACCTCGGCGAACGCCGTACGGGGGCGGCTGGGGCAGGGAAAACCGGTGGACGCCGTTCGTGTGATCGACAGACTGATCGGATGGCAATCACCGATGAGAAGACAGACCTGCGGATCTATCTCCAGGACGCCCGCGACGTCCTGCTGTGGAAGCTCGACGGCCTCTCCGAGTACGACCTCCGCCGCCCCCTGACCCCCACCGGCACCAACCTGCTGGGCCTCGTCAAACACGTCACCGGAGCCGAAGTCCTGTACTTCGCCGACACGTTCGAGCGCCCCTTCGCCGAACCCGCACCCGTGTGGTTCACCGGCGAGGTCGAGCCGAACGCCGACCTGTGGGCCCGCGCGGACGAGAGCACCGAGGAGATCGTCGGGCGCTACCGGCGGGTCTGGGCGCACTCCGACGCCGTCATCGAGGAACTGCCGCTCGACGCGGTCGGCCGGCTGCCGTTCGAGGGCCGGCCCGAGCAGACCCTCCACCGGGTCCTCGTCCACATGATCGCCGAGACCCACCGGCACGCCGGCCACGCCGACCTCGTCCGCGAACTCGTCGACGGCACCGTCGGCCAGCGCCCCGACGGCCTCAACACCGCCCCCGGCGACGCCGACTGGTGGCGGGCGCACCACGCCCGCGTCGAATCCGCCGCCCGGGAGGCCGACGGGCCCGGGGCGGGGTGACGGGCCCGGACAGGGCCTAGCGCAGGGTCACGAAGAGCCCCCGGGCGCGGGTGCCGTCCTGCCGCTGCCAGGCGCCGGCGAGGTGTCCGGATTCCGGGGCTTCGGGGGCTTCGGGGGCTTCGGGGGCTTCAGGGGCTTCAGGGGTTTCCGGGGCTTCCGGGGAGGGGGTGAGGACGCGGTGCAGGCGCAGGACCGTACCGTCCTGGGTGCGCAGCTCCGTGCCCGCCCCGCCGTCCGCGACCACGGCGGCCCCGGTCAGGGCGGGGCCTTCGTAGCGGCGGGTGACCTCGCGGTCCACCGCGTCGCTGGTGTTCTGGTCCTGGGCCTCGGCCCGGCCCTCCAGCAGGGCGGTCAACTCGGCGACCAGCACCGGGTCGTGGCACCCGTCGTACACCCAGCGCCGCCCCAGCACCCCGTGTTCCACGGTTCCCACCAGCGCGTCCTGCGCCCCGTCGAGCGGAGCGCCCCGGTACGTGAGCGGCACCAGGTAGTCCACCGCTTCACCGCCCTCACCGCCCTCACCGCCGGAGAGGTCGGTCACCACCATGAACTCGATCCCGACCTCGCCCTCCGGGTCGTCCAGCCGGAAGCCACCGGCTTTGACCAGCTCGGGCCCGCCCTCGCCCTCGCCTCCGCCGACGTACCACGGCCGGGACGGGAGCCAGGCGGTGAGCAGCTCCAGCTTGCTGGGCTTGAGGGTGGTCCGGTGGATGACGGCCATGTGGGGACCCTTCCTGGGTTCTCGTCAGATCGGTACGACCGGCTCCACCTTGTCACTCATCCCCCGAAAGGCCCAGGTCAGGAGGCAGTCGTGGTGAGCACGGAGCAGGGCACCCGGATGGCCGCCCGGTGCGCCGCGTGCGGGGGCGAGGCGGTGCGCAGCGTCGGGCAGTTCCTGTGCGACGGCGGGCGGACCCTGGCATGGAACGCCGAGTCCTTCTGCCCGGGCTGCGGCGACGCACAGTGCGAGCACTCCGGGCCCGAGCCGACGCCGCAGGACGTACGGGAAGCACTGCTGACCGCCCACGGCCCGGCGCGGCTGCGGCTCGCGGCCCCGCTCGGCGATCCGGTGGCGGCACTGCGGGCGCTGCGCGAGGGCACCGGGGCCTCGCCGCTGCGGGCGCGTGAACTCCTGAATGAGCTACGGGAGTTCGGCCTGGCCGGGACGGCGGTGGAGATGGCGTTCTGGCGGGTGCGGCTGGCCGAACGGGGTGTCGGGGCGGAGGTCGAGGAGGGGTTCGGGCGGGCCTACCGGTACGTCGGGCCGCCGGAGCTGCGGGAGGCGGGCGGCGCGCCGGGCACCCCGGTGCGGACGGCGGGGGAGTTCGCGGCCTGGGCGGGGACGGTTGGCGTGGCGGAGGAGCCGTTCACCTTCGTCGTCGACCTTGGCGGGGCGCTGAGGCTCGCTCCGCGCCGGAGTGAGCACGTGGCCTGCGCCGGCGGGGAGCCTGTGATGGGCGCCGGGGAGATCGGGTTCCAGGTGGCGGCGGGCGGCTGGGAGGTGGCGGCGGTCAGCAACCAGTCCACCGGGTACTGCCCCGACCTCGTCTCCTGGCCCGCCGTCGCCGCCGCGCTCGAGCGGATCGGGCTGCCGCACCCGGGCGGCTTCACCGACGACGTGGACGGGGTGTCCGGGCAGAACGCTAGGGTCAGGGGTGGCCAGGCGGGGTGGATGTGAAGGGGGGCGGCGGCGGATGGGGTGCGCGCGGGTGGCGGCGGGGCTGCCGGGTGGGTTGGTGCACGCGGGGAGCCGGGAGTTCCTGACGGAGCGGGGGCTGCCGGAGTCGGGGGCGTTCCTGGACTTCGGGGTGATCGGCGAGGGCCCACTGCGGGACTTCCCGTCCGGGGCGGAGCGGCTGTACGTGCTCGGTGAGACGCAGTACCGCGCGCCGTTCGCCGTCGTCGGCGGGCTGGTGCTGCTGGACGGCGTCACGGGCGAGGTGTTCCTCGGTGACGGCGGCGCGCGCCGGGACCTGCTGGCCTCCGGCCTGCCGTCGCTGGCCGGGCTGGTGCGGGAGGTCGACGCGGTGGCCGACGGGGCCTTGCGGGCGGACTCCCTGGACGGGCGGCGCGGACCGGCCGTGGTCGCCGAGGTGATGGCCGGGGCGCGGGCGCGGATGCGGGAGCTGGACCCGGCTCTGTTCGACCGACCCGCCGGCGCTCCCCCCGCGCACTGGGACACCGCGCTGCTGGTGCGGGCGCTCGGCTGGGGCGCGCTGCCCGGCGGACCGGACGGGCCGGCGTACGCGATCGGTCCGGAGCTGGTGGAGGAGCTGGCGGCGCTCACGGACGAGGAGGACGGCCCGGGCCTGGTGCACCGCTACCGTCCGGAGAGCCTGCCCGACACCCTGCTGCACGGCCCGACCCGGCGCCTGCTCACCGAGATCGGCCTGCCGACGGGCGGCGCGGTGTTCGGCGCCTGCGCGGAGCCGCTGGTCACCATGGAGCAGGCGTACCCCGAGTACTTCGACGGCGAGGAACACCGCCCCTACCAGCGGGACTTCCTCGCCCTCGGCGACTGGCCGGCCAACCTCACCATCGCCCTGGACGGCGTGACCGGCCGGCTGGAGCTGCCGGACTGGTACGACGACGGCCAGCCGGAGGCGTACCTCAACCGGGACCTCTCCGCCCTGCTCTACGCGCTGTGGACGTACGGGCGGCTGCGCGCCGAGTGGGAGCGCTGGGAGGGCAGGAGCATCCGGGAGACCTGGGCGGTGTTCGACCCGCAGTCACTGCTGAGCACGGTGGTGGACGGGCTGGTGGAGGCCGTCGACCCGGCGGCCTTCGCCTCGCCCGGCTGCTCCTGGCGGCTGCTCGCCGAGGACGGGCACCTGGGCGGCCTGCTGGGGTGATCCCGGGGCGTCGCGGCGGGTGGTTCCGGGGACGCCACGGCGGGTGGTTCCCGGGGCGGGGATGCGGAACGGCGCGCTCCCGCGTACCCGGCCGCGCCTGTCATGGCACGCCGGTACGCTGCCCCGGTGACGAACATCCGTACGGCGGGCGGCGGGCGAAGACGGGCGGTGCTGCTCGGTTCCGTGGCGCTGCTCTCCCTCGCGGCGGCGGGCACGGTGTACGGCCTGCTGTACGCCCGGTCGCTGGACTTCGACCGGCGCTGCGAGCGGGGCCTGGTGGCGGGCGGCGGGCAACTGCTGGAGACCGGAGCGTCCTGGCTGCCGCCGGACGCGTGGTGCCGGTTCGAGGAGCAGAGCGTGTCGACGACGCCGTTCTGGGCGCTACTGCTCTTCTACGCGCTGCTGACGGTGGTGGTGGGCGCCTCGACGGCGCTGACGCGGCAGCTGCGGCCGCGCCCGTACCCCGGACTGGACCTGCGGCCCGGGCAGGGCTGACCCCCCGCCCCCTCGTCCGGACGGTGCAGGGCAACAGGGTGCCGCCGTGCGCGTATTGCCGGAACCGTACGCCCTGGTTGCTGCTGGCGGTGTTGACCTTCGCCGCCGACGGCCTGGACGTGTGCCGCGCGCTGCGCCGGCACGGGGACGTGCCGATCATCGTGATCAGCGCGCGCACGACGAGACGGACCGGGTGGTCGGGCTGGAGATCGGCGCGGGAGACTACGTGTCCAAGCCCTTCGGCGTGCGCGGGGCCATCGCCCGCATCCGCGCGGTGGTGCGGCAGGTGCGGCCCGGGGAGCCGAACGGGGCCGGGGGACGTCCCGTCCCCACGCCCGACCACTACGGGCCCGGCTGACGCTGGAAGGAACGTCGGCCTCATGGGGCCTCCTATGATCAGGAGCTGTGCGGCTTCCGGAGGCGTTCGCTCCGGTGGCCTCACTCTCGCGGGGCCCGGGTTGGCGATCGTCCGGCGGACGGCAAAGGGATGACCAAGCCGCCGCCGAGACCGATCCGATTCTGTTCTTGGGAAAGGTAGTTCGAGGGGGATGGGCACGATGGACAGTGGTACGGAGGGCCTCTACCGGCGCTTCGCCGTGAACGAGGCGCACGGCAATTCGGCGACCTACGAGGACCTCGCCGAACGCCTGGCCGGGGACGGGCGGTTGATCGAACTGCTGGAGCAACTGCCGGAGGCCAAGCGGCAGCCGAACCTGCTGTTCGGCGCCGTCCGGTTCCTGGGCGGGCCGGTGACGGAAGGCTGGCCGCGGTTCCGTGCCTGGGTGGAGGCGCACTGGGCCGGGATCGCCGCGACGATGCGCGAGCGGAGCACCCAGACCAACGAGGCCGGGCGGTGCGCGACCCTGCTGCCGCTGCTGGCCTCGCTGCCGCAGCCGCTCGCACTGATCGAGGTGGGCGCCTCGGCGGGGCTGTGCCTGTACCCGGACCGGTACCGGTACCGCTACTCGGGCGGGGAGTTCGGATCCCTCGAGGAGTTCGGTGCCCTGGAAGAGTTCGGGGCCCTGGAGGAGTTCAGCGGTGCGGTGACGCTGGACTGTGCGGTCAGCGGGCCCGCGCCCGTCGGGGAGGACCTGGCGAAGCGGATGCCCGAGGTGGTGTGGCGGGCCGGGATCGACCTCAACCCGCTGGACGTCCGCTCCGAGGACGACATGCGCTGGCTGGAGGCGCTGGTCTGGCCGGAGCAGACCCACCGGCGGGAGCGGCTGCGCGGCGCCGTGCGGATCGCCCGGGCCGAGCCGCCGCACCTGGTGCGCGGCGATCTCAACGCGGCCGTACGGGAGTTGGTGGCGCAGGTGCCGGAGGGGGCGACGCCGGTGGTGTTCCACAGCGCCGTACTCGCCTACCTGACGCCGCAGGCCCGGGAGGAGTTCGCCGTGACCATGCGCGAGCTGCCCGGCCACTGGATCTCCAACGAGGCCCTCCCCGTACTGCCGACCGTCGCCGAGCGCCTCCCCCGCCACACCGCCCCGGCCCGCACCGGCCTGTTCGTCCTCGCCCTGGACGAAAGGCCGGTGGCCTTCACCGGGCCGCACGGGCAGTCGCTCGACTGGTTCGGCGCCCATGGCCCCGTCACTCCGTCCGCAGGGCCGTGACCGTCCGGGTCCGGGCCGCCCAGACGGCGGGGAGGGTGGCGCCGAGCAGGGCCAGCAGCAGGCCCCCGAGTATCAGCGGCCCCACCACCGAGAGGTCGAACACGGCGAGGTCCGAGTCGGGCACGCCGATGCCGGCGGCGTCGGCCATCGCGGGCATGACCTGGTGGTGCACCAGGATGCCGAGCGGGACGCCGATCAGCCCGGCGATCAGTCCGCTGGCGCAGACCGAGGTGAGGACCATGCCGACCGTCTGCCGGGGCGACATGCCGAGCGCCTTGAGCACGCCGAGGTCGTGCACCCGCTCCCGGGTGTCCAACAGGACGGTGTTGAGCACCCCGAGGCCCGCGACCGCGATGAGCAGCAGGGTGAGCGTCCCGGCCAGGGTGTTCATCGCCAGCATCACGATGCTGCGGTGGTTGCCGCCCGCCTCGGCCGTCAGGCCCAGCGGCTTGACCTCGGCGTCGAGCCCGTCCGTGTAGCTCCGGACGTCGGTGCCGGGGGTGAGGTCGATGTGGAAGGAGACGGCCTCGCTGTGGACCGGGTCCCCGAGCGGGGCGAGCGTCGCCCGGTCGAGGTAGACGAGGTCGTTGCTCGTCAGCACCTCGCCGGTGATCGTCGCCCGGGTGGTGCGGCCGTGGTCGGTGAGGGTGACGGTGTCTCCGACCTTGAGCTGGTTGGCCCGGAGGTAGGGGGTGCCCGCCACGACCTCCCCGGGGCCCCGGAACCAGCGGCCGGTGACCATCTGGTACCCGTCCCAGGAGGCGTCGCCGGTGAAGGCCGTCACCTGGGAGCGGCCGGTGTCGCCCTCCAGGGCCGCCGGGGACGGCACGGTGCTGTACCAGGTGCGGGTGCCGGGGCGGCCCTGGACGGCCCGGACCACGGCCGCCTCGTCCACGTGGTCGAGGGCCTTGTCCCCGTCGAAGGGGATGTCGACCATGACCGTGCTGGAGCGCCCGGCCGTCAGGCCGTCCTGGACGATGCCCAGGGAGAGCGTCAGCCCGACGCAGAGGGTGACCCCGACCGTGCCCAGGACCACGGCGGCGACCGTGGTCGCCGAGCGGGCCGGCCGGTTGAGCGGGCTCGCCAGCCCGAGGCTCAGGGCGCGCGGCCCGGGGAGCCGGTCGATCCGGCCCCGCAGACCCCGGCCCCGGCCCCGGCCCCGGCCCCGGCCCCGGCCCCGGCCCCGGCCCGAGGCGCCGAGCGCCCCTCCCCCGGTGTCGCCGCCCGTGGCCCGGCCCACCGCGAGGGCCTCGACCGTGCGCAGCCGCCCGGCCCGGAGCGCGGGCACCAGCGCCGTGCCCGTCACGGCCGCCAGTGCGGCGACGGCCACCACCACGTCCACCCAGACGGGGATGCCGAGCAGGCCCCCGCGCAGCGCCTTGTGGGCCACGCCCAGGACGGGCACCGAGAACAGGTTGCCGAACAGTACGCCGAGCGCCGTGCCGATCCCGGCGGGGAGCAGCGCCTGCCCCACGTAGGCGCGGGCCACCTGGGCCGGGGTGAAGCCCAGGGCCTTGAGGACGCCGATGCGCCGGGTGGCCGCGGTGACGGCGCCGCTGACCACCACGCCGATGATCAGCACCGACATGGCAAGGCCGAGCACCCCGAAGGCCGTGACGAAGGGGACGAAGGTGGAGGCCGTGCGGTTGGCCTCCACCCGGGCCGGGAGGTAGGAGGTGACCTTGGTGAGGGCGGCGCCGGGGACGGCGGCGGCGAGCGCGGCGCGGTCGGCCGCCACCTCGGCGTCGGTGTCGGCCCGGGCGAAGCGGTACAGGTACTGGGCGGCGGGCGTGGTGCCGGGGGCCGTGAGCCCGGCGACCTGCTCGGGGGCGATCCAGCCGTCCGCGCTCCAGGAGACGGATTCGGCGAGGCCGACCACCTTGAGCACGGGCTGCCCGGGCAGCTCCGGGAACCGCATGCTGTCGCCGACGGTGAGCGGGGAGTGCCCGTCCAGGAACACGACCTCGCCGGGGCCCGCGACCCACCGGCCGATGGTGACCCGCAGGCCGTCCATCGGGCCGTCCTGCGCCCGGCCGACCAGCGTCATCGGCGGGAGCAGGCTGCCGGAGGGCGGGATCGTGGTGTCGGCGGCGCGCGGCTGGAGGGTGAGCGCCGGGTAGGGGCCGGCCGAGGCCGTCACCCCGGGCGCGTGCGCCGCCGCGGCGAGCTGGGCGGGGCTCGCCGACGGGGCGTACAGCGCGTTGAGGTGCGCGCCGTGCTGGTCCTCGAAGGAGCGCTGGTACGGCGCCTGGGCGGCGACCAGCAGCCCGAGGGCGAGGATGCACGCCGTCACGGACGTCATCGTGGTGAGCACCATGACCAGGGTCTGCACCCGCTTGCGGCCGACCCCGGCGCGGACCACCTTGCTCAGGGCGCTCACCGCACCGCTCCCTGCTGCGACGCACCCTGCGACGCCGACGGGGAAGCCTCCGGCGCGGCCCCCGTGTCCCGGACCAGCCGGCCGTCGAGCAGCTCGATCGTCCGGCGGGCGCAGGCTTCGGCGAGCGCGGTGTCGTGGGTGACCAGCAGGATCGTCTGGCCCTCCGCGTTGAGCCCCCGCAGCAGGTCGCGGACGTCGGCGGCGGAGGCCGTGTCCAGCGCCCCGGTCGGCTCGTCGGCCAGGAGCAGCGGCGGACGGTTCATCAGGGCCCGGGCCACGGCGACCCGCTGGCGCTCGCCGCCGGAGAGCCTGCCGGGCAGCGCCCCGGCGTGCCGGGCCACCCCGAGCCGCTCCAGCAGCTCGGAGGCCCGCGCCCGGGCCTCGGCCCGGCCCATGCCCGCCAGCTGGGCCGGGAGCAGCACGTTGTCCGCGACCGTCAGGTCGTCCAGCAGGTTGAAGAACTGGAACACCATGCCGATCCGGGTGCGCCGGTACTCGGCGAGCGCGGCCTCGCCGAGCTCGTGGACACCCACGCCGTCGACCTCGACGGTGCCCTCGCTGGGGCGGTCGAGCCCGGCGATCAGGTTCAGCAGGGTGGACTTGCCGCTGCCCGAGCGGCCGAGCACGGCCAGCGCCTCGCCCGCACGGACCTCCAGGTCCAGCCCGGCCAGCGCGGGGCGGGCGGCTTCGGACCTGTCGTACGTCCTGCCGACGCCGCGCATCCTGATGATCGGCGCGTTCACGAACCCTCCAAGATCGTGGGACCGGCCCGGGAACTCCGGTCCGGCTGACGGAATCTGACGGGACATCACGCTAGGTAGTCGACCGGGTGCGTCGACAGCCGTCTGAACGGTGTCTCAGGGGTGTATCCAGATACACCCCGAACTGGGTGTTCAGACCTAGAGCACTCGGCCGTCCCAGCCGTGCAGACTTGGCGACCGACAGATCGGGAACCGGGCTCACGGGGGCTCCGGGATCACGACTCCGGGCCGCCGCCCGGGGCCGGAAAGGAGGGGCCATGACGGTGGAGGTGCTGACATCGAGCCTGCCCGGAAGGGTCGTGCGGCAGGCCGGCCGGGCGCTGGTGGACGGCGTGCGGGCCTGGTACGCGGTGACGCTGGCGGTGGTGGGGCTGATCTCGCTGCTGGCCGGTCCGGTGCTGCTGAGCGCCGCCCTGTTCGGGCCCGACGACACGCAGCCGTTCAGGTCGCTCGGCGGTCCGCTGATCCTGGCGGTGCCGATGGGGCCCGTCGCCCTGTGGGCGCTGTGCTGGGCCACCGGGGGCGGCGGCCGGGCGCTCGGGGCCGCCCTGTTCGCCCCGGGCTCGCTCGCGGTGATGGCCGCCCACGTCTACGGCGGCGCCCCGCCCGGCGGCCGGTCGGCCTCGTTCTGGCTGGCGCCCGCGATGGTCGTCCTCGGGCTGCTGGGCGCCCGCTGGACCGCCTCCGAGAGCAGGCGGATCGTGGGCCGGTGGAGCGGGCGGCCGGTGCCGCCGCCCTACCGCCGCCCGGCGGGCGAGGCCGGCCCCTGGCGGCGGCTCCGCACCGGCGGCCGGCTGACGGACCCGGCCATCTGGCGGGACACGGCCTGGGCGCTGCTCACCGGCTGCACGGTGCTGTTCGCCGCCGCGACCGTCGTGCTGGCGCCGATCGCCCTGGAGGTGTTCGGCCGCGACGGGCTGTTCTTCCCGCTGGGCGTCGTCTACGGGATGGGCCTGTTCATCGCCCCGGTCGCCGCGCTGTGGGCCGCGCCGCCGGTGCTGCGGCTGCACGAGCGGGGCGCGCGGGCGCTGCTCGGCCCGACGCGGGAGGCCGAGCTCGCCCTGCGGGTCAGCCACCTGGCCAGGACGCGGGCCGACACCATCGACGCCGGGGCCGCCGAGCTGCGCCGGATCGAGCGGGACCTGCACGACGGGGCGCAGGCCCGGCTGGTGGCCCTGGGCATGCTGCTCACGGTGGCGGAGCAGCTCAAGCACGACCCGGAGGCGATCGGGCCGCTGCTGGAGGAGGCCCGGCTCTCCTCGGTGAAGGCGCTGGGCGAGCTGCGGGACCTCGTCCGGGGCATCCACCCGCCGGTGCTGGCCGACCGGGGGCTGGCCGACGCGGTGGAGGCCACCGCGCTGGACCTGCCGCTGCCGGTCACCTTCTCCGGCGCCCTGCCCGGCCGGGCGCCGGCCCCGGTGGAGTCGGCCGCCTACTTCGCGGTGACGGAGCTGCTGGCGAACGTGGTGAAGCACGCGGGGGCCTCGCACGTGTGGATCGAGATAGGGCACAGTGACGGGCTGCTGCGGATATCGATCACCGACGACGGGCGCGGAGGCGCCGACCCGTCCCGGGGGACGGGCCTCAGCGGAACCGAACGCCGACTGGCCGCCTTCGACGGGGTGCTCGCGATCAGCAGCCCGTCCGGCGGGCCGACCATCGTGAACCTGGAGATCCCGTGCGCGTTGTCATCGCCGAAGACCTCTTCCTCCTCAGGGACGGCCTGACGAGGCTGCTGGAGGCCAACGGCATGAAGGTCACGGCGGCGGTCGAGACGGGCGAGGAGTTCCTCGCCGCGATGGCCGCCGACCGGCCGGACATCGCGGTGGTCGACGTCCGGCTGCCGCCGACCTTCACGGACGAGGGCCTGCGCGCGGCCCTGACGGCCCGCCGGGAGCACCCGGGCCTGCCCGTGCTGGTGCTGTCGCAGTTCGTGGAGCAGCTGTACGCCCGCGAGCTGCTGGCCGGCAGCACCGGCGGGATCGGGTACCTGCTCAAGGACCGGGTGCTGGACGGCGCCAGCTTCATCGACGCCATCCAACGCGTCGCCCAGGGCGGCACCGCGATGGACCCGGAGGTGATCACCCGCCTGCTGACCCACAACTCCTCGGCCGGCCCGGTCTCCACCCTCTCCCCCCGGGAGCGGCAGGTGCTGGCGCTGATGGCGGAGGGCCGCTCCAACGCGGCGATCGCCCAGCAGCTGGTGATCACCGAGCGGGCGGTGGCCAAGCACACCGCGTCGATCTTCGTCCGGCTCGACCTCCAGCCCTCCGACGACGACAACCGCCGGGTCCTCGCCGTCCTGGCCTACCTCAACAACGCCTGACACGGACGGGAACAACACCTGACATGCACGGGGCTCGCCCCCGCCGGAAGCGGTCACATAGGCTGGTGACGTGCTCATCCTTGTTCGACGCCGCCACGTGGACCTGCTCCGCGTGACCAGCATGTCCTGTCGACGCTCCAGCTGAACCTCGCACCACCACCCTCAACGGCGGCTCCGGCCGCCGCCACCACCCGGTCCCCGGGGCATCCGCCGCACCAGGCGCCAGCCCCGCCCACCCCCGGTCGACCACCGGGCAGGACCGGGACGAGACAGCGGATGCCACCCATGACGCAGCAGTACACGCCCATACCCGATTCCGGACCCGTTTCCGGCCTCGACGCCCTCCCGGTGATCGACCTCTCGCTCTCCGAGGGCACCCCGGAGCAGCGCCGCCGACTGCACGACGAGCTCCGCGCCGCGGCCACCGGCGTCGGCTTCTTCCAGCTCGTCGGCCACGGCGTCACCCCGGAGGAGACGACCGCGCTCACCGACGCGATGCGCGCCTTCTTCGACCTCCCCGAGGCCGACCGGCTCGCGGTCAGCAACCTCAACTCCCCGCACTACCGGGGCTACACCCGCACCGGAGACGAGCGCACCGGCGGCAGCCAGGACTGGCGCGACCAGCTGGACATCGGCGCCGAACTGCCCGCGCACGTCCCCGGCTCCGGGGAGCCCCCGTACTGGTGGCTGGAGGGGCCCAACCAGTGGCCCGAGGCACTGCCGGAGCTGCGCACGGCCGCGCTCGGCTGGATCGACCGCCTGGGCGAGGTCGCCCGCAGGCTGCTGCACGAGCTGCTCGCCTCGATCGGCGCCAGCCCGGACTTCTACGACGACGCCTTCGCAGGCCACCCCCACCTGCGCCTCAAGCTGGTCCGCTACCCGGGCACCGCCCCGGACGGCGCCGGCCAGGGCGTCGGCGCCCACAAGGACTACGGCTTCATCACCCTGCTGCTCCAGGACACCGTGGGCGGCCTCCAGGTGGAGCTGCCCGACGGCGACTTCCTGGAGGTCCCGCCGATGCCGGGCGCCTTCGTCGTGAACCTCGGCGAGCTGCTCGAAGTGGCCACGGACGGCTACCTCAAGGCCACCAGCCACCGCGTGGTGAGCCCGCCCGGCGCCCGCGAGCGCTTCTCCGTCCCGTTCTTCTACAACCCCCGCCTCGACGCCCACATCGCGCCGCTCGAGTTCCCCCACGCCCACCACGCCCCCGGCGCCACCGAGGACCCGGACAACCCCCTCTTCGCCGACTTCGGCCTCAACGAGTGGAAGGGCTACACCCGCGCCCACCCCGAGGTCACCCGCCGCCACCACGCCGCCCTGGCAGGCCCGGCCTCGGGCTGAGCCAGGCGTCCTGCCCGATGATCACCGGTGGACCGCCCCGGCAGGCGCTGTCACACTTCTGCTGTCACAGCAGTGGTGTGACAGTGCCGCCCGGAGGCGGCGCCCGGCGACAACGAACCGCGGCAACGGGCAGCGGCGGCAACGGACAGCGGCAGGGACGGGGGACGGCACCATGGGCGGCGAGGCGCGGCTGACGGTGGACGAGTTGGCGGCGCGGGCCGGGGTGACGGTGCGGACGGTGCGGTTCTACGGGACGAAGGGGTTGCTGCCGCCGCCGGAGCTGGGGCCGCGGCGGGTGGGGCTGTACGGGGCGGCGCACCTGGACCGGCTGGAGCTGATCGAGGAGTTGCAGCGCCAGGGGCTCACGCTGGCGGCGATAGAGCGGTACCTGGCCCGGCTGCCGCAGGACAGTTCGCGGCTCGACCTGGCGATACACCGCGCCCTGGTGGCCTCCTGGACTCCGGGCGCCGCCGAGGAGCTGGGCCGGGCCCAGTTGGAGCGCCGGGCCGGGCGCGGGTTGTCGGAGGAGCAGGTCGAGCGGCTGGTGGCGATGGGCGCGCTGGAGCGCACGGAGGACCCGGAGCTGTTCCGGGCGGACCCGGGGCTGCTGCCGCTGGGCGTGCGGATCCTGGACGTGCCGATCCCGCTGGAGACCCTGCTCGCCGCCCGCGCCGTCGTGCTGGAGCACAGCCGGGCGACGGCCCGGGAGCTGCAGCGGCTGTTCCGGGAGACGGTCTGGAAGCCGTACCGGGAGAGCGAGCCGGAGGCCGAGGACCTGGCCCGGATGAAGGCGCTGACCGACCACATCCAGCCGATGGTGGCCCAGGCCCTGGTCACCGCCTTCCAGCGGTTCCTGCGCGAAGAGCTCGGTGAGGAGCTGGGTGGGACCGCCCGGGAGGCGGCCCCACCAGCGACCACGTGAACCGGGCGGATCAGCCCCGGTCCGTGAACGTCCGCCCCTCCGCCGCGATCCGCTCCAGCAGCGCGGGCGGCGCGAACCGCTCGCCGTACGCGGCGGCCAACTCGCGGGCGCGGGCCGCGAAGCCGGCCGGGCCGCCCTCGTAGCCGTTGATGTACTGGAGGACGCCGCCCGTCCAGGCCGGGAAGCCGATGCCGAGGATCGAACCCACGTTGGCGTCGGCCACCGAGGTCAGTACGCCCTCCTCCAGGCAGCGCACCGAGTCCAGCGCCTCGCTGAACAGCATCCGCTCCTTGAGGTCCTCGAACGGGACCTCCGAGGCGGAAGCGGCGGATCCGCCGAAGTGCTCGAGCAGCCCGGGCCAGAGCCGCCCGCGCCGGCCGTCCTCGCCGTACTCGTAGAAGCCCGCGCCGCCGCTGCGCCCGGGGCGGCCGAACTCGTCGACCATCCGGTCGACGACCGCGTCCGCCGGGTGCGGCGTCCAGGCGCCGCCGACGGCCTCGACGGAGCGCCGGTACTCGTCGCGGATCTTGCGCGGCAGCGTCAGGGTGAGCTCGTCCATGAGCGAGAGCACCTTGGCCGGGTACCCGGCCTGGGCGGCGGCCTGCTCGACGGAGGCGGGGTGGACGCCCTCGCCGACCATGGCGACGCCCTCGTTGAGGAACTGGCCGATGACGCGCGAGGTGAAGAAGCCGCGCGAGTCGTTGACCACGATCGGCGTCCGGTCGATCTGGCGGACGAGGTCGAAGGCGCGGGCGAGGGCCTCGTCCCCGGTCTCGGGGCCGCGGATGATCTCGACCAGGCGCATCTTGTCGACGGGCGAGAAGAAGTGCAGGCCGATGAAGTCCGCCCGCCGCTGCACGCCTTCGGCGAGCTGGCCGATCGGCAGGGTGGAGGTGTTGGAGCAGAGCAGCGCGTCGGGGGCGACGACGTTCTCGATCTCCTGGAACACCTTGTGCTTGAGCTCGGTGTTCTCGAAGACGGCCTCGATCACCGCGTCGCAGCCGGCCAGGTCGGCGGGGTCGGCGGTGGGGGTGATCAGGGCGAGCAGGGCGTCGCGCTTGGCCTCGGTGGAGCGGCCGCGTGCGATGGCCTTGGTCAGCAGCCCCTCGCTGTACGCCTTTCCGCGTTCGGCGGCCTCGACGCTCACGTCCTTGAGGACGACCTCGATGCCGGCCCTGGCGCAGGTGTAGGCGATGCCGGCGCCCATCATCCCGGCGCCGAGCACCGCGACCCTGCGCACCTGCCGCTTCTCGACGGCCTTCGGGCGCCCGGCACCGGAGTTGACGGCCTGCATGTCGAAGAAGAGGGCCTGGATCATGTTCTTGCTGGTCTGCCCGCAGGCCAGCTCGGTGAAGTAGCGGGCCTCGATCACCATCGCGGTGTCGACGTCGACCTGGGAGCTCTCCACGGCGGCGGCGAGGATGTTGCGCGGGGCCGGGTAGGGGGCGCCGTTCAGCTGCTTGCGCAGGTTGGCCGGGAAGGCGGGCAGGTTGGCGGCGAAGGCGGGGGTGGCCGGGGTGCCGCCGGGGATCTTGTGGCCCTTGACGTCCCAGGGCTGGACGGCCGCCGGGTTGGCCTCGATCCACGCCTTCGCCCGGGCCGTCAACTCATCCGGGGTGTCGACGAGTTCGTGCACCAGGCCGTGCTCGAGCGCCTGCGCCGGGCGGTACTGGTTGCCCTGCAGCAGGTACGTGAGCAGCGCGTCGGTGATGCCGAACAGCCGCACGGTGCGGACGACTCCGCCGCCGCCCGGCAGCAGCCCGAGGGTGACCTCGGGGAAGCCGAAGCGGGCGGCCGGGTTCCTCAGTGCGATCCGGTGGTGGCAGGCGAGGGCGAGTTCGAGCCCGCCGCCGAGCGCGCTGCCGCCCATCGCGGCGACGACCGGCTTGCCGAGGGTCTCCAGCCGGCGCAGCGAGCGCTTGATCCGCATGGACTTCTCGAAGACGGCCTCGGCGTCCTCGGGCCGGGCGGCGGAGAGCAGTTTGAGGTCTCCCCCGGCGAAGAAGGTCTTCTTGCCGGAGGTGACCACCACGCCGCGCAGCGCGTCGCCGAGGCCCGCCAGCCGTTCGACGACGGCCTCGAAGTCGGCGGTGAAGGCGTCGTTCATGGTGTTGACGGACTGGGTGGGGTCGTCGAGGACGAGGGTGACCACGCCGTCCTGGTCCTGCTCCCAGCGGATGGTGGTGGTGTCGCTCATCAGGTGGCTCCAGATCTGGGAGGGGCGGGTCAGACGCGCTCGACGACGGTGGCGATGCCCATGCCGCCGCCCACGCAGAGGGTGATCAGGCCGTAGCGCAGGTCGCGTCGCTCCAGTTCGTCGACGACGGTGCCCAGCAGCATCGCGCCGGTGGCGCCGAGCGGGTGGCCGAGGGCGATGGCGCCGCCGTTGACGTTGACCTGCTCGTGGCGGAAGCCCATCTCCCGGATGAAGCGCAGGGCGACGGCCGCGAACGCCTCGTTGATCTCGACGAGGTCGATGTCGGCGGCGGTGAGCCCGGCCTTGGCGAGGGCCTTGCGGGTGGCGGGGGCCGGGCCGGTGAGCATGATGGTCGGCTCGGAGCCGGAGACGGCGGCGGAGACGATCCGGGCGCGCGGGCGCAGCCCGTAGCGCTCGCCGACCTCGCGGTTGCCGATGGCGACGAGGGCGGCGCCGTCGACGATGCCGGAGGAGTTGCCGGCGTGGTGGACGTGGTCGATGGCCTCGACCCAGTGGTACTTCTGCAGGGCGACGGCGTCGAAGCCGCCGGCCTCGCCGATGGCGGCGAAGGAGGGCTTGAGGCCGGCGAGGGTCTCGACGGTGGTGCCGGGGCGGATGAACTCGTCGCGCTCGAGGACGACCAGGCCGTTGCGGTCGCGCACGGGGACGACGGAGCGGTCGAACAGGCCGTCGGCCTGGGCCTTGGCGGCGCGGGCCTGGGACTCGGCGGCGAAGGCGTCCACGTCGGTGCGGGAGAAGCCCTCGATGGTGGCGATGAGGTCGGCGCCGATGCCCTGGGGGGCGAAGTTCGTCTCGTAGGCGGTCATCGGGTCGGCGAACCAGGCGCCGCCGTCGGAGGCCATCTTCACCCGGGACATCGACTCGACGCCGCCGGCGAGGACCAGGTCCTCCCAGCCCGAACGGACCTTGGCGGCGGCCATGTTGACGGCCTCCAGGCCGGAGGCGCAGAAGCGGTTCTCCTGGACGCCGGCGACGGTGTCGGGCAGGCCCGCCGCGACGGCGGCGATGCGGGCGATGTCGGAGCCCTGGTCGCCGATCGGGCTGACCACGCCGAGGACGATGTCGTCGATCGCGGCCGGGTCCAACTCGGGGTGGCGGGCGCGCAGTTCGCGGATGAGGCCGACGACGAGGTCGATCGGCTTGGTGCCGTGCAGCGAGCCGGTGGCCTTGCCCCGGCCGCGCGGGGTGCGGATCGCGTCGTAGACGTACGCTTCGGTGGTCACGGTGGAACGCCTTTCGGGGCAGGGGGGTTGAGCGGGGGAATCAGCCGAGGGCGGGGGATTCAGCCGAGGATCGAGCGGCCGACGATCTCCTTCATGATCTCGGTAGTGCCGCCGTAGATGGTCTGTATGCGGCCGTCGACGAAGGCCCTGGCGACCGGGAACTCGTTCATGTAGCCGTAGCCGCCGTGCAGTTGGAGGCAGCGGTCGGCGGTGCGCTTCTGGAGTTCGGTGGCCCACCACTTGGCCATCGAGGCGTCGGCGGGGGTGAGCGCGTAGCGGTTGTGCTCGGTGATGCAGCGGTCGACGAAGGCGCGGGTGACGGCGCACTCGGTGGCCAGTTCGGCGATCTCGAAGCGCACGTGCTGGAGTTTGGCGAGCGGGCGGCCGAAGGCTTCGCGCTGCTTGACGTACTCCGTGGTGATCTCGACCAGGTACTCGGCGCCGGCGATCGCGGCGGCGGCGATGGTGAGCCGCTCCTGGGCGAGGTTCTGCATCAGGTGGACGAAGCCGCCGTTGAGCTCGCCGAGCAGGTTCTCCTTGGGCACCCTGACGTCCTGGAAGAACAACTCGGCGGTGTCCTGGGCCTTCTGGCCGATCTTGTCGAGGTTGCGGCCTCGCTCGAAGCCGGGTGTGCCGCGCTCGACGGCCAGCAGGCTCAGCCCGTGCGCGCCGCCCTCGGGGGTGGTGCGGGCGACGACGATCACCAGGTCGGCGAGGATGCCGTTGGAGATGAAGGTCTTGGCGCCGTTGAGCAGGTAGTGGTCGCCGTGGTCGACGGCCTGGGTGCGGATGCCCTGGAGGTCGGAGCCGGTGCCGGGTTCGGTCATCGCGATGGCGGTGATCAGTTCGCCGCTGCAGAAGCCGGGCAGCCAGCGGCGCTTCTGCTCCTCGGTGGCGAGGGAGGTCAGGTACGGGCCGATGATGTCGTTGTGCAGGCCGATCGCCAGTCCGGAGGCGCCGGCGCGGGCGAACTCCTCGGCCAGCACGGCGGCGTAGCGGAAGTCGGGGGTGCCGCCGCCTCCGTACTCCTCGGGGACGGCGGGGCCGAGCAGGCCCTGGCGGCCGGCGGCGAGCCAGGCGGAGCGGTCGACGATGCCGGCCTTCTCCCAGCGGTCGTAGTGCGGCAGCACCTCCTTGGCGAGGAACGCCTTGACGGTGGCCCGGAAGTCCTCGTGCTGCTCGGTGAAGATGTCCCGCTGCAACGCTACTCTCCTTGGTCTGCTGCCGAGTTGAGGGAGGGGTCGAGAGCGGCCACGCCCCAGTCGCGGGCCACCTCGGCGGTGTCCGCGCCCGGCCGGGCGGGCGGGCGGCGCAGCGCGCCGGGGGTGGCGGAGAAGCGCGGGGCGGGCGCGGGCTGGGTGACGCCGTCGGCCTCGACGTAGGTGCCCCGGGCCGTCAGGTGCTCGTCGGCGGATGCCTGACGCATCGTCAGGACGGGTTCCACGCAGGCGTCGGTGCCCGCGAAGCGGGCCTCCCACTCGGCGCGGGTGCGGGTGGCGAAGCGCTCGGCGATGCGGGCGCGCAGTTCGGGCCAGCGGGCGAGGTCGTACTGCCCCGGCGCGTCGGGGCCGAGCTCCAGCAGTCGGGCGAACTCGGCGTAGAAGCGCGGTTCCAGCGCGCCCACGGCCAGGTGCCCGCCGCCGGAGGCCCGGTAGATCGCGTAGAAGGGGGCGCCACCGTCCAGCAGGTTGACGCCGCGCCGGTCCTGCCAGTGGCCGGCGGCGAGCAGGCCCCACAGCATGCTGCCCAGGTGCGCGGCACCGTCGACGATCGCGGCGTCCACGACCTGTCCGGTGCCGGTGGCGCGGGCGTGGTGGAGCCCGGCGAGCAGGCCGACGACCAGGTAGAGGGAGCCGCCCGCGTAGTCGCCGAGCAGGTTGGCGGGGATGCCGGGCGGCTCGGCTGCTCCGCCGGGGCCGGCGACCAGGCCGAGGACGCCGGCGACGGCCGCGTACCCGAGGTCGTGCCCGGCGGTGGCGGCCCGGGGGCCGTCCTGGCCCCAGCCGGTCATCCGGCCGTAGACCAGCGCCGGGTTGCGCGCCAGGCAGGCGTCGGGCCCGACGCCGAGGCGCTCGGCGACGCCCGGGCGGTAGCCCTCGATCAGGAGGTCGGCGCGCTCGACGAGGTCCAGCACCAGGCCGGGGCCGTCGGCCGCCTTGAGGTCGACGAGCACCGAGCGCTTGTTGCGGTTGGTGAGGTCGTACGCCGGGTCCGTCCCCAGCGGCGAGGGCTCGGGCCGGTCGACGCGGACCACGTCGGCGCCGAGGTCGCCCAGCAGCATCGCCGCGAAGGGCCCGGGCCCGATCCCGGCCAGCTCCACCACCCTCACCCCGGCCAACGGCCCGGGCGCGGCGGGCCGTTCCGGCGTTGCGCTCGTGTCACGCACTGGCTGCTGGGCCCTTCCGACGGGGTTTGACAGTAAAGCTGTCACACTCGCGATGATAGGGAAGCGACCCGCCGGTAACAAGCCCTCCCGCCAGCCCCGTTCGGGCCGCCGACGGCGGTCCTCCAGCCCCGGAGCCAGGCCCGCTCCACCGCCGGTCGGAGGGCGGCCGCCCCGGATCCCCCGCGCGGGGGAGGCCCTTCGCACTCACGGGCGAGGCCCGCGCACCCGGCCGCGCGCCAGCATGCGGGCATGAGGATCGACGAACGCGCCGTACGGGCCGGGGCGGCCTGGACCGCCGTCGCGGCCACCCTGCCCTACCTGACGCTCAAGACGCTGTGGCTGCTCGGAGTCCCCGTGGGCGCCGACGACGCCGCGCAACTGGACAAGCTCTTCGTCCCGAACGTGCTCAGCTTCGGGATGGACGCCATCGCCGTCGCCCTGGCCCTCTCCTTCGTCCGGCCCTGGGGGCGGCGGGTTCCGGCCGGACTGGTGGCGTTCCCGATGTGGGTGGCGACCGGACTGCTCGGGGCGATCCTGGTCGCCGTGCCCCTCTCCCTCCTCGCCGGCCTGGTCCTCGGCCCGGAGCACGCCCCCGAGAGGGCCCCGGGCGTGGCCGGGTTCAGCGACTGGGTCACCCCTCTGGTGTACGGCGGCTTCAGCGTCCAGGGGCTCGCGCTGATCACCGCCTTCCTGCTGTACGCCCGGCGGCGCTGGGCCTGGCTGCTCCGCGACCGCGTCGGCGACCTGCCCGGCTCCCCCACCCTCGCCGTGCAGCGCAGCCTCGCCTGCGCGGCCGCGCCGCTCGCCCTGGCCGTCGCCACCGCCCACGCCTACTGGGCGGCGGGCGGCAAGGCCGGGCTCCCGGACTCCTTCTCCGACTACGGCTCCCGGGGCCCGCAGACGATGTCCGCCGTGATGGCCCTGATGGCACTGGCCGCTCCGCCGGCCCTGCTGGCGCTCGTCTTCCGCCTGCGCCCGCAGGGCAGGCTGCTCCGGCCGGTGCTCGCGGCCTGGACCGGCGCCGGGGCGATGCTCGGCTGGGGCGCCTGGCAGCTGATCATGTTCGGCACCACCGGGACCACGGTCCAGGACCTGCGCCACGCCACCCCCGGGCTGCTGCCGCTGGTGGAGTGCGTACAGGTGGCGACCGGGCTGCTGATCCTGGCGGCGGGGGCGGTGGCGCTGACGGAGAGGGGCGCGCTCGAGCGAGGGAGCACGCTCGGGCGAGGGGGCGCGTTCGGGCAAGGGTGCGAACCGGCGCACGCCCCTGCCGAAGAGGCCGTAGAGTCGGCCGGGTGATCATGGGGGCGGGCAGCCGGATTCGGCGCGTGGCGGGGGCCTTGGTCGGCCGCAGGGCCCGGCTGCGGTGGGTGCACCTGGTGCTCGGCGGCGCGCTGCTGATGCCGTACTGGATGCTCTCCGTCACCGCCCTCGGCGTGCTCAGGCCGGACCGCCGGCCCGAGGAGAGAATGCTCCTGCTGCTCGCCTCCCTGTTCACCTCGCTGCCGATGGCCGCCGTCACCGCCCTGGTGCCCGTGGCCCGGGGCCTGGAGGGCTCGGCCGCGCGGGCCCTGTGCACGGTGGCCCGGCCCGAGGACCTGGCCACCGGGCCCTCCCGCTCCTGGGCGGCCCGCTGGCACACCGCGCTCTGGTTCGTGCTGCACGTGTTCCTCGGCGGCATCGTCTCCGGGATGACGCTCGGCGGGATCCCGTTCGCGGCGGCCCTGCTGCTCGACCTCGGCGGGACCTCCGAACTCGGCCGGCACTGGGAGGAGCGCCTCCCCGGCTGGCTGCCCCTCGGCCCGGTACTCGGCGTGCTCCTGCTGCTCCTGATCGTCGGCGTCAACGCCGGCTGCGGCGCCGTCCTGGCCCGGTCCGCGCCCGCCCTGCTCGGCCCGACCCCGGAGGAGCGGGTCGCCGCCGCCGAGCGCCGGGCCACCGTGCTCGCCCAGCGCAACCGGCTGGCGCGCGAACTGCACGACTCGGTCGGACACGCGCTCAGCGCCGTCGGCATCCAGGCGTCGGCCGCCGCCCGCGTCCTGCGCACCGACCCCGACTTCGCGGCCGAGGCGCTCCGGGCCATCGAGGAGACCGCGCGGGCCGCCGTCGCCGAACTCGACGCCGTGCTCGGCCTGTTGCGCGAGGACGGCCCCGAGGGCAGCGCCGAGGGCGGCGCACAGGGCGCCGGCCCGGCCGGGCCGACCCTCGCCGGGCTGGACGACCTGCTGCGCCAACTCGCCCGCACCGGCGTGACGGTGAACGCCGACCTCAGCCCGGGCCTGGCCGCCCTGCCCGCCGAGGTCTCGCGCGAGGCGTACCGGATCGTGCAGGAGGGGCTCACCAACGTGCTGCGGCACGCCGGGCCCGCGCCGGCCGGGCTGCGCGTGGCCCTCGCCGGGGAGCGGCTGGAGATCGAACTGACCAACCCGCTGGGCCCCTCCCGCCCCAGCCGCCCCGGCGGCGGGCGGGGCCTGCGCGGGATCGGGGAACGCGCCACGGCCCTGCGCGGCGGCAGCGCGGCGGGGCCCAGCGAGGACGGAACGACATGGCGGCTGGCCGTCTGGCTGCCGCTGGGAGGCACGGCATGACCGAGGTGGACAGCATGAGCGGGCAGGGCGAGACGATCCGCGTGGTCATCGCGGACGACGAACGGCTGGTCCGGATGGGCCTGCGGGTGGTGATCGACGCCGAACCGGACCTCAGCGTGGTCGGCGAGGCTTCCGACGGCGCCGAGGTCGTACCGCTGGTGCGCCAACTGCGCCCCGACGTCGTCCTGATGGACGTCCGGATGCCCGGCATCGACGGCATCCGGGCCACCGAGCAGCTCATCGGCGGCATGGACCTGCCCCCGCGCATCCTGGTCGTCACCACCTTCGAGCACGACGACCACGTGTACGACGCGCTGCGCGCCGGCGCCTCCGGGTTCCTGCTCAAGCGGGCCCGCGCGGAGGAGATGGTCCAGGCGGTGCGGCTGGTCGCCCGTGGGGACTCGCTGCTGTTCCCCGCCGCCGTCCGGGACCTCGCGCTGCGGCACGGCGCGGCGGACGGGCGGCGCCCCGCCGAGGCCCCGGGCCGGGGGCCGGTCGGGCGGCTGACCGAGCGGGAGCAGCAGGTGCTGCGGCTGATGGCGACCGGGCTCAACAACGGGGAGATCGCCCGGGAGCTGGTGGTCAGCCAGGAGACGGTGAAGACCCACGTCGGCAGCGTGCTCGCCAAGCTGGGCGCGCGGGACCGCACCCAGGCGGTGATCACCGCGTACGAGTCGGGGTTCGTCCTGCCGGGGTGAGGCCCGCCAAGGTGAGGCCCGAAGGGGTGAGGCCGGCAGGGGTGAGGCCCGCCCGGGTGTGGCCCGCCCGGGCGGCGAGGCGGCGGCCGGGCCCGTCCCGGAATTCCCACCCGCCGTCAAACCCGTTTGCTGTCGATCCCTCCCCCGGCGCAAAACCGCTCGGCGGAAAGTCGGGGGTCACCGCAGCACATCGGAGGAGGACCGGGCCGCGGGGCCGGCCGTAGCGTCGGTTCCACGGCGGCGGAGGGGTTCCGCGGGGGAGGCCGGGAGGGGAACGGAGACCGGCGGACATGGCAAGAATCGGATGGGGTGCGGTGACGGCGGCCACGGCGGTGGCGCTGGCGACCACGCTCGCGGCGGCGGCCCCGGGGGTGGCCGCGCCCGCGCAGGACCGGGCGCCCGCCGTCAGCCCGGTGGACGGGATCTGGCGGATGGACGGCTACGGCGTGGTGGCCGTGGTCGCCGGAGACAAGCTCACCACCTACGACGTGACGGCCCACACCTGTGTGCCGGGCTGGGCCACCGCCACCCGGACGGGCACGCCGGGGCCGGACGGCGCCACCCGCTTCCTGATGGGCAACAACGCGGTCGTCCTCACCCCGAAGGGCCACGACCGGCTGATCGACAGCGAGGAGGGCGGGGTCGGCACCAAGACGCTCAACCGGCTGCCCGCCCTGCCGCCGCTGTGCACCGTGCCGGCGCCGAACGACCCGCTCTCGGTCTTCGACCGGTTCTGGGAGGACTTCGAGGAGAACTACCCCTTCTTCGCCGCCAAGGGGATCGACTGGCACGCCGTCCGGGACGAGCAGCGCCGGCGCATCACCCCGGCGACCACCGACGATCAGCTCCAGCAGATCCTCATCGACATGCTCCAGCCGCTGGGCGACGCGCACACGGGGCTCGCGCGGTACGTCGACGGGAGGCCGTCGCCCGTCTTCGGCGGCCGACGACCCGGCACGATCGTGCGCACCAAGGAGCTGGTCGCGCAGGCCGGGAAGGCCGTCGCCGCCCAGCTCACCGGCCCCGAGCAGGTCTTCGCCGACGGCAAGCTCGGCGTGGGCCGGCTCCCCGACGGCGCCCGCTACCTGCGGGTGAGCGCCTTCGACGGCTACACCGACGGCGACTTCGCCGGCCGGGCCGCCGAACTGGACCGGGCGCTCGACGCCGTACTCGCCGATCCGGACGGGATCACGGGCCTGGTGATCGACGTCCGGCTCAACGGTGGCGGCTCGGACGCGCTCGGGCTGCAGATCGCCTCCCGGCTCACCGACCGCCCGTACCTCGCCTACCGCAAGGTGGCGCGCAACGACCCGGCCGACCCGACGAAGTTCACCCGGCCCGTGCCCGTCGCCGTGCGGCCCTCGGCCGGCGAGCACTTCACCGGGCCGGTGACGGTGCTCACCTCCTCGATCTCCGCCAGCGCGGCGGAGACCTTCACCCAGGCCCTCATGGGCCGCTCCCCGCACGTGACCCGGATCGGCGAGAACACCCAGGGCGTCTACTCCGACGTGCTGGGCAAGAAGCTCTCGCCGGACTTCGCCGTCATCCTGCCGAACGAGAAGTACCTCACCCGGGACGGCTCCACCTTCGACGGCGCCGGCATCACGCCGGACGTCCGGACCCCGGTGTACAGCCCCGAGGAGCTGGCCGCGCTCAAGGACTCCGCCCTGAGCACGGCCCGCCGGATCATCGCCGAGGAAGCCCAGGGCGACCAAGGGGACCAGGGCGACCAGGGCGACCAGGGCCACGAGGGCGCCCGGACCCGGCAGTAGCGCTACATCGGCTCCACCGCCCTCAGCTCGCCGTCCATCTCCAGCCAGCGCGTCAGGCCCAGGCCCCGCAGGAACGGCACATCGTGGCTGGCCACGACCAGCGCACCCTGGTACGAGGCCAGCGCCTGGGTGAGCTGGCGGACGCTGGCGAGGTCGAGGTTGTTGGTCGGCTCGTCGAGCAGCAGCAGCTGCGGCGGCGGGTCGGCCAGCAGCAGCGCCGCCAGGGTGGCCCGGAAGCGCTCGCCCCCGGAGAGCGTGCCGGCCGGCTGGTCGGCACGCGCCCCGCGGAACAGGAAGCGGGCGAGCCGGGCGCGGATCGCGTTGTCCCCGGCGGCGGGGGCGAACAGCTTGACGTTCTCGGCGACGCTCAGCTTCTCGTCCAGCAGGTCGAGCCGCTGCGGCAGGTACCTCAGCGGCACCTGGGTGGTGACCATCCCGTCGACGGGCGCGAGCTCGCCCGCGATCGTACGCAGCAGGGTGGTCTTGCCCGAGCCGTTGCCGCCGACCAGGGCGATCCGCTCGGGCCCGCGCAGGTCGAGCTCGGCGGTGGCGCCGTTGGACAGCCGCACCTTCTGCAGGGTGAGCACGGTGCGCCCGGCCGGGACGGCGGTGCGCGGCAGGTCGATGCGGATCTCGGCGTCGTCGCGCACCGCCTCCTCGGCGGTGGCCAGGCGCTGCTTGGCCTCCTCCAGCCGCTCGGTGTGCATGCCCTGGAGGCGGCCGGCCGTCTCCTGGCCCTTGCGTTTGAGCATCCCGGCGAAGATGTGCGGGTCGTTGCGGGTGACGGAGCGCTTCTTCCCGTAGCTCGCGCTGCGCTCCAGCCGGGTGCGGGCCTCGACCAAGTCCCGCTTCTGGCGCTGGACGTCGGCCTCGGCGCTGCGCAGCTGCCGCTCGGCCGTCTCCTGCTGGGCGGCGACGGTGTGCTCGTAGTCGCTGAAGTTGCCGCCGTACCAGGTGACTTCGCCGTCCCTGAGGTCGGCGATCTGGTCGACGTGCTCCAGCAACTCGCGGTCGTGGCTGACGACCAGCAGGACGCCGTGCCAGCCGGCCACCGTCTCGTAGAGCCGCTCGCGGGCGGCCCGGTCGAGGTTGTTGGTGGGCTCGTCCAGGAGCAGCACGTCGGGGCGGCGCAGCAGCAGGGCGGCCAGGCGCAGCAACACGGCCTCGCCGCCGGAGAGTTCGCCGGTGGTGCGGTCGAGCCCGAGGCGGCGCAGGCCGAGCTTGTCGAGGGTGGCGCGGGCGCGCTCCTCGACGTCCCAGTCGTCGCCGACGGCGTCGAAGTGGCGCTGGTCGGTGTCCCCGGACTCGATGGCGTGCAGGGCCTCGCGGGCGGCCCGGACTCCGAGCGCCTCGTCGACCCTGAGGGTGGTGTCGAGCGTCAACCCCTGGGGCAGGTAGCCGAGTTCGCCCGCGACGCGGATCGCTCCGCGGCTCGGGGTGAGGTCTCCGGCGATCAGCCGCAGCAGGGTGGACTTCCCGGCGCCGTTGAGCCCGATCAGGCCGGTGCGGCCCGGGCCGACCGCGAGGTTGAAGCCGTCGAGGACGGGCTTGCCGTCCGGCCAGTCGAACGCGAGGTCGGTGCAGAGGACGGCGGTGGTGGGTTGTGCCATGGTGGCCTCCCGGAGTGGTTGCTGAGGGGTGAGGTGAGCAACACGGGAGACACCGCGGGTGTGGGGGACCGTACGGCCTGCGCAGCGAGGCGGGGGCGCGTCAGGACAGGACGCGCGCCGGGGGCCGGGACTGAGGTCGCACACCTCGCGCACCGCGCGGCGAGAAGGGCCTGCGCGGCGGGGCGGTGTCTCGGGACCTCAGTAGAGCAACGGCCTTCTCCTTGTCTGGCGGGTGACGTCGAGAACGCTAGGCGCCTCCGGGAGCGGCTGCAACCGATTTAACCGCCACCCGACCACCTGCCCGCTCGCCGCCCGACCACCTGCCCGCTCGCCGCCCGACCACCGCCCGACCACCGCCAGGGGGGCGACGGAGGCCCGGTGCCGATCCCGTGCCGATCCGGTGACAGCCGCGTACCAGTCCGGGCCCGCGGCGATCCCCCGTACGGCCGCATGGCAGACTCCTGACCTGCCAGACGCCTGCGGTCTGCCAGCCGCACCCGCGGAACGGGCCGTATGGCGGTAGTCAACAGGGGGATTTGAACTCATGTCACCGATAACCCGGTCGAGCCGCGCCGTCCTCGGCGCCTCCGTCGCCGCACTGACGGTCCTGGCCGCCACCGCCTGCGGCCCGGACAACTCCGACCCGGCCATCGCGCAGACGACCGCGCCGAACGTCGCGGGCACCAAGGCGGGCGCGCCGCCGTTCAAGCTGCCGACCGTCGAAGAGCTGAAGACCTGGAAGTTCGACGACTGGGACAAGTGGGCCCAGTCGAACGTCATCACCCCGGCGGTCAAGGGCTACTGGACCCTGCAGAAGCTGCTGGCCGCCAAGCCCAAGCCGATGCCCCAGCCGGCGCCGGACCCGACGCAGCCGCCCGCGCAGCCGACCTCCGCGCCGGCCCAGCCCACCGCCACGCAGCCCCCGGCCGGCGGCGGCGGTTCGGACCAGCCGCCCGCGGCCGTCCCGGCGAAGCCCGCGGCGCACCCGTACGCGAAGAACCTGCACGTCAACGGCAAGATCTTCTTCAAGGACGGCAACGAGGACTACGTCTGCTCCGGCACCGTCGTCTCCGACCCGGCCAACCCCGGCAAGAGCAACCTGGTGTGGACCGCCAGCCACTGCCTGCACGGCGGCAAGAACGGCAAGTACTACACCAACATCACCTTCGCCCCCGCCTACAACAGCAACGGCTCCCTGAGCGGCGGCAAGCAGGGCGACGAGGCCGCGGCCGAGCCGTACGGCGAGTGGGGCGCCACCTCCGGCATGGTCTCCCCGCAGTGGGCGGGCGAGGCCGACCCGGAGAAGGGCGGCCCGTGGAGCCAGTACGACTTCGGCATCGTCAAGGTGGCCAACCCGGCCGGCGGCGGCAAGTCGCTGGAGGAGACGGTCGGCGGCTCGGTGCCGATCTGGTTCAACGCCCCGCGTGACCAGGTCTCGGTCACCAGCTACGGCTTCCCGGCCGGCAAGCCCTTCGACGGCGTCGAGCTGGAGCACTGCGACGGCGGCAAGCCGTCGAGGAAGACCGGCGACTCGACCCGCCCGCCGATGCTGGTGATCGGCTGCACCATGACGGGCGGCAGCAGCGGCGGCGGCTGGTACGCGGCCAAGGACGGCAAGCCGGCCCTGGTCAGCGACACCTCGATCGGCAACAACGCCAACACCTACGAGGCGGGCCCGTACCTGGAGGACGTCGCGGCGCACATGTTCGACTACTTCTCGAAGAAGTCGAAGTGACCCGCCGAGCGACCCACTGAGCGACCCGCCCAGTGACCGCTGAGTGACCGGCCCGGGGGCCGCGGCTGCGACAGCCGCGGCCCCCGCGCTTTTCCGTCCCCGCCCCCGGTCCTCCTACAATCGGCCTCATCATGAGCGCCACACTCGTAGTCAAGGACCTCAGCGCCGGCCACGGCGAACGCACCCTCTTCGCCGGCCTGGACCTGGTGATCGCCCCGGGCGACGTGATCGGCCTGGTCGGGGTGAACGGCGCGGGCAAGTCCACCCTGCTGCGGCTGCTCGCCGGCCTGGACACCCCCGAGGCCGGATCACTGCGGCTCAGCCCGGCCGGGGCCACCGTCGGCCACCTCCCGCAGGAGCCCGAGCGCCGCGAGGGCGAGTCGGTGCGCGCCTTCCTGGCCCGCCGCACCGGCGTGGCCGCCGCCCAGGCCGAGCTGGACGAGGCCACCGAGGGCCTGGTCGAGGGCCGCCCCGGCGCCGACGACGCGTACGCGGCCGGTCTGGACCGCTGGCTCGACCTCGGCGGCGCCGACCTGGAGGAGCGCGCCGAGGAGGTCGCCGACTCCCTCGGCCTCAAGGTCTCCCTCGACCTGCCGATGACGGCCCTGTCCGGCGGCCAGGCCGCCCGCGCGGGCCTGGCCTCGCTGCTGCTCTCCCGCTACGACGTGTTCCTGCTCGACGAGCCCACCAACGACCTCGACCTGGACGGCCTGGAGCGCCTGGAGTCCTTCGTCAAGGGCCTGCGCGCCGGCACCGTGCTGATCAGCCACGACCGCGAGTTCCTGGCCCGCACCGTCACCAAGGTGCTGGAGCTGGACCTGCACCAGCAGCAGGTCAACCTGTACGGCGGCGGCTACGAGGCGTACCTGGAGGAGCGCGCCGTGGCCCGCCGGCACGCCCGCGAGGCGTACGAGGACTACGCGGACACCAGGTCCTCCCTGGAGTCCCGGGCCCAGATGCAGCGCAACTGGATGGAGCACGGCGTCCGCAACGCCCGCCGCAAGAGCAGCGACAACGACAAGAACGCCAAGGCCAAGCGCACCGAGTCCACCGAGAAGCAGGCCGCCAAGGCCCGGCAGACCCAGCGGATGATCGAGCGCCTCGACGTGGTCGAGGAGCCCCGCAAGGAATGGGAGCTGAAGATGGAGATCGCCACCGCGCCCCGCTCCGGCGCGGTGGTCGCCACCCTGCGCGGGGCGCTCGCCCGGCGCGGCGACTTCTCCTTCGGCCCGGTGGACCTGCAGATCGACTGGGCGGACCGGGTCGCCATCACCGGCGCCAACGGCGCGGGCAAGTCCACCCTGCTGGCCGCCCTGCTCGGCCGGCTCGAGCTCGACGGCGGCAGCGCCGTACTGGGCTCGGGCGTGGTGGTCGGCGAGGTGGACCAGGCGAGGGGTCTGTTCCTCGGCGAGGAGAAGCTGATCGACGCCTTCTCCGCCGCCGTGCCGGACCTCGCCCCGGAGGATGTGCGCACCCTGCTGGCCAAGTTCGGCCTCAAGGCGGTGCACGTGCTGCGCCCGGCCGACACCCTCTCCCCCGGCGAGCGCACCCGGGCCGCGCTGGCGCTGCTCCAGGCCCGCGGGGTGAACCTGCTGGTCCTGGACGAGCCCACCAACCACCTGGACCTGCCCGCCATCGAGCAGCTGGAGTCCGCGCTCGGCTCGTACACCGGCACCCTGCTGCTGGTCACCCACGACCGGCGGATGCTGGACACCGTCTCGGTGAACCGCCGCATCGAGGTCCGCGACGGGCGGGTGCACGAGCTGTAGGGCTTCACCGCCGGCCCGGATTGGTCTCGACCTCTTGGTCTCGACCTCTTCCCGGCGCGGTCGTCATGTGCTGTGCTGTCGGCCATGGTTGACAGCACAGCGGTGGCGGCCGCGTCGTACCCGACCGTCCCGCTCACCCCGATGACGGTGCCGGCCCACGAGGCCGAGGCCCGCGGCAGGACCTTCCACGACGTGATGGCGCAGCGCCGGACCGTCCGCGACTACGACACCCGCCCGATCCCCGAGGGGGTGATCGAGTGGGCCGTGCGCACCGCGAGCACCGCGCCCAGCGGCGCGCACGTCCAGCCCTGGCGGTTCGTGGTGATCACCGACCCCGAGCGCAAGCGGCTGCTGCGGGAGGCGGCCGAGGCCGAGGAGCGCGAGTTCTACGGGCACCGGGCCTCGGAGGAGTGGCTGGCGGCGCTGGCGCCGATCGGCACCGACTGGCACAAGCCCTTCCTGGAGGACGCGCCGGCGGTGATCGTGGTGTTCGAGGTGCACAAGGGCCCGAGCTCGCCGCGTCCGTACTACACCAAGGAGTCGGTGGGCATCGCGGTCGGGCTGCTGCTGGCCTCGCTGCACCAGGCGGGGCTGGCGACGCTGACGCACACGCCGAGCCCGATGCGCTTCCTCAACGAGGTCTGCGAGCGCCCGGCGGAGGAGCGCGCCGCGTACGTGATCCCGGTCGGGTACCCGGCCGAGGGGGCGCGGGTGCCGGATCTGCGGCGCAAGGGGCTCGACGAGGTGATGGTCCGCCTCTGAGACCCGCTCCGGACGCGCCCCCGTGCGCGGCGCGTGCCCGGGTGAAATCGGATGGTGGCAGGTCCCGGCCAAGGACATAATCCGGGTCATGAGTCACCCTCAGCCACACTCCTGCGACGCGGGCCCGGCGGTGGCACCGCCTCCCGTCACCGCCGGGCGGCCGCCCGAACTGCTGCGGCTGCCCGGCGGCCTGCGACTGTTCCGCCGCCGCGCCGGCCACGCCCCGGCGCTGAACCGGGCGCTCGTCGCCAACCTGGACCACCTGCGGCCGTGGATGCCGTGGGCCACCGAGGCCCCGTCCATGGCCCGCACGGTCGAGCTGACGCGGGCGAGCACCGCCGCCTGGGAAGCCGGCACCGACTTCATGTACCTGGTCGGGCTGGCCGAGGAGCCCGGGCACGTGATCGGTGCGGCAGGGCTGCACGGGCGGATCGGCCCCGGCGCGATGGAGATCGGCTACTGGGTCTCCGAGCGGCACGTCGGACGCGGCATCGCCACCGCCACGGCCGGGGCGCTGACCGAGGCCGCGCTGGCCCTGCCCGGGATCACCCGGGTGGAGATCCACTGCGACGAGGCCAACGCCGCCAGCGCCGCCGTCCCCCGCAAACTCGGCTACCGGCTCGACCGGGTGGCCGACACCGCCGTCCAGACGCCGGGGCAGACCGGGCGTCAACTAGTGTGGGTCATGGAAGGATGACCGGTGCTTCCGCGAACTCCCCACGGGCAGCGGGGAGTTCGCGGATCTCCTCCTGGCGGACCCTGGCGGTTCCCGACGGCTCCCGACGGTTCTCGGCGGTTCTCGACAGTCCGCGACGGTCCGCGACGGTCCGCGACCGGATCAAGCCGGTCGGTCAGGCAGCGGCGCCCACCGGCTTGATCCAGTCGCGGAAGCCGCCCTCCACCACCAGCTCCGCGAAGCGTGCGTAGCCGCCGGCGCCCGGGTGCGCGCCGTCGGACGCCCGCGCCTCGGCCGTCCACACCGCGTCGGCGGCGAGCGCGGCGGTGACGTCCACGAACGGGACGCCGAACTCCCCGCAGATCCCGGCCATCGCGGGGGCCAGGGCCGTCAGTCGCTCCAGGTGCTCCGCTCCCCCGGCCACCACCGGCGGCGGGCCGACCACCAGGGCGGCGATGCCGCGTTCGCGGGCGCCGTCGAGCATCGCGGTGAGGTTGGCGAGGGTGTCGTGGTGGGCGAGGCGCGGCGCCCCGTTCTCCGTCATCGCGTCGTTGGCGCCGATCGAGACCACCAGCCGGTTGTCGGCGCCCAGGACGGTGCGCGCCTCGACCTCCATCCAGCAGCGCCGCCGCACCTGCTGCGAGGTGTCGCGGCGCACCCCGAGGTTGAAGGCGGTGGCGTGCGGCGCGACGGCCGCGACGGCCCGGCCGACCCAGCCGCGGAACTCCGGGTCGCCGAGGCCGAGGACGAAGGAATCACCGAGAAAACTGATCCGCGGGCCGTCGAACGGAGCCGCGTGCGTTCGTATGGTCATCGGGCCACCGTAGGCGCCAGCGCGGGGCGCTCGCCGGAGAATTCACCACCGGGCCCGGCCCGCCCCCGGTCGAACCCGCAGTCGATCGAGCGGCACGGAGCCCGTACCGCGAGGGGCTGGTACCGCGCAAACCGGCGCGTGGGGGCGCGAAGATCGGCCGCCCCCACGACCGGGCGCCGCCCTTCCGGTCTTGGCACGGGTTCCCGGGGCGGTCGACGCTCTGCATGCGGCCGATCCGGCCGCCGTGTCCGCCGGCGCTCCCGCCGGCCCATCGGGGAGGAATACCCATGTCGTTCGCGCCCACCTGCGCCGCCCGCACCGCCCGTACCCGCGCCGCCCGCACCCGCACCGCCGCCGTCGCCGTCCTGCTCGCCGGCGCCACCACGCTGGCCACCGCCGCGCTGGCCGCCCCGGCGCAGGCCGCGGGCGGGCACCGCGCGGCCAGCCGCTTCGACGACGGCAGCTTCGAGACGCCCAAGGTCCCGGCCAACAGCTTCTCCGAGTTCAACGCCGGCCAGAGCATCGGCCCGTGGAGGGTCACCGCCGGAAGCGTCGACCTGCTCGGCGCCGGCTTCTGGCAGAACGCCGAGGGCGACCAGTCCCTCGACCTCAACGGCGCCGACAGCGGCACCGTCGCCCAGACCTTCACCACCGTCCCCGGCGCCACCTACTCGGTGACGTACGCCCTGGCCGGCAACTCCGCCGGCGGACCCGCCGTCAAGACCGGGAAGGCCGAGATCGACGGCCAGAACTTCCAGGACTTCTCCTTCGACGTCACCGGCAAGACCTTCGCCGCCATGGGCTACGTGGGCCGCCAGTTCAGCTTCGTCGCCCGCAACGCCACCACCACCCTGGCCTTCGCCAGCACCGTGCGCGGAGCGTACGGGCCGGTGATCGACGACGTGCAGGTCAAGGAGTGCAAGCCCTGTTGCGGCAGCTGACCGGCCGTCGGCACCCGTGCCTTAACGTCGCCTAAAACCTGCCTCCGGTGAAGGTCCGGCCGCTGGGAGACGCTTGACGTGCACAGCTGGTCTAGTCCAGTTTGATGCACAGCACAGCACCGCGCTCCCCCACCGGTTCAGCCCGAGAGCTGCCGCCCGCCCCGCGTCTCCCCCCTCGCGGCGCGGGCGGCCACCACCGTTTCCGAGAGGCACCCCCATGCCCAGCGCGCCCCAGCACGCCCCCACCCACCGGCGCCCCGCCGCCCGCACCAAGCTCCTCGGCCTCGCCGCCGCCACCGTGCTCGCCGCGGGCGGCCTGGCCACCGTCGCCGGGAACGCCGGCGCCGCGGACGCCAACCTGCTCGTCAACGGCGGCCTGGAGAGCGGCGCACTCAGCCCCTGGAGCTGTTCCGGCGGCACCGGCGGCGTCGTCAACTCCGGTGCCCACGGCGGAACGTACGCCCTCAAGGGCGCCGCGAGCGTCAGCGACACCGCGCAGTGCGGGCAGACCGTCAGCGTCCAGCCCAACACCACGTACGGCCTCAGTGCCTGGGTCCAGGGCCAGTACGTCTACCTCGGCGCCACCGGCAGCGGAATCACCGACCCGGCCGTCTGGACGCCCGGCGGCGCCTCCTGGCAGCAGTTGTCCACCAGCTTCACCACCGGCCCGTCCACCACCAGCGTCACCGTCTACCTGCACGGCTGGTACGGGCAGGGCGCCTACCTCGCCGACGACATCGCCCTCACCGGCCCCGGCGGCGGCACCCCGACCGGCACCCCCACGGCCACCCCCACCTCCACCCCGACCGGCACGCCCACCGGCACGCCCACCGGCGGCCCGAGCACCCCGCCGCCCAACATCGCGCTGCCCGTCGCGCCGTACATCGACATGGGCGCCTGGCCCACCCCGTCCATGCCCGACATGGCCAAGGCCGGCGGCGCCAAGAGCTACAGCATGGGCTTCGTCACCGGCGTCGGCTGCAAGGCCAGCTGGTTCAACGCCTACGACCCGCGCAGCGGCTGGGCCAAGGACCAGATCGACGCGCTGCGCGCCTCCGGCGGAGACGTCAAGCTCTCCTTCGGCGGCGCCGCCGGCACCGAACTCGCCGCCGCCTGCGGCTCGGTGGACTCGCTGTACGCCGAGTACGACGCCGTCGTCAGCGCCTACAACCTGCGCTACGTCGACTACGACATCGAGGGCGCGGCCATCGCCGACACCGTCTCCAACGACCGCCGCTCGGCCGCCCTCGCCAAGCTCCAGAAGGCCCACCCCGGCCTCAAGGTCTCGCTCACCCTGCCCGTCCTGCCCGAGGGGCTCACCTCGGAGGGCGTGGCGATCGTCAAGTCCGCCCGCGACGCCGGTGTGAACCTCGACCTGGTGAACCTCATGGCCATGGACTACTACCGCAGCGGCACCGACTACGGCAACGCCGCCGTCCAGGCCGCACAGTCCACCTTCGGCCAGCTCAAGGCGCTGTACCCGGCCAGGACCGACGCCCAGCTGTGGCCCATGGTCGGCGTCACCCCGATGCTCGGCGAGAACGACGACCACCAGATCTACAACCAGGCCGCCGCCCAGCAGCTGGTGACCTTCGCCCAGCAGAACCACCTCGGCCTGCTGGCCTTCTGGGACGCCACCCGCGACGCCAACGCCTGCACCGGCGGCTCGCTCGCCAAGTGCACCAACATCCCGCAGCAGCCCTACGAGTTCGCCAGGATCTTCTCCCGGTACACCGGCTGACCCCTCCCCTTCGGGCGGAAATTGACATCTCATCGTCCCGGACCGTTGGTTACAGTCCCCCTCACCTGAACCACACGAGGGGGCGGACATGACGGTCCGGGACGACCATCACCAGCAGCTGACCACCATCGCGCCGGCCGACGGCGCGGCCGACGCGAGCGGCCTCACCCCCGAGGAACTCACCGCCTTCGGCCGCACCCTCGGCCGGCTGCGCGCCCTCCCCTCCCAGGACCGCACCCGCCTCCACGCCGAGCGGCAGCTCAGCTCGTTCGTGATGGAGAGCCGCAAGCGCCGCCGCCAGGAGGCCAAGCAGGCCGTCCGCGAGGCCGACGCCGCCCTCCTCGCCACCACCGCCACCGGCGACCCCGGCCGCCGGGAGGACGCCCCGCTGCCATCCGCCGTGGGCTCGACGGGTGTGCTGCTCAAACCCCAGCGCTGCTATGTCTGCAAACGGGGCTACCAGCAGGTCGACGCCTTCTACCACCGGCTCTGCCCGGCCTGCGCCGCCGACAACACCACCCGCCGCGACCTGAGCACCGACCTGCGCGGGCGGCGCGCCCTGCTCACCGGCGGCCGGGTGAAGATCGGCTTCCAGCTCGCCCTGATGATGCTGCGCGACGGCGCCGAGCTGATCGTGACCAGCCGCTTCCCGCAGGACACCGTCCGCCGCTTCCGCGCCGCCGAGGGCAGCGCGCAGTGGTTCGACCGCCTCACCGTCGTCGGCATCGACCTGCGCGACCCGCGCCAGGTCCTCGGGCTGACCAAGCAACTGCGCGCCGAGGGCCGCCCGTTGGACATCCTGGTCAACAACGCCGCCCAGACGCTGCGGCGCCCGCCGGAGTCCTACGCCCTGCTCGCCGCCGGGGAGCGGGACGCCCTGCCCGCCGCCGAGCGCCGGGCGATCGGCCACGCCCCCGGGTTCCGGCCCCTCACCGGGGCAGCCCCGCTGCCCTCGGGAACCGGCGACCTGCTCTCCCTGGTCGACGAGGCCGGGCTGCTGCCCGACCTGTCGGCCTCCAACTCCTGGTCTGCCACGCTCGGTTCGCTCGACCCGGCCGAGGTCCTCGAGGTCCAGCTCGTCAACGCCCTGGCCCCGGTGCTGCTCTGCGACCGCCTGCTACCGCTACTGCTCGCCTCCCCGCACCCCTCCCGGTACATCGTCAACGTGACGGCGGTGGAGGGCCGCTTCGCCGTCCGCAACAAGACGCCCCGGCACCCGCACACCAACATGGCCAAGGCCGCGCTCAACATGCTCACCCGCACCTCCGCCGCCGACCTCGCCACCCGGGGCGTCCACCTCTGCGCCGTCGACACCGGCTGGATCACCGACGAGAACCCGGCGCCCGTCAAGGCCCGGATCGCCGACCGGGGGTTCCGCACCCCGCTGGACATCGTCGACGGGGCCGCCCGGGTGTACGACCCGATCGTGCGCGGCGAGGCGGGCGAGCCGCAGTCCGGAGTGTTCCTCAAGGACTACCAGGTGGCGGCCTGGTAACCGCCGTTGCGGCGGCGGTAGTAGGCGACGGCGAGGGCGAGGGTGATCGGGCCCCAGAGCGTCGCCGGACCGGTGCAGATCCGGCACAGGGCGCTCCACCAGCCGTTGCTGAAGGCGAGGTCGCCGACCACGCCGAACCAGGCCAGCGGGATCGCGCCGAACAGGCCCACCAGCACCAGCCCGCCCAGCACTGCCGGGACCACCGCTGCCAGCGGTGGCACCCGGCGGCCCCGCAGCACCGGCACCCACCGCGGGAACACCTCGCCCCACCCGCTGACCAGCCCCAGCGTGAGCAGCGCCACCGCCTCGGTGACCGCACTCAGCCCGAACACGTACGGCGTGGCCCACCACTGCATCGGCGGATGCCCTTGGTCGACCAAGCCCATCTCGAACCCGAATGCGAACGGCAGCCGCCACAGGCAGTGCGGCAGCACCACGAACGGCAGAGCCTTCGCCAGGCGCAACGCCCAGCCGGGAACGGGGTTTTCGGTGCCCCCCACCGGGATCCTCAACATGCCCCCAGCCTCCCGCGCGACCGTACGGCCCCGCCTCGCCCGTACGGCCGGACCCCCTCCCCCGGCGGTGCTACCTCAGCCCTCCGCCAGGAAGGCGACGTATCCCCCCGTGGGATGACCCGGCCGGGGCTGCTCCATCCTGCCGGCGACGGTGAACCCCGCCCCGGCGAGCAGCTCCGCCAGGTGGTCCGCCGGCACCAGGTGGGAGGCGTACGAGACCGGGTTTCCGCCGTACGCCTCGGTGGGCCGGCGCACCCCCTCGCCGACGTGTCCGCCGAGCAGCAGGTGGCCGCCGGGGGCGAGGACGCGGCGGAACTCGGCGAGGAGGGCGGGCAGTTCGTCCGCCGGGGTGTGGTGGACGGAGTACCAGGCGAGGATGCCGCCGAGGGCGCCGTCGGGTTCGTCCAGGGCGGCCATGTCGCCCTGGACGAACCGGAGTTCGGGGTGAAGGCGGCGCGCGGTCGCGACCATCCCGCCGGAGACGTCCACGCCGTACGCGCCCCGGACGCCGAGGCGGGCCAGGTACGCCGTCACCCTGCCGGGGCCGCAGCCGAGGTCGGCCACCGGGCGCGGCTGTTCCCCGACCAGCTCGGCGAAGGCGGCGAGCATCGCCCGCGACCAGGGGTCCATGTCCTCGGGGGCGGGGACGAGGCGCAGGTAGTCGGCCACCACGGTGTCGTAGGAGGTGCGGACGGCGGCCAGGTGTGGGGTGGTCACGACGCATCGAGGCGGCGGCAGGGGCAGTCGGGGGTGCAACTCTCCACCGGGCCGCGCCAGTTCAGCTTCTCGGCGGCGTCGGCGCGCTGGGCGAAGACCTTCTCGCGGCGGTCCTCCACCTGCCGCAGCACCTCCTTGCGGTCGCGCCGGGCGAGGCGGTCGACGTAGAGGCCCCCGTCGAGGTGGTCGGCCTCGTGCTGGAGGCAGCGGGCGAAGTAGCCGGTGCCCTCGACGGTGACGGGGTTGCCGTGCTGGTCCTGCCCGCGCACCACCACCCGGGCCGGGCGGGCGAGCACGGCGCTGCCGCCGGGGACGGAGAGGCAGCCCTCGGGTTCCTCGATCAGGGGGCGGCCGGGCCTCTGCGGTTCGACCACCGGGTTGAGGAGGTGGCCGGTGTGGCGGACGCCGTCGTCGTCGGGGCAGTCGTAGACGAACAGGCGCAGGTCGACGTCCACCTGGTTGGCGGCGAGCCCGGCGCCGTCGGCGACGTACATGGTGGCGAACATCGAGTCGATCAGGCGGGCCAACTCGGGGCTGCCGAAGTCCTGTTCACCGGCCGGGCGGCAGGGGCCGTGCAGGATCGGCTCACCGTGCTCGGTCACTCGGAGCACGGGCGGGCGGTCGGTCATCGGCGGCCTCCTTGGCGTGTGACAACTTGTCATCGACTTTGCAAAGTAGCAGACTTTGCAAAGTGACCGAAGACCTGACCTCCGCCGCCGCCGCTCTTCGCGAGCACGCCGTGCGCACCGCGCTGCTGGAACTCCTCGCCGAACGCGGCACCCTCACCTCCACCGAAGCCGCCGCAGCCCTCGGCCACAGCTCCGGCCTCTGCTCCTTCCACCTGCGCCAACTCGCCCGGCACGGACTCATCGAGGAGGCCCCACCCGTGGACGGCCGCGCCCGCCCCTGGCGCCTGCCGCAACCCGCCGAACCGGCCGAACCGGCCGGGAGCGACGACTTCGACGCACTCGCCCGAGGTCTGGAGGACGAGAGCTACCAGCGCTGGCTCGCCCACCGCGCCGAGGCCCCCGCCGAGTGGCAGCAGGACGAGGCGTTCAGCGCCGTCCTCCACCTCACCCCCGCCGAACTCACCGCCGTCGCCGAAGCCGTCCGCCGCCTCCTCGCCCCCTACCGCACCCGCGACACCGACCCGGCGGCCCGCCCCGCCGACGCCCGCCCGGTCGCCGCCGTCACCCGGCTCTTCCCGCTGCTCCCCGACGGCCGGTAGGAAACTACGCCGAGCGCACCCGCACCCGCACCAGCGGGCGGGTTGCCAGGCCGAGGAGGGCGCCCAGGGCCACGCCTTGGAGGCCGTCCCAGACGTCCTGCACGTCGCAGGGCCGTCCGATGACGGGGACGGCGTACCGTACGGCAGCCATGGCGAAGGGCAGTGCAGCCGCTCCCGCCAGGACGGTCGCGGCCCGGCGGCGGGTGCCGGCGAGGGTGGCGGCCAGGCCGACGGCGGCGAAGGCCGCGAGTTTGATCCCGAGATGGGGCGCCGCCAGCACCTCGTGCAGGCCCCGGTGGCGGCCGCCCTCCACCGCGCAGTGGCGTACGCCGCCCCCGGACAGCTGGAACGCCTCGGGCAGCAGCGTCGCGGTGAGGACGCCGCCGAGGCCGAGCAGCAGGACGAAGCCGACCGCCCAGTGCGCGCGCAGTGCCCGCCCGACGGGCCGGTTCAGCAGGGCCGCCGGGACCAGGGAGAGCAGCAGCCCGGGCCAGAACATCGGCATCCCGCCGAGCACGCCAGAAATCACGCTTCAACGGACGCCCCGAACGCCCGTGCGGTTCTGCGACCAGCGGATTTCGGGGAACGGGGCTCAGTGCGGGATGTTCGCGATCAGCTCCTGGGCGCCCTGCCGCTTGAGGGCGAGGGCCACCGAGGTGCCCAGGTCCTCCGGGTCGAGGGCTCCGGCCCACTCGTGGGCGTCGAGGACGCGCTTGCCGTCCGGGGAGAAGACCCGGCCGCGCAGGGAGAGGCGGCCGTCCGCCTCCGCCTTCGCGTAGCCGGCGATGGGGCTGTTGCAGTGGCCCTGGAGGACGTGGAGGAACATCCGCTCGGCCGCCGCCTCGCGCCAGGTGTCGTGGTGGCCGAGGCCCGTGACGGCGTCGATGGTGGCGGTGTCGCCCTCGCGGCACTGGAGGACGAGGATGCCGGCGCCGATCGGCGGGCACATCGTGTCCACGCCGAGGACGTCCGTGATCCTGGCCTCCTCGCCGATCCGTTCCAGGCCGGAGACGGCGAGCAGCAGGGCGTCCGCCTCGCCCGCGGCGAGCTTGGCGAGGCGGCTGTTGGCGTTGCCGCGCATCGGCACGCAGGTCAGGTGCGGGTGGGAGGCCGCGAGTTGGGCGATGCGGCGGACGGAGGAGGTGCCGATCCGGGTGCCGGCGGGGAGCTGGTCGAGGGTGAGCCCCTCGGGGTGGATCAGGGCGTCGCGGATGTCGTCGCGGCGCAGGTAGGCGGAGAAGACGGTGCCGGCGGGCAGGGGGCGGTCGGCGGGCACGTCCTTGAGGCAGTGCACGGCGACGTCGGCCTCCCCGGCGAGCAGCGCGGCGTCCACCTCCTTGGTGAACGCGCCCTTGCCGCCGAGCCGGGCGAGATCACCCATCCAGCGGTCGCCCGAGGTGGTGACGGGCACCACCTGGGTGCGCAGTCCCGGGTGCAGGTCGGCGAGTTCGGCGCGGACCCGCTCGACCTGGGCGAGCGCCATGGGCGAGGAGCGGGAGACGATCCGGATCAGCTCAGCGGTGGCCATGGGGTGATGATAGGCGTCCCTACATCAAGCGCTGATCGAGCGTCAGCCGTACGGAAGCAGGGCGAAAGCCGGACGGTTCCCCGCCCGGCCTCCGCCGCCCCTGCCCCGGTCCCGGTCCCGGAGGCTCACTCGTTGTGCAGCACCTCCGCGATGGGCAGCCGCGCCGCCGAGCGGGCCGGGACGAGGGCGCCGAGGACGGCGATCACCACGCCCGCGCAGGCGAGGCCCGCCAGCTGGGGGGCGCCCCAGACGTCGATCATCGACTCGGGGAAGTTCATGATCCGGACGTTCTCGGCGACGAGCCGGTGGGCCAGGATGCCGAGCGGGATGCCGACGACCCCGCTGAGGACGCCCAGCCAGGCGACGGAGGTGACGGTCATCGCGACGACCTGGCGGGGCGTCATCCCGATCGACTTCAGCATGCCGAGGTCGCGGCGGCGTTCCCGGATGTTGAGCAGCACGGTGTTGAAGACGCCGAGCGAGGCGACCACCGACAGCAGGATCGTGAAGACGGTGCTGAAGGTGAGGATCGCGGTGATCGGCGCGGCCATGGTCACGGTGGACACCTCGGCGACGAGGGTCGGGTCGGCCTCGGTGACGGCCTTGGTGTAGGCCGCCGGGTCGGTGCCCTCCGCGAGCCTGACCCAGTACTCGACGACGTGCCGGTCCTCGGTGAACAGGGCCCTGGTGGCGTCGTTGGTGGCGATCGCCCGGGCGTTGCCCTGGAGTTCCTCGCCGACGAGGGTGAGGCTCTGCTGCCGCCCCTCCAGGTCGACGGTGATCCGGTCGCCGAGCTTGAGCCCGTGCTGGTCGAGGAAGGCGGGCCCCGCCTGGAACTCGCCGGGCCCGGTGGCGTCGCGGCCCTCGACGACGTGGAGCTTCGCGCCCGCCTCGTCGCCTCCGTAGAAGTCCAGGAAGACGGGCTGGTTGAAGCCGACGACGCTCGCCTCGGTGAGCCCCCGAGTGGTGAGCTTCTCCGCGCCGGGGGTGGTGCGCAGCGCGGTCTCGGTCTGCTCGGGGGTCAGTTTCGACACGCCCTGCCCGTGCGCGAAGTGGCCGGTCTGGACGTGGACGTAGGTGTGGGTGCCGCCGTCGTCGACCGGGCCGACGGCCCGGATCAGGGTGCTGCTGAGCCCGGTGGTCACGGTGACGGTGACGACGCCGAGGACGATCGCCGACATGGTGAGCGCGCTGCGGGCCGGGCGGGCGAAGGGCTGGCCCAGGCCGAGGCTGACGGCGCGCGGCAGCCGGGTGCCGCTGAGCCAGCGCTGCACCTTGAGCCCGCGCCCGGCCCGGGGCGCGCTGCCGGCCGAGATCGCCTCGGTGGCGGAGAGCCGGTGGGCGCGGGAGGCGGGGACGAACGCGGCGAGGGCGACGAGCAGCGGTACGCCGAGCAGGGTGGCGACGGGCAGCCAGCCGGCGGGCTCGACGACGGCGGTGCCGGTCATGATGCCGGTGAAGGCCATCTTGACGATCGGCCCGGCGAGCGCCCAGCCCGCCAGCGTGCCGAGGATCGTGCCGGCGACGGCGGGTACGGAGACCATGGTCAGGTAGACGGTGACGACCTGGCGCGGGGTGAAGCCGATGGACTTGAGGACCCCGATGTGCCGGTAGCCGGAGACGACGGCGCCGCTGACCACGTTGCCGACGATCAGCACGGCGACAACCAGGCCGAGCACGCCGAAGACGGTCATCACCGGCAGGTAGGCGTCGGCGCCGGCGGAGAACGCCTGCTTGAGCGTGAGGTAGGACTGCCCGCTGACGAGCGCGCCCTCGGGCAGGCCCTCGGTGGCGGTGGCGAGGGCGGCGGTGAGCTGCCGCTCGCCGTCGGCGTCCGTGAAGCGGTAGAGCATCTGCAGGCCCGTGGGGTGCAGGGCCTCGGCCTGTTCGGGGGTGACCCAGCCGCCGGCGGAGGCGCTCATGCTGCTGGCGAAGCCGACGACGGTCAGTCCGGGCATGCCGGGGAGCGGTTTGCCGAGTTTGTCGTCCGGATAGCCGCTGAACGGCTGCTGGATGACCACCTCGCCGGGGGCGGTGGCCCAGCGGCCGGTGAGCAGTTCGGGCCGGTCCACGGCGCCGGAGGCCGGGGCGTTGCGGCCGACCAGGGTGAGCGGGCCGGGCGGGCGGCCGAACCAGTCCACGGGCATGCGGACGACGACCTGCTCGAACGGGCCCTCCGCCGCCGCGACGCCGGGCCGGTGCGCGGTCGCGGCGAGCTTGTCCGCCGGGGCCTTGGCCGGGTCGAAGGCGGCGACCACGTGCGCGCCCCGCTGGTCGTCGAAGGCCGCGTCGAAGGGTGCCCGGGCGGCGCTGATCACCGCGAGGGCGAGGACGACGGTGGTGGTGGAGCAGAGCACCACCAGCCCGATGACGAAGGTCTGGAGCCTGCGCCGCTTCACTGCGGCCCGGGAGGCCCGCCACACAGCACCGGTCATGACTGCGCCTCCAGGGCGCGCTCGCGGGCGACCTTGCCGTCCTCGACCTCGATCAGGCGGCTGGCGCAGCGGGTGGCCAGGTTGGGGTCGTGGGTGACGATCAGCAGGGTCTGCCCGATCTGGTTGAGGTCGATGAGCAGGTCCATCACCTGCTCGCCGGAGCGGCTGTCGAGCGCGCCGGTGGGCTCGTCCGCGAGCAGCAGGGCCGGGCGGTTCATCAGGGCCCGGGCGACGGCGACGCGTTGGCGTTCGCCGCCGCTGAGGGTGGCGGGGTAGACGTCCTTGCGGTGGGCGACGCCGAGTTCGTCGAGGAGTTCGAGGGCGCGGCGGCGGGCCTGGCGGGCGCTGGTGCCGGTGAGCTGGGCGGCCAGGGCGACGTTGTCGAGGGCCGGCAGGTCGTCGATCAGGTTGAAGAACTGGAAGATCATCCCGATGTTGCGGCGGCGGAACAGCGCCAGGCCCGTTTCGTTGAGGCTTCCGAGGTCCTGGCCCTGCACCCGGACGGTGCCGGCGGTGGGCCGGTCGAGGCCCGCCACCATGTTCAGCAGGGTGGACTTGCCACAGCCGGAGGGGCCCATCACGGCGACCGCCTCTCCGGCGCGGATCCGCAGATCGACGCCGGCGAGTGCCTTGGCGTCACCGAACTCCTTGTGGACGCCGGACAGCTCGACGACGACCTGCGCGTCGTCGGCCCGAATGGTCCCGTCGTGGTTGTTGCTCATGGTGAGGACGGTAGGCGGGGCGGGTGCGGCCGGGCGTCCCACCCTGGATGTAACCCCGGCGGGCCGTAGTACCGGGGATGTATCCGGGCGGCACCCCCCGGATGATGTGGATCATGACGTGACCTGCGAAGCTGTCCCACGTGTCAGGGACGGGGATGAACTGGGCGGCCTTCGCGGCCGCCGGGGTGGCGGGCGCGGTGGCGCTCTGGCTGGCGGTGGCGCTGGTCCGCGTGCGGCGGCGCCACCGGGCGGCGGCGGGCGAGCGCGGCTGGCTGCTGGAACGGGAGCGGGAGAGCGCCGCCCGTACCGCCGTGGACGCCGAACGGGCGCGGATCGCCGCCGAGTTGCACGACATCGTCAGCCACAACGTGAGCCTGATGGTGGTCCAGGCCGGCGCGGCGCGCGAGGTGCTGACCACCATGCCCGAGGAGGCGGCGGCGGCGATGACCGCCGTCGAGGAGGCGGGCCGCACCACCATGACGGAGCTGCGCCACCTGCTCGGCCTGCTCGCCCCGGCGGCGGACGGCACGGAGGAGGCGGAGTCGGACGACTTCGCCCCGCAGCCGAGCCTGAGCCGGCTGAGCCCGCTGATCGACCGCTTCGCCTTCGCCGGGCTGCCGGTGGAGGTGCGGATCTCGGGCGAGCCGCGGCCGCTGCCGGGCGGGGTGGACGTGACGGCGTACCGGATCGTCCAGGAGGCGCTGACCAACGCGCTCAAGCACGGGGACGGGGTGACGGCCCAGGTGACGGTGCGGTACGCGGAGCACTACCTGCGGGTGGAGGTGCTGAACAGCGGACCGAGCGTCCTGGCCGGCGACCCCGCCAGGGCGCCCAAGCCCCGGGCGGACGGCGCCGGGCGCGGGCTGATCGGCCTGCGCGAGCGCGTCGCCGTGTACGGAGGGGACCTGGACGCCCGGCGCCGGCTCGGCGGCGGCTACCGGGTGAGGGCGCGCATCCCCCTGGAGGGGCCGTGACGGGACAGGAGAGGGTGCGATGAACGACATGGAGAAGCCGGAGCAGCCGGAGAAGCCGGAGCAGCCGCGCCGCCCCCGGGTGGTGATCGCCGACGACCAGGAGCTGGTCCGCACCGGTTTCCGGATGATCCTCACGGCGCGCGGCATCGACGTGGTCGCCGAGGCGGGCGACGGCGCCGAGGCGGTGGCCGCGGCCGTCACCCACCGGCCGGACGTCGCCCTGCTGGACATCCGGATGCCCGTCATGGACGGGCTGGAGGCGGCCCGCCGCATCCTGGCCCGGGTGCCCGGCTGCCGGGTGATCATGCTGACCACCTTCGACCTCGACCAGTACGTCTACGCGGCGCTGTCCGCCGGGGCGAGCGCCTTCCTGCTCAAGGACGTCACCTCGGCGCACCTGGCCGCCGCCGTCCGCCTGGTCGACACGGGCGACGCGCTGCTCGCCCCCTCGATCACCCGGCGCCTGGTCGAGCGCTTCGCGACGGGCGCCCCCGACCCGGCGGCCGAGGGCGCGGCCCCCCGCCTGCACCGCGACCTCGCACCGCTCACCCCGCGCGAGGCGGAGGTGCTCGCCCTGCTCGGGCGGGGCCTGTCCAACACCGAACTGGCGGCCGAGCTGACCCTCAGCGAGTCGACGGTGAAGACCCATGTCGCCCGGATCTTCGCCAAGTTGAACCTGCGCGACCGGGCGCAGGCGGTGGTCCTGGCGTACGAGACGGGGCTGGTGTCGCCCGGCGCGAACGACTGAGGGCGGCCGTCAACTACCGTACGCGGCAAGGCTCGATAGGGGGAAAAGTTCTACGGATCCACCTTTCGGCCGGTTTCTGGGGGGAGCATTTACACGTTCCTCACGTCCCTCACGACGAAAACCATTGGACCGGCCCGTGACCACCACCGCCCCCGTGTGGGACTGCCCCTTCCACCACACCGACGGCCTGGAGTTCGACCCCCTCCTCAAGCGCCTGCTCACCGAGGCCCCGATCGCCAGGATCCGCCTGCCGCACGGCGAGGGCGAAGCCTGGCTCGCCACCCGCTACGAGGACGTCAAACTCGTCACCACCGACCGCCGGTTCAGCCGCGCCGCCGGCATCGGGCGCGACCTGCCGCGCATGACGCCCGCCGCCATCGCCCAGGCCGAGTCCATCAACCTGATGGACCCGCCCGCCCACAACCGGCTGCGCCGCCTCGTCGCCCAGGGCTTCACCAACCGCCAGGTCGAACGGATGCGCCCCCGCACCCAGGCCGTCGTCGACGGCTACCTCGACGAGATGGAGGAGCACGGCGCCCCCGCCGACCTCACCCGCTTCCTCTCCGGCCGCCTGCCCCTGCACACCATCTGCGAGCTGCTGGAGATCCCCGAGGAGGACCGCGACCGGCTGCGCGCCTGGGCCGTCGCCATGATGCGGATGGGCCCGGGCAGCCGCGAGGGCCAGGAACAGGCCAAGGCGGGCCTGCGCGCCTACTTCACGACCCTCACCGCCGCCCGCCGCGCCGACCCCGGCGAGGACCTGATCAGCGCCCTGGCCGGCGCCCGCGACGGCGAGGAACTGCTGGACGACGACGAGCTGGCCGTCATGGCCATGGTCCTGCTGGTCACCGGCCACGACACCAGCACCTACCAGCTCAGCAACATCACCTACACCCTGCTCACCCATCCCGAGCAGCTCGCCAAGCTGCGCACCCGGCCCGAGACGCTGCCGCAGGCCCTCGAAGAGCTGCTGCGCTTCATCCCGTTCCGGCAAGGCGTCGGCATCGCCCGGGTCGCCCTCGAGGACGTGGAGCTCGGCGGGGTGCTGATCAGCGCCGGCGAGGCCGTCCACGTCTCCTACCTCACCGCCAACCGGGACCCGGCCGTCTACCGGAACCCCGACGAACTGGACCTCGACCGCACCGAGGGGCCCGTCAACATGACCTTCGGCCACGGCCAGCACCGCTGCCTCGGCTCGCACCTGGCCCTGATGGAGCTCCAGGTCGCCATCGGCACCCTGCTGCGGCGCTTCCCCCGGCTGCGCCTGGCCGTCCCGCCGTCCGAGCTCGACTGGGAGTCCGGCTCGATCTGGCGCTTCCCGCAGACCCTGCCCCTCGCCTGGTAACCCCTCCCCCGCCACGCCGCCCGACCCTGGGGAGACCCACACCATGGCCACACTGTGCCGCCCGGCCATCGCCGTACCCGAGCACGTCATCACCCTGGACGAGACCCTCGACCTGGCCCGCACCCTGCACGCCGGACACCCCCAACTCGGCCTCGCTCTACGGCTGATCGAGAACACCGGGGTGCAAACCCGCCACCTCGTCCAGCCGATCGGCACGACCCTCACCCACCCGGGCCTCCAGGCCCGCAACGAGGTGTACGAGCGGGAGGCCAAGCGCCGCGTCCCCGAGGTCGTCGAACGCGCGCTCGGGCACGCCGAGTTGACCGCCGGGGACATCGACCTGATCGTCTACGTCTCCTGCACCGGCTTCATGATGCCCTCCATGACGGCCTGGCTGATCAACACCATGGGCTTCCGCCCCGACACCCGCCAGGTGCCGATCGCCCAGCTCGGCTGCGCGGCCGGCGGCGCCGCCGTCGGCCGGGCCCACGACTTCTGCCGCGCCTACCCGGGCGCCAACGTCCTCATCGTGGCCTGCGAGTTCTGCTCCCTCTGCTACCAGCCCACCGACCTCGGCGTCGGCTCGCTGCTCTCCAACGGCCTCTTCGGGGACGCCGTCGCGGCCGTCGTCGTACGCGGACAGGGCGGCCACGGCGTCCGGATCGAACGCAACGGCTCGCACCTCGTCCCCGACACCGAGAACTGGATCTCGTACGGGGTCAAGGAGACCGGCTTCCACTTCCAGCTGGACAAACGGGTGCCCGGCACCATGGAGATGCTCGCGCCCGCGCTGCGCGGCCTCGCCGACCAACACGGCTGGGACGTCTCCGGACTGGGCTTCTACATCGTCCACGCGGGCGGCCCCCGCATCCTCGACGACCTGTGCCGCTTCCTCGGCCTCGAGCCCGCCGCCTTCCGCCACAGCCGGGCCACCCTCACCGAGCGGGGCAACATCGCCAGCGCCGTCGTCTTCGACGCCCTCGCCCGGCTCTTCGCGGAGGGCGGCGTCGCGGACGGCACCCCCGGGCTCATCGCCGGCTTCGGACCGGGCATCACCGCCGAGATCGCGCTGGGCAGTTGGACGGCCGCCCCCGCCGAGCCGCTGCACCGCCGCCCCCGCATCGTCTCCGCCTCCGAGGTGACCATCGTCCATCCCAGCGCCCCCCTCCGTTTCCCGGCCGGCACTACGATCACCGAATGACCGACACCACGCACCGGGCCGACCCCGGGACCTCCGACAGAGCGGCCGAACTCGCCGCGCTCTTCCCGGCGTTGCACGCACGCCAGTACTGGGCCTGGGGGCGCTACGACGCGCTCTTCTCCACGGTGCTGCCGCCGGACGAGCTGGTCACCAACATCCACGTGGTCGGCTTCCAGGACGGCGGCGTGGTGCTGTGCCGGGACGACCGCGACCACTGGTTCCTGCCCGGCGGCACCCGGGAGAAGGACGAGAACGTGCTCTCCTGCCTGACGCGCGAGCTGCGCGAGGAGGCGGGCGCCCGGCTGATCGGCGAGCCCGCGTGGCTGGGCGCGCACCGCTGCCGCACCGAGGACCTCGTCCCCTACCGGCCGTGGCAGCCGCACCCCGAGAAGGCGTGGCTGTGGGGCTGGGCGGACGTCACCGTGGACTCCACGCCGACCAACCCGGCGGACGGCGAGCAGGTCGTCGAGGTCCGGACGGTGTCGGCGGACGAGGCGCAGCGGCTCCTGCTGACCAGCCACGAGGAGTGGTGGGCCGACCTGATCGGCCTCGCGGTGGAACTGCGCCGGCGCGCCGGGCGGGACTGACCGGCCGTTCCGGCCAGGGCCCGGAATCACCCGGACAGCCGATCAGCGCGGGGCGGTGCCCGTTTTGGGGTGATATCTCTCGGCCATGGGCACCTATCACCTCGCCGCGGACTACCCGCTGCTGAACATCTTCTGGACGATGCTGGAGCTGTTCCTCTGGATTCTCTGGATCTTCCTGCTGTTCAAGATCATCACGGATGTCTTCCGCAGCCACGACCTGAGCGGCTGGGGCAAGGCCGGCTGGCTCATCCTGGTGATCCTCCTGCCACTGATCGGCGTACTCGCGTACCTGATCGCCCGCGGTGACTCGATGCACAAGCGGGACCTCACGCAGGCCCAGCAGACCGAGGCCGCCGTACGGGCGTACATCAGGGACGCGGCGACCTCGGACGGCGGACAGGGCGGGCCGGAGGGCGGGGGCGGCAGCGGTGGTGGCGGGGGCGCGCGGAGTCACGTGGACGATCTGGCGGCGCTGGCGGACCTCAGGAGCAAGGGCCTCATCTCGGACGAGGAGTACCAGCGGGCCAAGGACAAGCTGCTGGTCTGAGCACCGGGGCCACGGAACTACGCCGGTAGTGGCACTACGTGCGTAGTGCCACTACCGGCGTAGTCGCGTCATCCGGCGCGCGGCGCCACTACATCCGTAGTGCCACTACCGATGTAGTGACACTACGGATGTAGTGACACTACGGATGTCGTCGGTCCTCGCTCAGCGCCGCCCGGAGCGGCGGTCGTTGCCACCGCTGCCCCCGTTGCCGCCGCCGGTCAGGCCGGCGCGGCGCAGGGCGTCCGCCATGGCGCTGTTCGCGGGGGCGCCGCCGCCCTGAGCACCGCCCTGCCCGCCCTGCCCGCCACCCTGGCCACTGCGGCCGCCGCCGCCCTGGCCGCCGCGGCGCTCCTGACGCGGCGGGCGGGCCTGGCGCTCGCCCCGCTCGCCCCGCTCGCCCCGCTCGCTCCGGTCGCCCCGGTCGCCCCGGTCGCCGCCCCGCTCGCGGCCGACCTCGTCGTCCAGCCGCAGGGTGAGCCCGATCCGCTTGCGCGGCACGTCCACCGTCAGCACCCGGACCTTGACGATGTCGCCGGGCTTGACCACCTCGCGCGGGTCCTTGACGAAGTTCCTCGACAACGCCGAGACGTGCACCAGCCCGTCCTGGTGGACGCCCACGTCCACGAAGGCCCCGAAGGCGGCGACGTTGGTGACCACACCCTCCAGCACCATGCCGACCTCCAGGTCGCCGATCTTGTCGACGCCCTCCTTGAAGGTCGCGGTGCGGAAGGCCGGGCGCGGGTCGCGGCCGGGCTTGTCCAGCTCGCCGAGGATGTCGGTGACGGTCGGCACGCCGAAGGTGTCGTCGGCGAAGTCGGCCGGGCGCAGGGCGCGCAGCCGCTCGCCGTTGCCGATCAGATCGCGCAGCTCCCCGCCGGTGGAGGCGAGGATGCGGCGCACCACCGGGTACGCCTCGGGGTGGACGCTGGAGGCGTCCAGCGGGTCCTCGCCGCCGGGGATGCGCAGGAAGCCGGCGCACTGCTCGAACGCCTTGGGGCCGAGCCGGGCGACGTCCTTGAGCTGCTTGCGGGTGCGGAACGGGCCGTTGGCGTCGCGGTGGGCCACGATGTTGTCGGCGAGCGTGCCGGTGATGCCGGAGACCCGGGTGAGCAGCGGCGCGGAGGCGGTGTTGACGTCCACGCCGACGGCGTTGACGCAGTCCTCGACCACGGCGTCCAGGGAGCGGGAGAGCTTCACCTCGCTGAGGTCGTGCTGGTACTGGCCGACGCCGATCGACTTGGGGTCGATCTTGACGAGTTCGGCCAGCGGGTCCTGGAGGCGGCGGGCGATGGAGACCGCGCCGCGGATGGACACGTCCAGCTCGGGCAGTTCCTGGGAGGCGAACGCGGAGGCCGAGTAGACGGAGGCGCCGGCCTCGCTGACCATCGCCTTGGTGAGCTTGAGCTCGGGGTGGCGCTTGATCAGGTCCTCGGCGAGCTTGTCGGTCTCCCGGGAGGCGGTGCCGTTGCCGATCGCGACCAGGTCGACGTCGTGCTTCTTCGCCAGCGCGGCGAGGGTGGCGATCGAGGCGTCCCACTTGTTGGCGGGCTGGTGCGGGTAGATCGTCTCGTACGCGAGGACCTTGCCGGTGGCGTCGACCACGGCGACCTTGACGCCGGTGCGGAAGCCCGGGTCCAGGCCCATGGTGGCGCGGGTTCCGGCGGGGGCGGCGAGCAGCAGGTCGCGCAGGTTGGCGGCGAAGACGCGCACCGCCTCCTCCTCGGCCTCGGCGCGCAGCCGGGAGCGCAGGTCGATGCCCAGGCGCACGAGGATGCGGGTGCGCCAGGCCCAACGGACGGTTTCGCCGAGCCACTTGTCGGCCGGGCGGCCGTGGTCGGCGATGCCGAAGCGGGCGGCGATGCGCTGCTCGTAGTCGTTCTCGCCGGGCAGGTCGCCCGCCGAATCGCCGTCGTACGGGGAGAGTTCGAGGTCGAGCACCTCCTCCTTCTCGCCGCGCAGCATCGCCAGGATGCGGTGCGAGGGGAGCTTGGTGTAGGGCTCGGCGAAGTCGAAGTAGTCGGCGAACTTGGCGCCGTCCCCTTCCTTGCCGTCGCGGACGGTGGCGACGATGCGTCCGCGCGTCCACATCCGCTCGCGCAGGGAGCCGACGAGGTCGGCGTCCTCGCCGAAGCGCTCGACCAAGATGGCGCGGGCGCCCTCGAGGGCGGCGGGGCCGTCGGCCACCGACTCGTTGAGGCTGCCGCTCGCGACGAGGGCGGCGGCGAGCGCGGCCGGGTCCTGGGTCGGGTCTGCGAGCAGGGTGTCCGCCAGCGGCTCGAGGCCGGCCTCGCGGGCGATCTGCGCCTTGGTGCGGCGCTTGGGCTTGTACGGGAGGTAGATGTCCTCCAGCCGGGCCTTGGAGTCGGCGGCGAGCACCTGGGCGCGCAGCGCGTCGTCCAGCTTGCCCTGGGACTCGATGGACTCCAGGACGGCCGCCCGGCGCTCCTCGAGCTCGCGCAGGTAGCGCAGCCGCTCCTCGAGGGAGCGCAGCTGGGCGTCGTCCAGCGAGCCGGTGACCTCCTTGCGGTAGCGGGCCACGAAGGGGACGGTGGCGCCGCCGTCGAGCAGGTCGACGGCCGCCTTCACCTGCCCCTCGCGGACGCCCAGTTCATCGGCGATCTTCCGCTCGATCGCCTGCTGGGCCCGCGGGGCCCCCTGTTCGACTGGCGTGCTCACGAAGCCGGTCACCTTCTCCTTCAGTGCTTTCGCCGTACGTCCTGCATTCTGGCAGGTGCCGGTGACGGCTCCCGGCCGCGCCCGGGGCGACCGGGCGTGGCGCGGGCCTTCCATGGGCTCCTCGTGAGCTTCTCGCGGGCTTCTCGCAGACTCAAGCCGCGTGCGGGAGGGCCGCTTTGGCGGCCGTTGTGCGCGAGCTGCGCACGAGTGTGCACAGTTCGGGAATCCGGCGGAGCGGCCGCGGGTGCCGCCGTACACTGCCGGGCATGTGCGCTGCCGCCCGGATGCACTCCGCCGAACCGGCCCTCGACGCGGCACTGGTGCGGCGGTTGCTCTCCGCCCAGTTCCCCCAGTGGTCGGGGCTGCCGGTGACGCCCGTGACACCGGCGCCACCGGCGCCCCGGTCGGGCGGTTCGGGTGCCTCCCGCACCTCCGACATCCCGGGCATCTCGACCGGCCCGGCTGTCCCGGGCCCGGTGAGCGGGGACAACGCGATGTTCCGGCTCGGGCCCGAACTCGCCGTCCGGCTGCCCCGGGTGGAGTGGGCGGCGGGGGACGTGCGCCGGGAGCAGCAGTGGCTGCACCGGCTGGCGCCGCGGCTGCCGGTGCCGATACCCGTGCCGCTGGCGGTCGGCAAGCCCGCCGCCGGGTACCGGTGGGAGTGGTCGGTGCTGCGCTGGCTGAGCGGGGCCAATCCGACGGCCGGCGCGGTGGCCGCGCCCGCCGGGCTCGCCCGCGACCTGGCGGCGTTCATCATCGCGCTGCGCTCGGCCAATCCGTCCGGCGGCCCGGCCGGGCACCGCAGTGTGCCGCTCGCCTCCCGCGACGGGGCGACCCGGGCGGCCATCGCGCAGTTGGGCGGGGCGATCGACGGGGCGGCGGCAACGGCCCTGTGGGACAAGGCGCTTCGGCTGCCGGAGCACTCCGGTCCGCCGGTGTGGATGCACGGGGACCTCACCCCGGGCAACCTGCTGGTCAACCGGGCCGGGCGGCTGGCCGCGGTCGTCGACTTCGCCCTGATGGGCGTCGGGGACCCGACCTCGGACCTGATCGTGGCGTGGAACCTGCTGCCCGCTTCCGCCCGTCCGGCCTTCCGGTCCGCGCTGGCCGTGGACGACGCCACCTGGGCGCGGGGCCGGGCCTGGGCCTTCTCCATCGCGGCGGTCACCGTCCCGTACTACCGGCACACCGACCCGGTCCGCACCGCCAACGCCCGTCACGTCCTGCGCGAGGTGCTCGCCGACCGCAGCGCGTGAGCGGACCTCGCACGACCGGTCCGAATGACCAGGTCAGAAACCTGCCCGAGTCAAGTCCGGCTGCTAGCCTGGGGCCATGAGCGGACTGCGGGAACTCAAGAAGGAACGGACGCGGCGGGCGATCTCCGAGGCCGCGATCACGCTGTTCCTGGAGCGCGGGTTCGACCAGGTGTCGGTGGCGGACGTGGCGGCGGCCGCCGAGGTGTCGAAGCCGACGCTGTTCAGCTACTTCCCCACCAAGGAGGATCTGGTCGTCCACCGCTACGCCGACCACCAGGAGCAGACGGCCGACGTCGTCCGGAACCGCCCGGCGGGCGAGCCGGTGCTCGACGCGCTGTACCGGGACTTCGTGGACGGTCTCGCCCGGCGCGACCCGATCACCGGGCTCAACGACCACCCCGCCGTCCTCGCCTTCGGCGAGCTGGCCCGCAGCACCCCGGCCCTGACCGCGCGGGCCGCCGAGTACCTGGCCCGCGCCGAGCGCTCCCTCGCCGGGGCCCTGCTCGAGGCCGTCGACGTCCCCGGGCCGCGCGCCCTGACCGCGCCGCTGCTCGCCGCCCAGGTCACCGCCACCCTGCGAGTCCTGGCCGAGCACAACTGGCACCGCATCCGCGACGACGGGCAGAGCGCCGACGAGCTCCACTTCGAGGCGGTCTCCCATGCGACCCACGCCTTCGACCTGCTGGCCCAGGGGTACGCGGGCCAGGGCTGAGCCGTGTCTTGCGGATCACGCCGGCTCAGCGGGCGGCCCGGATGAGGATGCCCGCGATACGGAGGCATCCGAACGAGTCAACTACCTTTCGGTATCGGCTAGTTGCCGCTTGCCCGGCACCCCTCGCGGACGACAGACTTGGGCGGGGCCGACAGCGAGGGGGGACGTCATGCGGATGCTCCTGGTCCTGGTGCTTCTGCTGGGGGCGGGGACGGTGACAGCCGTGTCCACCGTGCGCTGCCGCCGCGCGGTGCGCGGGTTGTACCGGGCCGAAAGGCTCGCGGCCGGGCGGGAGTTCGACCTGACACGGACCGAACTCGCCTACCTGGCCGGAAACCTGGGGGCGATGACCGTGACGACGATGCACGAGGGCGGCCGGCTGGTCGCCACCCGCTCCGGTGACGTCACGCTCACCACACCCGCCGCAGCCGGTACCTGGGCGGGCACCGGAGCCGGGGACCGTGCCGGAAACGATTTCGAGGAGGTGGCCGTCGGCTGGCTCAGGTCCGCGCACCCCAACGATCTCAGGTTGCTGCTCAGGGTGGTGGACACGTCCCCGGAGGCGAAGGCCCTGCGCGCACGGCTCGCGGTGCAGGGCCTGGCCTACGACGAGGAACTCGTCGAACGCGTGAGATGGGTGGACCAGCGAAAGGCGAGACTGGCCGGCGCCCTGGCCGCCATGCTCGTGGCCGCCCTGGAGTGGCCGCGCGCGTTCCCCGGGCTCTGGCCCATCCCGCTGGCGGTCCTCCTGCCGTCCCTCGCGGCCGCCTTCTGGATCACCTGTGTGTCGACTCCGCCGCTACGCACGACCACCGGGCCGGGGGAACGGGTACTGAAGGCCGCCCTGGCCGCCGAACCCCGCAGGAGGGGGACAGCGGCCGTGGCCCTGCGGGGACTGACCGCCCTGCCCGCCGACCACGACCTGCGGACCTGCGCCGCCGCCTCCGACAAACGGAGCCGGGAGGCCAGGAGACAGGAGTACTTCAACTCGTGCAGCGGCTATGGCTGCGGCGAGTGAGAACGTTCCCTGTGGATCATCTGGGCCGTCCGATGGCCTGGAGAGCCCGAACGCCTACGCGGCGGGGCAGTCCTCCAGGAGCGCGGCGAACGCCTCCTCGGCGGCGTCGCCCGGGAAGATCCGCAGGGCCGACGCGTGCTCGGGCCCGATGATCACGTAGCGCTGGACGAGGTGGGAGAGGTCGTCCCAGTCCTCCCAGTCGTGGGCCCGCAGCAGGACCCGGCCGCAGCGGGTGCAGCCGATCCACGGCGCCAGGACCAGGGCGGCGAGCTCCGGCTCCGACCGGCCGGTCAGCACCTCGGCCTCCTCGGCGTCCCCGTCGAGCAGCTGCACGGGGGTCGGCCCGCCGTCGCCCAGGCAGCGCACCAGGCCCGGCGCGACCGCCTGCCGCAGGCCCCAGGTCTCGGCCAGGACGGAGATCCGCGCGCGGTCCTCCCCGCTGAGCGGCACCTGCCCGGCGAGCAGACGCTCGACCAGCACGACGAGCCCGGCCTCCTGCTCGCCGATCAGCCGGGAGTCCTTGAACTCCTGCGCGGCGGCCGGGTCCGGGAGGAGGTCGCCGATCCGGTTCCAGCGGGCGGTCTCGGCGGCGTCTGCGTCTACGTGCATATCTCGGACTCTAACCGTTCGCGCCGACGGCCTCCGGGGCCAGGGCCCGGGCCCAAGGCAGCGCGCGGGCGCGGAGCCCGTACCGGACCAGATCAAGAGTTTTCCTCGGTAAGAAATCTGCCCCGGTCATCCGATCCGCCCGAACCGCTACCCTTTCTGCGCATGACGACGCGTCACCACCGCTTCGAGACGTTGCACAACTTCCGCGACCTGGGCGGCTATCCGGCCGCCGACGGCCGGACGGTCCGCTGGGGCCGGCTCTACCGCTCCGACTCCCTCGGCAAGCTCGCCGACTCCCCCGCCGACCTCGCGCGGCTGCGCGCCCTCGGCGTCGGAACGGTCATCGACCTGCGCTACCCCTGGGAGATCTCCGCCAAGGGCCGGGTGCCGGACTTCGACGGGCTGGCGTACCACAACCTCTCCATCGAGCACCGCCCCTACGACCAGGCCGAGATCGACCCCGCCCTCGACCCGTGGCGCTACCTCGCGGACCGCTTCGCCGAGGTCGCCGAGGACGGCGCGAAGGAGATCCGCCAGGCCCTGGACGTGATCGCCGCCGCCGAGGGCCCCGTCGCCTTCCACTGCGCCTCCGGCAAGGACCGCACCGGCCTGATCGCCGCCCTGCTGCTCACCCTCCTCGGCGTCGGCGAGGACCACATCGCCGCCGACTTCGCCCTCACCGAACGCGCCACCGCACGACTGGTCGCCGACTGGCACACCGCCCACCCCGGCCGCACCCTGCGCTGGCCCGCCTACGGCCGCGCCCCGGAGACCGTCATCCGCCTCACCCTCGCCGACCTCGCCACCCGCCACGGCTCCGTCGAGGCATACCTCACCGGCGCCCTCGGCATCGACCGCTCCCAGGCCGACACCCTGCGCGCCAACCTGCTCACCGCCCCTTGAGACCCACGCACAGGAAGTCGGCCCCGCCGACTTCCTGTGCACCCCGACTCAGTCGGCCAACCGCACCGTCTCCGCCCCGAAGGGCAGGTGCACGGTCCGGGAGGCCAGCAGCCAGGTGCCGTCCACGACCTCGAACACGTCCTCGTAGTGCCCCACCTGCGTCGGCGGTCGCGGCTCGACCATCCCGCCGGTGCAGCCGTCCACCCGGTACGTCGACAGGTACGACACCGCCCGCGCCGCCACCGGGGACTCCACCGTCACCAGCAGGTTGGTCATCAGCCGCCGCGACAGCCGATCCACCGGCCGCGCACCGAAGTACGCCCGCAACGCCTCCCGCCCCACCGCCAACTCCTTGACCGACAGCAGGAATTCGGCGGAGCGCGGCGGCTCCGGAGAGCCGGAGCCCCTATCGGGCCGCCGTGTCCGCGGTCCAGCTGGCCAGCAGGGCCAGCCGTTCGGCGGTCGGCGTGTCCGGGGCGAACGTGTACGCGACGAGCAGTTGGTCCGGGTCGGCGGGCAGGGCCAGCGTCTCGTAGCCGAACTCCAGCTCTCCGGCGACGGCGTGGATCATGCGCTTCACACCGTACGTCTTCTCCCTGACCTGGTGGTCGGCCCACAGGCGGCGGAAGTCCTCGCTCTTCACGGAGAGTTCGCCGACCAGGGCGGACAGCGCCGGGTCGTCCGGGTGCCGGCCGGCGTCCAGGCGCAGGTAGGCCACCGTCTCGGCGGCGACGGCGGCCCAGTCCGGGTAGCAGGCGCGCGCGGTCGGGTCGAGGAACACCTGCCGGGCCTGGTTGCGCCCGTCGGGGGTCTTGGCGGAGAAGTCGGCGAGGGCGTCGGCGAGCGCGTTCCACGCCAGGACGTCCATCCGCCGGCCCAGTACGAACGCCGGGGTGCCGGTCATGGAGTCCAGCAGCAGCTGCAGCCCCGGGCGTACGGCCTGCCGGCCGTGGGACGCGCTGCGGCGGGCGGTGCGCGCCGGGCGGATCAGGTGCCGCAGATGGGCCTGCTCGGTGTCGTCGAGCCGCAGCACCCGGCCGATCGCCTCCAGGACCGCGTCCGACACGTTCTGCCCGCGGCCCTGCTCCAGGCGGATGTAGTAGTCCACGCTGACCCCGGCGAGCTGCGCGACCTCCTCACGGCGCAGCCCCGGCACCCGGCGCCGCCCGTGGGAGGGCAGCCCGACGTCCTCGGGCCGGATACGGGCGCGTCGCAACTGGAGGAAACCCCCGAGGTCGTTGTCCATGTCCTCGAGCCTAGAGCGACACCGCAGGGGCCGGGCACCCCCGAGCCTGGTACTGGCAGACCCAGGAAAACCGCAGCCCTGGGTAGCCGTCCCGGAAGCTCGCACAGTGGGACACACCAGCCGGGACACACCGCGGCTGGCAGTCCGTCACACGACCGGGAGCACCTTTCATGAGCTACGCCACCCTCGCCGACCGCGCCGCCGTCGTCACCGGAGCCGCCAGCGGCATGGGCGCGGCCACCGCCCGTCTGCTGGCCGCCAACGGGGCCCGCGTGGCGCTGCTGTCCCGCCGCGCCGACCGGCTCGACGCCCTCGCCGCCGAGATCGCCGCCGAGGGCGGCCGGGCGATCGCCGTCCCCGTGGACGTCACCGACCAGGCGTCCGTGGACGCCGCGGCCGCAGCCGTCCACGCGGCCCACGGACCCGCCGACCTGGTGGTGAACAACGCCGGGGTGATGCTGCCGAACCCCCTGGACGACGGGCGCATCGACGAGTGGAGCCGGATGATCGACACGAACGTCACCGGCGCCCTGCGGATCATCCGCGCGTTCACCGCCGACCTCACCGCCGCGGCGGCCGCCGGCGGCCCCGCCGACCTGGTCAACATCTCCTCCATCGCCGCGCACGCCACCTTCCCCAACTACGCGGTCTACGGCGCCACCAAGGCCGCGCTCACCCACCTGTCGACCCTGCTGCGCACCGAGCTCGGCCCCCGTGACGTCCGCGTCACCAACGTCGAACCCGGCCTGACCGACACCGAGCTGGGACACCACGTGGACAACGCCGCCCTGTCGGAGCAGCTCCGGGGCATGTTCGAGGCGATCGGCGGGCTGTCCGCCGAGGAGATCGCGGACGTCGTCGGCTTCGTCGCCAGCCGCCCCGCGCACGTCAACCTGCGGCAGGTGGTCGTCCTGCCGACCCGGCAGGCGTGAGACGGGCCGGCCACGGGCCGGTCAGCGGCGGCGGGGCCGGGCGCGGCGGGTGGGGGCCTTCGCCGCGG
>NZ_JOCF01000051.1 GCF_000720635.1 Streptomyces sp. NRRL WC-3742 | reverse complement strand
CATCACCACCGCCCCCGCCCCCGCCATCACCACCGCCGGCACCCCCGCCGACGACATCGCCTTCCACTACGACCTCGGCAACGAGTTCTACGCCCTCTGGCTCGACGAGACCCTCGCCTACACCGCCGGAAAGTGGGACGGCGTCCCGCGCGAGGAGCCCGACGCCACCGCCCTGCCCCGCGCCCAGCGCGCCAAGCTCGACCACCACCTCGACCTGGTCGGCGCCAAGGACGCCCGTCCCGGGGACGGCCTGCGGCTGCTGGACGTCGGCTGCGGCTGGGGCGCCATGCTGGAGCACGCGAGCCGCGACGACCGCGTCGCCACCGCCACCGGCCTGACCGTCTCGCCCGCCCAGTACGCGTTCCTCGCCGCCCGCGCCCTCCCCGGCGCCGAGCCCCGCCTGGAGAGCTGGGAGGACCACCGCCCCGAGCGGCCGTACGACGCGATCGTCGGCATGGGCTCCTTCGAGCACTTCGCCACCGCCGGCATGACCCGCGCCGAGCGCCTCGCCGTCTACGCCCGCCACTTCGAGTCCTGCCACGGCTGGCTGCGCCCCGGCGGCCGGATGTCCCTGCAGACCATCGCCTACGACGGCGTGGCCGACGGCGCCGGCCCGATCGGCGAGTTCGTCGGCTCCGACGTCTTCCCCGGCGCCAGGCTGCCCCGGCTCAGCGAGATCGCCACCGCCTGCGACCCGTACTTCTCGGTGGTCGCTCTCACCGCCTCGGCCGAGGACTACGCCCGCACCCTCGCCGCCTGGTCGGCCCGGCTGCTCAGGGCCCGCGCCGAGGCCGAGCGGCTGATCGGCCCGGAGGGCTACCGGCGGTACCGCCGCTACCTGCGCGCCAGCGAGGTGACGTTCCTGCGCGGCGCCGTCACCCTGTACCGGATCGGCCTGCGGCGGCGGGACGAACCGCTGCGGCTGCCCGTCTGAGGCCCGGGACATGCCCAAGGATCTGCCCAGGGACCTACCCGGGGACCTACCCAAGGACCTGCCCAGGGACCATCAGGCCGACGACAGGCGCGCCTGGGCGGCCGTGGCGGTGGTCTGCGCCGCCCTGTTCCTGCTCGGCCTGGACTTCACCGTCCTCAACGTCGCCGTCCCGGGCCTGCGAGCCGACCTCGGCCCCACCCTCGCCGAGACCCAGTGGATCGTCGACGGCTACGCCCTCGCCCTCGGCGGCTGCGTGCTCGCCGGCGGCGCGCTCGGCGACCGGTACGGGCGGCGGCGGGCCTTCCTCGCGGGCCTCGCCCTGTGCGGGGCCGCCTCCGCCGCCGGGGCGCTGGCCGCAGGCGCGGGCGCGCTGGTCGCCGCCCGCTGCGGGATGGGCCTGGGCGCCGCCCTGTTCATGCCCGCCACCCTCTCCACCATCGTGCACGTGCTGCGCGAACCGGCCGCCCGCAGGCGGGCGATCGGCCTCTGGGCGGCCGTCGCCGGGGTCGGCGCGGTGTTCGGCCCGGTCGCGGGCGGGCTGCTCGTCGACCGGTACGGCTGGCGCTCGGCGTTCTGGCTGAACGTCCCCGTGATCGCGGTGATCGCCCTGGCCGCGCTGCTCGCCGTCCCCGAGTCCCGTGCCCCCGAGGCGAGGCCCCTGGACGGGCCGGGCGCGCTGCTGTCCTGCGCGGGGCTGCTCGCGCTGGTCTGGGGCGTCATCGAGGCCCCGGGCCGGGGCTGGGCGAGCCCCCCGGTCCTCGCCGCGTTCGCTCTCGCCGCCGCGCTGCTGACCGGCTTCGTCCGGCGCCAACTGCGCTGCGCCGCACCGATGGTGCCGGTTCGGCTGCTGCGCAGCGGGCCGGTCTGGCCGGCCGTGACCGTGCTCGCCCTGATGTCCTTCGCGATGTTCGGCGCGATGTTCCTGCTCACCCTCTACCTCCAGCAGGTCCGCGGCCTGAGCGCCTGGCAGGCCGGGCAGCGGATGGTGCCGCTGTCCCTGTCGCTCGCCCTCGGAGCCGTCCTCGGGCCGGTGCTGGCCCGGCGCTTCGGTGCCCGGACGCCGTGCGCCGGCGGGCTGGTGCTCATCGCCGCCGGGTTCCTCCAACTCGCCGGGCTGCCCACCGGGTCGGGCGACGGAGCGGTGCTGTTCTTCGAGGCGCTGGCCGGGCTCGGGGCCGGACTGCTGGCGCCCGTCGCCACCGAGGTGGTGATGAGCGCCGTGCCGATCGGCGTCGCCGGTGTCGGTTCGGCGCTCAACGACGCCACCCGGCAGGTCGGTTCGACCATCGGCGTGGCGGTGCTCGGCTCCGTCCTCGCCACCTCCCTCGACCGCGCCGCTCCGGCGGACCGGGCCGCGTTCGCCGACGCCTTCCTCGACGGGCTCGCCGACGCGTCCGCCGTGGGCGCGACGGCCGCCTCCCTCGCCGCCGTCCTCGCCTGGCTCGCGCTGCCGGGCCGAGTCCTCGCCGTCGTCCTCCACCTCCCCAACCAGCCCCGCTGAAAGGACAGTTCGCCATGGCCGCCGCCTACGAGACCATCCACTCCTGCCTCGTCGACGAGTTCGAGGTCTCGCCCGCGCTCGTCACCCCCGAGGCCACCCTCGCCTCGCTCGCCCTGGACAGCCTCGCCCTGGTCGAGCTGTCCCTGGTCGTCGAGGAGCGACTCGGCGTCACCGTCGCCGACATCACCCCCGACCGCACCCTCGGCGAACTCGCCGCCCACGCGGACGCCAGCCTTGCGGACGCCAACCTCGCGGGCACCAACCTCGCGGCGGAGAGCGTCAGTTGAGCCCGCGCGCGGTCGCCGTCACGGGCCTGGGCCTGGTCACCCCGGCCGGTTGCGGCGCCGGAGCCGTCTGGGACCACTTCCTCGACGCCCGCCCCACCGCCCGGCGCGACCCCGAACTCGCGGGCCTGGCCGTCGACTTCTCCTGCCCGGTCACCGACTTCGACGCCCCCGCCCTCCTCGGCGGGCGGCTCGCCCGCCGGCTCGACCCCTTCTGCCGGATGGCGGTGGCCGCCGCCCGGCAGGCCGTCGCCGACGCCGGGCTCGACCCGGGGGAGTGGGACGGCACCCGGGTCGGCGTCGTGCTCGGCGTCAGCGCCAACAGCGTCCACACGTACGCGGCCGAGTACGCCCGCCTCGCCGAGGGCCGCGCCGACCGCGTCTCCCCGCTGATGCTGCCGCGCTCCATCCCCAACATGGCCGCCGGCGAGGTCAGCCTCGACCTCGGCGCCCGGGGCCCGGCCTTCGTCGTCAGCACCGCCTGCGCCTCCGGCACCAGCGCCCTCGCCCTCGCCGCCGACCTGGTCAGGGCCGGCACCTGCGATCTCGTCCTCGCCGGCGGCACCGACAGCCCGCGCACCCCGATGACCGCCGTCGCCTTCGACCGCCTCGGCGCGCTCTCCCGCCGCCGGCACGACCCCGAGGCTGCCTCCCGTCCGTTCGACGCCGACCGCGACGGCTTCGTCCTCGGCGAGGGCGCGGGCGTCCTCGTCCTCGAACGCCCCGAGCACGCCCGGGCGAGGGGCGCCCGCCCCTACGCCCACCTCGCCGGGCACGGCGCCGCCGCCGACGCCCACCACCCCACCGCCCCCGACCCGGCCGGCGAGGGCCTCGCCCGGGCCGTCCGCGCCGCCCTCGCCGACGCCGGGCTCGCCCCGCACGAGATCGGACACGTCAACGCCCACGGCACCGGCACGGCCCTCAACGACCCCGCCGAGGCGGCCGCCCTGCGCAGCGTCTTCCACCGGCCGCCGCCGGTCACCGCCAACAAGAGCGTCATCGGGCACTGCATGGGCGCGGCCGGCGCGATCGAGGCGGCGATCACCGCCCTCACCCTGCGCCACCGGCTGATCCCGCCCACCGCCAACCTCGACCGGCTCGACGACGCGATCGACCTCGACGTGGTCGTCAAGGCCCCGCGCCGCCTCGAGATGCCCGCCGCCCTCACCGTCTCCAGCGGCTTCGGCGGCCACAGCGCCGCCGTCGTCCTCACCGCCTGAGCCGCCCGACTCGCCCGACCTGCCTGAGCGGCCCGATTCCCCCGACCCCTCCCAATCCGCCCGACCCGCCCGACCCGCCTGATTCCGGAGCCCCCGCCATGCGCCGCCTCGCCCTCCGGCTCGCCCGGATGTACATGCACCTCCTGGCCCACCGCCCGCCCCGCGACTGGACCGTGCCCGTCGCGGACGGCCGGTACGGGTGCGGCGACGGGCCGTTGACCCTGCTGATGCTCGGCGACTCCCTCGCCCAGGGCTACGGCGCCCAGCGCCCCGACCAGACCCTCGGCGCCCTGCTCGCCCAGGGCCTCGCGGAGGGCACCGGCCGGCCCGTCGACCTGCGCGTCCACGCCAGGGTCGGCGCCACGACCGCCGCCGTGGGCCGCCAGGTGCACCGCGCGGCCCGGCTGCGGCCGGGCATCGCCGTGCTCCTCGTCGGCGGCAACGACGTCCTGATCCCCGCCCCGCTGGGCCGCGCCGCCCGCCAACACGCCCACCTCGCCCAGGCGTTGAGGGAGTCCGGCTGGCAACTGGTCGTCGTGCCCTGCCCCAACCCCGGCTACGGCCCCGGCTTCCGCGCCCCCGCCCGCTGGATCGGCCACCACCGCTCCCGCCGCCTCGCCCGCCGCCACACCCGCACCGCCGACCGCCTCGGCGCCCACCTCGCCCCCACCTCGGGCCCCGAGTTCCGCGACCGGGCCCCCCACCTCCTCGGCCCCGACGGCATCCACCCCTCCCCCCACGGCTACGCCACCCACGCCGCCCGCATGCTCCCGACCCTCCTCGCCGCCGCCGACCGCATCCCGCACCCCGCCCCGGCGACCACTTGACGCCCCCGTGCCCCCGTGCCCCAGGGGCGCGGGGGCACGGGGAACGGGGGCTCCCGAACCGACTCCCGTTCCCCGACGGTCAGTTCACCCCACCGTCACCGCAGTGGCGGCCCGCACCAACGCCTGCATCACCCGCAGGTCGTCCCCCTGCTCCGGGTGCCACTGCACGCCCAGGGTGAACCCCGGCCCCTCGATCGCCTCCACCGTCCCGTCCGGCGCGTGCGCCGACACCCGCAGGCCCTCGCCGACCCGCCCCACCGCCTGGTGGTGGTACGTCGGCACCTCCACCTCGCTCTCCGGCAGCAGCCCCCCGAGCAGCGTTCCCGGCACCGGCCGCACCAGGTGCGTCCCGTACTTCCCCGGCGAGCCCGTGTGCACGTCCACGCCCACCACATCGGGCAGGTGCTGCACCAGCGTCCCGCCGCAGACCACGTTGAGCACCTGCATCCCCCGGCAGATCCCCAGCAGCGGCATCCCCGACGCCAACGCCGCCCGCAGCAGCGCGACCTCCCACCGGTCCCGCTCGGGGGAGTCCACCTCGGTGGCCGGGTGCGGCTCCTCGCCGTAGTACGCGGGGTCGATGTCCGGCCCGCCCGCGATCACCAGCGCGTCGAGCCGCGCGAGCACCTCGGGCGCCCGTTCCGACGCGTCGGGCGGCAGCAGCACGGCGGTCCCGCCCGAGTCCCGTACGTACGCGGTGTACCGCTCGGGCACGAGGGCGACCCGCCGCGCCCGCCAGTTGCTCCAACTCGCGTCCACCAGGTAGGTGCTGACGCCGATCAATGGCCTGCGATCCATGGCGCGCATTCTGCACCCGCGACCCCCGGACCCCCGTCCGCCACGCGGCCGCCGTCCGGCCGGGAACCCGAAAGCGCGCCACACCCGTCCGCCCTCTTCCGCCCCGAGAGCCCCAGGCCGTACGGTTCCGTGTGACCGCTTGATCTCGAAGAGTGATCGATGAGGATGGTCCCGCCATGTCCGAACCCGCCGCCGCGGCCGCCCGGCCCCGCGCGCCTCTGACCGTGGACGAGTTGCGCACCCTGGTGGACGCCGGCGAGGTGCACACGGTCGCGCTGGCCTTCACCGACATGCAGGGCCGCCTGCAGGGCAAGCGCTTCGCCGCCCGGTTCTTCCTCGACGAGGTCCTCGTCAACGGCGCCGAAGCCTGCGACTACCTGCTCGCGGTGGACGTGGACCTCAACACCGTGGACGGCTACGCCTTCTCCTCCTGGGCCACCGGCTACGGCGACTTCGCGATGCGCCCGGACCTCGCCACCCTGCGGCTGACCCCTTGGCAGCCGGGCACCGCCCAGGTCACCGCCGACCTGGCCCGCCACGGCGGCCACCCGGTGGACGCGGCCCCGCGCCAGCTGCTGCGCCGCCAGATCGCCCGCCTCGCCGAGCACGGCCTCGCGGCGGACGTCGGCACCGAGCTGGAGTTCCTGGTCTTCCGCGACACCTACGAGTCCGCCTGGCTGGGCGGCTACCGCGGCCTGACCCCGGCGAACCTCTACAACGTCGACTACTCGATGCTCGGCACCGCCCGCATCGAGCCGCTGCTCTCCCGCATCCGCAACGACATGGCCGGCGCCGGGCTGGTCGTCGAGTCCGCCAAGGGCGAGTGCAACCTCGGCCAGCACGAGATCGCCTTCCGCTACGCCGACGCGCTCACCACCTGCGACCAGCACAGCGTCTACAAGACCGGCGCCAAGGAGATCGCCGCCCAACTCGGCTGCGCCCTCACCTTCATGGCCAAGTACGACGAGCGCGAGGGCAACAGCTGCCACATCCACCTCTCGCTGCGCGACGCCGTCGGCGCGCCCGCCTTCGCCGACCGCGACGGCCGGATGACCGACACCATGCGGCACTTCCTCGCCGGACAGCTCGTCGCCCTGCGGGAGTTCAGCCTGCTGTACGCGCCGAACATCAACTCCTACAAGCGCTACCGCCCCGGCTCCTTCGCCCCGACGGCCGTCGCCTGGGGCCGCGACAACCGCACCTGCGCCTACCGGGTGGTCGGCCACGGCCCGGGCCTGCGGATGGAGAACCGGGTGCCCGGCGGCGACGTCAACCCGTACCTGGCCGTGGCCGGGATGGTCGCCGCGGGCCTGCACGGCCTGCAGCGCAAGCTGGACCTGCCCGCGCCCTGCCTGGGCAACGCCTACGCGGTGGACGAGTACGCCCGGGTGCCCGGCTCGCTGCGCGAGGCGTCCGCGCTGTGGGCGGAGAGCGAGCTCGCCCGGGAGGCGTTCGGCGACGACGTGGTCGAGCACTACCTGAACATGGCCCGGGTCGAACAGTCCGCCTACGACGGCACGGTGACCGACTGGGAGCGCTACCGATCCTTCGAACGGATGTGAGGGCATGAGCGAGCCGACCGGCAGCACCGGCAGCGCCGTCCGCAACCCCGCCACCGGCGAGGTGCTGGCCGTCGTCCCGGACACCACCCCCGACCAGCTGGCCGAGGCCGTGCAGCGCGCCGCCAAGGCCCAGACGGGCTGGGCGGCGCTGGCCCCCGGCGAACGGGCCCGCCTGCTGCGCCGGTTCGCCGACCAGGTCGAGGTGCACGTCCCCGAACTGGCGGCCCTGGAGGTCAGCGAGGCCGGCCACACCCTGGCCAATGCCCGCTGGGAGGCCGGCAACGTCCGCGACCTGCTGGAGTACGCCGCCGGGGGAGTCGAGCGCCTGACGGGCCGTCAGATCCCGGTCTCCGGCGGCCTGGACGTGACGATCCACGAGCCGATCGGCGTGGTCGGGGTGATCGCCCCCTGGAACTTCCCGATGCCGATCGCCGCCTGGGGCTTCGCCCCCGCCCTCGCCGCCGGCAACGCCGTCCTCCTCAAGCCCGCCGAGGCCACCCCGCTCACCGCCCTGCGCCTGGCCGAACTCGCCTCCGCCGCGGGCCTGCCCGAGGGCCTCCTCCAGGTCGTCCCGGGCACCGGCGCCGTCACCGGACGGGCCCTGGTCGACCACCCGGGGGTCGGCAAGATCGTCTTCACCGGCTCGACCGTCGTCGGCAAGGAGGTCGCCGCCCGCTGCGCCGCCCGCGCCAAGCACGTCACCCTGGAACTCGGCGGCAAGAGCCCCAGCATCGTCTTCGCCGACGCCGACCTCCCCCGCGCCGCCGACCCGATGTCCTTCGCCGACAACAGCGGCCAGGACTGCTGCGCCCGGAGCCGCATCCTCGTCCAGCGCGAGGTCTACGAGGACTTCCTCGCCCACCTCCTGCCCGCCGTCGAGGCCCTGCGCACCGGCGACCCGGCCGACCCGGCCACCCAGCTCGGCCCGCTCATCTCCGCCGCCCAGGTGCGCCGCGTCTCCTCCTACGTCACCCCCGACATCCCCGTCCTGGCGCGGGGACCGGTCCCCGACGGCCCCGGCTACTGGTACCCGCCCACCGTCCTCGCCCCCGAGGACGAGGGCGAGCCCGCCGTCACCGAGGAGATCTTCGGCCCCGTCGCCGTCGTCCTGCCCTTCACCGACGAGGCGGACGCGCTGCGCCTGGCCAACGCCACCCGCTACGGCCTCTCCGGCTCCATCTGGACCAGGGACCTCGGCCGCGCCCTGCGCCTGGCCAGGGGCGTGCGCGCGGGCAACCTCTCCGTCAACTCCCATGCCTCCGTGCGCTACTGGACGCCCTTCGGCGGGTACGGCGAGTCCGGGGTGGGCCGCGAACTGGGGCCGGACGCGCTGCGCCACTTCACCGAGACCAAGAACGTCTTCATCCACACCGAGGAGTGACAGCCCGATGAGCGAGAAGGACGAGGCGGTCTGCCGCCGACTGGTCGGCCGCACCGCCGTGGTGACGGGCGCGGGCAGCGGGATCGGCCTGGCCGCCGCCCGCCGGCTCGCCTCGGAGGGCGCGGAGGTGGTCTGCGCGGACCTCGACGAGGAGAGCGGCCGGGCCGCCGCCAAGGAGGTCGGCGGGCTGTTCGTGCACACCGACGTCACCGACCCGTACATGGTCGAGGCGCTGTTCGACGAGGCGTACGAGACGTACGGCAGCGTGGATGTCGCCTTCAACAACGCGGGCATCTCCCCGCCGGAGGACGACTCGATCCTCACCACGGGCCTGGACGCCTGGCGCAAGGTGCAGGAGGTCAACCTGACCTCGGTCTTCCTGTGCTGCAAGGCGGCCCTGCCGTACATGCGCCGCCACGGGCGCGGCTCGATCATCAACACCGCCAGCTTCGTGGCCCGCATGGGCGCGGCCACCTCGCAGATCTCGTACACCGCCTCCAAGGGCGGGGTGCTGGCCATGTCCCGGGAGCTGGGCGTGCAGTTCGCCCGCGAGGGCATCCGCGTCAACGCGCTCTCCCCGGGGCCCGTGGACACCCCGCTCCTGCGCGAACTGTTCGCCAAGGACCCGGAGCGTGCCGCCCGTCGGCTGGTGCACATTCCGCTCGGCCGCTTCGCCAGGGCCGAGGAGATCGCCGCGGCGGTCGCGTTCCTGGCGAGCGACGACTCCTCGTTCATCACGGCGAGCGAGTTCCTGGTGGACGGCGGGATCTCCGGGGCGTACGTGACCCCGCTGTGACCGGGGGCGGCCTTCCCGCCGGCTTCTCACCGGAAAATCATCGAGAACCGGCGGAATTCGACGCCGCGCTGATTTCGCGTTTATCCGCCGGGCTTTAGATTCTCTTCTGTGAGTGAGCAGATTCCCGCCGGGTGGTACCCGGACCCCAAGGAGACCGGCGACCCGCGCCCGCAGCGCTGGTGGGACGGCAAGGGCTGGACGGCCTCGACCCGCCCCGCGCCCTCGGACGCGCCGACCCCGCCCCCGGCGCCCTCGGACGCGCCGACCCCGGCCCCGGAGGCCCCGGCGCACCCCGAGCCTCCGGCGGCGGGGGCTCCCGGGGCTCCCGGGGCTCCCGGGGCTCCCGGGGCTCCCGGGGCCGCCGAGGACGGCACGGCGGAGCAGCCCCGGGTGCTGGAGGGCGAGATCCTCTCCAGCGGCCCGACCGTCCGCTACCCGGAGCCGCCGCCCGTCGGCGCCGTCTGGGGCGCGCCCGCCGAGGCCCCGCGCAAGCCTCGGCGCAAGCCGTCCAAGCTGGTCGTGGTCACGGCCCTCGCCGCCCTGCTGGGCCTGGGCGCGGGCTCGGGGATCACCTACCTGGCGATGGACGGCCGCGACCACGACCGCCAGAAGCGGGTCTCCCGGCAGCTCGTGCCGGACGGCGGGAAGGGCATTCCCGGCTTCGGCGACGGCTCCGAGGGCCCCAACGGCGACGGCTCCAACGGGGGCAGCGGTGGCAACGGCGGTGGTGGCAACGGTGGCAACGGCGGTGGCGGAAGCGGCGGCAACGGCGGCGGCACCGGCAAGGCCAAGCCCGGCGCCGCGATCGACCTGGTGAACCGCCTCTCCGTCCCCGTCCCCGCCGGCTGGAAGGGCAGCCACACCTCCGAGGGCTACGCCGCGGCGTACGTCGGCTCGTACAGCTGCGCCGACGACCCCGCCAAGGAGTGCACCCTCGGCGGCGTGACCACCGGCCGGATCGACGGCGGCGGCAGCGACGCCCGGGCGGCGGCGAAGGCCGACATCGAGAAGGCCGCCAAGGAGTCCTACGGCGACCTCACGGGCCACCAGGAGCTGAAGAACGAGTCCGTCACGGTCAACGGCCAGGACGGCTGGCTCGTCCGCTGGAAGGCCGACCCGGTCAAGGGCAACTCCGGCTACGTGCAGACGGTGGTCTTCCCGTCCAGCGACGGAAAGGCGCTGATCTCGGTGCACTTCGGCTTCGACATCGCCGACAAGGCGCCGGACGTCTCCGTGATGGACACCATCGTCAAGGGCATCACCGACTTCAAGGGCAAGCTCCCCCAGCTCCCCGGCGGCGGCAAGCCCGGCCAGAATGGCGGCCAGAACGGCGGCCAGAACGGCACCGGCGGCACCACCACCTGACCGTCCAGGCCCGGAGAAGCCACACTCACGACGACGCGGCGGCCCGCCCGGAGGAACCCCCCTCCGGGTCGGCCGCCGCGTCGCGTCTGCGGGCGGTACCGACGGAACCGGACCGGACGGGGGTGTTTCCGGTCCGGTTCCGCGTCCGGCGTCAGACGTCGCGTCGAACAGCCTCGAGGCGACGACGCCGGAGCACCATGGTGGCCCAGCCGACGCCGATCGCGCCCGCACCGGCGAGCAGCAGCGGGCCGGCGGCCGAGGTGCCGACCGCCGCGGAGGCGGTCGGGACGGGCTGGCCGGCCGGGGCACCCGGGTCCCCGCCGTGGCCGTGGTGGGCGACCGTCGACCTGGAGGCGTCGGCGGCGATCTGCGCGTCGCTGGGCGCGGCGGCGACGGCCGGGGTGGCCGGGGCGGCGAGCGAGGAGACGGTGGCGGCGCCACCGAAGTCGACGTCCGAGCAGCTGTAGAACGCCTCCGGGCTGTCACTGCGCTGCCAGATCGTGTAGAGGACCTGACGGCCGGTGCGCTGCGGCAGCGTGCCCGAGTAGGAGTAGGACCCGTTGACGGTGTTGCGGTCGACCTGGACCTGGGCGACGGGCGTCGGGTCGAGGTCGGCCCACTTGAGCGGCTGGGTGGGGTTGTAGCCCGCCTTGGTGATGTAGACGGTCTGGGTGCCCAGGTGAGGGGCGGTGGCGCGGAACTGGAAGGTGAACGCGCCGGGCTTGACGGCGGTGGCGGCCCAGTCGGTGCGCGGCCAGTCGAGGGCCGCGTACTTGTCGCGGTTGGCCGAGCAGAGCCGGCCGTCCGGGATCAGCGCCTGGTGGTTGCCGGCGGCGTTGGCGATGTTGACCTCGTTCCAGTCGTACAGCGGCTGGGTGCCGCTGGTGGCGACGAGGTCCTTGCAGACCTGGGAGACGGGGTGCTCGGGGCCCTCCGCGTAGCAGGAGGCGATGCGGCTGGGCGGGTTGGTCATCGTGCCGTGCGCGTTGGCGGTCCCGGCGGTGGTGAGCGCCACCGCGAGGCACGCGGCGCCGACCACGCCGACGGACAGGGCGTTTCGCTTGATGGACATGGGGTGAGGACTCCTCGACCGTCGTTCCGGGCTGGTGTGGGGGAGAGCGGGCACGCCTGCCCGTCCGGAAGCCGCCGGCCCGGACCGCGGCTCCCGGCCGAAGCGTAGGATTGGTCTGGACCAGAAGGCAATAGGCCCGACGTTGACGACTTTTGACGGCCTGTCGGCCCGTGAGCAGCGCAAAGGCCCGACGGGACACCCGGGTTAGGTGTTCCATCGGGCCCGCTTAAGACTGCCGAAAGGGTCGCGGTGGCTCCGGCGGCCCGTTACAGGAACGTCCGCCCCTCGCCCCGGTACGTCGGAACGGTCCGGACGACCTCCGCGCCCTCGATCAGGTGCAACTCGCCGAAGCGCTCGCACAGTTCGCCCGCCTTGGCGTGGCGGAACCAGACCCGGTCGCCGATCAGCAGGTCGTCCGCCGCCGCGCCCAGCAGCGGGGTCTGCACCTCGCCGGCGCCCTCCATCGGGTCGTAGCGCAGGCCCGCGGGCAGGTACGGCACGGGTGAGCGGTCCGGCCCGGCCGCGCCCGAGGCCGGGTACCCGCCGCCGAGCACCGTCACCACGCCCACCCCGGGCCGGCGCACCACCGGCTGGCCGAACAGCGCGGCCGGACGGCCCTGGAACGCACGGTAGTTGTCGAAGAGCCGCGGCACGTACAGCCCGGAACCGGCGGCCACCTCGGTGACGGCCCGCTCGGCCGCCGTGGACTCCACGCTGCCGGTGCCGCCGCCGTTGACGAACTCCAGCTCGGCCACCCGCCGCAGCCGCCGCACCACCTCGGCCCGCCGGGCGGCCAGTTCGGCCCGCGCCCTGTCCTGCATCAGCCGGATGACCCGCGAGTACATCGGCCGCCCCGGCACCCGGTCGCCCACCCCGGCCACGTGCCCCTCGTACGCCATCAGGCCCACCACCCGGAATCCCCGGCGGCGCTGGACGAGCGCGGCGAACGCCTCCACGTCCTCCGGGCTGCGCAGCGGCGAGCGCCGGGCGCCCACCCGGACGCGGCCGCCCAGCAGGTGCAGGGCGGTGTCCAGTTCCAGGCAGACCCGCACCTCCGCGTCGCCGGCGCGGGCCCGGTCGATCAGGTCCAGCTGGGCGGGGTCGTCCAGCACCACGGTGATCTCGCGCGCGAGTTCCGGATCGGCGGTCAGCTCGGCGTACCCGGCGCGGTCGGCGGAGGGGTAGGCGAGCAGCACGTCGCGCAGGCCCGTACGGACCAGCCAGATCGACTCGTCCAGGGTGAAGCTCATCACCCCGGCGAAGCCCTCCACCGCCAGCGCCCGCTCCAGCAGCGCCCGGCAGCGCAGCGACTTGCTGGCCACCCGGATCGGCTTCCCGCCCGCCCGGCGCACCAGGTCGGCGGCGTTGGCGTCGAACGCGGCGAGGTCGACGACGGCCACCGGGCCGTCCAGATGAGCGGTGGCCCGGTCGTACCGGAGGCGATCGGAGACCGGGGCGGGTGCGTCGAGCAGAGCCATGCGCGCAGGCTGCCACACCGCGCTACCGGAGGGTAGGGGGTGCGGGCGCCGGAATACCTCGAAGGGCCGGAATACCTCGAAAGGGGTGTTCTGTCATACGGTCGGCCGGTGGACCGCAAAGACTTCTCCAACCCGGCGTTCGCCGGCAAGAGCATCCCGAACCCCGGATTCTCCGAGGACGACGGCAGCGCCGACCCCGCCCTGGCCGCCGCCCTCGCCCGCTGGTCGCAGGACCGCTCCGCCGAGCCCGAGGTGCTGGCCGCGCTGACCCCGACCCGGCTGATGGTGCCGATCGTCGCGATCCTCGGCGAGGTCGAGGTGGACGAGCACGGCCACCAGCACGACAAGTCCAGCGACATGGCCGTCCCCGTGCTGCAGGCCCCGGACGGGCGCCGCGCCCTGCCCGCCTTCACCTCGCTCGAGACGCTCACCCGCTGGCGCGCCGACGCCCGCCCGGCGCCGACGGCGGCCCCGCAGGCCGCGATGGTCGCCTTCTCCGAGCGCGCGGACACCCTGCTGATCGACCCGGCCGGTCCGGTGACGTTCCTGCTCGACGGTGCCCGGCTGCGCGCCCTCGCCGAGAACCGCCCCTACCTGCCGCCGGCGGCCGACCCGGAGGCCCGCGAGGCCGTACGGGCGCTGCTGGCCGCGGAGCCGCAGGTGGTCACCGCCCTGCTCGCGCCCTCGGAGAGCTCGGACGGGGTGCTCGCCGTGGTCTTCGACCCGGGGCTGGACCAGCAGGGGCTCCAGGCGGCCGCCCAGCGCGTCGGGCAGGCGGTGGCGGCGGACCCGGTGCTGCGGGTGCGGCTGGACCGGGGCCTCGACCTCGCGGTGCTCCCGGCCGGCGCCGAGCTGCCGGGCGAGCCGCTGTACAAGCGCTGAAACACGGGAGAGGCGCGTGCCGGGTGGCACGCGCCTCTCCCGTACGACGGTCAGGAGTAGACCGGCCCCGTGAACTTCTCGCCCGGCCCCGCGCCCGGCGCGTCCGGCACCAGCGAAGCCTCGCGGAAGGCCAGCTGCAGCGAGCGCAGCCCGTCGCGCAGCGGCGCGGCGTGGAAGTTGCTGATCTCCGGGGCGCCGGCGGTGACGAGCCCGGCCAGGGCGGTGATGAGCTTGCGGGCCTCGTCCAGGTCCTTGTCCTTCTCGCCGCCCTCGGCGAGACCGCACTTGACGGCGGCGGCGCTCATCAGGTGCACCGCGACGGTGGTGATCACCTCGACGGCCGGGACCTCGGCGATGTCCCGGGTGAGGTCGTCGAAGCCGATGGCGTCGTCGTCCGCGGCGGGGTTCTGGGTGGGCTCGCTGCTCAAGGGGGGCTCGTTCCGTCGTGCCGTGAAAGTGGGTACGGGGGGAGCCTACAAGGGCCCCGGAACGCGGCGGGAAAGGCCGTGCGCGGGGGCGGAATAGCGTTCGAGGTCCCGGCGCTGTATGCTTCGAGACTGACCGGCCGGGAGTCCGCAAGGGCACCTGGCCAGCAAGTGGAGGCTCCACTGAGGAGGCCCGAGAGGGCAACCGCGAAAGTCTCCCACCTTGTCGGCCTCGCGGCCGACGGGTCCCGGTCCGCGACGGGCGCCACGGCGCCGAGTCGCCCGCAGTGCCCCTCACCGGGTGTTGCCCCCGGATTTTGTGGAGCCCCGCTTGTACCGAGCGGGGCTTTTTTCGTGTCGCGGTGCACACGGTGCCGGAAGGTGCCGGGCAGCGAAACACGAATGAAGCCCTGCCCAGTGGTCGAGTCCACTACGTGCGACCGCCGTCCGACGGCCGCATCGCAGAAGGTGCAACCGAGGAGGCCCCATCAGCACCGAGCCCCGCATCAACGACCGGATTCGCGTCCCGGAGGTGCGACTCGTCGGTCCCAGCGGCGAGCAGGTCGGCATTGTGCCGCTTGCCAAGGCGCTGGAGCTTGCGCAGGAGTACGACCTCGACCTGGTCGAGGTCGCGGCGACCGCCCGGCCGCCGGTGTGCAAGCTCATGGACTACGGCAAGTTCAAGTACGAGTCGGCCATGAAGGCCCGTGAGGCGCGCAAGAACCAGGCGCACACGGTCATCAAGGAGATGAAGCTCCGGCCGAAGATCGACCCGCACGACTACGACACCAAGAAGGGTCACGTCGTTCGGTTCCTCAAGCAGGGTGACAAGGTCAAGATCACGATCATGTTCCGTGGTCGTGAGCAGTCCCGCCCCGAGCTGGGCTTCCGCCTGCTGCAGCGCCTCGCCGACGACGTCCAGGACCTGGGCTTCGTCGAGTCGTCGCCGAAGCAGGACGGCCGGAACATGATCATGGTTCTTGGCCCGCACAAGAAGAAGACCGAGGCGATGGCCGAGGCCCGCGCCCTCGCCGACGCTCGCAAGGCCGAGCGTCTGGGCCGCACCGCCGGCCCCGAGGATGACGCCGAGGACCTCGACGACGCGGAGCTCGACGCCGACATCGTCGACGCCGTCGAGACCGAGGAGCTTGACGCCCCGGTCGAGGCCGAGGCGGAGGCCCCCGAGGCCGACGCTCCGGTCGAGCAGCCGGCCGCCCCCCAGGGCGCCTGAGCCGCAAGGCTCGGGCCCGGGGATCGGCCACCAGGGTGACAGGGCGTCCCGCCCGGTCATCACAGATCCATCCAGTTCACGCCCGCGCGGCCCACGTCGCGCGGGCGCGGACGGGACCGACGAGGAGATACGGCGAAATGCCGAAGCAGAAGACGCACAGCGGCGCCAGCAAGCGCTTCAAGATCACTGGCTCTGGCAAGGTGCTGCGCGAGCGCGCCGGCCGCCGCCACCTCCTGGAGCGCAAGCCCTCGACGCTGACCCGCAAGCTGGCCGGGACGATCGAGCTGGCCCCCGCTGACGCCAAGAAGATCAAGAAGCTTCTCGGCAAGTGATCGCCTCCCGCCCGGCGAGAGCCGTGCGGGGCAGCTGATCCTTCCCGACCCATTCGATTGACGGACCACGTGAAGTAGTCCGTGGTCCAACCCAAGGAGTAATGAAGTGGCACGCGTCAAGCGGGCAGTCAACGCCCACAAGAAGCGCCGGGTCATCCTGGAGCGCGCCAGCGGCTACCGTGGCCAGCGCTCGCGCCTGTACCGCAAGGCCAAGGAGCAGGTCACCCACTCGCTGGTCTACAACTTCAACGACCGCAAGAAGCGCAAGGGCGACTTCCGTCAGCTGTGGATCCAGCGCATCAACGCTGCGGCCCGTGCCAACGGCATCACCTACAACCGCTTCGTGCAGGGTCTGAAGGCCGCCAGCGTCGAGATCGACCGCAAGATGCTCGCCGACCTGGCCGTCAACGACCCGGGTGCGTTCGCCTCCCTGGTCGAGGTCGCCCAGAAGGCGCTGCCGGCCGACGTGAACGCCCCGAAGGCCGCCGCCGACGCCGCCTGATCTTCCGAGATCGGTTGAGCTTCCGACCGGACCCGCAGGCTCGCCTGCGGGTCCGGTTCTGCTTTCGCCACCGCCAGCGCCTCCAGAGAACGAGACCATGCCGAGCACCGACACCCCCCTGCTGACCTCCCTGCGCTCGCCGCGCGTCGTCGCGGCCCGCCGGCTCGCCAAGCGGAACCAGCGCACCAAGGAGCGCCGCTTCCTGGCCGAGGGCCCGCAGGCCGTCCGGGAGGCCGTCGCCTTCGGCAGGCTGCCGGGCACGGAGGACCACGCCGTGGTCGAGGTCTACGTCACCGCGGAGGCCGCCGAGCGGCACGCCGGCATCGTCGAGGCGGCCCTGGACGAGGGGCTGCCGGTGCTGACCGCCACCGACGAGGTCGTCGCCGGCATCTGCGACACCGTGACCCCCCAGGGCATCGTGGCGCTGTGCCGCTTCATCGACACCCCCTTCGCCGAGGTGCTCAGGGCCCGCCCCAAGCTGGTCGCCGTGCTGGCGCACGTGCGCGACCCCGGCAACGCGGGCACCGTGCTCCGTACGGCCGACGCGGCCGGTGCGGACGCCGTGGTGCTCACCGACGCCTCCGTGGACCTCTACAACCCCAAGGCCGTCCGGGCCTCCGTGGGCAGCCTGTTCCACCTGCCGGTGGCGGTCGGCGTGCCCGTGGAGGAGGCGGTCGCGAAGCTGCGCGAGGCGGGCGTACGGGTGCTCGCCGCGGACGGCGCGGGGGAGCGCGACCTGGATCAGGAGCTCGACGAGGGCACCCTGGGTGCGCCGGGCGCGTGGGTGTTCGGCAACGAGGCGTGGGGGCTCCCGGAAGAGACCCGCGCGCTGACCGACGAGGTGGTGAGGGTGCCGATCCACGGCCACGCCGAGAGCCTCAACCTGGCCACCGCGGCGGCCGTCTGCCTGTACGCCTCCGCCAGGGCGCAGCGTTCCCCGGGCGGTTGCCGGGCCGGGGCCTGAGCCCGGACGACCCAGGATGACGTCGGCCTGACGACGGCCTGACGTCCGCGGACGGCGCGCGGGGCACGCCGTACCCGGCGCGAACGCGCGACACGCCCCACGACGCGCCGGTGATCCCCACCGCAGGCCCTACTGTCGGGGCCTGCGAGGCGCTAGGGTCGCCTCGGTGGGGGGAACGGCACGGTGGGTAATCGGGGAGGACACCCATGGTCGGCAGCGGGCCTGAGCTGGACCCGGACGACCTGCCCGACGGCCTGGTGGTCGCCGACGCGGACGGCCGCGTGGTCCGCTTCAACCGGGCCGCGGCCGCGCTGACCGGCGTGCCCCCGGAGGCGGCGCTGGGCGGGCTGCTGGAGGAGGTCCTCCCGCTGGAGGACCTCGACGGGCGCCGCTGGTGGCAGCTGACCGACCCGTACGGCGGGCTGGCCATCCGCACCCGGCAGCCGGAGCGCAACCTGCTGCTGCCGGGCGGGCGCGAGGTGCTGGTCACCGCCCGGTACGTCCGCGACGAGCCCGGAGGGCCGCTGCAGCGGCTGGTGATCGCCCTGCGCGGTACGGAGGAGCGGCGGCGCACCGAGCGCAGCCACGCCGAGCTGATCGCCACCGTCGCGCACGAGCTGCGCTCCCCGCTCACCAGCGTCAAGGGCTTCACGGCGACGCTGCTGGCCAAGTGGGAGCGGTTCACGGACGGGCAGAAGCGGCTGATGCTGGAGACGGTCGACGCGGACGCCGACCGGGTCACCCGGCTGATCGCGGAGCTGCTGGACATCTCCCGGATCGACGCGGGCCGGCTGGAGCTGCGCAAGCAGGTCGTGGACGTGGCGGCGGCGGTGCGCCGGCACGTGGAGCGGACGGTGGCCACCGGCATCGCCGAGGACCGCTTCGACGTCCGGATCAACGAGCCGCTCACCGTGCTCTGGGCGGACCCGGACAAACTGGACCAGGTGCTCGCCAACCTGCTGGAAAACGCGGTGCGCCACGGCGAGGGAACCGTCACCATCGAGGTGGCACCGGCCAAGGAGGTCGTCGAGGCCCCCGCATGGGAGCGCCCCGGCACCCCTCCCCGCATCGTGGAAGGCACAGCGGTCACCGTGAGCGACGAGGGCAGCGGGATCCCCGAGGAGTCGATGCCGCGCGTCTTCACCCGCTTCTGGCGCGGCTCCAAGCGCGGCGGGACGGGCCTGGGCCTCTACATCGTCAAGGGCATCGTCGAGGCCCACGGCGGTTCGATCCGGGTCGACCGCGCCCCCGGGGGCGGGGCCCGGTTCCGATTCATCCTGCCCGCCGGCATCCCGGACTTCATGCTCTAGCGAGTTCGCGAGCATGTTCCGAGGTCACGCCCGGCGGGCTCCGCGGAAGCCGCGCCACGGGCTGCGACTACACTCGACCTTTGGCGTTGGCCCACACACCTGAGCACGGACGAGCAGGGAGCACGGGAAGATAGAGATGTCGGCACCCAACAAGTCGTACGACCCGGTCGAGGTCGAGGCCCTCAAGCCCGAGGTGGTGGAGCAGGCGCGGGACGAGGCGATCGCCGCCTTCGCCGCCGCCGGCAGCCTCGACGAGCTGAAGCAGGCCAAGGTCGCCCACATCGGCGACCGTTCCGCGCTCTCCCTCGCCAACCGCGAGATCGGCGCCCTGCCCCCGCACGCCAAGGCCGCCGCGGGCAAGCTGATCGGCCAGGCGCGCGGCGCCGTCAACCAGGCGCTGGCCAAGCGCCAGGCCGAGCTGGAGGCGGAGCGCGACGCCCGCGTGCTGGTCGAGGAGGCGGTGGACGTCACGCTGCCGTACGACCGCGCCCCGCGCGGCGCCCGGCACCCGCTGACCACCCTGGCCGAGCGCATCGAGGACACCTTCGTCGCCATGGGCTACCAGGTCGCCGAGGGCCCCGAGGTCGAGGCGGAGTGGCTCAACTTCGACGCCCTCAACCTGGGCCCGGACCACCCGGCCCGCTCGATGCAGGACACCTTCTTCGTCCAGGCCCCGGACGGCTCCGCCGACTCCGGCGTGGTGCTGCGCACCCAGACCTCCCCGGTCCAGGCCCGCACCCTGCTCGACCGCGAGCCCCCCGTCTACGTCGTCTGCCCGGGCCGCGTGTACCGCACCGACGAGCTGGACGCCACCCACACCCCGGTGTTCCGCCAGGTCGAGGGCCTCGCCGTCGACGAGGGCATCACCTTCGCCGACCTCAAGGGCACCATCGAGGTGCTGGTCGAGAAGCTGATCGGCGGCGGTCTCGAACTGCGCTGGCGCCCCTCGTACTTCCCGTTCACCGAGCCGAGCGCCGAGATCGACCTGCAGTGCTTCGTGTGCCGCGGCGAGAGCGTCGGCAACCCGGACCGCCCGTGCCGCACCTGCTCCTCCGAGGGCTGGATCGAGCTCGGCGGCTGCGGCGTGGTCAACCCGCGCGTGCTGGTGGCCTGCGGCGTCGATCCGAACCGCTACAGCGGGTTCGCCTTCGGCCTGGGTCTGGAGCGGATCCTGATGAACCGTCACAACGTCGCCGACATGCGCGACATGGTCGAGGGCGACGTGCGCTTCACGCTGCCCTTCGGGATGGAGATCTGATGCGCGTCCCGCTTTCCTGGCTGCGCGAGTACGTCGACCTGCCCGCCGGCGAGACCGGCCGTGACGTCGCCGAGCGCCTGGTCCGGGCCGGCCTGGAGGTCGAGACCGTCGAGCGCCTCGGCGGGGACCTCCAGGGCCCGCTGGTGGTCGGCGAGGTGCTCTCCATCGAGGAGCTGTCCGGCTTCAAGAAGCCGATCCGCCACTGCTTCGTCAACGTCGGCGACGCCAACGGCACCGGCGAGCCGCAGGAGATCGTCTGCGGCGCGCGGAACTTCGCCGTCGGCGACAAGGTCGTGGTCGTGCTCCCGGGCGCCGTGCTGCCCGGCCCGTTCCCGATCGCGGCCCGCCAGACGTACGGCCACACCTCGGCCGGCATGATCTGCTCCGCCCGCGAGCTGGGCATGGGCGACGACCACGACGGCATCATCGTGCTGCCGCCGGAGTTCGAGCCCGGCACCGACGCCATCGAGCTGCTGCAGCTGGTCGACGACGTGCTGGACATCGCCGTCACCCCGGACCGCGGCTACTGCCTGTCCATGCGCGGCGTGGCCCGCGAGGCCGCCGCCGCGTACGGGCTGCCGCTGGCGGACCCGGCGCTGCTGGACGTGCCGCCGGCGAACTCCTTCGGCTACCTGGTCAAGGTCAACGACCCGGCCGGCTGCGACCGCTTCGTCGCCCGTACGGTCGTCGGCGTCGACCCGACCGCCAAGTCCCCGATCTGGCTGCAGCGCCGGCTCCAGAAGTCGGGCATCCGCCCGATCTCGCTGACCGTCGACATCACCAACTACGTGATGCTCGAGGTCGGCCAGCCGCTGCACGCCTACGACAAGCAGCGCGTGGACGGCCCGATCGTGGTGCGCCGCGCGGAGCAGGGCGAGACCCTCACCACCCTGGACGGCGTCAAGCGCGAGCTGTCCGTCGAGGACCTGCTGATCTGCGACAACAGCGGCCCGATCGGCCTGGCCGGCGTCATGGGCGGCGCCTCCACCGAGATCCTCGACCCGGCCGCCGGGCCGGGCACGACCGAGGTGATCATCGAGGCCGCGCACTTCGACGCCGTCGCCATCGCCCGCAGCGCCAAGCGCCACAAGCTGCCCTCCGAGGCGTCCAAGCGCTTCGAGCGCGGCGTCGACCCGGAGGCCGCCCGCGCGGCCGCCCAGCGCGCCGTCGACCTGCTGGTGCTGATCGCCGGCGGCACCGCCGAGGCCGGGGTCACCGACATCGCGGCCCCGCACCCGGTGCGCACCATCACCATCGCCGCCGACCTGCCCGACCGCGTCGCCGGCACCGGGTACGGCCGCGAGACCGTCACCCGGCGCCTTCAGGAGATCGGCTGCTCCGTCGCGGGCGCCGACGTCCTGGAGGTCACCCCGCCGACCTGGCGGCCCGACCTCACCGACCCGTTCGACCTCGCGGAGGAGGTCATCCGGCTGGAGGGCTACGACAACGTCCCCGCCCGGATGCCGAACGTGCCGCCGGGCAAGGGCCTGACCGAGGCCCAGCGCGTCCACCGCCGCATCGGCGTGGCGCTGGCCGGGGCCGGCTACGTCGAGGTCAACAACTACCCGTTCCTCGGCGAGGCGGCCTTCGAGGCGCTCGGCCTGGAGCCGGACGACCGCCGCCGCCGTACGGTCAAGCTGGTCAACCCGCTCAACGACGAGGAGCCGGCGCTGCGCACCACGCTGCTGCCGGGCCTGCTCGGCGCGCTGCGCCGCAACGTCGGCCGGGGCAACACGGACCTGGCGATCTACGAGACCGGCACCGTCTTCCTGCCCAAGGACGAGCTGAGCGTGGCCCCGCGCCCCGGCGTCGACCGCCGGCCCAGCGACGAGGAGCTGGCCGCGCTGGACGCCGCGCTGCCGGACCAGCCGCGCCGCGTGGCCGTCGCCCTCGCGGGCGAGCGGCTGCCCTCGGGCTGGTGGGGCAAGGGCGACCAGGCTTCCTGGGCGGACGCGGTCGAGGCCGCCCGTACGGTGGCCCGCGCCGCCGGTGTGGAGCTGACCGTCAGCCAGGACCAGCACATGCCCTGGCACCCGGGCCGCTGCGCCGCGCTGTACGTGGCGGGCACCGACCGGCTGGTCGGGCACGCGGGCGAGCTGCACCCGCGCGTGGTCAAGGCGCTCGGGCTGCCGGCCCGTACCGCCGCGATGGAGATCGACATCGACCTCCTGACGGCCGACGGCGCCGAGAAGGTCAGCGGTCCGGCGGTCTCCGGCTTCCCGGTGGCCACCCAGGACGTCGCGCTGATCGTCGACACCGCCGTCCCGGCCGCCGAGGTCGAGGGCGCGCTGCGCTCGGGCGCGGGCGAACTGCTGGAGGCCATCCGGCTGTTCGACGTGTTCACCGGTGAGCAGGTCGACGAGGGCAAGAAGTCGCTGGCGTACGCGCTGCGCTTCCGCGCCACCGACCGCACGCTCACCGCCGACGAGGCCACCGCCGCCCGCGAGGCGGCCGTCGCCGAGGCCGTGGCCCGTACGGGCGCGGTGCTGCGCGGCGCCTGAGCGCTGCCGTAGGGCCTTCGGGGCCCCGTCCGGACCGTTTCGCGGTCCGGACGGGGCCCTTCGCGTTGTCCGGCGCGTTGTCCGGCGAGATGTCCGGCGCGTGTCCGGGGAGTTGTCCGGGTTGACGGCGCGTCATCCGATCGTTTATATCTTTCACTATGGAAGTAGATAAAGTCTCTGACCGGCCCTCTCCCATCGAGTTCCGCCTGGACCCGGCCTCCGGCGTCCCGACCTACCTGCAACTCGTGCAGCAGGTCGAACAGGCGCTGCGGATGGGCTGGTTGAAGGAGGGGGACCAGTTGCCCCGGGTGCGTGAGGCGGTCGCCGCGCTGGCGATCAACCCCAACACCGTGCTCAAGGCGTACCGCGAACTGGAACACCGGGGCCTGGCCGCCGGCCGGCGCGGCCAGGGCACCTTCGTGCGCGGGCTGCCCGCCGGAGTGGTGCCGCTGCGCGAACGGGCCGAACTGCGGCGGGGACTGCTGGACTGGATGCGCTCGGCGCGGGCCGCCGGGCTGGACGAAGGGGGGATGGTCGCCGTGTTCGAGGACGCGCTGCGCGACCTGCGCGAAGGACACGACGGGGCGGTGGCCTGATGGCGGGGGACACCGTGATCGACTGCGGCGGGATCGGCAAGCGCTACCGCCGCTCCTGGGCGCTGAAGGACTGCCACCTGGCCGTGCCCGCCGGGCACGTGGTGGCGCTGGTCGGCCCCAACGGCGCCGGAAAGAGCACCCTGCTCGGCCTGGCCGCCGGGCTCACCCGGCCCAGCGAGGGCGCGATGACCGTCCTCGGCGACCAACTCCCGGGCTCGCCCCGCGCGTTGGACCGGATCGGCTTCGTCGCCCAGAACGCCTCCCTCTACCCCGGCCTGCGCGTGCGCGACCTGCTCGCCCTGGGCCGCCACCTCAACCGCCGCTGGGACGCCGCCCGGGCGTTCGACCACCTGGACGGCCTCGGCATCCCGATGGACCGCAGGTACGGCCGCCTCTCCGGCGGCCAGCAGGCGCAGGTCTCGCTCGCCCTGGCCCTCGCCAAGCGCCCCGAACTGCTCCTGCTGGACGAGCCGTTGGCCGCGCTGGACCCGCTCGCCCGGCACGACTTCATGTCCGTGCTGCTCACCGCCGTGGCCGAGGACGGTCTCTCGGTGGTGTTCTCCTCGCACGCCGTCAGCGAGCTGGAGCAGAGCTGCGACTACCTGGTGGTCCTCGGCGGCGGCCGGGTGCAGGTCGCCGGTGAGGTCGACGACCTGCTCGCCGGCCACCGGATGCTCACCGGCCCCACCGCCGAGGCCGACGCCCTCGCCGAGAAGCTTCCCGTCGTGCGCGACCGCCGCGCCGCCGGGCAGTCCCACCTCCTGGTCCGTACCGGCGGCGTGGACGCCCCCGTCTCCGGTGGCTGGCGCCAACAGCGCGTCGGCCTGGAGGAGTTGGTGCTGGCCTATCTGCGCGAGCCCACCGCCTCCGCCCTGCCCGGCCCGCGCGGGGCGGTCCGTACGAACCAGAAGGTCATGTCGTGAGCTCGATCACCCTCGCCCCGCCCCGCTCCGCCGTCCTGCGGGCCGCCGGGCTGCGCCACCGCCCCGCGCTGCGGACCCTGCTGTGCGTCGCCGCCGGGCTGGTCCTGCTGCTGGCCGTCAGCGGGTACCTCCTGCACGCCGACTTCACCGCCTCCGGGGCGGGTGGCTGCGACGAGGCCCAGCGGGCCTGCAACGAGCGCTGGAAGGGCTTCCTGCGCCAGGACGGCACCATGCTGATGGTCGGCGGCAACATCGTCTTCTTCCTGGGCGGCGCGCTCGGGGCGTTCGTCGGCGGGCCGCTGCTGGCCCGGGAGTTCGAGCACGGCACGGTGCGCTTCGCCTGGACCCAGGGCGCCGGGCGGACGCGGTGGACGACGGGTGCCCTGACGGTCGTCGGCCTCGCCCTGGCCGTCGCGACGGCGCTGACCGCCCTGGCGTACACCTGGTGGATCGACCCGATGGTCCAGCACTCGGGCGAGTTCGACGCGATGGCGTTCTCGGGCGCCGCGCCCGCCCTGGTGGGCCGGGTGCTGCTGGTGTTCGCGGTGTCCGCGCTGGCCGGCGCGGTGCTGCGGCGCACGGTGGTGGCGGTGGGGATCGGGGTGGCGGCCTCGGTGGTGACCGGCCTGGTGGCCCAGTCCCTGCGCTTCGGCTACATGGCGCCGCTGGAGGACACCGTTCACACCCTCACCCAGACCTCCGTCGACCACCGGTGGGAGGGAGGCATCTGGTACGCCGACCCGGCGGGAAAGCACCTCACTGTCGGCCAGTTCTACGACCTGGGGGGCGACTACTACGGCTCCCAGAAGCTGGTCAGCGAGGGCGGCTACTCGCTGCACGAGAACTACCAGCCGATCGAGCGCTACTGGCCCTTCCAGTGGATCGAGTTCGGCTGGACGACCCTGCTGGCCGTGGCCCTGTGCGCGGCGGCCGTCTGGTGGGTGCGCCGCCGCGCGGTCTGAACCGCGAAGGGCCCGGGAGCCGGAGCTCCCGGGCCCCACCGCGTCGCCCGCCGCTGGTCAGGCTGTTCCGGTCGTGGCCAAGGAGGTGTGAGACGGGCCCTGGCTGGCCGTGCCGCCGTACGGCCAGCCAGGGAGATCAGCCGTGGTGCGTGCGGGCGCGCACCTGCCGGGGCCGCTCGCCTGGGCAGTCGTCGTGCTCGACCAGCTCCCAGCGCTCGTCCACCGTCACCAGGAGCCGACCCGTCACGTGTCGGCGGCACGTCGCGCAGAAGCCCCGTGTCGTCACGGTCGGCACGGGCACCCCGCCCTCGGCGCTCATCCAGAGCCCTTCGGGCAGCCGGCGTGGTCGGTGATCCAGTCGGTGACCAGGCTGTGAGCGCCGTCGTATGTACCCAGCCCGTACTGCCTGCACCGGCGGCAGAGGCCGGTGACCCTTTCCTCGGGCTCGTCGCCCGTGATGTGCTCCAGCTCGGTCATCCGTCTTCCCTCGGGGTTATGCATCAGGAGCCTCCTGATAGGTGTCGGGTGCACGAGCAGCCGGTGACGCGGCAGAGGCACACGAGCGTCCCCTTGTCGTGCCGGAAGCCGCCCGGGCACGCCCAGTGGGCGCCGAACCGGCATTCTGCGCTGACGTACCGGCCGGCCCGGTGCACGTCGAGCTTGATGACGACGCCGGCCGACGGGGGCGGCCAGCTCGACGGGACGGCCGTCACGACTCGGCCGCGAGGCAGCCGGGGTGTGCGACGACCGGCCAGCCGAGCGGCGCGGTCCGGGCGCCGGTCGGCGTGTAGACGTGGCCGGCCGGGACCAGCCAGCCATCCTCACCGCCGCACTGGATGCAGGCGGTGCCTTGTAGCTGGGATCGGGTGTAGACAGGCGTGGTCACTCTCCAAGCGTCGACTGATGAGGCGCCAATCCCAATATCCGGGCGGTAATCTCACGGTGAGATGCATCGACCGAGGCGAGGGTTGAGGCCATGGGCACCGCGCTGGAACCGATCAGACTGCCGGATCTCGCATGGCAGAACGAAGAAGTCAGGGCCGCGCTCCGACGCCGGGATGTCGCATGCCTCTTCCGGTACGTCCAGCACCACAGCGGTGCCAGCCAGGCTCGGCTCGCTGTCCAGGTCGGTATGACCCAGAGCCGGGTGAACGAGATCATCAACGGTCGCCGCGAGGTCACCAGGCTGGATGTCTTCGAGCGCATCGCAGATGGCCTGAACCTGCCCGACCCGGCACGCCGGTTGCTGGGACTCGCCCCACGCACGGAGGGCCGGCACTCGACCGGGTCAGCATTCGATCTCGCCGCCTTCCCCGAGATCATCCGGGTCTTCAGCGACCAGTCGTCCGCCACCGCCGAGGTCCAACGTTCGGCCCGGTCGGCGGCCGAGCTGGACGTACTCGCGGTACGCGGGCTCGGGTTGCTCGCCCTCCGTGACTCGCTGCTGCGGCAGCACCTCGACCGCGACGGCGACGAGGCCCCGCGCCTGCGCGTGCTCCTCCTCGACCCGAACTCGCCCTCGGCCGCTCGGCGCGCAGCCGAGATCGGGGAGTCGACCGAGTCCCTCGCCGGCGGAATCCTCCTGGCCGAAGCCCGGCTCAGGGAGCTTGCCGAGGTCGGCCACGTCGAGGTCTACCGGTACACCACGGTGCCTGTGTGGCGCCTCATTCGCCTGGATCGAACCCTCTACGTCGGAACCTTCGACACGGATTGGGAGGGACACGAGTCGGCAACGTATAAGGTGCTGCCCACCCCGTACGGCCCGCTGTACAGGGGCTTGCGGCGGCAGTTCGAGGTGTTGCTGGATGGCGCTGAGCGCGTGATCTGACGGGAGGCATCAGAATGGCGATCGAGGCTGAGCTCAAGGCGCTTGTGCGTGACCCGGAGACGGTCCTCAAACAGTTGGAGGACCGGTACGGCGCAGGCCGCGCGGAGGTCTACCGGGACACCTACTACGACGCTTCGGACGGCAGCCTGATGAGTGCTGACCGCGAGCTGCGGATTCGTACCGTCCACGGTCCCGACGACACCAGAACTGTGCTCACCTACAAGGGTGCTCGGGTCGACGGCGCATCAGGGTCGAAGCCGGAGGCCGAGACGCGAGTTCAGGATGCCGATGCGATGCATGAGATCGTCCGGGGGCTGGGCTTCGTTGTGCGCATCGAGTTCGAAAAGCGGTGTCGGAACTACACCTTCGAGCGCGACGGCCGTCGGATGCTTGCCACGCTCGTTCGAGTCCCGGAGCTGAACGACGCGACGTTCATCGAGGTGGAGACGGAGGCCGTCACGGGCGATGATCTCGCACCCGCGCTTGCCTCGGTCCGTGAGGTCCTGGCGGAACTCGGCGTCGATGAGATCGATTTCACCACCGAGCTGTACACCGATGCGGTCGCTGCGGCGCGCGCCTGACGACGGCGGGGCCGACTTGGGAGCGGCGGGCCCAGCGAAGCGGCTCGGACGAAGGAGCGTCGCCTTCGTCCGAGCCGCTTCGTTTTGGGGGTCGACTGCCGTACTCGCAGCGGTTTGCGCTCGTCAGGCGGTCGCGGTGTAGTCGTAGAAGCCGCGGCCGGACTTGCGGCCGAGAAGGCCCGCGTCGACCATGCGGGACAGCAGCGGGGGAGCGGCGTACAGCGGCTCCTTGTACTCGTCGTACATGCTCTCGGCGATGGAGACGATGGTGTCCAGGCCGATCAGGTCGCACAGGCGCAGCGGGCCCATCGGGTGGGCGCAGCCGGCCTCCATGCCCTTGTCGATGTCGGAGGCGGTGGCCACGCCCGACTCGAACATCCGCACCGCGGAGAGCAGGTAGGGCACGAGCAGGGCGTTGACGACGAAGCCGGCGCGGTCGCGGGCGCGGATCGGCTCCTTGGCGAGCACCTGGGTGGCGAACGTCTCGACGCGCTCGGTGGTGGCGGCGGAGGTGGTGAGGGTCGGGATGACCTCGACCAGCTTCTGTACCGGTGCCGGGTTGAAGAAGTGCAGGCCGATGACCTGCTCCGGGCGGGAGGTGGCGGCGGCCAGCTTCACGATCGGGATCGAGGAGGTGTTGGAGGCCAGGATCGCGTCGCGGCGCTCGACGACCTTGTCCAGGGTCTCGAAGATCCGGATCTTGATGTCCTCGCGCTCGGCGACGGCCTCGACGACGAGGTCGCGGTCGGCGAAGTCGGCGAGGTCGGTGGTGAAGGACAGCCGCGACATCGCCTCGTCCCGCGCCTCCTGGCTCAGCTTGCCGCGCTTGACCGCGGTGTCCAGGGAGTTGGTCAGCCGGGTGCGGCCGAACTCCAGGGCCTCGCCGCTGGCCTCCGACACCAGGACGTCCAGCCCGGCGCGGGCGAACACCTCGGCGATGCCCGACCCCATCAGGCCGCAGCCGATCACTCCGACGCGCGCGATGTCACTCACTCAGTTGCCCTTCGGTGGTGCTGGGGATCGCCCAGCGTCTGGTGGCCCGGCGAGCCGCCGGTCAAGGGGCCGGTGTGCCGGATTTGGTGCACCGGGCACCGCCCCCCGACGTTACTACTCCCTACCGGCGAGTAGGTCACCCCCTCCCTGTCACGGTGCCACCACCCCTCGAGTCTCTCGACGGTCCCGAGGCAGTGCCCCGGCAGTGCCCCGGCGGTCCCCCGGCAGTCCCCCGAAGGAGTGAGGCGGCGGGCCCGGCGCGTGTGCCCGGGCCCGCCGCCGCCCGGCGGCCGTCAGAATGCCGCAGACGGGGGCCGGGGACGGGAAGGGAGCACGGGGTGCCGACGGGATCGTTGCAAGGACAGGTCGCCCTGGTCACCGGCGCGGGCCGGGGCATCGGCCGGGAGATCGCCGTCGGCCTGGCCGCCGAGGGCATGGCGGTCGGCCTGGTCGGCCGCACCCACGAGACGCTGACCGACACGCTCAAGGAGTGCGTCAGGCGCGGCGCCCGGGGCGTGGCCGTCACCGCCGACGTCTGCCGGATCGGAGCGGTCCGCGAGGCCGTACGGGTCGTCGAGCGGGACCTCGGGCCGGTCGACCTGCTGGTCAACAACGCCGGACTGGTCGACCGTGCCGAGGTGCCGATCTGGGAGACCGACGCCAACCAGTGGTGGCAGGTGGTCGAGACCAACCTGCGCGGCCCCTACAACCTGCTGCGCTGCGTCCTGCCCGGCATGGTGCAGCGCGGGCGCGGCCGGGTGGTCAACCTCAACTCCGGCTTCGCGCTGCGCCCGGACGGGCACTACACCGCGTACGCCACCTCCAAGGGCGCGCTGCTGCAGCTGTCGGACAACATGGCGGACTCGCTGGCCGGGCACGGCGTGGTCGTGCTCGACATCAGCCCCGGGGCGGTGGCCACCGACATGACCGCCGGGATGCCGATGTTCCGGGAGATGAAGACCTGGGGGTCCGTCCCGTACGTGGTCGCCGTCACCGTGGACGCCGCCCGGGGCCGCTTCGACGCCCTGCACGGGCGGTTCATCCACGCCGGGCGGGACGACCTGGAGGAGCTGGTCAACCGGGCGGAGGAGATCCGCGCCACCGACGCCCGTACGCTGCGGCTGCGGCCGTACAAGGACGACGACCCGATGGTCTGATCATGCGGTCACACGTTCATGCGGTCACACGTTCACGCGTTCATGCGGTCACACGGTCATGCGCAGAGCTGGCTCGCGGTCACCGGCTGGAGCCCCGCCTTGGCGAGCCCGTCCAGGATGCCCGGCAGCGCGTCGATCGTGCACTGGTGTCCCATGTGCAGGGCCACCACCGAGCCGCCGCGCACCGAGGTGAGCACCCGGCGCTGCAGCTCGGCGGCGCTCGGGTCGCTGTAGTCGCGCGGGTCCACGTCGAAGGACAGCACGTGCTCGTAGCCGACCGCCCTGGCCTGGTCGCGCACCGTCGGGGTGGCGTACTGGGCGGCGGAGGGCCGGAACCAGCGGCCGATCGAGCCGGTCAGGCGCATCAGCCGGTCCGCGCACTGGGCGATCTCGGCGCGGGCCTGGTCGGGGGTCATCGCCGAGATGTTGAGGTGGTTCTGGGTGTGGTTGCCCAGCTCGTGGCCGCCGTCCAGGATGCGCCGGGCCATCTGCGGCTGCTGGTCCAGCCAGCTGCCGACCACCATCACCGTCAGGTGGACTCCGCGCTGCTCGGCGGCGGTCAGCAGGGCGGTGGCGAGCTTCGGGTCGCCGCTGCCGTGGAAGGTGAGCGCCACGTACTTGCTGGTGCGCGGTCCGGACACCACCTCCACCGGGGTGCCGGGCGCCAGCGGCGTCAGCACCGGCGGGGCCGGGGGCGCGGTCGCCTGCGCGGCGGCGGCCGGCGTCTCCTCGGCGGGCTGGGGCGAGGCGGTCGGCGCGCCGGAGGCCGGGCCCTCGGCGCCGTTCCAGGCCGGGTCGGTGGTGTGCGACGGGTCGCCACTGCCGGGGTGTGCGGCGAGTGCCTCGTGGTCGGCCCGGCGGTGCCCGTCGCTGCCGCAGGCGGCGAGGAGCCCTCCGGCGGCGGTGAGGGTGGCGAGCCGGGCGGCGGTGCGCAGTACGGTGCGGCGGTCGGTGCTCATCGGCAGCCAGCATAGAGACGGCGGGAGGGCGGAGCGATCCGGGCGAGGGGTCGACGGGGGGTCGACGGGGGGTCGACGGAATGGCGCGCACCCTTTTTGACGTGCACACACTCCCATTTTCGGAGCTTGCGTAAACCTGAACTCCCGCTGTTTCCAGCAGAACTCCGTGGATACGATCGCGGCGCATCGCGCGTAGAGCGACGGTGAAGGCGTACGGCGTCGAGCGAGGGGGGCCCAACGGCATGTACGAGGACACGGAAGCCGTCGATCAGGTGACCGACTGGGAGTGGGCGCGCGTCGACGACTGGCAGCCGCCCACCGAACTCGACACCGGCACCCCGCACACCGCGCGCATGTACGACTACTACCTCGGCGGCAAGGACAACTTCGAGGCCGACCGCCGGGCCGCCCAGGCCGCCATCGCCGCCTACCCGGCCCTGCCGCTGCTGGCCCGCACCAACCGCCAGTTCCTCGGCCGCGCCGTGGAGTTCGCCGCCGGAAGAGGCATACGCCAGTTCATCGACATCGGCACCGGCATACCGGCGGTCGGCTCCACCAGCGAGGTCGCCCGGCGCGTCGTCCCGGACGCCCACGTGGTGTACGTCGACAACGACCCGATCGTCGCCACCCACGCCCGCGCCCGCGTCGCCGCCCACCCGGCGGGCCGCACCGCCGTCGTCGAGGCCGACCTGCGCGAGCCGGAGTCCATCCTCGAGCACCCGTTGCTGCGCGACACCGTCGACCTGTCCCAGCCCGTCGCCCTGATGCTCCTCGCCGTCCTGCACTTCATCCGCGACGAGGAGGGAGCCCAGAGCATCGTGCAGACCCTGCGCGACGCCCTCGCGCCCGGCAGCGCTCTGATCCTCTCCCACGGCAGCCCCGACTTCGCCTCCCGCGAGAGCGCCGCCGAGGGCGTGCGCATCTACCGGGGCGCCAGCTCCCCCCTCGTCCTGCGCCCCCGCGGCGACGTCGAACCCTTCTTCGGCGACTTCGAGTTCGCCGGCCCCGGCCTCGTCCAGCTCCCCCTCTGGCGCCCCACCCCCGGCCACGTCCGCACCAGCGAACTCCCTGAGGGCTGGCAGGACGTCTCCGCCTACGCGGGCGTCGCCTTCAAGCTGTAGGACATGAGCGCCACCCTCCCCCCGCTGCCGCCCGCCGCCGCCGACCTGCTCGCCGGGGCGGGCGCCCCGCCCCGGCTGCTCGCCCACCTCGCGCTGGTCCACGAGGTCGCCGAGCGGATCGCCGACTTCTGCGAGCGGCAGGGCCTGGCCTTCGACCGCGAGGCCGTCCTGTTCGGCGCGGCCACCCACGACATCGGCAAGACGCTCCACCCCGAGGAACTCTCCGTCCCCGGCAGCCTCCACGAGCCGGCCGGGCACGAACTGCTGCTCGCCCGGGGCGTGCCCGAGCGGCTGGCCCGCTTCGCCGGCACCCACGGGAGCTGGGGGGAACCCGGCGTCACCGTCGAGGACCTGCTGGTGAGCCTCGCCGACAAGGTCTGGAAGGACAAGCGGGTGCGCGACCTGGAGGACCTGGTCGTCCGGCACCTCGCCGCCGCTACCGGCCGGGAGCCCTGGGAGACCTTCCTCGCCCTGGACGACCTGCTGACCGCCGTCGGCGAGGACGCCCCGAGGCGCCTCGCCGTTCAGGCGGCCCACCCCGTCGTCTAGGCCCGGACAGGGCCTGGGGCCTCACCGCTGCCGGAGCTGGTCGATCTCGCGGCGTTCGCGCTTGGTGGGGCGGCCGGCGCCGCGGTCGCGTTCGGCGATCCTGGGGGCGAACTCGCGCGGCGGGCGCGGCGGGCTGTTGTCGGTCAGGCACTCGGCGGCGACGGCCGCGCCCACGCGCTTGCGGATCAGCCTGCGCACGACCACGACCCGCTCGTAGCCCTCCTCGCGCACCCGCACCTCGTCCCCGGGGCGCAGCGCCTGCGCGGGCTTGGCCCGGTCCCCGTTGACCCGTACGTGCCCGGCGCGGCAGGCCGCCGCCGCCAGGGCGCGGGTCTTGGCGAGCCGGACGGACCAGATCCAGGCGTCCACCCGTACGTTTCCCTCGTCTTCGGCCATCCCAGGAGCCTACGGGACCGAGTCCCTACGCCGCCGGGGCCTCCTGCACGGCCCAGCCGTTGCCGTCGGGGTCGTTGAAGAACACGAAGGAGTTCCACGCCTCCCCGCGCCCGTTGACCCGGGCCCCCGCCTCGAAGTGCTGGACGGGGCTGACGGGCACGCCCCGCGCGGTGAGCTCGGCGTGCGCCTTCTCGATGTCGGCCACCACCAGCTGGAGACCCTTCACCGAGCCGGGCGGGGACTCGATGACCCCGGAGCCGACCACGATGGAGCAGGGCGAGCCCGGCGGGGTCAACTGGACGACGCGGACGCCGTCGCGCAGCCGGGTGTCATGGTCGACCGTGAACCCGGCCTGCTCCTCGTAGAAGGCTTTCGCGCGCCCGACGTCCGACACCGGGACCACCACGACTTCGAGCTTCCAGTCCATCGCCCTCACCCCTCTCGCGGCGGGCTCTTCCAGTATCCGCCGGAACCGTTCCCCGTGTGCCCGTCCGATAGCCTGAGAACACGATGAATCCCGACATCACCAGCGCTTTCGCCACCCCGTGGGGCACCTTCGACCTCACCCGCCACCCCCAGGACCCGCGCGAGCGCCTGCGCGCCTGGGACGCCGCCGACGAGTACCTGCTGCGCCACCTCGCGGGCGAGAGCCCCAGCGCGGAGGGGACCGCCGTCGAGCTGGAGGGCCGCCGGATCGCCGTCCTCGGCGACCGCTGGGGCGCGCTGACCACCGCGCTGGCGCCGTACGGGCCCGTCCAGATCAGTGACTCCCACCTCGGCCGGGAGGCCACCCGGGCCAACCTCGCCCGCCGCGGCGCCGCCGTCGACGAGCAGCGGCTGCTGACCACCCGCGAGACCCCGCCCGAGCGGATCGACGTGCTGCTGGTGCGCGTCCCCAAGAGCCTGGCCCTGCTGGAGGACCAGCTGCACCGCCTCGCCCCGGCGCTCCACCCGGGCACGGTGGTCCTCGGCGCGGGCATGGTCACCGAGATCCACACCTCCACGCTGCAACTGTTCGAGAGGATCCTCGGCCCGACCCGCACCTCGCTGGCCGTCCGCAAGGCCCGGCTGATCCTCTGCACCCCCGACCCGGCGCTCGCCCCCGGACCCAGTCCGTGGCCGCACCGCTACGCGCTGCCGCCGGACATCGGCCCGGCCGCCGGCCGTACGGTCGTCAACCACGCGGGCACCTTCTGCGCCGAGAAGCTCGACATCGGCACCCGGTTCCTCCTCGCCCACCTGCCCGCCCCCGCGCCGGGCGCCCGGGTGGTCGACCTCGGCTGCGGCAACGGCGTGGTCGGGACGGCGGCCGCGCTGGCCGGGCCGGGCGCGGAGCTGGTGTTCGTGGACGAGTCGCACCAGGCGGTGGCCTCCGCCGAGGAGACCTTCCGCACGAACCTGGGCCCGGAGGCGAAGGCCGAGTTCCTGGCCGCCGACGCGCTCGACCCGGCCCTGTTCGCCCCCGCCTCGGTGGACCTGGTGCTCAACAACCCGCCGTTCCACAGCCACCAGGCCACCACCGACGCCACCGCCTGGCGGATGTTCACCGGCGCCAAGCGGGCGCTGCGCCCGGGCGGCGAGCTGTGGGTGGTCGGCAACCGCCACCTCGGCTACCACGTCAAGCTGCGCCGCCTCTTCGGCAACTGCCGCCTGGTCGCGGGCAATCCGAAGTTCGTGGTCCTGCGCGCCGTCAAGCGGTAGAACCCAGAATCCCCCGGTCGTACCCCGCCGCCACCGCCGCCGCACGGTCGTTGACGCCCAGCTTGGCGTACAGGTGCGTGAGATGGGTCTTGACGGTGGCCTCGCTGATGAACAGCGCCCGGGCGATCTCCCGGTTCGCCGTGCCCCGGGCGACCAGCACCAGCACCTCCCGCTCCCGGGCGCTCAGCGGCGTCCGAGCGGGAGACACCGGGGTGCGTACCCGGGAGACCAGCCGGGAGGCGACGGCGGGGGAGAGGACGGTACGGCCCTCGGCGGCGGCGCGAACCGCCGTGAACAGCTCCTCGCGCGGGGCGTCCTTGAGCAGGTAGCCGGTGGCGCCGGCCTCGATCGCCGGGAGCGTGTCGGAGTCCGTGTCGTACGTGGTGAGGACGAGCACCTTGCTGCGGGCGCCGCGCCGGGTGAGCTCGGCGATGGCCTCGACCCCGCCGCCGCCCGGCATCCGAAGGTCCATCAGCACCACGTCCGGGTCGAGCCGCCCGGCGAGTTCCACCGCCTCGACGCCGTCGGACGCCTCGCCGAGGACGCGGAAGTCGGGGGCGGAGTCGAACATGCCGCGCAGCCCGTCGCGGACCACGGGGTGGTCGTCGACGAGGATCAGGGTGATGGCCGAGCCGGTGTCGGTCACGTCGGTCACGTCGGTCATGTCGGTCACGTCGGTCATGTCAGTCGGACCAGTCCTGTCAGTCATGGCGCACCAACGGTACGCGGGCGGAGATCGCGGTGCCGCCGCCGGGCTCCGACTCCAGGTCGACCGTCCCGGCGAGGCGTTCGGCGCGGGCGCGCATCCCGCCGAGCCCGAAGCCGCCGGACTCGCTGCGCGGGGGCAGGTGGAGCGGGTCGAAGCCGCAGCCGTCGTCGCGTACGTCGAGGGTGACCTCGTCGTCCATGTAGGAGAGGGTGACGCCGACCCGCTCGGCCTTCGAGTGCCGGGCGGCGTTGGACAGCGCCTCCTGGGCGATCCGCAGCAGCGTGGCCTCGATCTCGTCGTGCAGCGGTTCGGCGGTGCCGGTGATGGTGAACTCGGCCCGCACCCCGGCCCGTTCGGACCACTCGGCCACCGTCTTGCGCAGCGCCTCGCCCAGTACGTCGTGCTCGAGCGCGCCGGGCCCGAGGCCGTGCACCGAGCGGCGGGCCTCGCCGAGGCTCTGCCGGGCCAGGGCCTGGGCCCGTTCGAGGTGCCGGTGGGCGACGTCCCGGTCCTCGGCCGCGGAGACGGCCTGGAGCTGGGTGATGATCCCGGCGAGGCCCTGGGCGATGGTGTCGTGGATCTCGGCGGCGAGGCGGCGCCGCTCCTCGTCCACGCCCGCCTCCCGTGCCTGGAGCAGCAGTTGGGCCTGCAGCCCGGCGTTCTCGGCGAGGGCCTGCTCGAGCCGGGCGTTGGTGCGCTCCAGCTCGGCCATGGTGGCGGCCTTGGCGCGGGCCTCCGCGGCCTCCCGCTCGCCGAGGTTGCCGAAGATGGTGGAGAGCGCCGCGTGGACGGCGAAGATCGCGCCGAAGAGCAGCCAGCCGCCCATCGAGCGCGGCGGCAGTCCGCCGGACTGCGATCCCGCCAGGGTGACGGCGGTGGCGAGCAGTCCGGCCTTGGCCAGGCGCGGAGGCAGCAGCCGGACGGCGTCGAAGTAGCCGATCACCGCGAAGATCGAGAACAGCGGGTTCAGCCAGGTCAGGACGAAGGCGAGCACCGTGCGCAGCACGTAGTAGACGCGCGCCGCCGGCGCGTGCTCCGGCAGCCTGGGCCGCAGCCGTCCCCACCACAGCTGCAGGCCGAGCGCGAGGGGGAGCAGGGCCGCGGCGGCGATCACGCCGTCGCGCGTCATGAGGACGGGGGCGGTGGCGGCGCTGATGGAGGTGGCGAGGGCGAGGAGGCCGTACGGGCCCCAGCGGAAGAACTTCCCCCAGCGCTCCTCGGCGCTGGACACCCGTCCGGCCTGCATTCCCGTCCCCCGTTCGATCCCCGTCACTGTCCACGCCACCGCCGTCACTCCCAGCGGAACCAGCGCACGGCCACGCCGATCAGCAGTACCGCCCACAGCCCGGTGACCCCGAGGTGCGACCAGTCCGGCCACTGCCCGACGCTCGCCTGGTCCAGCGCCTGGGAGGCGGCCCCGATCGGCGTCAGGCCGACGATCTGCCGCAGCACGCTTGGCATGACCGGTACCGGAGCATAGACCCCGGCGGTGAACATCAGCGGGAAGAAGACGATCGTTCCGATGGTCTGGGCGATCTTCGCGGTGCGCGACAGCGCCGAGATGGTGGCGCCGAGCGCGAGCCCGGCGAGCACGGTGACCACGAGCGCCAGCACGTACCCGGCGGCCTGCTTGGGCAGGGCGACGCCGAACGCGATCCGTCCGACGGCCAGCGCCAGCAGCACGGAGACCAGGACCGCCGCCGAGTGCAGCACGATCTGTACGGTGAGCAGGTGCTTGGGGCTGGCCGGTGTGGTGGACATCCGGCGCAGGATGCCGCGTTCGCGGTAGCCGGTGAGCACCCCGGGCATGGTCTGCGCCCCGGCCATGATCACGGACAGCAGGACGACCACGGGCACGTACAGGTCGACGGTGCGCCGCCCGCCGAGTTCGGCGTGGGCGACCCGGAAGGCGGGGATCGACCCGAGGATGACGAGCAGCACGGCCGGGAACGCGATCAGCCAGAAGATCACGGCGGGCTCGCGGCGGAAGAGCCGGGCTTCGGTCCTGAGGACGGCGGTGGTGGCGGACACGTCAGGACTCCTGGTGTTCGGTGAGGTCTTCGGTGATGTCCTCGGTGAGGTCGAGGAAGGCGTCGTCCAGCGTGGCGTCGACGACGCGCAGCCGGCCGGCGGTGATGCGGTGGCGGGCGAGCAGGGACAGCACGGCGCCGACGGTCTCGTCGGTGCCGGTGATCACGATCCGCCGGTCCGGCTCGTGGCCGGCCTCGACGGCGGCGATGCCCGGCAGCAGGGCGAGTTCACGCTGGTCCAGCGGCTGGGAGGGGGTGAAGGACATGACGGTGGAGCTGGAGGCCCGGCCGATGAGGCCCTGCGGGGTGTCGAGGGCGGCGACGCGGCCCTTGTCGATGACGGCGATCCGGTCGCAGAGGCGCTGCGCCTCCTCCATGAAGTGGGTGACGAGCAGGACCGTCACCCCGGAGTCGCGGACCTCCTCGATCAGCTGCCAGGTGTCCCGGCGGGCGCGCGGGTCGAGCCCGGTGGTGAGCTCGTCGAGCACGACGACCCGCGGGTTGCCGATCAGGGCGAGCGCGATGAACAGCCGCTGCTTCTGCCCGCCGCTGAGCTTGCCGAAGCGCACGTCGAGGCGGTCGGTGAGGCCGAGGCGCTGCGCGAGGTGGCGCCAGTCGGCGGGCCGGCGGTAGAAGGCGCCGTACAGTTCCAGCGCCTCGCGGACGGTGAGCTTGGCCTGGAGCTCGCTCTCCTGGAGCTGGGCGCCGAGGACGCGGGTGACGCGCTCGCGGTCGGCGACCGGGTCGAGCCCGAGGACCCGGACGCGGCCGGCGTCGGGGGAGCGCAGGCCCTCGACGCATTCGACGGTGGTGGTCTTGCCGGCGCCGTTGGGGCCGAGGATGCCGAAGATCTCGCCCTCCTCCACGGCGAACTCGACGCCGTCGAGGACGGTGCGTCCCCCGTATGCCTTCTTCAGGCCGCTGACTTCGATGACTGACATGCCTCGATCCTGTCGGTGGGGCCCTGTTGCGGGCATCGCCCATCGCGCTCGAAGCGGCATCAACCGATCGGCTGATGGCGGGGTACGACCCCGGGTGCCGGGTGCCGTCCGAGGCGAGCCTTGCATGAATTTTCCGTCGCGCGTATATTCATGCCACGACCCAGCGAGCAAGAGCGACCAAGGAGGAACGCCATGGCTGTGCGAGTCGCCGTCGCCGGCGCGAGCGGATACGCGGGCGGTGAGGTGCTGCGCCTGCTGCTCGGCCACCCGGAGGTGGAGATCGGGGCGCTGACCGGCGGCTCGAACGCGGGCACCCGCCTGGGCGCCCTCCAGCCGCACCTGTGGCCGCTCGCCGACCGCGTGCTCGAACCCACCACCCCCGAGGTGCTGGCCGACCACGACGTGGTGTTCCTGGCGCTGCCGCACGGCCAGTCCGCCGCCGTCGCCCAGGCCCTCGGCCCGAACGTCCTGGTCGTCGACTGCGGCGCCGACTTCCGGCTCAAGGCGGCCGCCGACTGGGAGCAGTTCTACGGCTCCGCCCACGCCGGCACCTGGCCCTACGGCCTGCCCGAACTCCCCGGCCACCGCGCCGCGTTGAAGGGCAGCAACCGCATCGCCGTCCCCGGCTGCTACCCGACCGCCGTCTCCCTCGCGCTGTTCCCCGCCTACGCGGCGGGCCTGGCCGAGCCGGAGGCCGTCGTGGTCGCCGCCTCCGGCACCTCCGGCGCCGGCAAGGCCGCCAAGACCCACCTGCTGGGCAGCGAGGTCATGGGCAACGTCAGCCCGTACGGTGTCGGCGGCGTGCACCGGCACACCCCCGAGATGGCGCAGAACCTCACCCCGCTCGCGGGCGAGCCCGTCACCGTCTCCTTCACCCCCACGCTCGTCCCGATGCCGCGCGGCATCCTCGCCACCTGCTCCGCCAAGGCGAAGCCCGGCGTGAGCGCGCAGAGCCTGCGCGCCGCCTACACCGAGGCGTTCGCGGGCGAGCCCTTCGTCCACCTGCTGCCCGAGGGGCAGTGGCCGCAGACCAGCAGCGTCTACGGCGCCAACACCGCGCTGGTCCAGGTCGCCCTGGACGCCACCGCCGGGCGGATCATCGCGATCAGCGCGATCGACAACCTGGTCAAGGGCACCGCCGGCGGCGCGGTGCAGAGCATGAACATCGCCCTCGGACTGCCCGAGGAGCTCGGCCTCCCGATGAACGGAGTCGCACCGTGAGCACTGCCCCGAACCTTGAGACCGGCTCCAATGTCGGCGTCACGGCCGCCAAGGGCTTCCGCGCCGCCGGGGTCACCGCCGGCCTCAAGGCGTCCGGCGCCCCGGACCTCGCGCTGGTGGTCAACGACGGCCCCGCGAACGCCGCCGCCGGCGTCTTCACCTCCAACCGCGTCAAGGCCGCGCCCGTCCTCTGGTCCGAGCAGGTGCTCAAGGGCGGCCGGGTCACCGCCGTCGTCCTCAACTCCGGTGGCGCCAACGCCTGTACGGGTCCGCTCGGCTTCCAGGACACCCACGCCACCGCCGAGAAGGTCGCCGACGACCTGGGCCTGAGCGCCGGCGAGGTCGCCGTCGCCTCCACCGGCCTGATCGGCGTGCGCCTGCCGATGGACCTGCTGCTGCCCGGCGTCACCGCCGCGGCCGGCGCGCTCAGCGCCACCGGCGGTGAGGCCGCCGCCGTCGCCATCAAGACCACCGACACCGTCCACAAGACGGCCCAGGTCACCAGCCCGGCTGGCTGGACGGTCGGCGGCATGGCCAAGGGCGCGGGCATGCTCGCCCCGAGCCTGGCCACCATGCTCGTCGTCCTCACCACCGACGCCGCCGTCGACACCCCCGGCCTGGACGCGGCCCTGCGCGGCGCCACCCGCACCACCTTCGACCGGATCGACTCCGACGGCTGCATGTCGACCAACGACACCGTGCTGCTGCTCGCCTCCGGCGCCTCCGGAGTCGTCCCGGACGAGGCCGAGTTCGCCGAGGCCGTCCGTACGGTCAGCGCCGACCTCGCCCGCCAACTCATCGGCGACGCCGAGGGCGCGAGCAAGGACATCCGCATCGACATCACCGGCGCCGCCACCGAGGACGAGGCCGTCGAGGTCGCCCGGACGATCAGCCGCAACAACCTGCTCAAGTGCGCCGTCCACGGCGAGGACCCCAACTGGGGCCGGGTGCTGGCCGCCATCGGCACCACCGCCGCCGCCTTCGAGCCGGACGAGCTGGACGTCGCCATCAACGGCGTCTGGGTGTGCAGGTCGGGCGGCGTGGGCGAGGACCGCGATCTCGTGGACATGAAGGGCCGCGAGGTGGTCATCACGGCTAACCTCAACGCCGGAACGGCCAGTGCCTCGCTGTGGACCAACGACCTCACGGCCGACTACGTCCACGAGAACAGCGCCTACTCCACCTGATCCGCGACATCCTCCCCGAGCCTTCGGCCGGGGGGACCCGCACCTACGAGGGACATCCCCGTGCAGATCGCACCCAAGGGCGAACAGGCCCGCAACAACACCGCGTTGCCCAAGGCCATGACGCTCATCGAGGCACTGCCGTGGCTGGAGCGCTTCCACGGCAAGACCATCGTCATCAAGTTCGGCGGCAACGCCATGGTCGACGAGAGCCTCAAGGCGGCCTTCGCCCAGGACGTCGTCTTCCTGCGCTACGCGGGCCTGCACCCCGTCGTGGTGCACGGCGGCGGCCCGCAGATCAGCGCCCAGCTGAACAAGCTCGGCCTGGAGTCCAACTTCACCAACGGCCTGCGCGTCACCACCCCCGAGACCATGGACGTGGTCCGGATGGTGCTCGCCGGCCAGGTGCAGCGCGAACTCGTCGGCCTGCTCAACGAGCACGGCCCCTTCGCCGTCGGCATGACCGGCGAGGACGCCCACACCATGACGGCCGTCAAGCGCTACGCCGTCGTGGACGGCGAGCAGGTCGACATCGGCCTGGTCGGCGACATCGTCAACATCGAGGCCGGCGCGGTGAAGGCGCTGATCGCCGACGGCCGCATCCCGGTCATCTCCTCGATCGCGCGCGGCGCCGACGGCCACGTCTACAACATCAACGCCGACACCGCCGCCTCCGCCCTGGCCGTCGCGCTGGGCGCCGAGATGCTCGTGATCCTCACCGACGTCGAGGGCCTCTACAAGGACTGGCCCGACTCCGACGACGTCATCAGCCAGCTCGGCGCGAGCGAGCTGGAGCGGCTGCTGCCGGGCCTGGCCACCGGCATGCTGCCCAAGATGGAGGGCTGCCTGCGCGCCGTCCGCTCCGGCGTCGGCACCGCCCGCGTCCTGGACGGCCGGGTGCAGCACAGCCTGCTGCTGGAGATCTTCACCGACGAGGGCATCGGCACGATGGTCGTGCCCGACGACGAGACCACCGTGACCGGGGGACTGGCATGACCGCGAACGACCAGCTCAAGGACCGCTGGCAGCACACCTTCACCGACAACTACGGCACCCCCCGCCTGCCCCTGGTGCGCGGCGAGGGCAGCAAGCTGTGGGACGCGGACGGCAAGGAGTACACCGACCTGCTGGGCGGCATCGCCGTCAACGCCCTCGGCACCGCCCACCCGGCCGTCGTCGAGGCCGTCACGCAGCAGATCGCCACCCTCGGCCACGTCTCCAACCTCTTCATGGCCGAGCCGACCATCGCCCTCGCCGAGCGGCTGCTCGAGCTGGACGGCCGCGAGGGCGGCCGGGTCTTCTTCTGCAACTCCGGGGCCGAGGCCAACGAGGCCGCCTTCAAGCTCAGCCGCCTCACCGGCCGCACCCACCTGGTCGCCCTCGAGGGCGGCTTCCACGGCCGGACGATGGGCGCCCTCGCCCTCACCGGCCAGCCCGCCAAGCAGGCCCCCTTCCTCCCGCTGCCCGGCGACGTCACCCACGTCCCCTTCGGCGACGTCGAGGCCCTGCGCGCGGCCGTCACCACCGAGACCGCCGCCGTCGTCCTCGAGCCCGTCCAGGGCGAGAACGGCGCCGTCCCGCTGCCGGACGGCTACCTGAGGGCCGCCCGCGAGATCACCCGCGCCACCGGCACCCTGCTCGTCCTGGACGAGATCCAGACCGGCGTCGGCCGCACCGGCCACTGGTTCGCCCACCAGGCGTACGAAGGCGTCGAGCCGGACGTCGTCACCCTCGCCAAGGCCCTCGGCGGGGGCCTGCCCATGGGCGCCGTCCTCGCCTTCGGCCCCGCCGCCGACCTGCTCAGCCCCGGCCAGCACGGCACCACCTTCGGCGGCAACCCGGTGGCGGCCGCGGCCGCCCTCGCGGTGCTGGACACCATCGAGTCCGAGGGCCTGCTGGAGCACGTCCGCAAGATCGGAGACCGGCTGCGCCACGGCGTCGAGGCGCTCGGCGACCCGCTGGTCTCCCATGTACGCGGCGCGGGCCTGCTGCTCGGCATCGTCCTCACCGAGCCGGTCTCGGCCCGGGTGCAGGCCGTGGCGCAGGAGGCGGGCTTCCTCGTCAACGCCGCCGTCCCGGACGCCGTGCGCCTCGCCCCGCCGCTGGTGCTGACCGAGCAGGAGGCGGACGCGTTCCTCGCCGCCCTGCCCGGCATCCTCCGGACGGTGCGCGAGAGCGCCCCGGCCGTGGCGAGCTGACCGTCGTCCGGGAGAATAATCACATGACCGCTTCCCTCTCCGGCCCGTCCGCCGCCGGTCCGACGCCGCAGGTCCCCCAGACCCGCACGGCGCGCCACCGGCGGATCGTGGACCTGCTCACCCGCCAGCCCGTGCGCTCGCAGAGCCAGCTCGCCAAGCTGCTCGCCGACGACGGACTCGTGGTCACCCAGGCCACCCTCTCCCGGGACCTGGACGAGCTGGGAGCGGTCAAGATCCGCAACCGGGACGGCGCGCTCATCTACGCCGTCCCGGCCGAGGGCGGGGACCGCACCCCCCGCGCGCCCATGGGGGAGTCGGCCAGCGAGGGCCGGATGGCCCGCCTGGCCGGCGAGCTCATGGTCTCCGCGACGGCCTCCGGCAACCTCGTCGTGCTGCGCACCCCGCCCGGGGCCGCGCAGTTCCTCGCCTCGGCGATCGACCAGGCCGAGGTGTTCGAGATCATCGGCACCATCGCCGGCGACGACACCGTGCTCCTGATCAGCCGGGACCCGGCCGGCGGCCAGGCCCTGGCCGACCACCTGATGCAACTGGCCCAGGCCAAGGCGCAGTAGGCCCGCAAGGCCCGCAGGGCCCGCAGGGCCCGCAGGGAACGCCGACCCCGTCCACCGGGCGGGGTTGGCGTTTCATACGCCATCGTGCATACTTATGCCCATCACCGTAAACCTGTACGCGATGTACGTCCCGCACGTCCTGCACGTCCCCTCGTAAGGAGCTCGACGCGATGACCGCCGACCAGTCCGCCGACGTCCGCCTCTGGGGCGCGCGCTTCGCCGACGGCCCGTCCGAGGCGCTGGCCAAGCTCTCCGCCTCGGTCCACTTCGACTGGCGCCTCGCGCCGTACGACATCGCCGGCTCCAAGGCGCACGCCCGCGTCCTGCACAAGGCGTCGCTGCTCTCCGACGAGGAACTCGCCGCCATGCTGGCCGGGCTGGACCAGCTCCTCGCCGACGTCCGGGCGGGCACCTTCACCGGCACCATCGCCGACGAGGACGTGCACACCGCCCTGGAGCGGGGCCTGCTGGAGCGCCTCGGCGCCGAACTCGGCGGCAAGCTGCGGGCCGGGCGCTCGCGCAACGACCAGATCGCCACCCTGTTCCGGATGTACCTGCGCGACCACGCCAAGGTCATCGGCGGCCTGGTCCTCGACCTCCAACAGGCCCTGGTCGGCCTCGCCGAGGCCCACCCCGACACCGCGATGCCGGGCCGCACCCACCTCCAGCACGCGCAGCCCGTCCTCTTCGCCCACCACGTCCTCGCGCACGTGCAGGCCCTCGGCCGCGACGCCGAGCGGCTGCGCCAGTGGGACGCCCGCACCGCCGTCTCCCCGTACGGCTCCGGCGCGCTGGCCGGCTCCTCGCTCGGCCTCGACCCGCAGGCCGTCGCCGCCGAACTCGGCTTCGAGGGCGGCTCGGTGGGCAACTCCATCGACGGCACCGCCTCGCGGGACTTCGTCGCCGAGTTCGCCTTCGTCACCGCGATGATCGGCATCAACCTCTCCCGCATCGCGGAGGAGGTGATCATCTGGAACACCAAGGAGTTCGGCTTCATCACCCTGCACGACGCCTTCTCCACCGGCTCCTCGATCATGCCGCAGAAGAAGAACCCGGACATCGCCGAGCTGGCCCGCGGCAAGTCCGGCCGCCTCATCGGCAACCTCACGGGCCTGCTGGCCACCCTCAAGGCGCTGCCGCTGGCCTACAACCGGGACCTCCAGGAGGACAAGGAGCCGGTGTTCGACTCCTGCGACACGCTGGAGGTGCTGCTGCCCGCGTTCACCGGGATGATGGCCACCCTCACCGTGCACCGGGAGCGGCTGGAGGAGCTGGCCCCCGCCGGGTTCTCCCTCGCCACCGACATCGCCGAGTGGCTGGTCAAGCAGGGTGTGCCGTTCCGGGTCGCGCACGAGGTGGCGGGCGCCTGCGTGAAGGTCTGCGAGGCCGAGGGCATCGAGCTGTCCGACCTGACGGACGAGCAGTTCGCCGCGATCTCGGAGCACCTGACCCCCGAGGTGCGCTCGGTGCTCAGCGTGCACGGCGCCATCGCCTCCCGCGACGGGCGCGGCGGCACCGCCCCCTCTGCAGTCGCGGTCCAGCTCGCCGAGGTGAAGGCGGACCTGGCGCGGCAGCAGGAGTGGGTGCGGGGCTGACGCGCGGTCGGGGGAGGGGCGCGGCGGCCGTGCCGTCGCGCCCCTCCCGCGTGCGTGCCCCCGGTGGTCCGTAACCGCGCCCGCCCCGGCCCGGTCATGCACGGTGTGTGCACCCCCGACCCGGTCCTCCCCTCCGTCCCCTCCGCCGAGGACGTCTACCTCGCCGAGCACCGCCGCCGCGTCGTCCGCGAGACGGTCGCCGCCCTGCCCGGCCGCTGCCCGCAACTCGTCGCCGCCCTCGCCGAGGACCCGCCGCCGACGTACCGCGAGCTCTCCGAGCGCCTCGGCATGCCCAGGGGCTCCATCGGCCCCACCCGCTCCCGCTGTCTCGCCTGCCTGCGCCAACTCCTCCACGCGGAGCGCTATCCGTGACGTTCGCCACGTATGACCCTCCCGAAGGTTGAGCGGAGCTTGCACCCGGGTAGAGCGCTGGCGAACGAAAGCTCTTGACGGTGGCGCGATCACTCGGATACTGAGCGTGAGCGCGCCACCCTCTGCGCGCCGGGTACGACGATGGGGAGGCCCCAGCACATGGGCATGAGCGTGATCATCTCGGCGGCCGACGCCGAGGACGCGGAGCAGATCCTCAAGCTCCAGTACCTCGGCTACCAGCCCGAGGCGGAGCTGTACGGCAACTGGGCCATCGAGCCACTGACGCAGAGCCTGGAGAGCCTGCGCGGCGAACTGTCCCGGCAGCACGTCCTGGTCGCCCGGCTGGGCGACGAGGTGGTCGGCACCGTCCGCGGCAGCCTCGGCAAGGACAGCGTCGCCCGGATAGAGCGGCTGGTCGTCCACCCGAGGATGCAGCGCCACGGCCTCGGCGGCCGTCTGCTGGAGGCGCTGGAGCAGCGCCTCTCCGAGGACGGCCCGGTGGCGGCGTTCCGCCTGTTCACCGGTCACCGCAGCCTCGGCAACCTCCGGCTGTACGCCCGTCAGGGCTACCGTCAGACCGGCGTCGAGCAGGTCAGCAGCAGGCTCAGCTTCGTCCACCTGGAGAAGAAGCCGGCCGCCCTCCCGCTCGCCGCCACGGCCTGATCCACCGCCCGCACCTCCTCGGCGCCGCCACCATCCGGACGTTCCGGTGGCGGCGCCGAGCCATGTTTCCGCAGGTGACAGGCGCGTGTGTCCGCATTGCGGACAGCTGTCGCGACTGATTGGGCACCAACCGACCCATCTGATTTACTGGCTCACATGACTGCGACGACGAACTGGACCCCCACCGGCACCCTGCCGGCAGGTGAGCGTGCCATGTGTCGTCGAATGTGTCACCGCTGAGGGCCACCGCCCCCGGGCACCCCGTCGAGGGTGCCTCCTCCTCGCGCCCCGAAGCGAGACTCCGGCGCCGTTCCGTCCGTGTGAACGTCGCCGCCTTCCTCCCGGAACCCTTCCCCCTGTCGTGCCCGCTCGCGGCCGCCGGTGACTCGTAAGGGCCACGCCGTCGCGCGGCCCGGCCGTCCACCGGCCACGATCAAGGAGTGGCAGGCCCGGATCCCCCCTTCGGCGCAGCGCCGTACACAGCGCCGAACCGACAGCGCCGCCGACCCGCCCGGTCGGGCGGTCGTCCCACGCCGCCCGCCCCCGACCCACGGAAGCCCCTGTGATCACCACCACGGACCTCACGAAGGTCTACCGCTCCCGAGGCCGCGAGGTCACCGCCCTCGCCGGCGTCGACCTGCACGTCCGCCCGGGCGAGGTCTACGGAGTCGTCGGCACCAGCGGTGCCGGCAAGTCCACCCTCATCCGCTGCGTGAACATGCTGGAGCGCCCGACCTCCGGCACCGTCACCGTGGACGGGCTCGAACTCACCGCCCTGCCCGGCGGCGAGAACCGGGCCGGCCGGGAGCTGCGCGAGGCGCGCCGCCGCATCGGCATGGTCTTCCAGCACTTCAACCTGCTCTCCTCGCGGACGGTGCGCCAGAACGTCGAACTCCCGCTGGAGATCATCGGCCTGGACCGCACCGAACGCCGCCGCAAGGCCGGCGAGCTGCTGGAGCTGGTCGGCCTCGCCGACAAGGCCCGCAGCTACCCGGCCCAGCTCTCCGGCGGCCAGAAGCAGCGCGTGGGCATCGCCCGCGCCCTCGCGGGGGACCCGAAGGTCCTCCTCTCCGACGAGGCCACCTCGGCCCTCGACCCGGAGACCACCCGCTCGATCCTCAGGCTGCTGCGCGACCTCAACCAGCAACTGGGCCTGACCGTCCTGCTGATCACCCACGAGATGGACGTCATCAAGTCCGTCTGCGACTCCGCCGCCCTGATGCGCGGCGGCCGGGTGGTCGAGTCCGGCGCGCTGACCGACCTGCTCGCCCGGCCCGGCTCCGAACTGGCCCGCGAGCTGTTCCCGCTCAGCGAGTTCGGCACCGGCCACCCCGGCGCCACCGTGCTGGAGATCACCTTCCAGGGCGACACCCCGGCCCAGCCGTTCGTCTCCCAGCTCGCCCGCACCTACCAGATCGACATCAACATCCTCGGCGCGGCGGTGGAGACCATCGCCGGCCGGATGGTCGGCCGGATGCGCGTCGAGCTGCCCGGCGGCCACCAGGACAACGTGGTGCCGATCGGCTACCTGCGCGAGCAGGGCCTGCAGGTCGACGTGGTCGGTGCGACGGACGGAGCGGCGGCATGAGCGGCCTGACCTGGGACCAGATGCAGGACCTGATGTGGCCCGCCACCCAGGAGACCTTCCAGATGGTCGGCGTCGCGACCGCCTGCACCGTCCTCCTCGGCCTGCCCCTCGGCCTCCTGCTGGTGCTCACCTCCAAGGGAGGGGTGCTCCAGAACCAGCCGGTGAACAAGGTGCTCGGCGCGATCGTGAACCTCACACGCTCGATGCCCTTCATCATCCTGATGATCGCCCTGATCTCCTTCACCCGCTGGCTGACCGGCAACTCCCTCGGCTGGCAGGCGGCCACCGTGCCGCTGACCGTCGGCGCGATCCCCTTCTTCGCCCGGCTGGTCGAGACCTCCGTCCGCGAGGTCGACCGCGGCCTGGTCGAGGCCGTCCACGCGATGGGCGGCGGCACCTGGACGCTGGTGCGCAAGGTGCTGGTCCCCGAGGCCCTGCCCGGCATCGTCGCCTCGATCACCACCACCGTCATCGCCCTGATCGGCTACTCCGCGATGGCCGGCACGGTCGGCGGCGGCGGCCTCGGCGACCTCGCCTACCGGTACGGCTACCTGCGGTTCGAGACCACCTTCATGTGGATCATCGTGGCGGAGATCGCGCTCATCGTCACCGTGATCCAGCTGGCCGGCGACTACGCCGTGCGCCGGCTGGGCGGCCGCGGCACCGGCGGCGGACGCACCCGGCTGCTGCGCCCCCGCCCCGCGACGACCTCCGACGAGGACCTCGTCGCCTCCTGAACCTCCCTCGTCCGACCCCGGGCGCGGCTCCCCGTTCCACGCAGAAAGGCACTTTTCGTGCGCAACACCGTGAAGTTCACCAGCGTCCTCGCCACCGCCGGCCTCGCCCTCTCGCTGGCCGCCTGCAGCAGCTCCGGTTCCTCCTCCTCGGACCCGAACGCGCCGCTGAAGGTCGCCGCGACCCCCACCCCGCACGGGCAGATCCTGAAGTTCGTCAAGGACAACCTCGCGGACAAGGCCGGCCTCAAGCTCGAGATCAAGGAGGTCACGGACTACGTGACCCCCAACACGGCGGTGCAGGACGGTTCGGCCGACGCCAACTACTTCCAGCACGTGCCGTACCTGGAGGACTTCAACAAGAAGAACGGGACGGACATCGTCTCCGTCGAGACGGTCCACCTGGAGCCGCTGGGCGCCTACTCCAAGAAGGTCAAGTCGCTCAACGACCTGCCGGACGGCGCCACCGTCGCCGTGCCCAACGACGCCACCAACGAGGGCCGCGCGCTCAAGCTGCTCGCCGACAACAAGCTGATCACCCTCAAGGACGGCGCCGGGACGGCCGCCACCCCGGCCGACGTCAAGGACAACCCGAAGCACCTCAAGTGGAAGGAGCTGGAGGCCGCCCAGCTGCCCCGCTCCCTCGGCGACGTGGACGCCGCCGTGATCAACGGCAACTTCGCGATCGAGGGCGGTCTCAAGCCGACCACCGACGCCCTGGTGCTGGAGAAGGCCGAGGGCAACCCGTACGCCAACATCCTGGCCGTCAAGAAGGGCAAGGAGAACGACCCGCGGGTCAAGAAGCTGGCCGAGCTGCTGCACTCCGCCGAGGTCAAGAAGTACATCCAGGACACCTTCCAGGGCGCCGTCATCCCCGCGTTCTGATCGTCGTACCGCAATACCTCGTGACGCCCGACCGGGCCCCCGCCGACCGCAGGCGGGGGCCCGGTCGGGCAGTATGCCCGGGTGGACGCCTCGGCACAGGGCGTTCTGACGTACCGTCGTGCGCGCGGCGCACCGGGCGCCACCCGTCGCACGGCGGGGGCGTACGGTGTTGTGTTCACGACCCGGCGAGGAGAGACGGCATGCCAGCGAGCTTCCCCGAGACCGCCATCAGCACCGAACGGCTGCTGCTGCGGCCCCTGGCGGAGGACGACGCCCCGGGCCTGGCCGAGATGATGGCCGACGACCTCGTCCTGGCCTGGACGGACCTCCCGCACCCGTTCACCGAGGCGTACGCGGCCGACCTCGCCCGCACCCACGCCCCCGCCCACCGCGCCGCCGGCCACGGCATCCTCTTCGCCGTCACCGAGCACCTCACCCAGCGCCTGGTCGGCCTGGTCGAACTGCGCAACACCGACTGGCGGCTGCGCAGCACCGAGATCTCGTACGTCACCGCCTCCTGGGCGCGCGGCGAGGGCTACGCCCCGGAGGCCGTCCTCGGCGTCGCCCAGTGGCTCTTCGAGGACCGCGGCTTCCTGCGCCTGGAGCTGCGCACCGCCGCCGGGAACACCGCCGCCCAGCAGGTCGCCCAGAAGATCGGCGGCATCAGCGAGGGCGTGCTGCGCAGCGCCTGGATAGTGCGCGGGGAGTCCGGGGAGTTCGTCGAGAGGTCCACCGGGGAGAGCCGCAGCGACCTCATCCTGTGGAGCCTCCTCCCGGAGGACCTGGAAGCCCCCGAGCCCCGGCCCGTCGGCCGCTACGCGCTGCGCGACTAGAGGAGGCCCCGCCCGGCACGGACACGTGTGCGAGTCATGAGCCTCATGGGGGATCACACCCGGTAACCTCTCCTGCGGCACCCCGAGTGGCGCCGAGTGGCTCCGAGTGGCACCGAGTCGAGGGAGAACGGCCGCAGATGGCTGACCGGATCACGGTCATCGGGTGGGACGGCACACCGCTGACCGAGGCCGCCGGCGCGGCCCTGGCCGGCGCGACCCTCGTCGCCGGCGCCCCCTACCAACTGGGCGCCCTGCCGGTGCCGCCCACCGCCGAGCGGATCATCCTCGGCGACATCCAGCAGGCCGCCAAGCGGATCGCCGAACACCGGGGCGCCGCCGTCGTCGTCGCCGAGGGAGACCCGGGGTTCTTCGGCGTCGTGCGCACCCTGCGCCGCCCGGAGTACGGCCTCGAACTCGAGGTCCTGCCCGCCGTCTCCTCCGTCGCCACCGCCTTCGCCCGGGCCGGCATGCCCTGGGAGGACGCCCAGGTGGTCAGCGCCCACGGCGGACGGCTGCGCCGCGCGGCCAACATCTGCCGGGCCCACCCCAAGGTCGCGGTCCTCACCGCCCCGGGCGCCGGGCCCGCCGAACTCGCCCTGATGCTGCGCGGGGTGCACCGCACCTTCGTCGTCTGCGAGGCCCTCGGCACCCCGGAGGAGGACGTCACCGTCCTCACCTCCGACCGCATCGCCGACCACGACTGGCGCGACCCCAACGTGGTGCTGGTGATCGGCGGCAACGCCCAGACGGCCGGCGCCACCGTCGGCCAGGCGGCCGGCTGGCTGGCCGGACGGCCCGTCGGCTACCCCGGCGCGGAACGCGGCTGGGCACTCCCCGCCGACGCCTACGCGGGCGCCGGGCGCGCGGAGGGCGAAACCGGCGCACCGGAGGCCCTTCCGGCGCACGCCCGCGCACTGGTGCTCGCCCGACTGGGCGCCCGCCCCGGGGACCTCGTCTGGGTCGTGGGCGCCGGCCACGGCGCGCTCGCGGTGGAGGCGGCCCGCTTCGGCGCCGCCGTGGTCGCCGTCGAGGGCTCCCGCTCGGCCTGCGCCCGGCTCACCGTCAACGCCCGCCGCTACGGCGCCGAGGTGGAGACGGTCCACGGCCACGGCCCCGAGGTGCTCGGGGGCCTGCCGGAGCCGGACCTCGCCGTGGTCGAGTCCGGCGGCCTGGACGTCGTACGCGCGGTGCTCGCCCGCAAGCCCGAACGGTTCGTCGCGGTACCCCGGACCTTCGCCGAGGCCGACCAGGTCCGCCGCGCCATCGCCGAGGCCGGCTACCGGGTGGACGGCGCGCTGCTCCAGTCCACGCCCCTGGTGGGGGAGGAGGACGGGCTGACGCTGGGCTCCGGAAGGGGCGGCGTGCTGCTGCTCTGGGGTGAGCAGATCCTGTGAAGGGCTCGGGCGCACGGCGGAACCGCCGGGTGCCCCCGCGGTGATCCAGGTCGCATCCGGACACCGATTCGAGAGGTCACCGCGTCGGGCCGGTAGTGTGACGTCATGGCGGCCGTTGTCGCCGACGGCGCGCCCGATTCGGTCGGTTTGTCACCTTTTTGACGCGGTGCAGCCCGGTTCCGCTCGGAGTGTGGGCAATTCGACGGGCCGGGCGCCGGACCTGGAGAATGCCGTAGGGTCCGGTGCGGTCGTGCCGGTTGCCCCGGGTTGTCGTTGTTTCAGACGGTGCGCCGCCCCTGCGGGCGGTGCCCGGGCCGGGGTGTCGCAGCGCGCCGGAAGGACCTGGCCGCAGCGCCTCGGCGCGGCGGCCGCGTGTGGTTGAGGGGCGGGTCGGTGCAGGCCCGGCCCGGCGGATGGGCGCTGCGGTCGGTTGATCGCGTCGCCAAGGGGCGCGGCAGCGGCCTGGAAGGAGCTTTGACAATGACCGATGGCGGCCACGTCCCCGGTGAGGGACTGCCGGAGCACCTGCACGCCGGGCCCGACCCGCTCGGCGGACCGGAGGGCGTCGCGGGCGTTGCACCCCTGCAGGGCGTCGCGACCGACGGGGGCCTGATCCCCAACCCGGCGGCGCCCCACGGCGTCATCCCGCAGCAGGGCCAGCAGGGCTTCACCGTCCCGGCCCCCGGCCTGCCCGGCGACGGCTGGACCGTCGACCAGGGCACGCCCCGCCCGGCCTTCCACTTCCTCGACCAGCCGGACGGGCTGGACGAGGAGGAGGACGTCCTCCTGATGCCCGGCCCGCAGGGCTCCTGGGGCGAGCCCTCCGTGGCCGCCCCGGTCGAGCACGCGCCGCAGGCGCCGCACGCCCAGCAGTTGGAGGGCGCGCAGGTGGACGGCACGCAGCTGGAGGGCACGCCCGTCGAGCCGTCCTGGCCGCCGTTGGACCCGCCGGCGCTCGGAGGCCCCGAGCACGGGCAGCAGCCCGTCCACGCCGTCCCGGCCCAGCCGCAGGCACCGCAGCCGGTGACGCCCCTTCAGGCGCAGCGCCGCCCGCTGCACGCCGGGCCGCCCATCCCGGACCCGTCGATGATGACCGGCCAGGTGCCGGTCCGTTCGCTGGCCGACCGCGGGCCCTCGCAGGGCGGCACGCCCGCGCACGGCATCCCGGTCGTCGGGCCCGCCCAGGGCACGCCCGCGCACGGCGTTCCGATGGTCGCGCCGCTGCAGGGCGTCCCGGTGGCCGACCAGTCGCAGGTCGGCACCCCGGCGCACGGCGTCGCGGTGGCCGAGCCCCTGCAGGCCGGGGCCCCGGTCGTGGCCCAGGGCGTCCCGGTGGCCGACCAGCCGCAGGCCGGTACGCCCGCGCACGGTGTCGCGGTGGGCGACCCCTCGCAGGTCGGTGTCCCGGTCGCGCCTTCGGCGGGCACGCCTGCCCAGGGCGTCGTGGTGATCGACCCGTCGCTGGCCGGTGCGCCCGTGGACGGCGTCGCTGTGGTCGACCCGGCGCAACTCGTCGAGGTCGCCCAGGTCGTCGAGGTCGCCCAGGTCGTCGAGGTCGTCGAGCAGTCGCAGTCCGGCACGCCCGCCCACGGCATCCCGGTCGCCGGGCAGCCGCCGATGGCCGAGGCCGTCGCCGCAGCCGCCCCGCAGCCGGTGCCTCAGGTCACCTTCATCGCCCCGGTGATGCAGGAGGCCCCCGCGGCTCCGGGCACGGAGGCGCATGCGTACGAGCAGGTGCCGCTGGCCTCCCAGCCGGTCGAGGGCGTGCCGTCCGTGGAGACGGTCGGCGCCATCGAGGTGATCGAGGTCGTGGAGACGCCGGAGGACGGCGTCGCCCAGGCCGCCCCGGCCGCCCCGGTCGCGCCGGAGCCCGTCCAGGAGCCGGTGGCGCAGGCCCTCGTGACGGAGCCGCAGGCCGTCGTCGCGGAGTCGGTCGCCGTCGAGACCGTGGTCGTCGAGGCCGTCGCCGAGCAGCCCGAGGCTTCCGCCCCGGCCCAGCCGCGCCGGATCTCCGCCTTCCTCGCCGCGCCCACCTCGCACGGCTTGCCCAAGGTCGAGGCGGCCGCGCAGCAGGAGGCGCCCATAGTGGCCGCCGACGCGCCGCAGGCCGTCGAGGTGGCCGAGGCCGTCGAGCCGGTCGAGCAGCCCGAGCAGCCCGAGGCCCCCGTCGTCGAGGAGGCTGCCGAGCCGGTCGCCGAGACCGCCGTCGGCACCGGTGAGATGCCGTCCGGTCAGGCCGTCGCCGAGCCGGTCGAGTCCCCGGAGGCCGCGGAGTCCCCGGAGGCCCCGGAGCCGTCCGTCGAGGGCGAGCAGCCCGCCGAAGCCGCCGCAGCCGTCGAGGCCGTCGCGGCCGTCGCGCCGGAGTCCGAGCAGCAGCCCGCCGCCGAGGCGCCGCAGGCCGAGCAGGCCGAGCAGGCGGAGCCCGTCGCGGAGCAGCCGTCCGAGGCTTCCGAGCCCGCTGAGCCCGCCGAGCCCGAGCCCGTCCAGGAGGAGGCCCCGGCCGTCGAGCAGCAGCCCGCCGAGGCCGAGCAGCCGCAGCCCGAGGAGCCCACCGAGCCCGCCGAGCCCCGCGGCCCCGCCGCCCCCGGCTACGACGAGGCCGGGCGCGACGCCGTCCACCAGGTGATCCGCGAGCGCCGCGACATCCGCAACGGCTTCCGCCCGGACCCGATCCCGCACGAGGTGCTGATCCGCGTCCTGGAGGCCGCCCACACGGCCCCCAGCGTCGGCTACTCGCAGCCCTGGGACTTCGTGGTGATCCGCTCCGCCAAGACCCGCAGGCGCATGCACGCCCTGGCCGAGCGCCAGCGCGAGGCGTACGCGGACTCGCTGCCCAAGGGCCGGGCGAAGCAGTTCAAGGAAATCAAGATCGAGGCCATCCTCGACACCCCGGTGAACATCGTGGTCACCGCCGACCGCACCCGCGGCGGCCGCCACACCCTGGGCCGCCACACCCAGCCGCAGATGGCCCCGTACTCGGCCGCCCTGGCCGTCGAGAACCTCTGGCTGGCCGCCCGCGCCGAGGGCCTGGGCGTCGGCTGGGTGAGCTTCTTCGACGACGAGCAGCTGGTCCGCGAGCTGGGCCTGCCCGAGCACCTGGAGGTCGTCGCCTACCTGTGCGTCGGCTTCGTCGACGAGTTCCCGGGCGAGCCGGAGCTGGAGCAGCAGGGCTGGGCGAAGAAGCGCCCGCTGTCCTGGGTGGTCCACGAGGAGCAGTACGGCAACCGCGCGCTGCCCGGCGAGGAGCCGCAGAACCTGCTCGCGGAGACCCTGCGCGGCATCCGCCCGCTGGACGCGAAGGCGCTCGGCGAGGCGTGGGACCGCCAGAAGCGGATGACCAAGCCGGCCGGCTCGCTCGGCATGCTGGAGATCATCTCCGCCCAGCTGTGCGGACTGTCCCGCAAGTGCCCGCCGCCGATCCCGGAGCCCGCCTGCGTGGCGATCTTCGCGGGCGACCACGGCGTGCACGCCCAGGGCGTCACCCCCTGGCCGCAGGAGGTGACCGCCCAGATGGTCGGCAACTTCCTGGCCGGGGGAGCGGTGATCAACTCCTTCGCCAAGCAGATCGGCACCGAGGTCTGCGTGGTGGACGTCGGCGTGGCCGCCGAGCTGCCGGAGGCCGTCCAGCAGGGCCGGGCGACGGGCCTGCTGCCGCGCAAGGTCAAGCCCGGCACGGACGACATGACCCAGGGCCCGGCGATGACCCGCGAGGAGGCGCTGCAGGCCATCGAGGTCGGCATCGAGACCGCCCGCGACTTGGTCGCGGCGGGCAACAAGGCCCTGGTCACCGGGGACATGGGGATCGCCAACACCACCGCCTCGGCGGCCCTGATCTCGGTGTTCACGGGTCTGGACCCGGCCGAGGTCACCGGCCGCGGCACCGGCATCGACGACGAGACCCACGCCCGCAAGATCGAGGTCATCCGCGCCGCGCTGGCCCTCCACCAGCCCGACCCGAACGACCCGATCGGCGTCCTCGCCGCGATCGGCGGCCTGGAGCACGCGGCCATCGCGGGCTTCCTGCTCGGCGCCGCCTCGCTGCGCACCCCGGTGGTGCTGGACGGCGTCATCGCCGGTTCGGCCGCACTGGTGGCCAAGGCCATCGCCCCCGAGGTGCTGGCCGCCTGCATCGCGGGCCACCGCTCCGCCGAGCCCGGCCACCAGGCCGCGCTGGCCAAGCTCGGCCTGCGCCCGCTGATCGACCTGGACCTGCGCCTCGGCGAGGGCACCGGCGCCCTGCTGGCCCTCCCGCTGGTGCAGAGCGCGGCCCGGGCGATGCACGATGTAGCCACCTTCGACTCCGCCGGGGTCACCGAGAAGGCTTGACGCAGCCCGTACACCGCTTCGCGGACCGGCCCGAGGGCGCCGGTCCGCGCAGCGGCGTACAGGGTCTGTCCGGCCGACCTCGCCGGGCCCGCGACGCCGGGCGCCCAACGCCGCGGGCTGATCCGCCGAGGTCGGCCGGACAGACCCTCGCCGTACGCACGCCCCACACCCTCACCTCGCACCAGGAGCACCGCCGATGACCGCGCCCACCCCGCACCCCAGCACCGAAGGCCGTACGCCCTACCCGGTCGGCCTGCTGCTGGCCGGCCGCCGCGTCGTGGTGGTCGGCGGCGGCCACGTCGCGCAGCGGCGGCTGCCCGCCCTGATCGCCTCCGGCGCCGAACTGCACCTGATATCCCCGGCCACCACCCCGGCCGTCCAGGCCATGGCCGACGCGGGCGAGGTCACCTGGCACGCCCGCCCGTACGAGGACGGCGACCTCGCCGGCGCCTGGTACGCCCTGGTCGCCACCGACGACCCGGCCGTCAACGCGGCCGTCAGCGCCGAGGCCGAGCGCGAGCGGGTGTTCTGCTCCCGCAGCGACGACGCCTCCGCCGCCTCGGCCTGGACCCCGGCCAGCGGCCGCGACGCGGGCGCCACCGTCGCCGTCCTCACCGGGGACCCGCGCCACTCCGCCGCCCTGCGCGACGCCATCGTGGACGGCCTGCGGGACGGCTCCCTGGCCGCCCGCCAGTACCGCTCCCGCGGCGCCGGGGTGGCCCTGGTCGGCGGCGGCCCCGGCGACCCGGACCTCATCACCGTGCGCGGCCGCCGCCTCCTCGCCGACGCCGACGTGGTGGTCGCCGACCGCCTCGCCCCGCGCGAGCTGCTCGCCGAGCTGCCCGAGCACGTCGAGGTCATCGACGCCTCCAAGATCCCCTACGGCCGGTTCATGGCCCAGGAGGCCATCAACCGCACCCTGATCGAGCACGCCAAGGCCGGAAAGTTCGTCGTCCGGCTCAAGGGCGGCGACCCGTACGTCTTCGGCCGCGGCGGCGAGGAACTGCTCGCCTGCGCCGAGGCCGGCATCCCCGTGACCGTGGTGCCCGGGATCTCCAGCTCGATCAGCGTCCCGGCGGCGGCCGGCGTGCCCGTCACCCACCGGGGCCTCACCCACGAGTTCACGGTGATCTCCGGCCACGTCGGCCCCGACGACGAGCGCTCCCTCACCAACTGGGACGCCGCCGCGCGGATGAGCGGCACCCTGGTGCTGCTGATGGCCGTGGACAAGATCGGCGCGATCGCCGCCCGGCTGGTCGCCGCCGGCCGCTCGGCCGACACCCCGGTCGCGATCGTCCAGGAGGGCACCACCGCCGCCCAGCGCCGCGTGGACGCCATCCTGGGTACCGTCGCCGCCGTGGTCGAGGCCGAGGGCGTCAAGCCGCCGGCCGTCATCGTGATCGGCGAGGTCGTCGACGTCCTGGCCGCCGCCTTCCGGAAGTGAGCTCGGCCCAGTGACCCCGGCGGAGTGGGAAGTCGGCCCGTCCGACTTCCCACGCACTCCGGTTCCCGCTCACTCCAGCGGCTGCTCCGTCCAGATGACCTTCCCCGTCGCCGTGTAGCGCGTCCCCCAGCGGTCCGCGAACTGCGCGACCAGGAACAGCCCGCGCCCGCCCTCGTCCTCGCTCGCCGCGTACCGCAGGTGCGGCGAGGTGCTGCTGCCGTCCGACACCTCGCAGATCAGCGCCCGGTCGCGCAGCAGCCGCACCCGGATCGGCCCGGAGCCGTAGCGGATCGCGTTGGTCACCAGCTCGCTGAGGATCAGCTCGGTCACGAACGCCGCCTCCTCCAGCCCCCACTGCGCCAGCCGCTCCGCCACCGCCGCCCGCACCTCCCGTACGGCCGCCGGGTCCGAGGCCACCTCCCACTCCGCGACGTGGTCCGGCGCCAGCACCCTCGTCCGCGCGACCAGCAGCGCGATGTCGTCCTGCGGCTCGGCCGGCAGCAGCGCCCCCAGCAGGTCCGCACAGGTCTGCTCGGGCGTGCGCGCCGACCCGGACAGCACCGCCCGCAGCTGCTCCAGCCCCGCGCCGACCTCCCGGGTGCGGTCCGCCACCAGGCCGTCCGTGAACAGCACCAGCCGGCTGCCCTCGGCGAGCTCCAGCTCCACCGCCTCGAACGGCAGGTCCGCCAGCCCCAGCGGAGGCCCGATCGGCACCGGCGCGAACGCCACGTGCCCCTGCGGGTCCACCACCGCCGGCGCCAGGTGCCCGGCGCCCGCCATCGTGCAGCGGCGCGAGACCGGGTCGTAGATCGCGTACAGGCAGGTCGCCCCGGCCGGGCCGAAGCCCTCCCCGGCCGCCTCCTCCCGGTCGATCCTGCTCACCAACTCGTCCAGGTGGCCCAGGAGTTCATCCGGCGGCAGGTCCAGCGTCGAGAAGTTGTGGATCGCCGTGCGCAGCCGCCCCATCGTCGCCGCCGCGTGCAGCCCGTGCCCGACCACGTCCCCGACCACCAGCGCCACCCGCGCCCCCGGCAGCGGGATCACGTCGAACCAGTCCCCGCCCACCCCGGCCCGCGCCGGCAGGTAGCGGTACGCCACGTCCAGCGCGTCCTGCTCCGGCAGGGTGCGCGGCAGCAGGCTGTGCTGCAGCGTCACCGCCATCTCGTGCTCCCGGGTGAAGCGCCGGGCGTTGTCCACGCACACCGCCGCGTGCGCCACCAGCTCCTCCGCCAGCACCAGGTCCTCCGCCTCGAACGGCTCCGGCCGCTGCGCCCGCCAGAACCGGACCACCCCGAGCAGCACCCCGCGCGCCCGCAGCGGCACCCGCAGCAGCGAGTGCACCCCGTACGCCAGCACCTGCTCCGACCGCTCCGGGTCCTGGCGCCGCCAGCCCTCCGCCTCCGCCAGGCGCGGCTCCAGGCCCGGCTCGCCGCTGTCCAGCGCCCCGGCCAGCGGGGTGGCGGGCACCACGTCCAGCACCGTGCCGACCGGGTGGAACGGCGCGTCCTCGCGCACCCCGGCGAGAGCCGTGCGCCGCACCCGCCCCAGCTGCCCGCCCGGCGGGGGCTCCTCACCGGTGAGCACCTGCTCGGCGAGGTCCACCGTGACGAAGTCCGCGAAGCGCGGCACCGCGACCTGGGCCAGCTCCTCCGCCGTTCGCGTCACGTCCAGCGTGCTGCCCACCGTCATCCCCGCGTCGTACAGCAGCCGCAGCCGCCGCTGCACGGTCTCCACCCGGCCGCTCAGCGCCAGCAGCTCGGTGGAGTCGCGCAGCGTCGCCACGCAGCCGGGCGGCCCGCCCGCCTGGTCCGTCAGCCGCACGTTCACCGCGAGCAGCCGCTCGCCGGCGGGCACCACCTGGTCGGTCACCGGACGGTCGGCGGTCAGCAGCTCCAGCGGGGCCGGCTCCAGGCCCAGCTCCGTGACGGGCCGGCCCTCGGCGTCCGGCGGCAGGTCGAGCAGGCGGCGGGCCTCGTCGTTGCAGAGCAGCAGCCGCCCGTCTCCGGCGACGATCACCACGCCCTCGCGCACCGCGTGCAGCACCGCCGCGTGGTGCTCGTACATCCGGGTCATCTCCGCCGGGTCCAGCCCGTGCGTCTGGCGCCGCAGCCGCCGGGTGATCAGCGCCGTCCCCAGCGTGGCCAGGGCGATCGCGCCCGCCGCCACGGCCAGCACCACCGGCAGCTGACGCGCGCTCGCGGTGTCCACGTTCCGTACGGTGATGCCCGCCGAGACGAGCCCGGCCACCGAACCGTCCGGCGCGTACACCGGCACCACGGCCTGCACCAGCGGCCCGAGCGTGCCGTTGACGTGCTCGGTCACCACCTTCCCGTGCAGCGCGGGCTCGAAGGTGCCGATGAACATCTGGCCGATCCGGGCCGGGTTCGGATGCGTGTAGCGGATGCCCTGGTCGCTCAGCACCACCACGAAATCCACCCCCGAGGCCACCCGCGCCGCCTCCGCCCTCGGCTGCAGCACGGCCGTCGGGTCGGGGGAGCGCAGCGCGTCCACGATGCCCGGCGCGTTGGCGAAGGTCTGGGCCACCGCCACGGAGTGGTCGCGTGCCTCCTGGTCGGCGTCCCCCCGCGACTGCACCACCAGTGCCACCGCCGCGGCGATCACCAGCAGCAGCACCACGAGGATCTGCAGCGCGAACACCTGTCCGGCCACCGACCGCAGCCGCACCGGCCAGGGCCGCCTCGCGCGGGGTCGGGCCATACGGTCATGTTGGCACTCCCGTCACGCCGGGACCACCCGCCCCTTGGCCCGTTTGGCCTTCCCCGCCCGGCCTTGGCAAGATCGCAGGGTGTCCGAACCCAGCACCGTCACCGACCCCGCCGACCCGCGCCTGGCCGACTACACCGGCCTGACCGACGTCGAACTGCGCCGCCGCCGCGAACCCGCCGAGGGCCTGTTCATCGCCGAGGGCGAGAAGGTCATCCGCCGCGCCCTCGCCGCCGGCTACCGGATGCGCTCGATGCTGCTGACCGCCAAGTGGCTGGACGTGATGGCCGACGTCATCGCCGAGGCCGACGCCCCCGTCCACGTGGTCGACCCGCACCTCGCCGAAGCCGTCACCGGCTACCACGTCCACCGCGGCGCCCTCGCCTCCATGGAGCGCAAGCCCCTCCCCGACGCCGCCACCCTCCTCACCGGAGCCCGCCGCGTCGCCGTCCTCGAAGGTCTCGTCGACCACACCAACCTCGGCGCCATCTTCCGCAGCGCCGCCGCCCTGGGCATGGACGCCGTCCTCCTCTCACCCGACTGCGCCGACCCCCTCTACCGCCGCGCCGTCAAGGTCTCCATGGGCGCCGTCTTCGCCGTCCCCTACGCCCGCCTCGACCCCTGGCCCGCCGCCCTCGACACCGTCCGCGCCGCCGGCTTCACCCTCCTCGCCCTCACCCCCGCCGAAACCGCCCTCGATCTCCCCACCCT
>NZ_JOCF01000050.1 GCF_000720635.1 Streptomyces sp. NRRL WC-3742 | reverse complement strand
CCCTCACCCTCATCAACCCCGCCCCCACCCCTGCCCGCGCCATCCTCCTCGGCGGCACCCCCTTCGACGAACAGATCGTCATGTGGTGGAACTTCATCGGCCGATCCGGTGAGGAGATCGCACAGGCACGCCTCGACTGGGAGAACGGCACCCGCTTCGGCGAGGTGAACGGCTACCCCGGCAACCGCCTCCCCGCCCCGGAGCTCCCGTCGATCCCACTCAAGCCCCGCGGCCGCGTGCGCTGACCTGCATAAACGCAACCCCGAACCACACAACCTCGCACGACCCAGGGGAAGCGCCCCAGGCCCGCGGGCACCTCGCAAGGCAAGGATCCGACCGACTCAAGTGGTGGCGAGGAGCGGCCCCAACCCGCTGGTCGCCTTCTCATGTTCGGCTACGCGTAACAACCTCTGGTCGGATCAATGCTGACTTTTTGCTGACTTTTCTGATGGAGCGTCAGACTATTGGTCTTGACCAATCGCTGGCCACCGTACGGACCGATCGCGCTGCACCACCTCGTCCGGAGCAAGCAGGCGGATGGCAATGGTGGCCGCGACGATCTCGGAGCTCTGATGGTGCCGCACCGGTGTGGTGCAGAGCGACCAGCGTTCGCAGCTGGTGAGACCCCAGAAATGGGGACTGCGATGGTGCCGCCCTTGCACTCCATCGCACTCCATCGCGTCTGGCCCGGTGTCGATCTTCCGATCAGGCCAGATACCCCATCCATCAGGCCGGTTGTCCTTCCTCGTGCCTCGGGGCCAGGAACGTACCGGGGACGCCCCCGGACTCCCGAACGCAAGTACGCACGGGAGGCAGCCTTCTGGCGGCAGGTGGACACGAAGGCCGACGCTGGCGGTTGCTGGCCCTTCACCGGCCCTTGCAACAAGGATGGCTACGGAAGCTCTTGTGGGCGGCCATCTCGGCGCCCTGGTCCCAGGTCAGTGACCGCTTCAGGTGGGCGGGCGGGGTCTGGAGGGTGGTTACGAGGGCGTCGCGCACGTGCTCGGCGGTGCGGCCATGGGGCAGGTGCAGGAGCATCACGTAGCGGGTTGCGCGTTCGACCAGCGTGCCGATCGCCGACGTGCCGTCTCTGCCGATGATGAGGTCGCCCTCCCAGTGGCCGGGAATCGCCCGGTCCTCGGCCTCGGCAGGGCGCTGGCTGATCATGACCATGGGGTCGGTGAAGCGGGGACGGCGGCAGTCGGGCCGGCGCCGTGGCTTGCGGCAGGCCCGGCCGGTGCGCAGGGCGTCGGCGAGCTCACGCCGCAGCTCGCTGCGGCCCTGGACGTAGAGCGCCTGGTAGATCGGCTCGTGAGCCACGTGCATCTCCGGCCGGTCGGGGAGCTGTGCCCGCAGAGCGTGGCAGATCTGCTCGGGGCTCCAGAGCTCGTCCAGGCCGGCCTGGATCGCCTCCCGCAGCTCGGGGTTGAGGGCAATCTTCCCCGGCTTGGGCCGGGGTCGGCGGCGGCTCCCGCGATCCACAGCGGCGCGGAGGCCGCGATCCACGCCAGGGTGCTGCGGAAGTGTTCGCGCAGCGCTTCGGTGCTGGCGGCCAAGGCTGTCACGGTTCCGGCGAGGAGGATCGCCAGCAGCGGGACGGTGAAGGCCCATGCCCGATCGTCGAAGGCGTGGGGGACGGCGGAGTTCAGATAGAGGACGAGGCCCATGACGACGACGACCATCCCGCGTGTGACGGGGCGGTGGATGTCCAGGAGCGTCGCCTCGTAGCTGGTGTGGGCCCATGTGCCGAAGACCGCCACCAACAGCACCGCCGTCTCGGCGGCGCCGCGCCAGGTGAGATGGGTCAGGAGGTAGTGGGAGAGCTGGGAGACGGCGAAGACGAAGACGAGGTCGAAGAACAGCTCCAGCGGGGACACCTCCCGCCGCAGCCTCGGCGGTTCGGGCACGCTCATACCGGGCGCTCCTGCCTGTTCCGGGCCCGGCCGCCGGGCCGTCTGCTCCGGTCCGGACCGGACCGGACCGCGACGTGGATGGGCGGGGGGGCGGTGCCCGGGAGGTGTTCCCGTCCGAACACCGCCCCCGCGGGGTGGGGTCCCTCAGGCGCGGGGGGCGAGGTTGTCGTTGAAGAACGGCACGGCTTCCCGGACAGCCTGGTCGACGTACTTGGGCACGTCGTAGAAGTCCATGTGGGTACCGCCCTCGACGATGACGAGCTTCTTGGGACCGCGGGCCTTGGCGTGCAGCTCGGTGCTGTGCCACAGGGAGCCGGCGTCGCTGCCGGCGACCATGAGGAGGGGCTGGGTGAGGAGGTCCTCGACGAGGTGGAAGGCGTCGAAGGCGAGGATGCGCGGGATGCTCAGGCCCAGGAGGTACTGGTTCTGGGCGTTCGGGTGCTGGGCGCGGGGGGTGAGGTAGTAGTCGTGGGCCTCGGCGAGGTCGCGCGGGGTGTTCCCGTCGAGCTCGGCCGGAACGTAGGGGGCCATAACGGGCTCGGCGCCGGTGGTGGCCTGGGCCTGGCGGGCCTGGGAAGCGGCGTCGCGCACCGGCAGGGCCGCGCTGTCCTGGTCGGAGCCGTACCAGCCCTTGCGCCAGGCGCTGCCGATGTTGAGGGCGCTGACCGTGGCCACGGCCCGGATCCGGGAGTCGGTCATGGTGGCGTTGACGGCGTAGCCGCCGCCGGCGCAGACGCCCAGAACGCCGACGCGGTCGGCGTCGACGTAGGGCAGGGACTGCAGGTGGTCGACGGCGGCGTGGACGTCCTCGACCCGGCGCGCAGGGTCCTCCAGGAAGTGGGGCTCGCCGCCGCTCTCGCCCTGGTGGGAGGCGTCGAAGGCCAGGGCCACGAAGCCCTGTTCGGCGAGCTTCTTCGCGTAGAGGCCGGCGGTCTGCTCCTTGACGCCGCCGCCCGGGTGGACGGTGACGATCGCGGGGTAGCTGCCGTTCGGGTCGAAGCCCTCGGGGAGGAACAGGTTGCCGGCCATGGTGATCGGGCCGTTGGGGAAGGTGGTGGACTGCATCGTCGTACTCCTGGTGACGGGGGTGTTCAAAGGGGGGTTCGGGGACGGGCTCAGTGGGCGCGCAGGTGGTCGAGGTCGTCGCGGACGCGGGCCGGTTCGCGCCCAAGGGGCAGGTTGGCTCGGTCCTCGACCGCGTCGAGGGCACCTGCGGCGTCGGGCCGGGCCTGGGCGAACAGGGCGGTGAAGTCGGTGGTCGCGGGGCCGGGGCCGGAGAAGACCTCGAAGGTGCGGCCGATCGCCTCGTCGTCGAGCAGGGCAGCCACCAGCAGGCGGGCGAGCGCCTGGCGGCCGACGCCGTCCTCGCCGGAGTCGCCCTGCTCGACGCGCAGGTGCTCCCCGCCGGGGCCGGCGTCCAGCCAGCCGGGCCGCACGATCGTGTAGGGGGCGCCGCTGAGCCGCACGAGGCGCTCCGAGCGGCGCTTCCAGTCCAGGGCGTGGCCGCCCTGGTTGAACGGGTGGTCGCGGCGGGTGACGAAGATCGTCGTCTGCAGGACGATCCTGGGGCGCCGGTCGCCGAGTGCCGCCAGGACGTGGGCGACGCCGCCGTAGTCGACGCGCTCGAAGGAGTCGGGGCGGGCGTCGTCGTCGGAGCCGTGGACGAAGACCACCGCGTCGACGCCGCGCACGGCGTCGGCCAGGGCCTCGGGCGACTCCAGGTCGGCGACGGCGATCTCGGTGCCCGGCAGCAGCCGGCGGGCGTGGGCCTCGTTACGGGCCAGCGCGACGGGGGTCAGGCCCCGGTCCTTCGCGGCGGCGACGACGTGCCGGCCGGTGCGGCCGGTGGCTCCGACGACGAGGACCCGGTTGACAGTACTCATGGCGGTTGCGCGTTCCTTCCGGACGGGGGCAGGGATGGGCCGGTCAGTGGCTGGTGGTACGGGCGGCGGAGTACTGCTCGTCGGTGACGGGCTCCAGCCAGGTGGTCTCCGGGCTGCCGTCACCGGGCCCCTCCCACATCGCCAGGTGCTCCATGAACCGGTCCGGCGCCGCACCGTGCCAGTGCTCCTCACCCGGCGGGCAGACCACCAGCTCACCCGGACGGGCTTCGAGGACCACTCCGTCGCGGGTGCCGACCAGGGCGGTGCCGGAGACAACGTGCAGGCTCTGGCCCAGCACGTGGGAGTGCCAGTGGGTGCGCGCGCCCGGGGCGAAGCGCACCAGGTTGACGCGCATCCGGGACGGGGCCGTACCGGGGTGGACCACGTCCCACCACACGTCGCCGGTGAACCACTCGGCCGGGGCCTTGCTCGTGGCCGCAGATTCGACGAATTCCATGAATTTCTCTCCCGATGGTCGTATGCCCTGTGCCCGGTGTCATTCCGGTGCGCAACAACGGAGATTCTCGAATCTCCCGACCTGAATAGCTCCCGGATTCCGGGGGCCGTCCTGCGGGGCACACCACAAACAGTCGCACGCCCGGCCACCTCGATAAAGAGGAGATTTCCTTCCTGGGAGGGACTTATCCAGGGAGAAAACTCTCCCTCCCACCGGACTTGCGATGCGCGCAAGACTGGACCGCATGAGCAGCAACGCCCACCCCGAGGAGCTCGGGGCCTTCCTCAGGGCCCGCCGGGCCGAGCTGAGCCCCCGCACCGTCGGGCTGCCCGCGGACACCGGACGCCGCCGCGTCGCTGGACTGCGCCGGGAGGAGGTCGCCCAGCTGGCGGCCATCAGCACCGACTACTACACCCGCCTGGAGCAGGGACGCATCCAGGCATCGGCACCAGTGCTCGACGCCCTCACCCGCGTCCTGCACCTGGACGACGACCAGCGCGACTACATGCTCGGCCTCGCCGGACGGCCCGACGCCCGACCCCCTCGCCGCACCCTGCAAAAGGTCCAGCCGAGACTGCGCCGACTGCTGGACGACCTGAGCACCACCCCCGCGATCGTCCTCGGCCGGCGCATGGATATTCTCGCCTGGAATTCGCTGGCGGCCGCCCTGGTCACCGATTTCTCGAAAATCCCGGAGAAACAGCGGAACTACATACGGCTCGTCTTCACCGACCCGAGAATGCGGAAACTGTACGCCGACTGGGAGAACGTCGCCCACACCTGCGTGGCCCAACTGCGCATGGAAGCCGCCCGCGATCCCGGAAACCCCCGTCTCGCCGCCCTGGTCGGCGAACTGTCCCTCCAGGACGCCGACTTCCGCCGCTGGTGGGCCGCCCACCACGTCGCCGTCCGCGGGATCGGCACCAAGACCCTCCGGCACCCCGTCGTCGGCAACCTCACCCTCGAATGGGACACCCTCGCCAGCACCACCGACACCGACCAGCAACTCGTCCTCTGGACCGCCGAACCCGGCACCCCAACCCACGACGCCCTGCGCATCCTCGCCTCCTGGACCGACACCCCTACCGCTGCCGACACCGCACCCGTCCCACGGCCCGACACCACTGCCAGACTGGAACCATGAACAGCCACGCCGGCGACCCGAAGGAACTCGGGACCTTCCTCAGGGCCCGACGAGCCGAGCTCGCCCCCCACCAGGTCGGCCTGCCCGCCACCGGGACACCCAGACGGGTCACGGGCCTGCGCCGCGAGGAGGTCGCCCAGCTGGCCGCCATCAGCACCGACTACTACACCCGCGTCGAGCAGGGACGGATGTCTGCCTCCGCCCCCGTCCTGGAAGCCCTCGCGCGCGTCCTGCGCCTGAGTGCCGACCAGCGCACCTACCTGCTCGGCCTCGCCGGACGCACCCCCACCGATCCGCCCGCCCCAGCCACCGCCACCACACGGGTCACCGAACTGGGCCACCGCCTCCTCGCCCAGCTCACCACCTACCCGGCTCTCGTCCTGACCGACGCCATGGACGTCCTCGCCTGGAACCCCCTGGCCGCCACCCTGCTCACCGACTTCGCGCTCCGCCCCGAGCACCAGCGCAACTACGTCTGGCTCCTCTTCAACGATCCGGCCCTGCGCGCCCGCTACTGCGACTGGGACAGCGGCGCCCGCTCCTGCGTGGCCTACCTGCGCATGAACACCGCCGGCCGCGCCGACGACCCCCGCCTGCGCGGGCTCCTCACGCAGATGGCCGGCCAGGCCGACTTCCAGCGGTGGTGGCAGGGCCACGAGGTCGCCGTCCAGGGCGCGGGCAACAAGCACTTCCGCCACCCGCTCGTCGGCGACCTCACCCTCGACTGGGACACCCTCACCAGCTCCACCGCCCCCGACCAGCACATCGTCGTCTGGACCGCCCAGCCCGGCAGCCCCTCCGAACAGCGCCTGCACGAACTCGCCGCCGCGGTCGCCACCCACGGACCAACGGCGGGGCTTCGGGACGGGCAGCCGGTGGCGCCGGGCCTGGAGTAATGCGGCGTGATCCCCTCTGGGGAGGTGGCACCGGGGCGGATCACGGACACCGGTCAGCGCTGACGGTGCCGTACCATTGGCACCAGTGACACGCAGCGTAACCAACCGATAGCAGAACGGGTACATTACGCCGTTTCGCTTCCTCGAACGCCTCGGGTCCCCACGGCCACCAGTCGACCGGATTGTCAGCGTGCTGAAGCAGATAAGGCGAGGTCACACCCGCCAACCGGTTCATGAGACCCAGCCTCTCACGCCGACACGGCCCTGCCGCTTCGGCCCGCAAGCCCCCGCCCTACTTGGCCGATTTGCACTCATGCGCTATCACGTGGTGAATGCGGATCGCCCCTTTTGCACCCAGGTCGCCCTGCGGACGCTGGAGGTTCTGCCCCGACCCAGAGGAGTCGTCGTTAGGACAGCGGTCACGGCCTGGAGTCACCGTGGTCGTGGCGGTTGATGGGCGGCTGCCGCCGTCTGTCTTTCCCTGTGCTTCCTGTGCGGCTTCAGCCGCCCGGCCACCGCGGGGCGGTGTGCGGCCGGAAGCATGTGACGGTTCGCGCCGTCGAGGTGGAGAGGGAGCCCGGGCGTGTCACTGGGTCACGGGGCACCGGGTCCGGTGAGACGGTGCGACCGCGTCTCGGCGAAAAACTATTGAGACGGACGGCAACCTTTCCGCTCCGAGTGGCCACTAAGGGGTGTGCCAACGACGGCGAGCCGCGGTCAGCGGCAGTTCGCCATCTGTGTCAACACCCTATCGGAGCCCCACGTGTCACCAGACGAGCCGCGATCCGCCGAGCAGCCGATGCCTCGGGGGCGCACGCCCCGCCGTAGCCGGATGCTCCGGCATCTTGCCGTGGGGGCGGTGGCGGTGCTCGCCGCCTCGGCCGGTGCAGGTGCCCTGGCGCCCAGCGCGGGCGCCGCAACGACCGTCGGCATCAGTGTGGATGCCGGCACCTCCCTGGGCACGGTACCCAGCAGTGGTGTCGGCCTCAACACGGGCGTGGGCGACGATCACATGGGCACCGCCCAGGTGACATCGCTCATGAATGCCGCGGGAGTTGGGCAGCTGCGCTATCCCGGCGGCTCCGGCGCGGACGACTACCACTGGAAGACCCACACCATGGACGACGGCGGCGGGATCCCCTCCAACACCGACTTCGACCACTTCATGGCCACCGCGAAGACGGTCGGCGCCCAGCCGATCATCACCGCGAACTACGGTTCCGGCACCCCCCAGGAGGCCGCCGACTGGGTCAAGTACGCCAACGTCGACAAGGGCTACGGCGTGAAGTACTGGGAGATCGGCAACGAGGTCTACGGCAACGGGCACTACGGCGACGGCAAGGGCTGGGAACTTGACAAGCACGCCGACAAGAGCCCGACGGCGTACGCGAACAACCTGATCGCCTACGCGAAGGCGATGAAGGCTGTGGACCCGACCGTGAAGATCGGAGCGGTGCTCACCACCCCCGGCGGCTGGCCGGACAAGGAGAAGGCTCCCGGTGACAGCGCCGACTGGAACAACACGGTGCTCTCCATCGCGGGAAGCTCGATCGACTTCGTCATCGTCCACTGGTATCCGGGCGGCACCACCACGGCCGACCTGCTGAACACCCCCTCCCGGATCGCCGGTACCACCTCCACGCTGCGCTCGCTGATCGCCAAGTACGAGGGCTCGCGCGCCGCTTCGGTGGAGATCGCGGTCACCGAGACCGACGCCGCCGCCGGCTCGCCCGCCGCGACCAGCCAGGCCGCGGCCCTGTTCGCGCCGGACACCTACATGAGCTGGTTCGAGCAGGGTGCCACCCACGTGGACTGGTGGAACCTGCACAACGGCACGAGCGAAGCACCCACCACCGTCATCGGCCAGACCGACTACCGGGACGGGGGCATGCTCTCCGCCGGAACGTGCGCCGGGGGCACGTGCGAACCGCAGCGCGATACGCCCTTCCCCAGCTACTGGGGCATCCGCTCACTGACCGCACTCGCGCAGCCCGGCGACACCATGGTCAAGTCGTCCTCGGGCGACTCGTCGGTTGCTGTGCACGCGGTGCGGAGCGGCAACGGCGGTCTGAACGTCATGTTGATCAACAAGAGCCCGCAGAACGCGGCGCAGGTGTCGCTCTCGTACGCCGGATTCACCCCGGCCGCAGGGGCGGTCACGACCGTTTCGTACGCCCAGGGAGACACCGCCCTGACGACGGCGGAGCGGGGCACGGCGGTCGCACAGACGCTGCCGCCGTACTCGATCACGACTCTTCAGCTGAAGCCCGCGTCGGGGACCGCCGGCGCTGACAAGCCGTCGCCCCTCCGCAAGCCGACCGCCGCCACGCCGACCGCCGTCACGCCGGTTGTCTCCGCCTCCGGCACGACCGGCACCCGTGCACAGGCGGAGAAGGGCGTGCCCGTCGGCCACCCGAGCCCGAGCCCGAGCAGCACGTCCGGCGGCCTGGCCTCCACCGGGATGAGCGACGCTGTCACGTACAGCGCCGTCGGTGGCCTGCTGGCTGTCGCTGCCGGAAGCGTCCTGGTGCTTCGCGGACGTCGCCGCAAGGCTCTGCACGGGAAGTGAGACCGCGTGAGTGACTGACGGCCCGGCGCACGCTACCCACCCGTGGCGGGCCCGCGGGGCCGTCGGCCTCCGCGCCGGCGTCGGCGCGCGCCGCTGTCGACCAGGGCGTGACAGTACGGCGCGGTCAGGGCTACACCCTTCGCGTCACCGCCGTCCCCGCGGTGCACCGCCGGCTCCTCGCCCACTGCCAGCCTCTCGGCGGCGCCCAGGGCGTCGCGGGTCCCGGCCCAGCGCAAGGCCCGCCGCGAGTGCGAAACCGCGTCAGCACCCTCGCGCCGATCGAACCATGATCGTTCTCACCGCGTCAGAAACTAGAACAAGCCGCTTCCGGGCCGGCCTCCTGGCGCTTGCCCTCCTTGGCCCCACCGGTGTCGACGGCCATCGTTCGGTGGCGCAGTCGCGCGGTGCCCCCTGGTGCGCGGGCTGCAGTCCCAATGAGACGAGGGTGGTGTGCCAGACCATGGTCTGGCACACCACCCTCGCACCGCCGGAAGCCCGGTGGACGTCCGGCGCTGCCGCCGGCGGACCTGCGCTCTCACGGCGCAGGCACGGCACCGATCTGCTGCAACACCCCGAGGAGGTCGGGCTGACCCCGCTCCTTGATGATCTTTCCGCCGGCCAGGTAGTAGAAGTTCATGGCCTGGACCGAGATGGTCTTTCCGCTGGCCGGGATTCCGAAGAACTCGCCCTGATGCGTTCCGCGCATGGTGAACCGGGCGGCGACCGTGTCGCCCTCGGTGACGGTCTCTTCCAGAGTCCACCGGACATCCGGGAACCCCGCGCGCATCATCGCGATCAGCTCCAGGTAGCCCTCAGGGCCCCGCAGCGGTTCCGCGTGGCTCGGCGCATGAAACTCGGCGTCCGGGGCGATGATCTCACGGGCAAGGTCCTCGTCAGCTGTGTTGATGAACTCGACGAAGCGACTCATCACGGATTCGGTGGATTGCGGCGACATGTCCGTCCGCCTCCCTCTCTACTGGCACTGCCCCTCGCAACGAGCGAGCGGAAGTACCACAGTACATCGATTCGATGTGTGCATCGAATCGATGTACGTGTGGGACGATAGGGACATGCTTGACCTAGCGATACTGGGCTTCCTGGCCGAGCGGCCTCTGCCCGGACATGAACTGCGCCGCCGACTCTCGGAGCTGACGGGCTACACCCGGCCGGTCAGCGACGGCAGCCTGTACCCGGCGATCAAGCGTCTCGCCGCGGCGGGCCTGCTGGAACGGCGCACGGACCCGGCCGCGGGCCCGGCCCGCTACATACTGAGCGTGACCGACGCCGGGCGCACCGACCTGCTGAAGCGGCTGCGCGCGCCCGCCGACCACGAGATCAGCGACTTCACGCGGTTCTTCACCGTCCTGGCGTTCCTGTCCCTCCTGCCGGACGTCGCCGAACAGCACGCGGTGCTGCGGCGGCGACTGGAGTTCCTGGAGGAGCCGGCGAGCTTCTTCTACGACGGCGACCGGCCGCTACGGGCCGAGGACATGACCGACCCCTACCGGCGCGGCATGCTGCTGACCGCCCGCGCCATCAGTAGCGCCGAACGGGCCTGGTTGCACCAGGTTCTGGACGGTGACGAGCCAGTCACCGCGCGCACCGAGACAGACCCCTCTACGCTCGGACGACCTGTGCGCTGACCAGCCCCGGAGGTAACCGCTCATGCTTGCGTCCTGGTACGACCGACAGGGCCCCGCCGCCGACGTGCTGCGCGTCGGCGAGCTGCCCGACCCCACCCCCGGCCCGGGCGAGGTCCGCGTCCGCGTCACCGTCTCCGGTGTCAACCCCGGCGACACCAAGAAGCGGCGCGGCTGGCTCGGCTCCTCGATGCCCTACCCGCGGGTGATCCCGCACAGCGACGCCGCCGGAGTCGTCGACGCCGCGGGCGAGGGAGTCGACGTGCGCAGGATCGGACAGCGGGTGTGGATCTACGGCGCCCAGTCCTACCGGCCCTTCGGCACGGCCGCCCAGTACACCGTCGTACCCGCCGATCTGGCTGTTCCGCTGCCCGACCACCTCAGCGACGAGGTCGGCGCGGCCCTGGGCATCCCCGGCATCACCGCCCACCGCGCCGTGTTCGCCGATGGACCGGTCGACGGCAAGCTCGTGCTGGTGCACGGCGTTCTGGGCGGGGTCGGCTCCCTGGCCGCGCAGCTCGCCCGCTGGGGCGGAGCCAGGGTGATCGCCACTGTCCGGCGCGGCGCGGATCTCGCACAGGTCGATCCGGCTGTCGTGTCCCACGCCGTGGCCCTGGACCAGGAGGACCCGGCGGCGGCGATCCGCGCGTACGCGCCCGAGGGCGTGCACCGGATCGTCGAGGTATCCCTGTCCGACAACGCAGACCTCGACAACGCCGTGGTCGCGAACGGCGCGGTCATCGCCGCCTACGCGACGAGCGCGGACCGGACCGAGATCCCCTTCTGGCCCCTGCTGTTCAACAACGTCATCCTGCGCCTGATCGGCAGCGACGACTTCCCCGAAGAGGCGAAACGCCAGGCAGCACGCGATCTGACCGCCGCGGCCGCCGTGGGCGCCCTGACCGTCGAAGTCGGCGACCGTTACGAGCTGGCGGACATCGCCAAGGCCCACGACCGCGTCGACGCCGGCAGCCGCGGCCGCGTCCTGGTCACCCTCCCCCAGTGACCCCGCCCGTCGTTCACCACGCCCACGGGTGCGCCCCCTGATCAGCCGAGGAGGCATCCGAGCGGTGCCAGGGGCGGCGCGACGTTCCCAGCCGAGACAAGACCTGAGCGTGCCTCCTATGACAGAACGTCTGATTTCGCGTTGACCTGCGAGATCAGGAAGACGATCCCAGATCGCGGTCGTCACCGGCACGGCGCGGATGCTCGCCGCCATCGTCGGCCTCGCGGTCGCAGAGTCTCGGCTGAACGCAGCGAACCGACGACGCGACGAGGCTGGTCAGGGGCCGAGCCGGGCTCGCCGACCATCGTCACCGTTACGGACAGTGCCGTGGGAGACGGTGGTGACCTGCTCGGCGATGTCCTGCTGGGTGAGGGCGGCGTCGTCCAGGCGCGGGAGGCTGGCGAGCCGGCCGGCGCCGGTGCGGGTGGGGCGACGGTGCGCAGGATTTCGGCCTGGTCTGCCTCGGGCAGGGCGCGGTAGACGTCGGCGGCAAGCTGGCGGCGGGGGCCTGCTGGTCGGTGTTCGCCGTGGTGGTCTCCGCGGGTGCCGGCGCGGCGGCGATGCGGCGGGCGGCGATCGCAGCGGCGATGGCCTTCCCGTAGGCGTCGTGACCCGTGCGTCCTTCCTCGATGTAGGGGCCGGCAGGCTGGGCGGCGTTGTCGTCGGTGATCTTGTCCTGGTCGCGGTAGGCGGCGACGAGGGCGAGCTGCTGCTGTCACTGGGCGCGCTGGGTGGGGTTATCGGTCGCCGCGCATGCGTGGGCGCCGCTCGCACGGACGGCCGCACCTGGTCTCGATCCCGGGCTCCAGTGCCTTGGTGTCGCCGATCCACTCGAAGGCCGTCAGGCCGCCGCCGCGTGCGGGAGTGGGAGGCTGATTCGGAAGGTCGTCGTGCCCGATGTGTCGAGAACGGCGAGGGTGCCACCGTGGACGGCGGCGATGTCGCGGGCGATGGGGAGGCCGAGCCCGGCGCCGCCGTCGTCGCGGCTTCGGGCGTCGTCGAGGCGGGTGAAGCGTTCGAAGATCTTCTCGCGGTCGGCCGGTTCGATCATGGGGCCGTCGTTGGCCACGTCGAGGAGGGCCAGGCCCGCTGCCGGGTCGAGCTCGAGGCGGACGGTGATGTGGTGCCGGGCGTGGCGATGGGCGTTGTCCAGCAGGTTGGTGAGCAGGCGGCCCAGCCATTGGGGGTTCCCGTGGACGAGGACCGGTCCGGGGGTGTGGACGGAGACCGGGTGGGCCCGGGTGCCGCGGGCTGCGACGGTGGCGCGGACGAGTTCGGCGAGGTCGACGGGTTCGTGCGGCCAGTCGTGTGCGGTGGCGTCCAGGCGGGCGAGCAGCAGGAGGTCGGCGGCGAGGGCCTGGAGGCGCTCGGTGTCCTCGAGGGCTCCGGCAACCAGGCGGTTGCGAACCTCGGGGTCCGGGTGAGCGAGGGCGACTTCGAGTTGGGTGCGCAGGACGGTCAGGGGGCTGCGCAGTTCGTGGGAGGCGTCGGCGATGAAGCGCCGCTGCCGAACCCCGGCGGCCTCCAGGCGTTCGAGCATGGCGTTCATGGTGCCGGCGAGGCGGGCGATCTCGTCGTCGCTGCCGGGTTCGGGGACGCGGCGGTCGAGGTCGCGGTCGCCGATGGCGGCGACCTCGGTGCGGATGGCTTCCACCGGCCGCAGGGCGCGGCCGGTGGAGCGCCAGGTGAGGGCGCCGACGGTGAGCAGCAGGACGGCGCTGAGCGCGGCGAGGGCTGCGGTGGTGAGGTCCTCGGCGGCGTCGGCGGTGCGCAGGGAGGCTCCGACGTAGACGGTGACCGGGCCGGTGGGGGTGGTGGCGGTGACGGCGGTGACCCGCTGGTGGTGTTCGGCTCCCAGCGCGCCGAGGTTGAAGACGGTGTGGCCGTCCCGCCGGCTGACGGGGGCGACGGCGGGACGGCCGGCCAGGTTCTGGCTGGCGGCGACGACGGCGCCGTGCGCGTCGACGACCTGGATGAAGTCGGTGCCGTGGTCGAGCGGGAGCGGGCTGCTGAGGTGTCCGTCCATGGCGAGACGGGCGACGATCTGGGCCTGCTCGCGGGCACCGGTCTCGACGGTGCGTCCCAGGTTGGCGCGCAGCAGCAGGACGACCGCGACTGAGGCGATGGCGAGGACCACGGCGACGCTGAGGCAGGCGGCGAGGGTGGTGCGGGCCCGGACCGACCGTGGGGCGAACCGGTCGAGAAGGACCGCGAGGCGTGGGGGTCGGGCCAGACCACGGCGGGCGACGGCACGGATGCGGGCCTGGATGCTGTCAGCCACCATCAGCCGCCAGCCGGTAGCCGGCGCCTCGAACGGTCTGCACCGCTGCCCGCCCGAAGGGGCTGTCGATCTTGCGTCGCAGGGCGCTGACGTGGACCTCGACGGTGTTGGGGTCGCTGTCCAGGGCGCTGTCCCAGACGGCGTCGAGGATCTCCCGTTTGGAGACGACCTCCCCGGCGCGGCGGGCCAGGTGGTCGAGGATGGCGAACTCCCGCGGGGTGAGCGGCACGGCGACGCTGGCCCGGGTGCAGGTGCGGGCGGCGGAGTCCACGACGAGGTCGCCCAGGACGGTACGCCGGGGTGCGCGGCTGCCGATGCGGCGGGCGAGGGCCTTGAGGCGGGCGACGAGCACGACGAAGGAGAAGGGCTTGGAGAGGTAGTCGTCGGCGCCGGTATCCAGGGCTTCGGCCTCGTCCCACTCACCGTCCTTGGCGGTGAGCATCAGAATGCCGACGTCGCTACCGGCGGCACGCAGGCGGGAGCAGACCCGGTAGCCGTTGAGGCCGGGCAACATGATGTCCAGCACGATCACGTCGTAGCTGTGGTCCATGGCCCTGGCCAGGCCGGTGAGCCCGTCGTGGGCCAGATCGACGGTGAACCCTTCCGCGGCCAGGCCCAGCTGTACTGCCAGGGCCAGTCGTCGTTCGTCCTCCACCACCAGTACGCGCATACCCACCAGGGTGGCAGGTCCCGGGATCGGGGAGCTGAAGACGGCTTCAGGTCTTCAGCTCAGCTTCAGCATCGTCCGGACATCCTGAGGCGGTCGCCCGGGGACGGCCCGGGTCTGCGGTGGACAGAGGTGGCCAGGGTGAACGAGTCCGTGGAGAACGAGGGGCAGTCCGAGCCGATCGAGCTGACGAAGAGCGCCGGGAGGACGCGTACGGGTCTGGGCCGTGCCGGACGGTGGGTGCGCCGACGCTCCGGGCGATGGGTCCTGGCCGGCGTGGCCGTGGTCGTGCTCGGCGGTGGCGCGGCGGCCATGGCGGTCCACCACGAGGTCGAGGGTCACGGCGCGGGAGAGCACGCTCACGGCGACCGGAGGGTCGCGGGGGAACGCGCTCACGGCGACCGGACGGTCGCGCGGCACGACGGCCCGGACGGTCGTCAGGGCCGCCACGGCACCCAGGAGAAGGACACCCCTGGTGCGCCGGCACCGCTGCCGTCGACCGACGCCGCTGATGCGGTGGCCAAGGCATCGTCGGGTGTGCCCGGCGGCAAGGTCGAGTCGCTGTCCCCGGTCGCCGAGCAGGGCGGCGGCCGCGCGTGGCGGGCCGTGGTCCTGGGCCCGGACGGCGTGCGGCACGTGGTCACGGTGGACGGCGCCAGCAACACGATCACCGGCAACACCGTCCTGGGCGACTGACCCGTTCGTTCTGCGCGGCCGCGGCCACGCATCATGGAAGGGAGCGCCGTCCTCGTGGGCGCCACCACAACACCCCAACTCACGCACCGACGCCAGGCCGGCTTCTCAGGCCCGGCCTGGAGCAAGGTCCCGCAGGTGACGGCGGTGTTCTGGATCGTCAAGATCCTCACCACCGGCATGGGCGAGACCACCTCCGACTACCTCGCCCGCACCCTCGGGCCGATCCCGGCGGTCGGCTCGGCGGGCCTGCTGCTGGCCGCCGCGCTGTTCGCCCAGGCCCGTACCCGCCGCTACGTCCCGGTCGTGTACTGGGCCGCGGTGGTGATGGTGAGCGTGTTCGGCACCATGGCCGCCGATGTCGCGCACGTCGCCCTCGGCGTCCCGTACGCCGTGTCTGCGACGGCGTTCGCCCTCGTCCTCGCCCTGGTGTTCGTCCTGTGGCGGCGCGCCGAGGGGACCTTGGCGGTGGAGACGGTCGCCGGCGGGCGGCGCGAGGTCTTCTACTGGTGCGCAGTGATGGCCACCTTCGCGCTCGGCACCGCGGTCGGGGACCTGACGGCGGCCACCCTGGGCTGGGGCTACCTGTCCTCCGGGCTGCTGTTCGCCGCCCTGATTCTGGTCCCGGCGCTCGCCCACCGCCTGTCCGGCCTCTCGCCGGTGCTCACCTTCTGGTGGGCCTACGTGCTGACCCGGCCGCTCGGCGCCTGCTTCGCCGACTGGGCCGGGGTCGGCCGCGAGCGCGGCGGCCTGGACCTCGGGACCGGTCCGGTCAGCCTCGTCCTCGCGGTGATCATCGTGGCCGCCGTGGCATGGCTGACCGTGCGCGATCGTCGCGGGCCCCGAGCATCGGCCTGACGTCCGATCCTGGTTCGCTTCCTGACACGGGGCTGTGCGCTCACCCGGGGCGGTGGACGGAAGGGGCCGCCGACGCGGCCTGCGAGGCCAGGACGTAGTCTGCGGCCATGACCGATGCCCAGATTCCGACGTCCCACGAGGCATTCGAGACGTTGCTGGCCGGCAACCGGCGATTCGTCGCCGGTTCGCCGGAGCACCCGAACCAGGACGCCGCGCGCCGCACTGAGATCGCACCGGCCCAGCGCCCGTTCGCGGTGCTGTTCGGATGCTCCGATTCCCGGCTGGCCGCCGAGATCATCTTCGACCGGGGCCTGGGCGACCTGTTCGTGGTCCGCACCGCCGGGCATGTCATGGGGCCGGAGGTGCTGGGCAGTATCGAGTACGGGGCGAGCGTGCTCGGCTGCCCCCTGGTCGTGGTGCTCGGCCACGATGCCTGCGGCGCCGTCGCGGCCACCCGCTCCGCCGTCCAGGACGGCTCCACGGCCGGCGGCTACGTGCGGGACGTGATCGAGAAGGTGACTCCCAGCGTGCTGGCCGCCCGGGCGGCCGGGCGCACCAAGGACGAGGACTTCATCGCCGAGCACATACGGCACACCGTCGACCTGTTGTTGGACCGCTCCCGCACCCTCGCCGAGGCCGTCGACGCCGGCCGGGTCGCGGTCGTGGGCCTGTCCTACCGGCTGACCGACGGCACCGCCCGGATCGTCACCGCCCGGGGCCTCAATCTGCCGCTCGCTGCATCGTGACGCCCGGGGCCGGCGCTCTCGCAGGTCGGGTGCGATCTCGCGAAGCCGGTCCGTGCTGATCGCGCCCGCCCGCAGCAGGACCGGGACCCCGCCGGCCTGGCAGAGCGCGCCCGCCGGCTGCGCTCCCTTCGGTCCGCGCTGCGGGCGCCCGCCCTCCCGTCGCCGCCGCACTCTGCGAGCCGGAGTCCGGCCTGCTGTCAATCGGGGTGTGAACCGAGGAGCGACGGGCATGCGCCAGGCATCGGGATGACCTGCCGAGCCGGGGGTGAGATCGATGGATGTCGCAGCACGATACGGCTGTCGCGATGGGCAGGTGTGCCGCCTGGACGTGTCGGGCTCAAACCATCCGGTCGCCGCGGCCCGGGCCTTCGCCGAGAGCGTCCTGGCCCTGTGGGGCGCCGGTGGGGTGGAGCGGGAGGACATCGTGCTGGTGGTCAGCGAGCTGGTCGCCAACGCGCGGCTGCACGCAGGGCTCCCCCGCCGGCTCAGCCTGAGCAGGCGCGACGGCATCGTGCGCATCGAGGTGACCGACCCCAGCCCCACCCGGCCCGTCAGGCGCCCGGCGACCCCTGACCGTCCGGGCGGCTACGGCCTGCTGGTGGTCGATCGGCTGTCGACCAGGTGGGGCACCGACATCGGGCCGTGCGGCAAGTCTGTCTGGGCCGAGTGCCCGCTGCGGTGTTACCGCCCGGAGCCCGGCAGCACGACGCAGAGCCACCGCCGCCTCGCGCGCGGCCGGTTTGAGCCCGGTGCCAGCGGTTAGCCGCCTCGTGGGTCGCCCCGGTCCCGGGGTGTCAGGACCGCGCAGTGGACGAGTTCGGTGATGAAGGTTTCCGACTACGTGCTTGAGCGCCTGCGCGACTGGGAGGTCGAGTACGTCTTCGCGTACCCGGGCGACGGCATCAACGGGCTGCTCGCCGCCTGGGGACGGGCCGAGGACACACCGCGGTTCATCCAAGCCAGGCACGAGGAGATGGCCAGCCTTCCGGGCGGTGGGCTACGCGAAGTTCTCCGGCCGCACCGGGGTGTGCGCGGCCACCTCCGGCCCCGGCGCGATCCACCTGCTGAACGGCCTCTACGACGCCGAGCTCGACCACGTGCCGGTGCGGACTCGGGCCGAATCAGGTCAGCTCGGCGAGCTTGCGCCGGCCTGCGCGTCGGCGTAGCCGGGGCAGTTGGCGGAGCGCGTCGGCGGCGGCGAGCCGCTGCCGCTCGTGAAGCACACCGAAGGCGAACGCATGCCGGTCCTCGGCGGTGCCTTCGGAGCCGAGCGTGATCAGTACCCGGCGGGCCACCACGCTGTCCTGATGGACGCCCAGGACCTTGTGCAGCTTCTTCGCCCGGTTCGCGAACTTGGCCAACCGTTTCGCGACGCGCCGAGGTGTGGCGGGCTGCGCGCACTGGGCCGTGTAGCGGGCGCGTTTGGCCGCCTTCCGGGCGCGGTGCAGAGCCTGGTCCCGCTGGGGACCCGGCTCGGTGCGCAGTGCCTTGTCGAGCCGCCGCAGGGTGCGCTTCTGCTCCCGCCGCAGGATGTCGCTCAGGTATCGGCGCGCGTCGCGGGCAGCGCGGTGGCGTAGCGGAGGGTGGGCCGCGAAGGCATCCAGGTCATCGAGCAGGGTGAAGTACTGCGGGCTGTCGAGTTCGGCGACCGCGTGCTCCCAGGCCCGCCGGTAGCCGCGGGTGTAGCGCTGGGTGATCTGGGCTCGCAACGCGCCTTGGCGCATCTGGGCCGGTACCGCGTCCAGCCCGTTCACCAGTTGTTCGGCGAGTACCTCCTGGTCGCGGGCTCGGCCGAGCAGCCTTCCGAGCCGGCGCAGCTGCGCCGCCAGCGGGCCGGTGCGGCGGCGGTCGAACAGTCGCCGGTGGGCCTTCAGCAGGCTCCGCAGCCGGCGCGCGGTGACCCGCATCTGGTGCACGGAGTCCTCCTGTCCGCCGCGCACGGCCGCATCCAGTGCCAGGAGCCTGGCGAGCTGGGCCCGGAAGCCCTCCATGACGATGTCGCCGGCCGTTCCGGCACCGTCGGCGGGCACGGGCCCGGGCGGCTGGGGTTCAGGCGGGCCGGCCCGGCCAAGTGCGCGGGCGAGTTTCGAGGGCCAGGAGGAGCGGACCAGGCCGGCTTCGGTGAACGCGGTGTCGGCCTGCTCGAGCAGCGCCCGCGTGCCGTGCTTCAGCTCGACCTCGAACTCGGTCCAGCCGCTGACCTCCGTCGTGGCTCCGCCCGCCCTGCCGGCCGGTGGCGCCGCAAGCCCGCCCGCCGGCGCGCCGGTCACCGCCGCCGGGTCGAGTATCCGGGCCGCCACCCGGTCCTCGGTGACCTCTGCGAGTATCTCTCCCGCATCGTCCAGCAGCAGCTGCCGGGCCCGGTCAGTGCGAAGGTGAGCGACCGGCAGCACGGCGGCACCCCGCGTGAAAGCCGCGATCCGGGTTGCGAGTGGGGTCGGCACGTCGTGCGGGCTGCTGCCGTCCGGCGGCAGGTGGACTTCCTGCCGCGAGTCGGCGTCGAGCGGCAGCTTGAGGTGCCAGCCCGGGTCGGTGCCGCCGCTTCGCCGCCGCAGGGTGATCCGTCGGCGCAGCAGGCGCAGGTCCGGCGTGTCGTAGTAGACGGCGTCGAGGTCCTGTGCTTCGGCGCGCTCAGTGGCCGCTACGCCTGGAAGGCCGTCGAGCCGCTCCGGCAGGCACGGGCCCTCGTACTTTCGTTCCGTCTCCGCGTGTTCCGTAGCCATGGTCCGCGCCTTCCCGCGCCGGGCGCAGGTCATGCCTCGGGCCGGCGGGCGCCGGTCTGCCGAGGTCGGTGGCTGCCGGGTGCGCAGCGGACCTCGGGGGCGCAGCGGACCTCGGGGGCGTGGATCTGTCCGAAGCGCTGCGGCGCCGGCCCCGAAACGTAGGCGCCTACGGGCTATTCGTTTCCCGTGCCGCTGGGCGGGCAGCCGCCGTTGGGGGATCCGATCGTCTGGAGCAGCCGATGACCACGACCACGCCGACCCGTACCGCTGTCCGTCGCCGTTACCTGCTCTGCCCGCCGACCTACTTCGCGGTGGAGTACTCCATCAACCCCTGGATGGACCCGTCCCGGCCGGTCGACGCTGTCGCGGCGCTCCGCCAGTGGGGTGCGCTCTGCGCCACCCTGCGCGAACTGGGCCACCGGGTGGAGACGCTTGCGCCGCGACCGCGGCTGCCCGACATGGTGTTCACCGCGAACGGGGCCGCGGTGGTGGGCGGGCGGGCGCTGATCGCGCGGTTCAGGCATCCGCAGCGGGCTCCGGAGTCCGGCTTCCATCAGGCATGGTTCAGCCGCGCGGGCTACCGGCCGACACGTGCCGGCCTGCCGAGTGAGGGCCAGGGCGACTTCCTGCCGGTCGGCGCCCGGATCCTGGCCGGCTCCGGGCCCCGGACCAGTGCGGCCGCCCACCGCGAGGCCGAGCAGGTACTGGGCCGGCCGGTGGTGAGCCTGGCCTTGACCGACCCGCGATTCTACCACTTGGACACCGCGCTGGCCGTACTGAGCGAGGACCAGATCATGTACTACCCGCCCGCGTTCTCGGCGCAGAGCAACCACGTTCTCCACTTGCTCTTTCCGCGGGCGATCCTCGCCACCGACGCGGACGCCGTCGCGCTGGGCCTGAACGCCGTCAGCGACGGCCTGCACGTCATCCTTCCCGAGGCTGCCCGGGCGCTCACGGCCCGGTTGCACGCCGAGGGGTTCAAGCCCCTGCCGCTCGACCTGCCCGAGCTGCTCAAGGCGGGCGGCGGCCCGAAGTGCTGCGCGCTGGAACTGCACCCGGCGGGCGGAGGCGAGCGACAGTGACCTCAGCCGCCTCCGCCGCCCGAACACGCGCCGACCAGGGCGCGCCCCCGCCACTGCCCGCGCCCCGAGGACCGGTCTGCGCCGCGCTCTTCGAGGCCCTGCGCACCCCGCCAGAGCCGGCGACACGCATCGCCGCGCCCCAGGCCGCGGGCCCGTGGGGGGAGGACCTCCAACTCGCCCTCTACGCCTGCTACGAGCTGCACTACCAGGGCTTCGCCGAGGCCGATCCCGGCTGGGAGTGGCACCCGGCCCTGCTGGCGGTAAGGGCCGAACTGGAACACGCCTTCCTCGCCGCTGTGCGCCACGAGGCCGGCAGCCCGCCGCCACTGCGCGAAGCCCTGGCCGGCCTGCTGGCGGCGGAACCCGCCGAGGGCACCGGCCCCTCGCACCACCTGCTGGAGCACGGGCACCGCTGGCAGGCCCGCGAGTACCTGGTGCACCGCTCGCTCTACCACCTCAAGGAGGCCGATCCCCAGATGTGGGTGGTGCCGCGCCTGCCCCACCCCGCCAAGGCGGCCCTGGTCACCGTCCAGTACGACGAGTACGGCGGCGGCCGGCCGGAGCGGGCCCACGCGACGCTCTTCGCCGAGATGATGGCGGACCTCGACCTCGACCCCGGCTACGGGCACTACCTCGACGCCGTCCCCGCTCCCGCCCTCGCGGTGGTCAACCTGATGTCGCTCTTCGGACTGCACCGTGCCCTGCGCGGCGCGCTGGTCGGCCAGTTCGCCGCCGTGGAGATCACCTCCCCGCCCGGGGCCGCCCGCCTGGCCCGGGCACTGGAGAAACTGGGCGCCTCGCCAACCGGCACCCTGTTCTACCGCGAGCACGTCCTGGCCGACGCCGTCCACGAGCAGCTGGTCCGGCATACGGTCATCGAGCCCCTCACCGAAGCGGATCCGAGCCTGGCCGCCGACGTCGCCTTCGGCATCGCGGCCACCGGCGCGGTGGAGGCCAGGCTGAGCGACCACCTGCTGCGCGCCTGGCACGACGACCGCAGCTCGCTGCGCAGACCGCTGGCCGACGCCCCGGGAGGCGGGCCGCGATGAATGCCTTCGACTCCTTCACCGAACTGCTCGACTACCCGGTGTACGTGGTCACGGCAGCGTCGGAGGGCCGGCGGGCCGGATGCCTGGTCGGCTTCGCCGGCCAGTGCTCGATCACGCCGCCGCGCTTCGTCGTCTGGCTCTCCAAGGCCAACCGCACCTACCGGGTGGCGGCCGCCAGCGACCTGCTGGCCGTCCACCTGCTGCCGCGCCGCCACGAGCTGGCCGAGCTGTTCGGCGGACACAGCGGCGACCGCACGGACAAGTTCGCCTCCGTCGCATGGACACCGGGCCCCGGCGGAGTGCCGATCCTCACCGACGCCCCCGCCTGGTTCACCGGGCGCGTCCACGCCCGCACGGACGGCGGCGACCACGTCGGCTTCCTGCTCGACCCGCAGAGCGCCGGCCGCCGCCCGGGCGCCCACGAGCCCACCGATGTCCTCTCCTACCAGGACGTCGCGGACATCCAGGCCGGACACCCGGCGGGCGAAGGGAGCGGGCGGTGACCGGGGCCAAGGACTCCGCACGACCACGCGACGAGACACCCGAAGAGCGGGCGGATCGGCTGTGGAACGAGATGCTCCAGGAGGTGCGAGTCTGCCAGACCGGCGCGCAGATCCTGTTCGGGTTCCTGATCAGCGTCGCCTTCACCCCGCGCTTCGCCGCGCTGGCCTCCTTCGACAAGGATCTCTACCTCGCCACCGTGGTCCTGGGCGCCGTCGCCACCGGCACACTGGTCGCCCCGGTGGCCTTCCATCGGCTGCTGGCCGGCCGCGGCATGAAACCCGAGCTCGTCAAGGTGGCGGGCCACCTGATCAGCACCGGCCTGGTACTGCTGGCACTGACCATCGCGGGCGCGCTGCTGCTCCTGCTGCGCACGGCCAGCGCCGACCCACCGGCAGCCTGGGCGCTCACCGCGGCGGTCGTCACCTGGTTCGCGCTCTGCTGGCTGGTGCTGCCCGGGCTGGTGCTCCGTCGTGCCGAGAAGCGCCGCCGGCGGCACGGTTGAACCGAGCAAACGGGGCACAAGCGTTGCATGTTGCTGCTGAGACCACCCGGTGTGTACCCCGCCCAGGGAGACACCGCCCTACTCATCGAAGCGCTGCGCCGCGAGCCCGGCACCACCGGCGCCCGGCTGCTCGACCTCGGAACCGGAAGCGGGGCCGTCGCACTGGCCGGCGCGGAACTGGGCGCCACAGTCACCGCCGTCGACCTGTCCCGCCTCGCCCTGGCAACCACCTGGGTCAACGCCCACCTGCGCCGCCTGCGGGTCCGGCTGCGCCAAGGCGACCTGACCGCGCCGGTGGCCGGTAGGCGTTTCGACTTCATCGTCTCCAACCCGCCCTACGTGCCCACCCGCCGGGACCGCCCACCACAGCACGGGATCGGCCGGGCCTGGGACGCGGGCCCGGACGGGCGCCTTCTGCTGGACCGGCTCTGCCACCAGACACCCCGGCTGCTCGCACCGGGCGGAGTGCTGCTGATCGTCCAGTCCTCCCTGGCGGCGCCGGCCGCCACCATCACCGCTCTCCACCGCGCCGGACTCGCCACCAGCGTGGTTGCCGCCCGCACCCAGCCGTTCGGGCCCGTCATGACGGGCCGGGCGCCCTGGTTCGAGGAGCGCGGACTGGTCGCCCCGGGCGAGCGCGAGGAGACGCTGGTGGTGATCCGCGGTGCCCGACCGCGCTGAACCCCCGCCACCTCGCCTGCGGCTGACGGGCAGCGGCCCGATTCTCGTGGACGGGCCGGTGGAGATCGTTCTCCCCGACGGCCGGAGCATCCGCAGCGACCGCCCGGTCGTCGCGCTCTGCACCTGCCGCCGCAGCCGCCACTACCCGTTCTGCGACACCAGCCACCGCCGCACCGCGCGGCGGAATCAGGCCGAAGGGTGACACTCCCCGCCTCTCGCCGGCGGGACCGGGCCTCACCCGACACGATGTCGAAGAACCCGCTGTGCCCGGGCCGGCCGTTTGCCTTCCAGGTGGGCGGAAACACGCGCCCTGACGGCGCTCGGCAACCCACGCACCAGCGCCAACGTCAGAACACGGAGGTAGCGATGCCCCGTACCACCGGAGCACTGCGCTTCGGCGTGGAGGAGGAGTTCCTCCTGGTCGACCCCGATCAGCGCACGACGCACCTGGCAGGACACCGTTCCTACCCCGGCAGCGCTCCCAAGCTCTTCGGTGCGAGTGCCGGGGTCAGGCGGGCGTGATCCGTCCCCGCCAACCTCCGCTTTCCGTGCCCTGGCCCTCGATGAATGACTTGAAGCGTCGCAGGTCGCCCTTGACGCGTCGGTCCACCACTCCCATGACGTCCGCAGCCTTCTCGGCCGCGCCTTCGGGTGTGAAGTCCATAGCCAGGCGAACGGTGGTGTGCTGGTCATCCAAGCGCTCGAACGTCACCACACCCATCTGCTGAACGTCACCGCCGACGGTGCGCCAGGCGATCTTCTCATCGGGCAGCTGATCGACGATCTCGGTGTCGAACTCCCGGGTCACCCCGGCGACGCTGGACTTCCAGTGGTTGTGCCGCTCGTCGAGCTGGGTGACCTCCTCGACGCCTTCCATGAAGCGGGGGAAGTCCTCGAACTGCGTCCACTGGTTGTAGGCGGTGTGCAGTGGCACCGCCACCTCGACGGATTCCTGCACCATGCTCATAGCTGCTCCTTCATCGCTCGCGTTGTGGCGTCCGCTCGTGCGTGTGCCCCGGCGGACCGAGGGCTAACGCCAGGCTGCGGGGAGCTTCGGCCTACCGTGGTGCTCCGGCGCCGTCCGGGGTACCCGCCCCTGTGGAGGAAGGGGGGCGACCTGCCTGGAAAGGAGCGGGATCCGATGACCGAGTACGGCTACTTCCTGTCGTGTGAGGAGTTCACCCCGGCCGAGCTGATCGAGCAGGCCCGGCGGGCGCAGCAGGCCGGGTTCACCAGGTTGGCGATCTCCGATCACTTTCATCCGTGGAACGACGCGCAGGGCAACAGCGCGTTCGTGTGGTCGATGATCGGTGCGCTGTCACAGGCCGTCGCCCTGCCGGTCACCACGCTGGTGACCTGTCCGACCGTGCGGCTGCACCCGGCGGTCACCGCGCAGGCCGCCGCCACCTCCAGCGTCCTTCTCGGTGGCCGGTTCGCCCTGGGCGTCGGCACCGGGGAAGCCCTGAACGAGCACATCCACGGCGACCGGTGGCCCTCCTTCGAGGTTCGCGCCGAGATGCTGCAGGAGGCGGTCGAGGTGATGCGGGAGCTGTTCACCGGTCGGCAGATCAGCCACCGCGGCCGGCACTACACCGTCGACAACGCCCGCCTCTACACCGTGCCTGACGGTCCGTTGCCGATTCTCGTGTCGGGTTTCGGGGCGAAGGCCGCCGAGCTGGCCGGCCGCATCGGCGACGGGTTCGTGACCATGAGCCCGGACGCTGACCTGGTGGGCGCGTTCCGCGACGGCGCAGGTGCGGGCAAGCCCGTGGTGGGAGGAGTGAAGGTGTGCTGGAGCAGCAACCGGGACAAGGCCGTCGACGTGGTGCACAGGCTGTGGCCGACCGAGCTGCTACCCGGTGAGCTCGCCCAGCTCCTGCCGACCCCGGCGCATTTCGAGCAGGCCAGTGAGCTGGTCACCCGCGACATGGTCGCGGACGCCGTCACCTGCGGCGACGAGGTGGAGGAGCACGTGGAGACGGTGCGCGCCTACGCACGAGCCGGCTTCGACGAGGTGTACGTCGGCCAGGTCGGCCCCGACCAGGAGGTCTTCTTCGATGCCTACCGCGAGCTGGTCCTGCCCGCCCTGCACCACTGACCTGCAGTCCCGCGCAAATCGGGAGTTGGAACGGCGCGGACAGGGCAGGCGCAGCCGCGAGGCGGGAACGGCCCCCGCCGGACGGACGGACGGAAGGTGGTTGTGATGGGCACCGAGGACAAGTTGCGCAACGCGGCGGACAAGGCCAAGGGCAAGGTGAAGGAGGCCGCCGGCAAGGTCACGGGCGACAGGACCATGGAAGCGAAGGGCAAGGGCACACAGGTCAAGAGCGACCTGAAGCAGGCCGGCGAGAAGGTCAAGGACGCGACCGAGCACTGACACGGCTCAACTGGGCGGTAGGCGCCGCGGAGCGCCGGGCTGCGGGCCGCACTGCGGGTCTTCGCCGGAGCGGGACCGACCCCGCGTGAACGTCCCGGCAGGCCGGAGACCAGCGGGGAGGGCGAGGAGCCGGAGATCCGCGACCCCGGTAGACGCCTGCCGTGGCCGATGACACTGGTGCCAGGGGTCCTCCTGCTGGCGAGCCTGGCCGTGGGCGTGCTGCTTCCGAGCCGGCAGCTCCTCCTGCCGGCTCGAGGCGTGACCACAGTCCGCCGAGGTCATGCTCGACATGCGGCCGGCGGTCGGCGGCCTGGCCGTGCCCGAGGTCCTGCTCCTTCGGGCGGGCGGTCCCCGAGTCCGGGCCGCACACACGTCCTCGGCGGTCACGCAGCGCGGCGCGGTCAGCCGTTGCTCGCCCGCCCGGTCGATGGACCGCGGGCTCAGGAGCGTGAGATGGGCATCGTCGTCAGCAGCGCGACCAGTAGCTTCCGGGCCGCGACGGCCAGCAGCTGCGTCGGCCCGGGGTGGTCGGTGTGAGCGGACGGGGTCGGCTCTGGGTACGGCGGGCTTACCTCCGCCGGGCGGCCGGCGAGCTGGGCACCCGGTTGGAGTGATCGGCGGCGGTTCGCTGTCGTCGGTGCTGTCCTCTCCGGTGAGGCCGGCCCGCAGGTCTTCGAGGCAACGGGCGAGTAGGCGGGAGACCTGCATCTGGGAGATGCCGAGCCGGTGCCCGATCTCGGCCTGGGTGAGGCCCTCGGTGAACCGCAGAGCAAGGATCCTGCGCTCGCGCTCCGGGAGCGCGGCGATCAGCGGCTTGAGGGACTGTACGTCCTCCACAGTTGCCAGTGCCGGATCGCAGGAACCCAGACGGCCTTCAAGTGCCCCCTCGGTGGCGCCGTCCGAGAAGGGCGCATCCAGTGACAGCGTGGTCCGCGCCTGCGCCGCCTCAATCGCCTCGGCCACTTCGGTCGGCGCCAGCGAGAGGCGTTCGGAGAGTTCGCCCACGGTGGGTGCCCGCCCCAGCTCCTGCTCCAGCTCGTCGCAGCCTCTGGCGACCGTGAGTCGCGCTTCCTGCAGGCGCCGGGGGACGTGGACCGGCCAGGTGGTGTCGCGGAAGAACCGCCGGATCTCGCCGATGACGGTCGGCAGGGCGAACGTCGCGAACTCCACGCCTCGATCCGGGTCGAACCGGTCGATGGCCTTGATCAGACCTACGGTCCCGGCCTGCACGATGTCGTCCATCGACTCATGGCTCCCGCGGAAGCGGCGGGCCGCGAACCTGACCAGCGACACGTTGAGCTCGATCAGCGTGCCCCGCACGTAGGAGTGCGCCGCGCTGCCCTGCTCCAGCTGCCGCAGGCGCCGCAGCAGCGCCCTGGACAGCTCGCGCGCGTCGTCGGTGCTCACGGCGAGCGGGTGGTCGATCACCGGAAGTTCGGCCGACCGCGCCGAGGCCGTGGGTGGTGGTGCGAAGTCTGCCCCTGAGGTCATGGTTCGTTCACGCTCCGTGTTCCACCCTCGTCGGTGCCGGCCGGTTCGGCGGAGGGATCGAGGTTGTCGGGGTCGGGCTCCTCCGTGAGTAGGGCGAGCAGGGCGCCGATGGTGTGGCGCGCCTCGGCAGGATGGCGAAGCATGCCCTCGGACGCGATCTCGTAGCGGTTGCGTCGTCCTTCACGAGACCGCTTCAGATAACCCCCGGTCTCCAAGTCGGCGACGATGGCCTGCACCGCGCGTTCGGTCAGCTGACAGGCTTCGGCGACATCGCGCAGCCGCATCCCCGGGTCGCGGGCGAGCAGGTGCAGCACACGGGCGTGGCTGGTCAGGAACGTCCACTTGGTCCGAGTGTCAGGCTTCGCTTCCATGCCTCCATCATACGAAAAGTAATTCGCGCTTTTCAATGGGCGCAATTTTATTCGCGTATCTATTGACAGGTCATTGGGCCAGTCAGATGATCTGGTTGAAGATCCGTCTCGGCGGGAGGGAGAACGGCCATGTCACACCGCCGCGCCCCGCACAGCTTCAGGCCACACCTCTCCGTGTCGGCCAACACGGTGCCCACGGCGATCCTCGACTCAGAGCTCGTCATCACCGTCCGGCTCACTCCTCCCCACGTGGTCACGGTCACCGTCGCCGGCGAGATCGACCACTGCAATGCGGACCGCGTCGAACGGGCACTGGAGAACGCCGTCACCGAGCACGGCACGACGGTCGAGGTCGACCTCAGCGCCGTCACGTTCTGCGACTGCGGCGGCTTGAACGCCCTGTTGAGGGCACGACAACATGCCATGGCGGCGGGTCGGCGCCTGCGGGTCCGAGCCGCCAGTCGGCAAGTGGTTCGGCTGTGCGAGCTCACCGACACTCGCGCACTCCTCGCCGACTCGATCTCCCCGGACGACCCGCGAGCCTCTGGTAGCCCGAGCCCCGCCACGCGCACTCGCAGTGGAGGCTCGCTCGAGTTTCGCCAGCTCTCCGCGTTGGCTCAAGGTCGCCATGTGTGGAACACCTGCTTCAAACGCAACCGACCTTGACCCGACCCGCCGTCCACGCTGAGCGCCTTGCAGATCGTCGGCGAGGTTCCCGTCGGCGAGGCTCCAAAGTGCATCGGCGACACCTTCGCCACCGTCGAGGCCACCCTCGCCCTCGCCACCATCGCCGCTCAGTGGCGGCTGGAACACCCACCCGGCCGCCCGGCGCTGCGCCCCCTTCTCGGCGCCTCCCTCGGCGCCGGCCGCCTGCCCAGGCGCGCCACCCCGCGCCGCGGCTGACGGCTCCCGCAGCCTCCCGGCGGTCGTGCGGCGGCCTCCCGGCACTCCTACGTCCCGCCGGCTCGGCAAGCCGCGCGTCCGGCCGTACGCAAATCCTTCGCGTTAAGCTGGCGGCATGACTCCCCGAGCCGCCACACGCCCCGGCGGGCGCAGCGCCCGCGTCCAGCAGTCCGTGCACCAGGCCGTCCGCGAACTGGAGGCGGAGGTGGGGCGGGAGGTGCTCACCGTGCCGATGATCGCCGCCCGCGCGGGGGTGACGCCCTCGACCGTGTACCGGCGCTGGGGGGACCTGCGGGAGCTGCTGTCGGACGTGGCCGTGGAGCGGCTGCGCCCGGACGCTCCGCCGGCCGACCACGGCAGCCTGCGGGCGGACCTCGAGGCGTGGGCCGAGCAGTTCGCCGAGGAGATGGACTCCACGGCAGGGCGCACCTACCTGCGCGACGCCCTGCTGGGCGACCCCGAGCAGGGCAACGCGGCGCGCTGCTCCGACTACGCCGCCGAGCAGTTGAAGGCCGTCGGGGTGCGCGCGGCCGGGCGGGGGGAGGCGGTGCCGGACGTGGAGACCCTTTTGGACACCCTGGTCGCCCCGCTGGTGTACCGGATCCTGTTCCGCTCCTCGGAGCTGTCCCGGGCCTACACCGACCACCTGGTCGCGGCGGCGCTGGGCGGTACCGTGCCGCCCCCGTGGTCCACCCCGGGAGCCTAAAAGCAAAGCGTTTGCGTTACGGGTGCCCGACTGCCTAGAGTACTTAACGCAAAGCGTTCGCTTTAAGACTCGAGGTGCCCGGCTGGTCGACCCGCACCGGCCCGTACCGCCGAAAGGATCCTCCGATGAGCACCGCCACCCCCCGCCCGGCCGCCCCCGCCACCACCGCGACCTGGCACCTCGGCGACATCGCCGTCCACCGCGTCGACGAGATCGAACTGCCCCGCCGGACCGGCCCCTGGCTGCTCCCGGACGCCACCAAGGAGGTCCTCGACCAGGCGCCGTGGCTGCGCCCCGACTTCGCCGACGCCGAGGTCCCGCGCCTGGCCAGCCACAGCTTCGCGGTGGAGGCCGGCGGACTGCGGATCCTCGTGGACACCGGCATCGGCAACGCCAAGCCGCGCGCCAACCCGGCCTGGAACGGCCTGGACACCGACTTCATGGCGCGCCTGGCGGCGGCCGGCTTCCCGCCCGAGTCCGTCGACCTGGTGATCACCACCCACCTGCACACCGACCACGTCGGCTGGAACACCCGCCTGGACGGACGGGACTGGGTCCCCGCCTTCCCCAACGCCCGCTACCTCACCAGCCGCACCGAATGGGACCACTGGGCCGCCGTCGACCTGGACGAGGCCCGCACCCAGATGTTCCGCGACTCCGTCCACCCCGTGCGCGACGCCGGGCTGTACGACACCGTCGCCGTCCCCGAGCAGGGGCACGAGGTGGCTCCCGGCGTCCGACTGGTCCCCGCCCCCGGCCACACCCCGGGCCAGGTCGCCGTCGAACTGTGCGGCAGCGACCGCCGGGCCGTGATCACCGGCGACAGCATCCACCACCCCGTCCAGCTGTCCCACCCCCACGTGCACAGCTGCGTCGACGCCGACTCCGCCCAGGCCGTCCGCACCCGTGCCGGCCTGCTCGACGGCCTGGCCGACACCGACGCGCTGCTCCTGGGCACCCACTTCCCGCACCCCACCGCCGGCACCGTCCGCCGCGAGGACGGCCGCTACCGGCTGCTCGCCGAACCGGGCACCCAGCAGCCCACCACCGCCGGGGCCTGACCGCCGTCGCCTCCCGTCCCCTCGCGTCCGCTCGCGTCGCCGGAGAACCCGAGAAGGAGCACCCCCGTGCCCGACACCGCACCCACCCCTGCACCCACCCCGACGGAGACGGCCCGCTGGGCCGCCCGCGCCGGCCTGACCCTGCCCGCCGAACGCCACGCCGCGGTCGCCGCCGTCGCCGCGCACATCCACGGCGTCGTCTCGGTCCTGCGCGAGCTGGACTTCGCGGACGTCCCGCCCGCCACCACCTACCGAGCCGTGCAGGAGCAGCCCGATGCAGCCGTATGAACTGACCCTCGCCGCCGCCGCGGAGGAGATCCGCGCCCGCCGGCTGTCACCCGTCGAACTGGTCGACTCCGTCCTGGCGCGCATCGAGCGGACCGAGCCCCACCTGGGCGCCTACGTCACCGTCACCGCCGAGCGGGCCCGCCTCGCCGCCCGCAACGCCGAGCACGAGGTGGCGCACGGCCGCCACCGCGGCCCGCTCCACGGCGTCCCGATGGCCCTCAAGGACCTGATCGACGTCAACGGCCTCCCCACCACGGCCAGTTCCCGGGTCCGCACCGGCCACCGGGCGAACGCCGACAGCACCGTCGCCGCCCGCCTGGACGCCGCCGGGGCGATCCTGCTCGGCAAAACCCACACCCACGAGTTCGCCTTCGGCCTCACCACCCCGCAGACCCGCAACGCCTGGGACCAGGACCGGGTCGCCGGCGGCTCCAGCGGCGGTTCCGCCGTCGCCGTCGCCGCCGGCGCCGCCACCTTCGCCCTGGGCACCGACACCGGCGGCTCGATCCGGGTGCCCGCCGCCCTCAACGGGGTCGTCGGCCTCAAGCCCACCTACGGCCTCGTCCCCCGACACGGCGTCACCCCGCTGTCCTGGTCGCTGGACCACGTCGGCCCGATCACCCGCACCGTCCAGGACGCCGCCCTGGTCCTGACCGTCCTGGCCGGACCCGACCCGCGCGACCCCGCCTCGCTGCCCGCCCCCGCCGCCGCCCCGCACTACCGCCCCGGTCCCGGAACCGACCTCACCGGGCTGCGCGTCGGCGTGCCGCGCACCCACTACTTCGACCGCGTCCACCCGCACGTGGAGAGCGCCGTCCGGCGCGCCCTCGGGCAGCTCGAAGCCCTCGGCGCCCGGCTCGTCGACGTCGACATCCCGATGACCCGCTACCTCCAGGCCACCCAGTGGGGCCTGATGGTCCCCGAGGCCGCCGCCTACCACGAGCACACCCTGCGCACCGCCCCCGAGCTCTACCAGGACGACGTCCGCATCCTGCTGGAAGCCGGCCAGCTGATGAGCGCCGGCGACCACCTGCGCGCCCAGCGCTCCCGCGCCCTGATCCGCGCCGCCTGGGAGAGCCTGCTCCAGGACGTCGACCTGATCGCCGCCCCGACCGTCCCGGTCACCGCCGCCCCCGCCGACCGGCCCGCCCTCACCTGGCCGGACGGCACCGAGGAGAGCGTCTCCGACGCCTACGTCCGGCTCAACGCCCCCGCCAACATCACCGGACTGCCCGCCCTCACCGTCCCGGCCGGCCAGGACCCCGACGGCCTGCCCATCGGCCTGCAACTCCTCGCCCGCCCCCTCGCCGAAGCCACCCTGCTGCGGGTCGGCCACGCCTACGAGCAGACCCGGCCCGCCCTTCCCCAGTTGCCGACTCCCCTTCACAGCTAACCTCTTCACCATGCCGAACACCCGCGAACGCCTCCTCGCCCTAGGCTCGCCGAGGGCGGCCGCAGCCGTCCTCACCGGAGTGAACGCGCTCTACCTGCTGCTCGTGGTCCTCGGGAACGTCACCGACTACGGCACCAACCAGAAATTCGTCCAGCACGTCCTCGCGATGGACACCACCTTCCGCGACCCGGACCTGATGTGGCGCGCCGTCACCTCCCCGGGCCTGCAGAACGCGGCCTACCTCGCCGTCATCGCCTGGGAGGCGCTGAGCGCCCTGGCCCTCACCGCCGCCACCCTCGCCTGGTGGATGCGCCCCCACCTGGCCCGCCGGCTCAGCACCCTCGGCCTGCTGTTGGTGCTGCTGCTCTTCGGCGCGGGCTTCATCGGCATCGGCGGCGAGTGGTTCGCGATGTGGCAGTCCAAGAGCTGGAACGGCCTGGACGCGGCGATCCGCAACGTCACCCTGGCCGGCCTGGCGCTGGTCGTGGTCAACCTGCCGCACCGCCCGCAGGCCGACCCCCGGGTCAGTGCCCCAGGCCCTTGAACCCGGCGAGCAGCTCCTTCAGGGCCCGTTGCGCGGCCGGGTACGCCTCCTCGACGGCCGCGACGGCGGGCGCCGAGCCCGGCGGCGGGTAGTTGCGGCCGACCACGGCCACCTCGACCAGGATCCGGCCGTTGGTGCCGTAGAACACCGCCTCGCCGTAGTCCACGGACCCCGGGCCGGGCGTGGCGGAGGCCGTCAGGGAGCCGTCGGGGGCGAGTTTCCCGTTCGGCCCGATGGTCCAGTTCGGCCCCTTCGGAGGGGCCGTGGCACCGGCGGCGGCGAGCGCCGACGCGCTGACCACGGCCACCCCCGGGCCGTCCGTCCCGGTGGTGGTCCACGCGGTGGTCACCACCTGCGCGGAGGCCCGCGAGGAGGAGTCCGCGGCCGTCACCGTGCGCGGCCCGCAGCCCCGGCCCGCGGCCCGCAGGTCCGCCAGCACCTTGGTGGTGTCCGCGCCGGGCGGGAGCACGTACACGCTCGCCCACAGCCCGTCCGACTCCGCCGGGACCCGCAACTCGTAGAGCGCCGCCGGCACGGGCACCGTCGGGGTCCCGATCCGGACCCTGTCGTCGACCCGCACCCCGGACTTCGGCTGCTCCACCCGGCACGGGGACAGGGCCAGCGGCTTCCCCGGCCCGGGGCGGAGCACCTCCCCGCCGTGCAGCCCCGCCGTGCCGGGCACGTAGACCGACTCGACGATCTGCCGGATGTGCGCGGACCCGAACTCGGTACCCTCGACGTCGGCCACCGCGGTGGCCTCGACGGTGCCCGTGCCCGTGGCCGGGCCCGCCGACGGGGCACTCCCGCCCGAGCAGCCGGCCAGTGCCAGGCCGGTGAGCCCCAGGACCGTTGCCGCCCAAAGGCGTTCAGCCATCCGCATGACCGCACGCTACCCCCGCGGCCCACCCGCCGTCCGGCCAACGGCCAACCCGGCCGTCAGTCGCCGGCCGGGCGGCGCCGCAACGCCGGTGGGCGAATGACGCAACGCCGGTGGGCGGATGACGCGGACGACGCCATCCGCCCACCGGGTGTTTCGGCCCGTTCGCCACAGGGTGACGCGCCGGGGCCGGGCGGCGCGGCTACCGCCAGGCGTCGTTGACGGGGGCCGCGTAACGGTCGTTGTTGGTCAGCGGGTTGAGGCCGAGGGCCTGGTCGACGGTGCGCAGGATGCCGTAGTGGTCGACGCGGCCGTTGCTCTGGTAGCCGGTCTTCACGGTGTTCTGCGAGCCGATGAGGATGGTGGGGATGTGGTTGGGGTAGCCGGGGCCGAACGCCTTCACCGCGTCCTCGTCGAAGGTGACGATCAGCAGGGAGCGCTGGGTGGTCCAGGCCGGCGAGTTGAAGATGGTGGGCAGGGTGTTCCTGAGCCAGGTGTCGCCGGCGGTGATGCCGCAGCCCTCCATGTCGTCGCAGCCGTCGGCGGCGAACCAGACGAAGTTCGGCGTGGTGGCGGTGGACGCGAGGTCGGTGGTCATCGCGCCGAGCGGCTGCCAGTGCGCGGCGCAGCGGGCCGGGTCGGCCTTGATGTCCTTGAAGTAGTAGAAGGGCACGTCGTCGGGGTAGTAGGAGCCGTGGCCGGCGGTGTCGCAGTTGCCGTTCTGGTTCTCGACGTACGTCTTCCAGGTCTTACCGGCGTCCTCGACGCGGGTGCCGAGGTGGGGCGCGTCGATGGTGGTGGTGAGGATGGAGTTGTCGGTGAGGCCGTAGAGGCCGCCGGCGGCGAGGGCGACGTAGTTGGGGTCGCTGGGGTGGGTGATGCCGTAGGACTGGGTGAGCAGGGTGTTGGCCGAGGCGAGCTGGTTGAGGTAGGGCGCCTTGGCCTTGTTGCCGATGATGTCGCCGTAGTTCGCGTTCTCCATCATGACGACGAAGACGTGGTCGTAGCCGGGCACGCTGGAGGCGGGTGCGGTCAGGACCGGGGCGGGGACGGCGGTGGAGACGGTGAAGGAGAGGTCGTCGGCGTAGCCGTCGATGACGCCGCCGGCCGCCCAGGTGAAGGCCAGGGTGAGCTTGACGGTGCGGGTGCCGGCGGGGAGGGTGCCGGTGGCGGTGCGCTGGAGGAGCTCGGTGGTGTTGGCGCGGTCGGTGTTGGTGACCGGGCCGATCTGGGTGCTGCCGAGGGTGGTGCCGGTGGCGCCCTGGAAGGTGGCGGTGAGCGCGACCCGGTCGTTCTGGGAGGCGTAACCGCCCAGCCAGCCCGACAGGTTGTAGCCGGTGGTGCCGGTGTCGATCGCGGCGGCGGCCGAGGAGAGGTCGACGGTCTGGGTGAGCGAGGAGTTGCCCGTGCCGCCGCCGGTGAGGAACGCCTTGCCGCGCGTGGGTGAGCCCGGGGTACTGACGCTCGGGTAGCCGCCGGGGGCGCCGTAGCAGACGACGCTGGGCTCGCCGCTCGCGATCTGCCAGCCCGGCACGGTCATGCCGTCCTGCCCGGTGGAGGAGCACTGGGCGACCGACTCGCCGTCGCCGTCGACGATCAGGTTGCCGCTCTGCACCGCGGCGGTCGCGGCGCCGACGGGCCCGGCGAGAGCGGGCGAGGTGGCTGCGAGCAGGAGCGCGGCGCTCGCCGTGGTGACCGCGAGACGGCGGGCGGTGGTGGGCCTGTTCATCCGAACCGGTCCTTCCGGGGGACGGGCCGTGGCCGTGGGGCGGCCGCGACCGGCGGGGGCCCGCGACAGGGTGGAGCACGGGCCGCCCGGTACCTTCCCGGCGTCCGGTGGACGGCTGGTGTCGAATCAGGGGGCCGTCGATGAAGTTCCGGAAAGATGTATGGCCAACTATGAACTGCCCGGTGCCCGCCGTTCCCCGGTGGCGCGGGCGGCCCGCCTGACGCGACGGAGCTTGACGGCGAAGGCCAGGGCGGAGGCGGCGAAGAGCACGGCGGTGATGGCCAGCCACCGGCCGAGGTAGACGCCTTCGGGCAGTCCTGCGGCATCGGGGTAGGGGGCCGACAGGTCGAGGATGAGCGGGAACCAGACGAGCAGCAGCACGCCGGCGAGGAAGGCGGGCACGCGAAGGTAGTTGATCCACGGCACCTGCGGGACGCGGGTCGCGCGGTGCCGCAGGACGGCCTGTGTCGACAGGTCGGCGAGCGAGTACAGGGGCAGCAGGATCAGGTCGTGGAGGACCGCCGCACCGACGAACCAGATCGCGACCTCGAGCGGTCGGACGGCGAACAGGCGCACCAGGGCGTAGCCGGTGACGGCGAACGAGGCGATCAGGACGAGCAGGTGGAGGGGGCTGGAACCGTACCAGCGGACGAGGCGCGTCACGGTCAGCTCCTGAAGGTGAGCCGGTGCACCCACTTGGTGTTGTTCACACCGGGGTTGGCCGGGACGATGACGCGGGCCGGGTAGCCGTGGTCGAGGGAGAGTTCGGCGCCGTTGACGTGCAGGGCGAGCAGCGACCGGGCGTCGTGGATCTGGTTGCCCCGCAGGATCACCGAGCTGTTGGGGCCGGGTGGTTGGACGGACTCCACCAGAACGCTCCCGGCGTCGGGCAGGCCCGCCAGGGCGGCGAGGTCGGCCAGCCGAAGGCCGCTCCACTGCTGGTCGGAGGTGGACCATCCCTCCACACAGGCGATCGGCAGTGCGGCGGCGAACTGGGGCATCGCGAGGAGCTCCGCGTGGGTGAGGACGATCACCGGTCCGGCGCCGTGGAGCTCCAGCCGCCAGTCGGGGCCGACGTGCGCGGCGGTGACGCCGACGGCCGCGGCGGTCTTGTTGATCTGGAAGCCGTTCGGGCCGCTGCCCGGGGCGCGGTTGTGCGGTGCGAGCAGGGCGGTGCTCCGCAGCCGACCGCCGATGCTCTGCCCTGCGGTGACCACCAGGAGGAGCAGCGAGCCGCCGCCCACCAGGGCGAGCGCGCCGCGCCGGCTGATGCTCGGCACCGCGGGGGCGGCCGGGACCAGGCCCCCGGGGTCGGGTGGCTCGGGCCGGGTGTCGGCGAGGCCGGTGCGCAGCTCCGTCAGCGGGTTGCGGGAGCGCAGGGCGCGGGTCATCCGGCCGAGTTTGAGGCTCACATGGACGACGAAGGCCGCGATGAACACCCAGGCGCCGTAGAAGTGCAGGGTGTAGAAGGAGCCCGGGAAGACGTAGTACAGCTGGATGTTGAGGATCCCGGTGACGAACTCGAAGACGGCCCCGCCCACCAGCGCCAGCAGCGACAGCCGCTCCAGCACATGGGCGACGCTGCGGGCCGGCGGCCACTCGAACAGCTTCGGGATCACCGACCACAGCTTCGCGAGCACCACCGGCACCAGGACCACCCCGAGGGTCACGTGCACGCCCTGGGTGAGCCGGTAGAGCCAGGAGGGATGCGTGGGCCAGTCGAAGAGGTAGAAGCCCAGCAGGCCCTTGTCCGGTGTCTGGTCGTTGGGTCCACCGAGACCGGGGTTGTAGGCGGCGTAGGACAGCGCGCCGGTCACGAAGAGGACCGGGATGCCGATGAGCAGCACCAGGCCGAACACCGAGGTCAGCCAGGGGCCGCGGATCGGGCTGCGCCAGAAGCCGGAACGGAACGGCCCCGGGGGCGGAGGAGCCTGCTCGACCCGCCGCACGAGGGCCCGGGCCCGAGCGGCCCCCGCGGCCGCCCCCTTGGTGGCCCGCGTCGCCGCGGCGACGCGGACGCGCTCGAGGCGCCCCGGCGTGTGCTCCTCGTCCGGCCTCGGGCGCTGCGGCCCGTCCGGGGCCGGCGGCCGTCCGCTGCTGCCCATCCACCGTCTCCTCGTCCGCGTGTCGGATGCTCGTGGGCGCGGTTTCGACCGGCCCGTACGGGACGCTACTCGGCGGGCCGCGCACGTCGGCGGATTGCGGTGCTTAAGGAAGTGTGACGGCCGGTTCGTACGGCAATCGCGTACGGGGCTTGCCCCGCCCGGGATCTGACGCTTCGTCCGTGACGCGGCGCCCGCCTTTCGGCCGGGTCGTGCCGGCGTCGGCCGGTAGGGTCTGCGGCCATGAGGATTCTGGTCACCGGCGGTGCCGGGTTCATCGGTTCCGCGGTCGTACAGGCCCTGGCGGCGGCAGGACACGAGGTCCGGGTGCTGGACGCGCTGCTGCCCGCCGTTCACCCCTCCGGGGAGATGCCCGTGCTGCCGGACGGCGTGGAAGCGCGGCACGGTGACGTGCGGGACGCGGTCGCCGTCGGGCAGGCGCTGGCCGGGGTGGACGCGGTCTGCCACCAGGCCGCGATGGTGGGCCTGGGGCTGGATCTGGACGACGCGCCCGCCTACGCGGGCTGCAACGACCTGGGCACCGCCGTCCTGCTCGCCGAGATGGCGCGATACGGGGTGCGGAAGCTCGTACTCGCCGGGTCGATGGTGGTCTACGGCGAGGGCCGCTACCGGTGCCCCGCGCACGGGGACGTCTCGCCCGGTCCGCGCCGCCCGGACGCGTTGGACGCCGGCCGGTTCGAGCCGCCCTGCCCGAGGTGCGGCGCCGAGCTGCACCCCGGCCTGGTGACGGAGGACGCGCCCACCGATCCGCGCAACGTGTACGCGGCCACCAAACTGGCCCAGGAGCACCTGGCGGGCGCCTGGGCCCGGGCCTGCGGCGGCCGAGTGCTGACGCTGCGCTACCACAACGTCTACGGCCCGGGGATGCCGCGCGACACGCCGTACGCCGGGGTGGCCTCGCTGTTCCGCTCCGCCCTGGCCCGGGGCAGGGCGCCCCGGGTGTTCGAGGACGGCGGCCAGCGCCGGGACTTCGTCCACGTCGAGGACGTCGCCACCGCCAACCTGGCCGCGCTCGAGGCGGTCGGCGATCGGCCGCCGGGCGGCGCCCGGGCCTACAACGTGGGCAGCGGCGAGGTGCACACGATCGGGGAGATGGCCCGGGCGCTGGCCACCGCTCACGGCGGTCCGGCCCCGGTGGTGACCGGCGAGTACCGGCTCGGCGACGTCCGGCACGTCACCGCGGACTCCTCCCGTCTGCGCGAGGAGCTCGACTGGCGCGCCCGGATCCCCTTCACCGAGGGAATGACGGAGTTCGCGGCGGCACCCCTGCGCGCGTGATCTCAGGCCGCTGTGCGACCGTGGCGACGACACCGCGGCGCCCCTGCGCGCGTGACCTCAGCTCCGCGCGGCGGGGAGGACGATCTCGAAGCAGCAGCCCCCGGCGACGTTGCGGACCCGGGCGTGCCCGGCGTGCGCCTCGACGATGCCGCGGACGATGGCGAGCCCGAGCCCGGCTCCGCTGCCACCGCCCTCGCCCGGCCGGCCCGCATCCCCCTGGTCGGCCGGCCGGGGCGTGCGGGCGGCGCTGCCGCGCCACCCCGTTTCGAACACCCGGGGCAGGTCCTGCTCCGGGATGCCGCCGCAGCCGTCGGTGACCGAGAGCACCACCTCGTCGGCCTCCCGGCGGGCGGAGACCGCGACCACGCCGTCCTCGGGGGTCGAACGGATCGCGTTGACGAGGAGGTTGCCGAGCACCCGGGTGATCTCGCCGCTGTCCACCTCGACGGGCTCGGCGGCGACCTGTCGGCCCTCCAGCCGGACGCCGCGCTTGCGGGCCAGGGGGTGGGCCCCGGCCAGCGCGTCGTCGACGAGGTCGTAGACGGACACCCGGGACAGCGACAGGGCCAGTGCCCCCGCCTGGATGCGCGAGAGCTCGAAGAGATCGTCCACCATCCCGGTCAGCCGCTCGACCTCGGTCCGCATCCGCTGGAGGTACCGCTGTGGATGCTCCGCGATGCCGTCCTCCAGCGCCTCGGCCATGGCGCGCAGCCCGCCCAGCGGGGTGCGCAGGTCGTGCGAGATCCAGGCGATCAGCTCCCGGCGGGAGGCGTCCAGGGCCTGCGCGCGGGCCCTGGACTCGGCCAGGCGGGCGCTGGTGGCGGCGAGTTCCTCGCTGAGCTGGGCCAGCTCCAGGCCCAGCGGGGCCGCCGGGGCGGTGAACCCCGTGTCGCTGCCCACCGTCCGGGCGGCCGCGGTCAGCGCCCTGCCCCCGGCCACGACCTGGCGGCCGAGCAGCGCGGCGGTCGCCAGTGACACCACCGAGGCCATCGCCAGCACCGTTATCACCACCCCGAGGTCGTGCCGGGACAGGAACATCGCCTGGGCGACGGCGAAGGTGCCGGAGGTGACCGCCAGCACGGTGACGGCGGCGACGCAGAACAGCGTCAGCGCGAGCGAGCGCCGGCGCAGCAGCCGGACGGCCGCCCAGCCGAGCAGGCCGGCCCCGCCGGCGCCCAGCGCGGCGAACAGGGCGATCAGCAGCAGGTCCTTCATGCCGCGCCGCCGCCTTCCCGCTCCGCTGCCGGGCCGCTCTGCTGCCCGGTCTCCGAGCCGCTCTCCTGCCCGGTGGCCGGGTCGTAGCGGTATCCGACACCCCAGACGGTGGTGATCAGGACCGGCGCGGCCGGGTCGTCCTCGATCTTCTCGCGCAGTCGGCGGACATGGACGGTGACGGTGGACAGGTCCCCGAAGTCCCAGCCCCACACGCGTTCCATCAGCTCCCGGCGGGAGAACACCGTCCGCGGGTACCGGAGGAGGAACGCCAGGAGGTCGAACTCCCGCAGGGTGAGCAGCAGTTCACGCCCACGGCGGTAGGCACGGCGGGCCTGCGGGTCGAGCGCGATGTCTCCGGAGACCACCGGGCCGCCGGCGGCGGACGCGGGAGCGGCGGCCCGGGAGCGGCGCAGTACGGACTGGACCCGCAGGACGAGTTCGCGCGGGCTGAAGGGCTTGGTGACGTAGTCGTCCGCACCCAGTTCCAGGCCGAGGATGCGGTCGGCCTCGTCACCCTTGGCCGTGAGCATGACGACCGGCAGCCCGGCCCCGTCCTCGGAGGCGCGCAACCTGCGCAGGATCTCCAGGCCGTCGATGCCGGGGAGCATGAGGTCCAGGACCAGCAGGTCCGGGCGATGGGCCCGGGCCAGGGCAAGGCCCCCGTCGCCGTCGGCGGCGCGGTCCACCCGGTGGCCCGCCCTGGTGAGGTAGCCGGCGACGACCTCGGCGACCGTCGGATCGTCGTCGATCACCAGAATGCGGCCGGGGCACGGCGGTCCTGGAGTGGCGGGGCTCTCGTTCACCCCGCCGAGGATACGAGCCCCGGCGGGCACCGGGCGCCACGCCGGGTCCGACGTCCTGGTTCCGTAAGATCCCCCGAACGGGCCACCGGTGCCCGGACGTCGCACTTCCGTAAGGGCGCGGTTCGGCTGCCACCGGCCCGGCCGCGGTTAGCGTGACCGACGTGATCCCACCCTTCGTCGCTGATGTCGTTCTGCCCTGCCTCGATGAGGCCGAGGCCCTCCCCTGGGTGCTCGGACGCGTCCCCGCCGGTTGGCGGGCGATCGTCGTGGACAACGGTTCGCGGGACGGCTCCGCGGAACTGGCCCGCTCCCTGGGCGCCACCGTCGTCGAGGAGAGCCGGCGCGGTTTCGGTGCCGCCTGCCACGCCGGACTCCTCGCCGCGACCGCCGAGCTGGTCTGCTTCATGGACTGCGACGGCTCGCTCGACCCGGCCCAACTGCCGCGGGTCGCCGAACCGGTCGCGGCGGGCGCGGCGGACCTCGTGCTCGGCCGGCGCCGCCCCGCGGGGGCCGGCGCGTGGCCGGCCCACGCCCGGCTCGCCAACGCCCTGCTGGCCCGCCGCCTGCGCGCCCGTACCGGCGCGCCGCTGCACGACCTGGGGCCGATGCGCGCCGCGCGCCGCGAGCGGCTGCTCGCGCTCGGGCTGGGAGACCGCCGCTCCGGCTATCCCCTGGAGATGGTGCTCGCCGCCTCGGCGGCCGGGATGCGGATCGCCGAGACCTCCGTCGACTACCTCCCTCGCACCGGGCGCTCCAAGGTGACGGGGACGCTGCGCGGCACCCGGCAGGCCGTACGGGACATGCGGGCCGTCCTGGCCGCGCCGCCGCCCACCCTGCTGGTCATCGCGAAGTCCCCGGTGCCCGGGCGGGTGAAGACCCGCCTCACCCCTCCCTGCACCCCCGAACAGGCGGCGACACTGGCGGCGGCCGCGCTCGAGGACACCCTCGCCGCCCTGAGCCGGGTGCCCGCCGGGCGGCGGCTGCTGGTGCTGGACGGCGAACCGGGACGGTGGCTGCCACCCGGCTGGGAGGTGGTGCCGCAGTGCGCGGGCGGGCTCGACGACCGCCTGGCCGCCGCCTTCGTGCACGCCGCCCGGGTGGCCCCGCGGGCACCCGCCCTGCTGGTCGGCATGGACACCCCGCAGGTGGACGCGGCCGCCCTGGCCGAGCCGCTGTCGGCCGCCCGCCGCCCGGGCGTGGACGCCTGGTACGGGCCCGCGGCGGACGGCGGGTTCTGGGCCCTCGGGCTGGCCAACCCCACCGAACGGCTCGCCCGGCGGCTCCTGCTGGGCGTACCGATGTCCACGCCCGGCACCGGGCGTGCCCTGCTCGACCGCCTCGCCGCCGCCGGACTGACGGTCCACCACCTCGACCTGGCCACCGACGTGGACACCATCCTCGACGCGCGCCGGGTCGCCGCCCAGGCGCCGCGGACCACGTTCGCCGCGCACCTGCGCTCGATCGACACCGCACCGGAGGCGGCCGGATGACCGCCCCGGCCACCGCGTGGGTGGACGATCCGTTCGCCGAGGCCGTCCGCGCCGGGCACGGCCCGCTGTGGCTGCGCCGGGAGGACGGGGCTCGCATCCCCCTCGACGTCGAACGCTGGTGCGCGCCCGCCGCCGCGAGCGACCACAGCCTGCTGCGGCGCTGCCTGCGGCTCAACGCGCCGGTGGTGGACCTCGGCTGCGGGCCGGGCCGCCTGGTCGCCGCCCTGCTGGCCCTCGGCGTCCCGGCGCTCGGTGTCGACATCACCGGCGCCGCCGTGGCGCGGACCCGGCACCTCGGCGGTCCGGCGCTGTGCCGATCGGTCTTCGACCGCCTGCCCGCCGAGGGCCGCTGGGGCGCCGCGCTGCTCGCCGACGGCAACCTCGGCATCGGCGGCGACCCCGACGCCCTCCTCCTCCGAGGCGCCGAACTCATCGCACCGAACGGGCTGTTGCTGGTGGAGGTGGAGCCGGAGGAGGTGGACGAACGCGCCGTCGTCCGGGTGGAAGGCCCGGACGGCCGCCTCGGCCCGCCGTTCCCCTGGGCCCGTCTCGGCACGGCCGCCACCCTGCGACGGGCCCGCACCGCGGGCCTCGTCGAGGCGGAGCGCTGGACCTCGCACGGCCGCCGCTTCCTCGCGCTGCGCAAGGGGTGAACGGCGCCGCGCAAAGCGTGGGAGCCCCTGGACGCGACGCGGCCGATGACGGGCAGCGCGGTCCAGGGGCTCCGGCACGTTGCCGCTCGCCTGGATGATTGATCCAAGGGATAGCTGCGGAGACAGCGCGAGGGTGTCCGGGCTCCACCACCCCGAAGAGCTGTTGTCAGTAACCGGAGGCGGCCCCCGCACACCTGACGCGGTCAATGCGGATCTTCACCGAGCTGGGGGCGCCCGAGGCCGCGGGGGTGCGGGACCTGACGGCCGTCACCGAGGAGCCGGCGGGCACCGTGTCCTCGGTCGTCCCCGTCACGCGGCACCGCCGACCATGTCGAAACGGCCGTACCCTTGCCGGGCACGGCCGTTTCGCACAGGTGGTGGGACGCCGTCAGGATCAGCGTCCCCGCCGGGGCAGGCTGGGGTCAGTGCCGCTCAGGCTCGGCGACGGCCCTTGCGGCGCACGGTGTGGACGACCCCGGCGCCGACGGCGCACAGCACGGCCGCGCCCACCGCGACCGGAACCGTGTTGCTACCTGTGGAGGCCAGCGCGGCGCCGGCGCCCGGCTGGGTGGAGGCGCTGGCACTGGCCGACGCGGTGGCCGAAGCACCGGCCGCCGTGGGGGTGCTGGTGGCTGCAGCCTGGGTGGCCTGGCCGGTGGCCGGGTCGAGGAGCAGCGTGGCGCTCAGCGGGCTCTTGAAGTCGAACATGGACTCGATGGAGCCGGCGTGCTCGTCGAATGAGGCGTCACCGATCCGACCCGTCTTCCAGTTGTCCTCTACGAAGCGCAGGATCGAGGACTGGTCGGTCAGGGTGTGGTCCACGAAGTTGGACTTGGCGTAGGGAGACAGGACCAGCAGCGGCAAGCGCGGGCCGTAGCCGCAGCGGTCCGCGTAGCCGCCCCAGGCCGCGTTGTTGCCGCACTGCCCGGCGCCGTTCAGCACGTCGTTGGCGGCGTCCTGGGAACCGTTGACCGGGGCGGCGAACTTGTGGTCGTACCAGCCGTCCGAGTCGTCGTAGGCGATGACGACGGCGGTGGAGGCCCAGTCCTTGGACTGCTGCAGCTTGTTGACGGTGTCGACGACGAACTTCTGCTCGTCCAGCGGGTCGGAGTAGCCTGCGTGGCCGTCCTGGTAGTTGGCGGCCTTCAGGTAGCTGACGGCTGGCAGCGTGCCGTTGTTCAGCGCGGCATCGAAGTCACCCAGGTCGTACTGGTGGTTGGCCTGGCCGTCGTGGCCGATCTCGTCCACCGACTTGGGCGCCAGGTGGTGCGGGTTGGCCGTCGACCGGTAGTACTCGAAAGGCTCGTGGTGCGCGTTGTAGTCGCTGCGCGAGGCGCCGACGACGTTGGCGTGCGCGGTGGCGCAGACCGCCGGGGTCGTGTCCGTGGCGGCCGTGGTGGGCCGGAACCCGCCCTGGAACCAGCCCCAGCTGACCTTCTTCTCGGTCAGCAGGTCGCCGATGTTCCTGCCTGTCATCGCCGCGTGGTTCGAGGTGTTGGCGCAGTCGTCGAAGGCCGGGTCCGGGTCCTCGATGACCGTACCGATGCCGTTGGCGTCGGCGGAGGAGACGACCTTGGGGTCGGTGGTCTTCTTGCCGGTCTTGGGGTCGACCGCGTAGCCGCCGTGGGTCTGGCCGGATATCAGGTTGAGCGCGCCCGGGGTGGAGGGGCCGAAGGTGGTGCCGAAGGAGTTGTCGCTCATCGCGAAGCGCTGGGCGTAGTTCCACAGGGCGGTGACGGTGTTGCCGTCGTAGTAGTCCATCACCAGGCCGGGTTCGCTGTACATCGGCTTGGTGCAGTTCTCGCGGTCCGTGTGCTCGATGAACTGGTCCATCTTGCCGCCGTCGAAGGCGAGTTGCTCGTCCTTGTACTCGTGGCCCTGGTCGCAGGTGACCGCCTGGGCCGGGCCGAGCCGCTTGGGGTTGGCCTTGTTCGGGTTGTGCTGCAGCAGGTCGGGAGTCAGGCCGTCCACCTGCGGGGTGCCCGGCTTGGCGGTGAACTTCACCTTGTCGTCAGCCGTGTTGGCCGCGTTCGGGTAGGTGCCGAAGTAGTGGTCGAAGGAGACGTTCTCCTGGAAGATCACCACCACGTGCTGGATCGGCGTGGCGGTCGCCGGTGCGCCGGCGGCCAGGGCCTGCGGAGCGGCCGCGGTCAGGGTGGTCAGGGCGGCCACACCGGCGGAGCCGATGGCTGCTCCCGCGCGGAGCCATCGCCTGTGGGTGGTTCTGGTACGCATGTGGTTCTCCTCGGACGCGAGTTTGGTTCGGGTCGGGCGGTTGGTCTGTCCGCGCGGGGCAGCGCCCGTCCGGCGTGCGCCGCGATCACGGGCGCCTGGTCGGACGTGTGCGCTCGGGTGGATCGGGCCGACGAGGTCCCGGGCATTGTCCGGGGAATGAGCGCGGGTTCCGGTGGGGGCGCCTCTGCGTTCACACGCGACGGCCGTCCCTGGGCCCAACAGGCGCAGCTCGCAGCACGTCGAGCATCTGCGGGTATCAGCCCTGGATGTCGACGGGGATGGAGGTGGGATCAGGTCGGCGGGTGACCGGAGGAAATATGGTTTCATTCCTCAACTCATGTCGGCCTCGATCAGGAATCCGCCGACGGTGAAGGGGAAGAGCCACCAGTTGTTGCCGACCGGGGTGTGCAGCAGGGTGCCGGCCGGCCAGCTGCGGACCTGGTCGCGGGCCCGGTCGTCGAGCCGGTCCCAGAGCCAGGGGCGGGTGAGGCGCAGAGCCAGGGGCGGGTGAGGCGCAGCGCCAGGGCAATCGAGGTGGCCTCGACCATGGCCGATCATCGGCCAGGAGAGCGGGTCCCGATCGGTCAGCTCGCGCTCGGCGGCGGGGGTACGGGTGCCGGTGACGATGCCTTCGGCCTACCGGGGCAGCAGTACGGCGAGGTCCTCGCCCGCGGCGCTGGGCGACGCGGAAGGCGGCCGGCAGGAAGGTGCGGGCACAGCCTTCCAGCCCGTCCGAGCGTGAGCCCGAGATGTTCGGACGGGGTCCGGGCAAGTTGATCAGTGCGTGCCCGGGGCCCGTGTGGCGTCGGACGGCGGTCAGCATCCCGTCCGCGACCGCCTCCCAGCGGGATCTGGTCAGCCCGGTGTGCGGGCTGAGCGAGCGGTCTTCCTGCGAGCAGGGGATCGATGTCATGGCCGACGCTCCTTGGTCAGAACGGCGGATCGAATCTAGGGATGACCAGATCAAACGTCAAGACAATCAGAGTGAATGATCTATCATCTCGCTTGATCCACCCTTCTTCGGCCAGTTTGTCCGATTTGGTCATCCTTTAAGGCCGCACCACTGGATCGATATCGATTATTCGATCTCATTCCCTTGACTCTGATCGAAGGCGGTCACGAGATGACGACACCCGGCCGCCGGTCAGCGAAACGCTCGGCGGTCCGCCTCCCCCACTTGGGCGTATCGACCTCACGGGTCAGAACACCTACCGCTCCGCGTCCGTGGCCTGCCACTGCGGGTGTTCGCGCTCGGCCCAGTGCCCTTCGACCAGGCCGGTGCGCATCCCGAGCCGCGCTTCCGGATCCCGCCAGGCCATCCGGATGTGCCCGGCGACGACGACGCCGATCGCGGCGGCCAGCCAGTCGTGGACGAAGGTCGCGCCGGTGCGCCAGGCCGCCGGGGCGAGGTGGGTGAGCCACATGATCAGCCCGGTGCCGACGATCACCAGCATCGACCCGAGCGTCCACTGCGCGTACAGCTTCTGACCGGCGTTGAACTTGCCCGCCGGCCGGTCCGCGCCCCGGGTGCGCACGGCCCGCAGCCACTGCCGGTCCGCCGGGGTGAAGCGGCTCAGCCTGGTGACGTCCGCCCGCACCGCGCGGGAGGCGAGTCCGAGCAGCAGCGGCACCGGCAGCGCCAGGCCGCACCACACGTGCACGGTGACCACCACCGGCCGGTTGCCGACCAGTTCGGCGAGCGGCGCCAGGTACAGGCACGCGGCCGTGGCCAGGCAGACGCCCATCAGCGCGGCGGTCGTCCGGTGCACCCAGCGCTCGGCGCGGGTGAAGCGGACGATCAGTTCAGCTCGTCGGCGCATCGGACCTCCCGTTCGAGCGGCCGACCCAGGCGTCGACGTCGTAGCCGTTCTGCTCCCAGTAGCCCGGCTCGACGGAGCCGGTGACGGTGATGCCCGAGAGCCACTTCGCGGACTTGTAGAAGTACATCGGCGCGACGTACAGCCGCACCGGCCCGCCGTGGTTGTGGCCGATCGGCTCGTCCCGCATGCGCAGGGCGATCAGCACGTCGTCCCGGCGCGCCTGCTCCATGGTGAGGCTCTCGGTGTACTCGCCGTCGAAGCAGTTGAAGCGCACCGCCTTGGCTCCCGGCTTGACCCCGGCGGCGTCCAGCAGGTGCGCCAGCGGCACCCCCTCGAACGGCGTGTTCGGCACCCGCCAGCCGGTGACGCACTGGACGTCCTTGACGAGCCGCCGCTGCGGCATCGCCTGCAGGTCGGCCAGCCGGTGGCTGGAGGGGCGCTCCACCAGTCCGTCCACGGTGAGGGTGTAGTCGGCCGCGGTCCGCTCGGGGACGGAGGTCACCACCGAGTAGTACCGGAAGCCGTTGTTGCCCGGCAGCAGGCCGCTGATCCCGATCGGGTCCTTCTCCGCCAGCGCCGATTCGGCGCGCTGCAGGTACGGGCCTGCCGCGACGCCCAGGGCGCCCAGCCCGAGCAGCCCCAGCACGACCCGCCGACCCACCGGGGTGCCGTCGGGGTGTTCCGCTTTTCTGTCCACGGCCCCGATTCGACCAGGTCGGCCCGGGGCTCGGCCAGTGACGGCGTGGATCCGTCAGGGTTTCGTCATCTCCGGCGCCGCGCCGCGCCCCGCGCGGACCGGCGCGGCGCTCACGAGCCTGCGCAGCACCGGCACCGCCAGGACGCAGGCGAGCGCGAGCGCGTAGGCGGTGCGCTGCGCCTGCGGCCCGCCCACCAGGTAGAGCACCTGTCCGGCGGCCGGGACCGCCAGCCACTCCCACCGCCCGTCGAGCGCCACCAGGGCCACCACCAGCAGTCCGTACCAGGGGTAGCTCGGCGCGACGAGCAGCAGGGCGGTCCCCGTCACCAGGAGCGCGCCCCGCCACGGACGGTCGGGGTCACCGCGTCGCAGCACCCACAGCACCACGGCGCCCAGCGCCAGGACGGCCGCCCAGGCGGCCCACCGGTCCGGCACCACCACCCGCAGCAACCCGAACCGGTCGAGGTGCCCCTGCGCGTACCCCTCCTCCCGCAGGTACCCGGGCAGGTAGCCCAGGACGCCGACACCGGAGACGGCGACGTACGGCAGGTAGGCCAGCACGAACGTCCCGAGGGCCGCCGCCGGCACCAGCAGGTCACTCCTCGTCGGCCGCCGGGCCAGCAGCCCGGACAGCGCACCGGGCAGGGCGAGCGCCGGCAGCAGCTTGGTCGCGGCCGCCGCCCCGAGCAGGGCGCCCCCGGCACCGGCCCGGCGGCGGGCCGCACAGCCCAACCCGGCCACCATGAGCAGCGCGCCGAGGGTGTCCACGTGCGCGTCGTTGACCGCCCACACCGTCACGCCCGGACACCACCCCCACAGCGCCGCCCGCCGGCTGCCCCGCCCGACCACCAGCAGCACGCCGGTGGTGGCGACCGCCAGCAGCGCACCGGCGGCCTGCGCACCGCGCACCCCGCCGCCGAAGGGGTGCGCGGCGAGGAACCACGCCTCCGCGACCGGCGGGTAGACGGTGTGCACGGCGGGCCGGTTGATGCGGGTGCAGTCCCCGGCCGCCGTCCGCCGCTCGTCCCAGGCCGCACAGCCGTCCCCCACCGGGAACAGGCCGCCGTCACGCAGCCGGACCAGCGCCGGGTCGTCCGGGGTGTACGCGTACGGGGAGATGCCCGCCGCCTGGACCCGCCCGTCCCACACGTACCGGTAGGCGTCGTCGCTGGTACGCGGAGGCGCCAGCAGCCCGGCCGCGGCGACCAGGACGCTCCCGGTCAGCACCAGCGGCACCACGTGACGACGGCTCACCTTCCGCAGCAGGAGCAGCGCGAGGACGAAGAGCACGGCGTCGAGTGCGTACCAGCCGTAGAGCGGCGACCGGTCGGCGAGCGTCCCGCCGCCGGTCACGGTCAGGGCCAGGGCCACCGCGAGGGCGGCGACGGCGAGGGCGCAGGTCAGGGAAGTACGGGTGAGCACGGGTCAGTCGCCGGGAAGGCCGGTCGTGAGGCCGTCCAGGGCGTGCGAGCAGACGCACGCGCGGTCGACGGGCAGCATCCCAATCGCCTTGAACAGCACCGTGCGGAGCCGGTCGACGCTCCCCGCGAAGACCTCGAGCACCTCGGCCTGGGTGACACCCTCGCCGGCCTCCACACCGGCGTCGTGGTCGGTCACGACTGCCACCGAGGTGTAGCAGAGCCCGAGTTCGCGCGCCAGCACCGCCTCGGGGTGCCCGGTCATGCCGACCACCGACCAGCCGTTGGCGGTGAACCAGCGCGACTCGGCCCGGGTGGAGAAGCGCGGCCCCTCGATGACCACCAGCGTCCCGCCGTCCACCGGCTCCCAGGCTTCCCCGCGCGCCGCCTCCAGCGCGGCCCGCCGGCCGACGGGGCAGTACGGGTCGGCCATCGACACGTGCACCACCTCGGGCACCGAACTGTCCGGCAGCGGCAGCCCGTCGAAGAAGGTCTGCACCCGCCCCGAGGTCCGGTCCACGAACTGGTCCGGCACCAGCAGCGTCCCCGGCCCGTACTCCGGCCGCAACCCGCCCACCGCACACGGCGCGAGCACCTGCCGCACCCCCAGCGACCGCAGCGCCCACAGGTTCGCGCGGTAGTTGATCCGGTGCGGCGGCAGCTTGTGGCCGCGCCCGTGCCGGGGCACGAACGCCACCCGCCGCCCCGCCACCTCACCCACGAACAGGGCGTCGCTCGGCGGCCCGTACGGCGTCTCGACCCGCACCTCGCGCACCTCGTCCAGCAGCGCGTACAGCCCCGAACCGCCGATCACACCCACCTCGGCCCGCGGCTCTTCCTGATGCACCGTCATCTCTACCGCCTCTCAGAGGAAGAACGTCCCGGCCACTGTAGGAGTCGACCGCGGCGCACTCCGTGAACCACGGCCTTACGATTCACGGACGTCACCCGTGTCCGGTAGCGGCAGGGTCGCCTGCGCCGCCATCCGCCATCGTCGCCGCTCCTTCCATTGGCTCCGCGCCCACCGCCCTGGCCTGCGAGTTTGCCAGAACGGCAAGGCAGGTCGCCCCTCCCTCACGTCGCACCGCATGATCGGTGCGTAGACGCGGCCCCAGCGATCCCGAGGAGAAGCCATGCACCTGCCCACACCGTCAACTGACCTGCGCCACCGCACCATCGAGGCACCCGCCGGGCGGCTGCACCTCGTCGAGCAGGGCACCGGGCCGCTGGTCGTGCTCGTCCACGGCTTCCCCGAGTCCTGGTACTCCTGGCGCCACCAGCTCCCGGCACTCGCCGCGGCGGGGTACCGCGCCGTCGCCCTCGACGTGCGCGGCTACGGCCGATCCTCCAAGCCGACCGCGACGGACGGGTACCGGATGCTCGCCCTGGTGGAGGACAACCTCGCACTCGTACGTGCCCTGGGCGAGGAGACGGCGGTGATCGTCGGGCACGACTGGGGTGCGAACATCGCGGCGACCTCCGCGCTGCTCCACCCCGAGGTCTTCCGCGCCGTCGGGCTGCTGAGCGTCCCCTACGCCCCGCCCGGCGGGCCCCGCCCCACCGACGTCTTCGCGCACATGGGCGGCGACCAGGAGTTCTACGTCTCGTACTTCCAGGAGCCCGGCCGCGCCGAGGCGGAGATCGAGCCCGACGTCCGGGGCTGGCTCGCCGGCTTCTACGCGGCCCTGTCCGCCGACACCATGCCCACGCGGGCCGAGCCCGACCCGCACTTCGTGAACCGCGCCGGCGGGCAGTTGCGCGACCGCTTCCCCGCCGGTCGGCTGCCCTCCTGGCTGACCGAGGGCGACCTCGACGTGTACGCCGGAGAGTTCGAGCGCACCGGCATGACCGGGGCACTCAACCGCTACCGCAGCATGGACCGCGACTGGGAGGACCTCGCCCCGTACAGCGGTGCCCCCGTCAAACAGCCGTCCCTGTTCATCGGCGGCGGCCTGGACGCCTCCACGACCTGGATGGCCGACGCGATCGACGCCTACCCGACGACACTCCCCGGCCTGGTCTCCTCCCACATCCTCGACGGCTGCGGCCACTGGCTCCAGCAGGAACGCCCCGACGAGGTCAACCAGCTCCTGATCGGCTGGCTCGACTCCCTGAACCCCACCCCATGACCCGCCGTGGCCGCGCTCGCGGTCGGCGGCAGCGTGGTGTTCCTCGCCCGTCGCAAGCGCGGCCGCCGCGCCTGGTGTTCCCGTCGCGGTGCCTCGGCACGGAGGTGCGCCGCCAGGAGCGAGGCGCGACACTGCCGGGTCCTCCTCCCGAGGAGGACCCGGCGATGTCCGCGTACCCGATGCGGACGGGGTTGAGCGGTCGGACGGTGGGGCGGTCAGGCGGTCAGGCGGTCATGAACTCGCCGACCCGGAGCGCCCGCTTCACGATCCGGACGTCGCCGACGTACCCGTGGAACACCTTGTCCAGCACGCCCGCGTAGGAGTAGCCGCCCAGCATCCACGGCCGCCCCAGCGTCACCAGCCCCACGGCCGGGGTCGCCGGGTTGCGGGCCACCTCGCAGCCGTCGACGTACATCCGGCTGAGCTGCCCGTCGTTGACCACCGCCACGTGCCACCACCGGTCCAGCGGCAACTGGTGGCCCCAGCAGGTCGACGGCCCGGTCTGGTTGACCGGGTAGACGCACCACTGCAGGGCGGGCGCCTCGCTGACGCTGAGCGTGAGGACGGGCTCGTCCGGGTCCGTTCCCGGGCCGCTCCGGCCCGCCTCGCTCGCCGTCCCCCACCGGCTGAGCAGCGCGGACCAGCGGCTCTGCGCCGAGTCCCAGTCGGCGGGCAGCTTGCAGAAGGCTTCGACGGTGAACCCGCGCTCGAAGGTCTCCCGGTTGATCGGCGCGGTGGGCACGGTCTGCAGGTAGCTGCCGTGGACCGGCGAGCGGGTGCCCTTGAAGAGCAGGCTGCCGTGGCCCGGCTGGTCCGGGTGGTGGTCGGCGGACCAGGTGAGCGCGCCGTCCGGGGTGCCCGGGGCGCTCTGCCAGACGAGGTCGTTGCCCTGCCCCGTCAGGTCCTTGACGGCCTGCTGCGGGGAGACCGCCGTGCCGTCGGCACCGCCGCCGTCGAAGCGCCAGTACGCCGCGGTGTCCCGGACCAGCAACTCGGCCGCCCGGCGGGCCGGCCGCTGAGGAACGGGCGCGAAGCCGGCGAAGCGGCGGTCGAAGTCGATCGCGAGCGAGAAGCGGTCCACGTCCGAGGTCAGCTCGACCTCCTGCGCGGCCAGGGTGTTGCGCTCCTCGGCCGCGATCTCCTGGATCCACGGCGAGAAGGTCGACACGTCGACCGTGTTCCGGTCGAGGTCGAAGCGGTAGGTCCGGATCATCGCGGCGCCGCCGTAGTAGCGGTCCTGGTAGTTGGTGATGTGGACGTGGACGTCGTGGCCCGCCTTGTTCCGCAGCACCGTCCGCCCGGGCGGCCAGTAGTGCCCGTTGACGGTCAGGAAGATCTGGTCGTTGCCGCTGATCAGCCGCTCCCAGAGCCGCTTGCCGTAGTCGGACAGCTCGGCCCGGCCGCCGTCGTCGGCGTACGCCAGCTCGTGGGTGGTGAGGATCACCGGGACCTTCGGGTTGGCGGCGATCACCGCGTTGGCCCAGGCGAATCCGGCGTCCGAGAGCCTCCAGTCCAGCGAGAGCAGCATCCACGGCCGTCCGCCCGCGGTGAAGATGTGGCAGGTGTTGTAGCCGTCCGGGCTGGAGCTGTGGTAGCCGGAGGTACGGGCGGCGCGCTCCTTGCCGAAAGTCTCCAGGTACGGTGTGCTGCCGCGCCGGTCGTCGGTCGAGGAGCGGACGTCGTGGTTGCCGGCGAGCACGCCGTAGGCCGCGCCGGCGTCGTCCAGCAGGCCGAACACCTTGGTGACGGCGGCGTACTCGACGGCCAGTCCGTTCTCGGTGACGTCGCCGAGGTGGGCCAGGAAGACGATGTTGTCGTCCGTCCCGTCCTCCCGGTTGACCCCGCCGTCGAGCACGTAGCGGATCGATGCCTCCAGCGGGGCCGGGTGGATCCGGTCCTGGTCGAACAGGTACTGGGTGTCCGGCATGACGGCGACGGTGAACCGCCGGGCGTCCGGGTCGGGCTGCCAACGCCCACCACCCTTGGCCTTCTTCGCCTTCTCCGCCTTCTCCGCCTTCTCCGACGCGTCCCCCGAGGCCGCCGACGCCGGCGTCGCGCCGAGCAGGCCCAGCCCTCCGGTCCCGACCCCGGCTCCCAACAGACCGGCGCCGCGCAGGAATCGGCGCCGACCGGCCGCGGCCGGTCCGTCCCCGTCGAGGTCGGCCGTGCGCGGGCAGTCGCACGCCTGCCCGGACTCGTGGATGTCGTGCATGTTCGCTCCCGGAAGTGGTGTGGGCCCTGACCGTACGTACCGGGTCTGTTCGCAGATCATCCGCCGAGCCACGCGCCGCTGAACAGCGGCCGAACCGCCGACCGGCCGTGGATGCCGATCCGGGATGCGCCCCCAGGGTCGGGCGGGGCGCCCGCGCAGGGACGCTCTCAGCGGCTTCTGCATGTTCAGCAGTCCAGGACGGCCTGCTCAATGAGAATGGACCGATCCGCAGCGAGCCCGAAGTCTCCGTTCGGGTCCTGCACTGACTCAAGGCGGCGGCACTGGGTCCGGCTGTTGAACGGTGAGCCGAGTGGAGTTCACCGAAGCCCCGACAGCCGAAGCACGTCGCGGGCGGCCCGCAGCTGACGATCAGATCGTGCCTTCAGCGCTTGCCCTTTCACCCATCCAGGTTAAGTTCCTACACTTACCATCCGTGACGATACGAACTCGTGCTGTCATAGCTCTGCCAGATCCCCCGGCACACATCGCACTTGCGCGGGAAGGCAGAACCATGGGCAGATCGACATTCGCGACCACGGCGACGGCTGTCGCACTGACGGTTTCGGCGATGCTCGCCGCCACAGCAGGCCAGGCCCACGCCGAGGCCGGCCAGGACACCATCAGCATGTACAAGCAGGAGAAATCCCAGTGGTGCTGGGTCGCCTCCGGGCTGACCATCGCCAAGTTCCAGGGCTACGGCAGTACGCAGACGGACTTCTGCAGCCGGGCCCAGCCCTACTACGGCTGCAACAACCAGCCCGCCACGCTCGACGACATGGCCAGGGGCTGGAACAGCCTCGGCATGACCCAACCTGGCTCGGGCCTGAACAGCGCGGCCACGTTCAACCAGGTCTACACCGACGTCAAGGCGGCGCGTCCGATCGCGGCCCGCATCGGCTGGACGTCAGGCGGCGGCCACATGAACGTGGTCTACGGCTTCGACACCTCGAACAACACCATCGGTGTCGCCGACCCGTGGCCGGACACCGCCACCTACACGTGGTGGAACTACAACGACTACGTCAGCAACAGCTCGTTCAAGTGGACCCACTCCCGGATCGGTATCTCCCGTTGAGGCAGGCGGCAATGCACGGAACAAGAACCTCCAGCGAGCAGGCGGTCAACCGCCGCTTCTCCCGCCTGGCCACCGTCCTGGTGCTGGGCGCGTCCGCGGTGCTGTCCGTCGCCGGCCCGGTTCAGGCGGCCCCGGCCAAGGGGCTTCCGGCGGACATCCCGGACTACCAGGCCGCCCTCGACCTGGTGAAGTCGGCCGACGTCCGCAACGCGGTCTGCCGTTTCCTCAGCGTCCCGGTGCCACAGGGCGACGGGGCCGGGACATCGCAGCCGATCCCTGACAAGGCCGACCCGTGCGAGGGCCTTCCTGCGTTCACCGTCAAGGACCCCCTGGCGCTGAACGAGATCACCGCCGGCTTCATCGCGGGGACGGCCCTGCCGATCCCCTCCGAAGTGGCCAAGCTGAGCTACCTGGTGGCCGCGTTGAACGCCCCGGTCAACGGGCGGAACGCCACCGTCATGCTCGCCCCCACCCAGGGGGGCGGCTGGCACCTTGCCGCTGTGCGCGACGGCGACAGCGACGCCACGTACGCCGGCAAGGCCACGGCGGGCACCCTGGTGTTCACCGAGCCGCAGATCCGCGGCTGGTACCAGCTGAAGCTCACCACGGTCGAGCCGCTCAACGACCAGGCACGGCAGGGCCTCAACGGCCAGACCTCGGTCCCGCTGCTCGACTACCAGAAACTGGTCAAGGCCCGCTACGCCGACAAACTGCCCGGCTCGGAGTACGACACCACCGGCATGTCCAGCGGCTACGGCATCGCGGCGCAGTCAGTGAAGACGGAGAGCGCCTCGTCCTCGACGCCAGTACTCGTCGCCGGTTCGAGCGCGGCCCTGGTGTTCGCGGGCGGCGCCTTCGCCCTCCGCCGCCGCCGGCGAGGCACCACCCACTGAATCCGGCTCCATGTGCCCCGGCTCCCGGCCCCCTGCCGTGGACCGGGGCCCGCCGAGTTGCGGTACCGGATCGTGTACGCGTGTGGGCACCGCGGCCAGCGGCTCTCGGGGTGCTCGCACTTGAAGAAGCTGCCCATGCCGTGGGTGAGGTTGTGACGCCGCAGAGATACACCTGGGCCCCAGCCTCCTAAGGCGGCCGCCGACGAGCCGGCTGCGCGCCGGCCTGAGGCGGTCGCCGGGGGCGAGGACTCAGCCGTGTGTCGTTCCCCGCATCCGGTCCTCGAAGTCCTGGAGGTCGTTGATGAGCGCACTGCCCGACCGTTCCACCGGGTCGAGGCGCTCGACGACCTCGCGGCTGTGCACGATGTCCGGGGAGTCGACCCGGCGGGTCACCTCTCGCAGGGCGTCCTGCAGGCGGCTGCTGTACTGCTCGATGTGCGCGTCGACCGCGTCGATGAGCAGGCGCCCCTGGTGGCGGGCGATCGTGACGAAGTCCGCTTCGACGGCGGCGGCCTGCTGCTTGATCTTCTCCTTGCGCTCACTGCGATCGCGCTCGATGATCGTCCTGCGCCCCTTGAGCGCCTTGGCTCCCGCGACGGCGGCGGCGCTGCCGAACACGGCGATACCGACGGGCAGCGCGACGGTGGTGAGGGAGAGGCTGGTCATCACCCAGGCGACGCCCCCGACGATCGGCCCGGCCGCGCCCACTGCGGCGGCGGCGGCCTGGACCAGGCCGTAGACGTCATGGGGCTGCCGCTCGGACGTGCTGGAGAGCATCTCGTTGAGGTTGAGCGCCTCGGGCTCCACGAGCTGGGCGCCCTCGCCCTCGGCGCCCAACTCCGTGCGCAGCGACGTGCGTGCCCTGTCCTCGAGTTCGGCCAGGCGTTGCTGCCAGAGGGTGGCCGGGCCGTGCGCCGTCGTCATCCAGTCGGTGAAGAGCCGGAGCTGCTGGACGTCGATGCGGTTGCGGTGCTCGGCGTCCATGCCGCCGGAGTCGATCAGCGTGTCCAGGCCCTCGTGGAGGTCCTTGGCCAGGGTCCTGAACGGGGTGCTGGCGCTTCGGACTTCGCGCTCGAGGTCGGCGCCGAGCTGCTCCCTGATGCGGGTCGCCGACTCGGCCGCGCGCTTGAGCCGTTCGCGAAGGTCGTTCTGCTGCGTCCTCAGGTCGTTGACGGAGAGCTGGTGCGTGGCGACCAGGTCGGCGATCGGCCGGTGCCGGCGGCGGAGCAGGTAGCGGGCCTCCTCGGCGATCTTCGCCAGGTGGCGGTGTCCGGCACCGCTGTCGATGAGTTCGGTCAGCAGTTCGCGCAGCACGGCCATCCGGCTCGCGTCGCGGTTCCGGGCGGCCGCGTTGCCGTTGCCCTCGTCCTCGTCGAAGGAGGCCCGCGCCTCCCAGGCGGGCGAGACGGGCACGAAGCCCGGGCCGACGAAGGTGTCGGGAACACCCGGAGCGCTGCCGAACCGCTCACGCAGGTAGGCGTTGTTCGTCTCCAGGGTCGCCCGCCAGGCCGGCCGGTTGTCGTTGCCCAGTTGGTGGGCGCGGTCGATGCCGGTCAGGACCCACAGGACGCGCTTGCCGGTCTGCAGGTGGTGGTTGTACAGGTCCTTGATCAGCGTGAGTTCGTTGGTCGTGAGCGTGGCCGTCCCCTGGCTGACGTAGAGGAAGCAGTCCGCCTGGGACCATGCCCGCCGCATGATCGCCTCGTGTGTCGCGTCCGGCGCCTCGGCGCCGGGAAGGTCGAAGAACTTGACGGGGAGAACCGTCCGGGAGATCACCAGTTGGATCTCGGCCACGCGGCGGTTGATGTGCTCGCGCTTGCGGTTGGTGACGTCGCCGTCCGACGCGCCGTAGGCCGCGATCACGCTAGGGGGGAGATCGGAGCCGATCTCGACCCACTCCTCGTTGGCGGAGTCGGCGAACCTGACCCGCAGCAGACCCCGGCCTTCCGCGCCCTCGGTCGCGCCCGCCGCCACCGGCACGACGGTCGACGGGCAGGCCGTGGTGGGCGTGGGTGAGGACGGCAGGATGCCGAGGTACTTGTCGGCGTACCCGCCCTCGCCGTCGCTCACCTCGAGGTACTCCAGGCCGCCTTGGAGTCCGCTGATCAGGAAGCTCTTCCCCGACGACTGCCGCCCGAGCAGACCGACGTTGAGCAGCGTCGACAGCGCCCGCTCGCGCAGGCCGCGGATGGTTCGTACGTCCGCGCCGAGGTGTTCGTCCGTCAGGGCGAGGTCCGGCTGGTCGGCCAGGCTCTCCGACCAGGTCTCGGCGGTACTCAGGAGGCGCTCAAGGTCTTCGCGCAGCACGTCAATTGTCGCCATAAGTGCACGAATACCGCACTACGGCGGCCAGGCGCAGCGGAACTCCCGAAGTTCCGCCGGAAATGTTGACGCAGCGTCAGGCGGTCCTCCCCGACCGCGACCGACGCCGTTTCGCCCCATGGTCCGGATCATGGTCCGGATCACGGGGCGGGCCGGTGGACAGCCGGTGGACAGCCGGTGGACAGCCGTCGGGATCGAAGCACACGTGCGCAGCGGGAAATGACCGTACGCCTTCATCAAGTGCCATGACGACGCAACGAGTTGGTGAGAGCCAGGTAAAATCCGGGGCCGCCCGACGGAGCGGACCGGTGCTGTTCACGTCCCCGCTGCCGCCGGTACACCGGCGCCTCCCACCCTGGGGGCCGCACCGCCGCAGTCACCTCCCCTCCCCCCTCCACAGGAGACCTCTGTGACCCGTCGTTATGTCCGGCTGGCCGCCACCCTGGGCGCCGCCGGTGTGCTGGCCGGATCCACCGTCGCCCAGACCGCCGCCGCCGCCGAGGAGGGCCGCGGCAACCACGCCAGGCACGTCCTGCTGCTGTCGGTCGACGGCCTGCACCAGTCGGACCTCGCCCACTTCGTGGCCGAGCACCCCCAGTCGGCGCTGGCCCGGCTGGTCCGCGGCGGTGTCGAGTACACCCGTGCCAGCACCACCGACCCGTCCGACTCCTTCCCCGGCATGGTCGCGCAGCTGACCGGCGGCGGCCCCGGCACCACCGGCGTCTACTACGACGACACCTACAACGCCGCGCTGCTCCCGGCCGGCACCACCGACTGCCGGAACGCCAAGCCCGGCGTCGAGGTCGACCTCACCGAGGACCTGGACCGGAACAAGGACGCGCTCGACGCCGGCCAGGGCCTGTCGGGCCTGCCGGGCTCCATTCTGCGGATGACCGGCAGCCCGCAGACCCTGCTCGACCCGGCCAAGCTGCCGGTCGACCCGCAGACCTGCAAGCCGGTGAGCCCGCACTCCTACCTCCAGGTGAACACCGTCTTCGAGGTGGCCCGCCAGGCCGGCCTGCGCACCGCCTGGTCGGACAAGCATGCCGCCTACGAGATCCTCAACGGCCCCTCCGGCGAAGGCATCCAGGACCTCTTCACGCCCGAGGTCAACAGCAGCGCCACCGGCTACAAGGGCGACTGGACGAAGGACAACCAGGCCACCGAGCAGTACGACTCGTACAAGGTGCAGGCCGTCCTCAACGAGATCGACGGCTACGACCACAGCCGCGCGCAGCGGGTCGGCACCCCGGCCGTGTTCGGCATGAACTTCCAGTCCGTCTCCACCGCGCAGAAGCTCAAGAGCTCCGACGGCCTGCAGGGCGGCTACGTCGGCAAGGGCGTGCCCGGCCCGCTGGTGGAGAAGAACCTGGAGTACGTCGACCGGCAGATCGGCGCGCTGACCGCCGAGCTGCGCACGCAGCACCTCGACGGCTCCACCACCGTCATCCTCTCCGCCAAGCACGGCCAGTCACCGATCGACCCGGCCGCGCTCAACCGGATCGACGACGGCCCGCTGTTGGACGGCCTCAACGCCGCCTGGAAGGCCGCCCACCCGGGCGCGGGCGATCTGGTCGCCCACGCGGTCGACGACGACGGCGTGTTGCTCTGGCTCAACGACCGCAGCGAGGCGGCCACCGGCTTCGCCAAGGCGTACCTGCTGGCACAGCACGGCAACGGCGTCGACATCGACGGCAAGGCCCGCCCGTTCACCAGGAGCGGTGTCGACAAGGTGTACGCCGGCGAGGAGGCCGCCGACCACTTCGGCGTCGCCCCGGGCGACCCGCGGGTGCCGGACGTCTTCGGTGTCGCGCAGTACGGCGTCGTCTACACCGGCGGCAGCAAGATCGCCGAGCACGGCGGCGCCCACGCGGACGACCTGAACGTCCCGCTCGTCGTCTCCGGCGCAGGCACCCCGAACGGCGTCCGCCAGGACGAGGCGGTCGAGACCAAGCAGATCGCGCCGACCATCCTCAAGCTGCTCGGCCTCAAGCCGCACGACCTCCAGGCCGTCCGCGAGGAGCACACCAAGGTCCTGCCGGTCCGCTGACGGGCCGCAGACCCACCCCGGGCGGCCGTACGCCGAGCGCATACGGCCGCCCGGCCGTTCGCAGGCGCCCCAGCCCGCCGGTCCGATACTGATGCGGTCGATCACGTATCGGATTGGTATCGATGGACGCATATGGTCTGCCGCCGTCCGCCCGCGCCCCCAACACTTGGCCCCGCTAGCCGAATTGGCACGTCAAGCACTTCGGGCGGCGCGGGCTTCGCGGGCCCGGCGCCTGGAGGTTCCGCGCCCCTCTCCCCGCGACCCGCCGTCCTGAGCGGATCGCCGACAGCCGGGGCAGCCCGGCGTGAACATCGACATCTCATCGCTCAACGGAGAACGACATGGATCTGACCAAACTCGACACCCGTTCCAAGGTCCTGGCGGCCATCGGCCTCCTGGCCCTCGTCGACTCCTTCCTCCCCTGGTACTCGGTCTCCCAGAAGACGCCCTACCCCGGGGTGGCCTACGGGTACTCCACGGCGGGCAACGCCTGGGACGTCGGTATCGGGGGCTGGCTGCCGATGCTGCTCCTCCTGGCGGTCGGCGTGCTCGTCGCGCTGCCCGTCCTCGGACGCACCGTGTCCGTCCCCGGCGGCTGGGCCGCGTACGGGGCCGTCTCCCTCCTCGCGACCGTGATCGTGGTGATCCGCTGGGTGTCCTACCCGTCGATCCCGGCCGAGGCGGCCTCGTTCATCACCGCCGGTGCCGACTTCGGCACGTACCTCGGGCTGCTGCTGGGCCTCGGCGGCGTCGTCGTCGGCTACCTCGGCTTCACCGCCGGCGGCGGCACGCTGGACGACCTCCGCTCCGGTGCCGCGTTCAAGGAGCCGCAGAACCCCGCCGAGTCCTGAGGCCGGGGAGGTCGAAGGACCGGCGGCAGCAGCAGGGTTGCCGAGCACATCCGAATAATCGCACTGCCCCTGGCGTCAACTCGGGTTACGCTCGCACGTCCACGCCCGTGAGGAATCCAGGGGGAGAACACACATGGCAGACCAGCCCGGAACGGTCCTGATCACCGGCGCCGCCGGCCGAATGGGCAGCTGCCTGCGGGAGTTGCTGCCCGGCTACGGCCACCGGCTGCGCAGCTTCGACCGGCTGCCCGTGCCCGGCGAGCCCGACGCCGTCACCGGCGACCTGCTGGACACCGAGGCGCTGGCCGGGGCGATGGAAGGGGTCGACGCCGTGGTCCACCTGGCCGGGATCCCGGGGGAGGCGCCGTTCGCGGACATTCTGGCCACCAACATCGAGGGCACCTACCGACTCTACGACGCGGCCCGGGCCGCCGGGGTGCGCCGGATCGTCTACGCCAGCAGCAACCACGCGACGGGCTTCACGGAGCGGCCCGCCGACGGCGCCACCGTCCCGGTGGACGCGCCGCAGCGGCCCGACACGTACTACGGCGTCTCCAAGTGTTTCGGGGAGAGCCTCGCCTCGCTGTACGCCGACCGGCACGGCCTCGAAACGGTCTCCCTGCGGATCGGCTCCTTCACGGCCGAACCCCGCAGCATCCGGATGCTCGCCACCTGGCTCAGCCCCGGCGACTGGGCCCGCCTCGCCCACGCCGCGCTCACCGGGCCGGTCGCCTCCGGGCACACCGTGGCGTACGGGATATCCGCCAACACCCGTGCCTGGTGGGACCTTTCGACCGCCCGGGCCCTCGGTTACCGGCCGAAGGACGACGCCGAAGCCTACGCCGCCGAACTGATCGCCGAACTGGGCGAGTTGTCCCCCGAGGACCCGGAACACCGCTACCTCGGCGGGAGTTTCACCCAGTCCGGTCGCTGAGCAGCGGACCCCGGTCCGATCCTCGGCTACGCGAGGAGGAACTCGTACACCGCCTGGCGCCCGGCCGGGTTGGTAGCCCGGTTCTGGATCGAGTGGGCCGCCCCGGGGACGATGACGATCTGGGGGTGGTGAGCCGACTCGGCCTGCTCGTAGAGCAGTTCGTACGGGGTGACGAGGTCGCGGTCGCCGCCGAGGAGGAGCACCGGGACGTCGGGGAGCATGCGGTGCTCCGGCGGCGCGGGCGGCACCGGCATGCGCGGCCAGTCGATGTCGGCGACGGTGTCCGCCGTGCTGTAGTGGCGGGCGCTCGGGCCGAGGGCGGTGAACTCAGGTGCGTCCGGGCAGGGGACCTGCCCGGTGATACCGCCGCCGTGCGGCGCTGGTTCGGCCGAAGCCGAGGCCGGGGCCGGGGCCGGGGCGACCGAATCGTCGGAACCCGTACGGGCCGACCGGGGCCGGAGCGTTCCGGATCGGGAGCGGGGGCGGCCCCGGCGGATGTGCGTGATGCTGGTTGGAGAAGCCCGTGCCGCCGCGCGCCGACGACGAGCGCATCATCGTCAACATGGGCCCCCAGCACCCGTCCACGCACGGCGTGCTGAGGCTGATCCTGGAGATCGACGGCGAGACGGTGAAGGAGGCCCGCTGCGGCATCGGCTACCTGCACACCGGCATCGAGAAGAACATGGAGTTCCGCAACTGGGTCCAGGGCACCACCTTCGTGACCCGCATGGACTACCTGACCCCGCTGTTCAACGAGACCGCCTACTGCCTGGCCGTCGAGAAGCTGCTCGGCATCACCGAGGACGTCCCCGAGCGGGCGAGCGTGATCCGGGTGCTGATGATGGAGCTGAACCGGGTCTCCTCGCACCTGGTGGCGCTGGCGGCCGGCGGGATGGAGATCGGCTCCACCACGCTGATGGTCTACGGGTTCCGGGACCGCGAGGTCGTCCTCGACATCTTCGAGCTGGTGACGGGGCTGCGGATGAACCACGGCTACATCCGGCCGGGCGGCCTCGCCCAGGACCTGCCGCCCGGCGCGGTGGACCAGATCCGCGAGGGAGTCCGGTTGCTGCGCTCGCGAATGCACGAGTACGACAAGCCCTGGAGGAGATGCGCCAGTCCCTGCACATCGTCGAGCAGTGCCTGGACCGGCTGCGCCCGGGCCCGGTGATGGTGGCCGACAAGAAGATCGCCTGGCCGGCCCAGCTCGCGGTCGGCCCGGACGGACTGGGCAACTCCCTCGACCACATCCGCAAGATCATGGGCGAGTCCATGGAGGCCCTCATCCACCACTTCAAGCTGGTGACGGAGGGCTTCCGCGTCCCGACGGGGCAGGTGTACGCGGCGGTCGAGTCGGCCAGGGGCGAGTTGGGCGTGCACCTCGTCTCCGACGGCGGCACGCGCCCCTACCGGGTGCACTTCCGGGACCCGAGCTTCACCAACCTGCAGAGCATGGCCGCGATGTGCGAGGGCGGCCAGGTGGCCGACGTGATCGTCGCGGTGGCGAGCATCGACCCGGTGATGGGTGGCGTGGACCGCTGAGAGCACGCCCCTTCCCCGGCGGCCCGGTCGTCAACCGCCTTCTCCCCCCTCGCCGACCGCGCGCCGGGCGCGCTCCCCCTTGTCGGGCCCGCTCTCGCGCAGCAGCACCGCCAGCAGTTCCGCGAGGGTGGGGCCGGCGTCCGCCGGATGGCGGAGCTGCTTGCCCGCGATCACCTGGTAGTGGTTGACCCGGCCCCGGCGCTCGTGGCTGAGGTAGCCGGCGGCCTCGAGGTCGGCGATGATCCGCTGGACGGCCCGGTCGGTGAGCAGGCAGTCGGAGGCGATGTCCCGCATCCGGATGCCGGGATCACGGGCGATCTGCACCAGCACCCGGGCGTGGCTGGTGAGGAAGGTCCACCCCTGGCCTGCGGCACGGTCCGTCATGGCCCCGGCCTCCGGACTGTCCGGCCGAGTTCCGGGCGTCCACGACCGCGACCCGTCGCGTCGCCGCTGGAGTGCGGCGGGGAGGCCGTCGGGACCCAGCCGTCGGAGCCGTCAGGCCCGTCGGCACCGTCTTCCCCTCCGGCGCCGTCCTCGCCGTCGGCGAGCGCGCGGTACTCGCGGAACAGGCGGCGGACCTCCCTGTGGTCCCCCCGCAGCAGGACACTGACATCGTTCGACATCGCTGGTCTCCTCCTCACCGACTCCCCCGCCAGTCGCGCGTGTCCCCCGGGCGGGCCGATGCCAAACGCGGGCGCGGATCGGCCCGGACTGACACCCGGCAGGACCGCCCGGCAGGACCGCCCGGCAGGACCGCCCGGCGAGTTCGCACGAACCCGCATGGAACGGCCAGAGCCGGGCACCCGCCATGGTCGAACGTCCGACACCCCCCACGAAGGGCCGATTCCCATGCTGCTACTCGTGCTCGTCCTGCTCCTGGCCCTGATCCTGGGCGGCGCCGGCTTCGCCATCCACATTCTGTGGTGGATCGCGCTGGCCGTTCTGGTCGTCTGGGTCCTCGGCTTCTTCCTCACCGCCGGCTCCGGAGGCGGCCGTCGAGGCCGCTGGTACCGCTGGTGACCGTCCACAACACTCGGTCCCGGCCCTGACCGGCGCCGACACCGGCACCGACACCGACACCGGCACCGCACGCTGCGCCGTTGGAGTGTTCCCCTACCACTCCACGGCGTAGCCGCCGCTCAGGGCCGCCCCGCTCCCCGGGGCTCGCACTAGGTTGCCTCGCGTGGAGCCAACCGAGGTCACGAGCGAGCCGTCCACCGGGGTGCGCGCAACCGCCGCGCTGGACGGGCGGCTGCCGGTCACGGAGGCCGCCCGCGCGCTGCTGCGCAAGGCGTTCCCGGACCACTGGTCCTTCCTGCTGGGCGAGATCGCCCTGTACAGCTTCGTCGTCCTGCTGCTGACCGGCGTCTTCCTGACCTTCTTCTTCCGGCCGAGCATGGCCGAGGCCGTCTACGACGGCTCGTACCTGCCCCTGCGGGGCGTCCGGGTCTCCGACGCCTACGCGTCGACGCTGCGCATCAGCTTCGACGTGCGCGGCGGCCTGCTGATCCGGCAGGTGCACCACTGGTCGGCGCTGCTGTTCGCCGCGGCGATCGGCGTGCACCTGCTGCGGGTGTTCTTCACCGGGGCCTTCCGCCGCCCCCGGGAGCTCAACTGGGTCATCGGGGTGACGCTGTTCAACCTGGCGCTGCTGGAGGGGTTCTCCGGCTACTCGCTGCCGGACGACACGCTCTCGGGCACCGGGCTGCGCATCGCCGAGGGCGTCCTGCTCTCGCTGCCGCTGGTCGGCACGTACCTCACCTTCTTCGCGTTCGGCGGCGAGTTCCCGGGGCACGCGGTCATCCCGCGGCTGTTCACCGTGCACGTCCTGCTGGTGCCCGGCCTGCTGGTCGCCCTGATCGGGGCGCACCTGACCCTGGTCGTCGTGCTGAAGCACACGCAGTGGGCCGGGCCCGGGCGCACCAACCGCAACGTGGTCGGCATGCCGTTCTTCCCCCAGTTCATGGCCCGCAGCGTGGGCCTGATGTTCACGGTCGGCGGCGTCATGACGCTGTCCGCCTTCCTCGCGGAGATGAACCCGATCTGGCGCTACGGCTCCTACCGGCCCGACGTCGCCGGGGCCGGGGCCCAGCCCGACTGGTACATCGGCTTCATCGAGGGCGCGCTGCGGCTGATGCCCGCGGTGGAGACCGGGGCGCTGGGGCACACGCTGTCGTGGAACGTCCTGATCCCGGCGCTGGTGCTGCCCGGGCTGATGTTCGGACTGCTGTACGCCTATCCCTTCGCCGAGCGGTGGCTCGACCCCGGGCCGGGCGAGCACCACCTGTGCGACCGGCCGCGCAACAAGCCGGTCCGCACCGCACTGGGGGTCGCCGGGATCACGGCGTACGCCGTCCTGCTCGTCGCGGGCGGCAACGACGTGATCGCCTTCGCGTTCGGGATTTCCGTCAACGCGCTCACCGTCGTGCTGCGCGCGGCCCTGATCGTCCTGCCGGCCGTCGCGTTCGTACTCACCCGCCGGCTCTGCCTGGCCCTCCAGGGCCGCGACCGCTCCCGGCTGCTGGCCGGGGACGAGACCGGGCGGATCGTCCAGTCCCTCGACGGCGGCTACGAGGGCCGCCGCCGGCCCGTCCGGCCCGCCGAACGCGAGGTCATGCTGGTGCGCGACGCCCCGGTGCCGCCGCCCGCCCCGCAGGGGGCGCCTCGCCGGGAGCGGGCCCGGGCCGCCGCGAGCTCCTGGTTCTACCGCGACCGGGTCGAACTGCCCGCCTCCGAAGGGGAGTCGGAGCAGGTCGCGGCCGTCCTCACCGCTCCGGAACACCCCCGCGGTGCGGGCGACGGGACAGCAGGGCGGACAGGAGGGCGGACAGCAGGGCAGGCGGCGAAGAGCCCCCTGCGCCGGCTGCTGCGCGACGTCATGCGCCGCCGTCGTCGCCGTACTGGAAGATGAACCCGAACACGGCCAGCGCCACCACCAGGGCGCCGACCACCACCAGCCACAGGGCGAACACCACCCCGAGCGCGAGGACCGTCACCCCCACGGCCGCGAGCACCGGGTAGCCGCTGCGCGCCGGGAAGAACCCGATCGGGCCCGCGGTGTCCGCGATCTCGGCGTCCTTGCGGTCCTGGGGCCGGCCCCGGCCGCGCCGACGGTGCTGGACGAACCAGAAGAAGGCGACCAGCGCCGACATCAGGAACCCCACCGCCAGGATCGCCTTGCCGGCGGGCTCCCGGGCCCAGAACCCGTAGACCAGCCCGGTCACGGCGAAGAACGCCGCCATGACCGAGAACAGCCATCCCTCGGCCTTCACCGCGCGCTCCCCCGCCGCCGCGCGTCGCCGCTCTCCTCGGCCGGGACCTCCGGATGGTGCAGGTCGAAGGCCGGGGACTCGGAGCGGATGCGCGGCAGCACGTGGAAGTTGTGCCCGGGCGGCGGGCAGGACGTCGCCCACTCCAGCGACCGGCCCCAGCCCCACGGGTCGTCCCGCTCGACCCGGCGGCCGTACCGGGTGGTGATCCAGACGTTGTAGAAGAACGGCAGGTTGGAGATCCCGAGCACGAACGCGCCGCAGGAGGCGAGCACGTTGAGCGTGGTGAAGCCGTCCACGTCCAGGTACGTCGCGTAGCGGCGCGGCATGCCCTGGGCGCCCAGCCAGTGCATGACCAGGAAGGTGAGCTGGAAGCCCGTGAACACCAGCCAGAAGTGCAGCTTCCCGATCCGCTCGTCCAGCATCTTCCCGGTCAGCTTGGGCCACCAGAAGTAGAAACCCGCGAAGGTCGCGAACACGACGGTGCCGAACAGGACGTAGTGCAGGTGCGCCACCACGAAGTAGCTGTCGGTGACATGGAAGTCGATCGGCGGCGCGGCCAGCAGCACCCCGCTCAGCCCGCCGAACAGGAAGGTCACCAGGAAGCCGATCGACCAGAGCATCGGGGTCTCGAAGGACAGCGAGCCGTTCCACATCGTGCCCACCCAGTTGAAGAACTTCACCCCCGTCGGCACCGCGATGAGGAACGACATCATGGAGAAGAACGGCAGCAGCACCTGGCCGGTGGCGAACATGTGGTGCGCCCACACCGACATCGACAGCGAGGTGATGGCGATGGTCGCGCCGATCATCCCGTAGTAGCCGAACAGCGGCTTGCGGCTGAACACCGGGACGATCTCGCTGACGATGCCGAAGAACGGCACCGCGACGATGTAGACCTCCGGGTGGCCGAAGAACCAGAAGAGGTGCTGCCACAGGAGCGCACCGCCGTTGGCCGGGTCGAAGACGTGCGCGCCGAACTTGCGGTCCGCCTCCAGCAGGAGCAGGGCCGCCGTCAGCACCGGGAAGGCCAGCAGCACCATGATCGACGTGAACAGCACGTTCCAGGTGAAGACCGGCATCCGGAACAGGGTCATGCCCGGCGCCCGCAGGCAGGTGATCGTGGTGATGAAGTTGACCGAGCCGAGGATGGTGCCAAGGCCGGCCACGACCAGGCCCAGTGCCCACAGGTCGCCGCCGGTGCCGGGCGAGAACACCGGCCCGTTGAGCGGCGCGTAGGCGAACCAGCCGAACGCGGGCGCCCCGGTGGAGGTGAGGAAGCCGCTCAGGACCAGCAGTCCGCCCAACAGGAAGGCCCAGTAGGTGAAGGCGTTCAGCCGGGGGAACGCGACGTCGGGCGCGCCGATCTGCAGCGGCATGATCGCGTTGGCGAAGCCGGCGAACGTCGGGGTCGCGAACAGCAGCAGCATGATCGTGCCGTGCATGGTGAACATCTGGTTGTAGCGCTGGTTCGACAGGAATCCGGTGTCCGGGCCCAGCAGTTGGGCCCTCATCAGCAGCGCCAGCACCCCGCCGACCAGGAAGAACCCGAACGCCGTCACCAGGTACAGGTTCCCGATGACCTTGTGGTCCGTGGTGAACAGCCAGCGCAGCACCGTGCCGCCCTGGTGGAGCCGCGCCTGGGTGCGGCGCGCGGCGGCGGGCGGGGCGGTCATGGAACCTCCGCAGCGGGACGGGCGGCGTCCGCGGGGACGGGCGCCCTTCGCGCGCCACCGGCGACCCTAGCCGCGGGCCCACCACCCGCCCGGCGAGCCACGCGGCACGCCCTCCGACCGGCCCCCGCACGGGTGAGCACCCCGGTGTCCGGGCCTCGCCGGGCTCCGGCGTGGCTCGGGGCGGGATTGCCCGGAGGGGCACGCCCTACGCGCGCCAGGTGAGCAGCAGACCGTCGAGGAACGGCACCGCCCGTACGGTCAGCGCCGCCTCGGGCCCGGCGCCGGTGAAGTCCTCGGCCCGGCCCTCGTAGCGGACGCCGGTCTCGGCGGCCTCGAGGACGCGGGCGAACGCACCGGTCGTGACGAGGCCGGGGAGGATCTCGCTGAGGCGCCGTCCGGGCACCGGGTCGGTGCCGGAGGCCGCGTTCGCGTACCGGACGCGCAGGTCCGTCACGGCGCCCCCGCCGCCGCCCTCGCGGACCACGGACAGGACGAGGACGGGTTCGAACATCGCGTCCAACACGCCGCGGAACCAGTACTCGCCGCCCGGCACGACCAGGCCCGGCTCCCCGCCCTCCGCCGCGGCGACGCGCAGCAGGTGCCCGGGCACCAGTCCGGCCAGCGCGTCGACGTACCGGGTGGCCGCGCGGGCCCGCTCCGGCGGGCCGTCCCAGCCGAGGCTCATCGCCCCGACGATCCGCTCCCCACTGCGCAGCGGCACCGCGCAGGCCGTGCGGCCGGGGACGATCCGGCCGGTCTCGGGCGGTCGGCCGCCGTCGGCGGCGTCCGCGTCGAACTCCCAGACCATGCCGCCGCCGTGCGCGGCCGCGGCGAGCGGGACCCCGGTCTCCGGCGGGACGCGCCGCCACCGGCTGACCCGGCCCGGCTCCACGCCGTGGCTGCCGACCAGCGCGAGGGCGCCGTCCGGCTCCAGCAGGCCGAGGACGACGGCGACGACGCCGAGCGGGGCCAGCGCCACCTCGTGCAGCAGCCGCGCCAGTTCGTCCGGGGTCTCCGCGCCGGCCAGGGCGGAGACGGCCAGGTGGTAGCGGGCGGCCAGGTCGGGCGCCGGGGCCGGTCGGGGGGCGCCGGGCGGCGCGGGGACGGGACGCGGGCGGGCGGCCGGGGGCGGCGCGGGCCGGACGGGCTCCCCGACGGCGGCGCGCAGGGCCTCGTCCTCGGCGAGGTGCTCGATCGGTGCCGCGAGGCCGACCAGAGCGGCGGCGATGTCCGCGACCCGGCGGTTGGTGTCCTGCGAGAGCCGGACCAGATGGCCGAACGCCTCGTCCGGCGTGCAGCCCAGCCGCTCGGTGAGCATGCCCTTCGCCTGCTCGATCACACCCCGGGTGCGCATCGCCCGGCGCAGCCCCTCCGCCTCGGCACGCAGCCGGTCCACGGCCTCCCGCAGCACGCTCGCCTCGTCCGCCCGTGTGCTGCCGCCGGGGGGCTGCTGCTCGGTCATCCGGATCACCCTCGCCGTGTGAGCCCCCCTCCAGGCTAGGCCGGAGACGCCCTCACCCGCTGCGCTTCGGCTTTCCCCCGGGTGCGCGGCTGTCCGCCGCGGCGCCCGGGGGACTCCGGGGGCACGAAGGGCTCAGGGCTCCTCGTCCGGCGGCCGGTCCGACCAGCCCGAGGCGTCGCGATCCTCCAGCCGGTCGCGCAGCGCGGCCAGCGTGCTGCTGAGCAGGCGGGAGACGTGCATCTGGGAGACGCCGATGCGCTCGGCGATCTCGGCCTGGGTGCAGCCGTCCCAGAAGCGCAGTTTGAGCACGGTCTGCTCGCGTGGCGGCAGTTCGGCGAGCAGCGGGCGCACGGCGGTGCGGAAGTCCGCGAGTTCGACGCCGGGGTCGCAGTCGCCGAGGCGGTCCAGCAGCGTGCTGCCGCTCTCGTCGGTGTTCCGCTCGCACAGGGCGTCCAGGGAGGTGGGCCGGTAGACGCGGCCGGCGACCACGCCCTCGGTGGCCTGCTCGACGGTGAGGTGGAGGTCCTCGGCGAGTTCCTCGGGCTGTGGGAGGCGGCCGAGTTCCTGCTCCAGGCGGTCGGAGCCGCGGGTCACCGTCAGGTACAGCTCCTGCATGCTGCGCGGGACGCGGACGGGCCAGGAGGTGTCGCGGAAGAACCGCTTGATCTCGCCGGCGATGGTGGGCAGGGCGTAGGTGACGAACTCGGCGCCGCGCTGCGGGTCGTAGCCGTCGACGGCCTTGATCAGGCCGATCGTGCCGACCTGGAGGATGTCGTCCATGTCCTCGGCGCGGTGGCGGAAGCGGGCGGCGATGAACCGCACCAGCGGCATGTTGAGCTCGATGATCGAGGCGCGCACGTGGCTGTAGGCGTGGGTCTCGCGGGCGAGGCCCACCAGGCGCTCGAAGAGTGCGTCGCTCAGCTCGCGCGCCGTGGTCGTGCCCATGGCCCGTAGCTCGGCCCTGCTGTAGCGGGGCGGCAGCTCGGTCGCGGGCAGGTCGGGCAGATCCGTGGCGCTTTGCCGTTCAGTGGGGTGAGCGGTCTGCGAAAGGGGGGGCACCTGATTCTCCTGGGCATCGGGGCGGTCACCCTGCGCGGCGGACGAGGTCTCGCTCGCGCGCTGCGGGCTTCTTCCCCAGGACCCTCGCTCGGCTTCTTCAAGCGACGGTCCCGGTGGCACCGGGTGGGTGCTGGCGCGGCCACCGGGTTCACCCGGGGCCACTGCACGATGGTTCTACCCCGACACACGACATCAAATTCGTGTTTCGACTGATTTGATGCGAGTTCTCCGGGTACCCGTGATCGCGTGAGGGCTCCGTCGAGGGATCCCCCGTGTGCCCTCGAGCGATCCGTCGAGTGATCCGGTGAGTGCGGAGAGAGAGGAGAGAGTCATGCCGCGAGGATCCAGCCCCAAGCGCGAGCGCCAGTACGAGCACATCAAGGAGAGCGCCCTCGAGCGCGGCGAGAGCGAGAAGCGGGCGAAGGAGATCGCCGCTCGGACGGTCAACAAGGAACGCGCCCGGCACGGCGAGTCCAAGACCGCGAGCCGCAGCTCGATCCACGACGTGTCCTCCGGGCACCGCGGCGGGAAACGCTCGCACAGCGGCTCGCAGGGCCCGACGTACGACCAGCTCTACAACGAGGCCAAGCACCGCAACATCAAGGGCCGGTCGAAGATGAACAAGCGCGAACTCGCGAACGCGCTCGGCCACTGAGCGTGTCCCGATGCCGACTCCCGGGCGGGCGCCCGCCAGCCGTTCCGCATCGCGCCCGCCCGAACCCCGGCTGGTCACGCCGTCCTCGGAGATGAGAGGCTGACGATCTGTCATGCAGGAAGGAACCCTCAGCGAGGCGGGGCGTGGAGTTCGATCGCATCGTGCAGGTCAGGGTCACAAGGCAAGGAAACGCGGGCAGGGCGGCCTTCGCGACCGGATACCTCGTCGCTCCCCGTCTGGTGCTGACCACCGCGCACGTGCTCGGGTCGGGCCCTCGGCCGGACGTGGGCGGGGTGACCATCTGCCGCCCCTCCTCGAGTGAGAAGCGCTTCGCCGCCCGAGTCCTCTGGCAGCGCGGCGACGGCACGATCGACGCCGCCCTGGTCGAAGTGGAGCAGGACATCGACTGGCCCGTCCCTGCCTCCCTGACCGGCCCGGACACCCGCCCGCCGCAACGCTGGGGGCAGCTGATCGGCAGCCGTCCGCAGCCCGTGACCGTCTGTGGCTACCCCCGCATGCAGAAGGACGTCACCGGCCGCGGGGACGAACAGCTGACCGGCCACATCCATCCCGGCACCGGGCGGCTCGCCAACCGCTACGAGATCCTCAGCACCAACCCCGCCCTCCCGTACGACGCGCCCCCGGGATCGACCGCCACCAAGTGGTCGGGGCTCTCGGGCGCCGCCGTGATCTGCGGCGACCTCCTCGTCGGCCTGGTGTCCCAGGACCGGCAGGCCCCCACCGGCAGTCGGCTGACCGCCGTACGCGCCGGCGACCTGCTCGCGGACCACGGGTTCCGGACGGTCATCGCCCGGCACACCGGATGGCCGCCGCTGCTGGAACCCGTCGAACCCGCGGGCCTGCTCGCCCCCGCCGCTCGCGCCCGCGATCTGCGCTCGCCCGCGATGCTGCTGCGCGCCGACACGGAGGCCGTGGGCTTCCAGGGCCGGGAACGGGAGCTGCGCGACCTCCTCGACTGGTGCCGGGAGGGCCCGGAGGACTTCGCGGTCCGCGTACTGACGGGCCCGGGCGGCCAGGGCAAGAGCCGCCTGGCGCGGCACGTCACCGCGATCCTGCGCGAGGCCGGGTGGGTGGCGGCACAGCTGCGCGCGGACATGGCCGACGCCCCGGGGGACACGGGCCCCGACTGGAGCCTCCTGGACACCTCGCTTCCGCTGCTGCTCGTCGTCGACTACGCAGAGACACTGCCCCACCAGCTCCGCCGACTGATCGAGCACCTGCGCCACGCCAGGCACCGGACCCGCCTGCTGCTGATCGCCAGAGGCAAGGGCGAGTGGATGAGCGACACGCTGGGCGCCGGGCCCGACACCCGGGCGATCCTGGCCACCGCTCCGATCACCCTGCTGGGCCCCCTCCTCCCCCGGGACGCCTCCCCCGAGGCCCGCGCCGCCGCCTTCGCCGGCGCCACGCGGGACCTCGCCGGGCTCCTCGCACACGTTCCCGGCCTCCCACGAGCCGACTGGCCGGCCATCGCCGCGCGCACCGGGGCGCCCGGCAGCCTGAACGGCGCCCGCCACATCTCCGCCCTGTCGCTGCAGATGACCGCACTCGTCACCCTCCTGCAGCACGGCCCGGACCCCGTCGGCTCCGCCCCCGGCCAGGACGTCGAGGCCCTCCTGCTCAGCCACGAGGCACGCTACTGGGAGGGAACCGCCGCCTCCCCGATGTTCCGACTCGGTGACGTACGACCGGCCACCCTGCGGCGCGCGGTGGCCGTCGCGGCGCTCTGCGGGGCCGCCACCCAGGCGGAGGCCCTCACCACCACCCTGGCCGTACCGGGACTGCCACCCGGCCGGGAATGGGACGTCGCCGAATGGCTGCGGGCGCTCTACCCGCCGTCGACCGGACGCTACTGGGGCTCACTGCAACCCGACCGGCTCGCCGAGTACCACGCCACGGCCGAACTCACCCACCCCGGCCCCGAGTTCCTGACGACCCTGTGGCGCATCGCCGGAGACAACCAGCAGCTCCGGGCCTTCGTCGTCCTGGCCCGCGCCACCTCCGCGCACGCCTCGGCCAGGAGGACCGCCGCGGTCTCCGAGATCCTGGACGCCCTCAACGCCGCACTGGACACGGGACGGACCAGCCACCGGGTCATGCGAGCCGCCGCAGCGATGATCCCCTCCTCCCCCAAGCACCCCCTGTCGGCCATCAGCCGGCGCCTGCACCTGGACATCGTCGCCTCCTTCCGTGCGCTGGCCGCCGCGAACCCCGGTGACCACGAGACCGAAACCGAACTCGCCCTGGCACTGAACGACCTCGCGGCCGACCAGTACCGGGACGGAGGAAGCACCGAGGCTCAGAGGACATTCGAGGAAGCGTTGGCCATCGTGCGGCGACACGCGCCGACGAACCCCGGATTCGCCGAACGCACCCTGGCCACCGTGCTGCACAACCTCTTCATCCTCTATTCGAGGACGGGTCGGCCCGAGGCACTGGCCTCGCTCAAGGAGACCATCGCCGTCGAGCGCCGGCTCGCACGCACCGATCCGACGACCGACGCGTCCTACCTCGCGCTGGCGCTGTACGACCTGTCGCTCCGCCTCGGCCGGTCCCGGCCCGAGGACAGCGTGAAGGCCGCGCAGGAGTCGGTCGGCATCTATCGTCGGCTCGCGCGGTCGAATCCGGCCTACGGGCCGAGCCTCGGCCGTGCGCTGTACCTCCTGCACATTCAGCTGGACGACCTCGGACGGCAGGAGGAAAGCGAGGCGGCGCTCGGGGAGTACCGCGAAGTCACCGATCGCGCGGGCGCCCTCCCGATCGGTTCGCCGCCGCAGGCCGGGCTCCGCAGGAGGATCAACCGGCGGCCGGCCTGAACGAAGCGTGCGCTCGGCAGCAGCGACCGGGTTCGCCGCAACCGCGGCGGCGCTCCCCGGCATCTGATCCGGTACGTGGCGCGCGGCGGGGCGATTACCTGGCATCATCCCCGGTGAGGCCCGGATTTCGGTTGCGGGTAGGACAGTTGGCGCACCTTGGGGGTGTGGGTTGGACGCTCGGATTCGGGTGACCGGCGGTGACGAGCTGCGGGAGACGGCCACGCTGTGGACGTGGCTGCGCGGCGAGCGGGGGCTGGCCGGGCTGGTGCGGGCCGAGTCGCGGCCTCCGGCCGAGGGCGAGATGGGCGGGGTCACGGATGTGCTCGTGGTGGCGCTCGGCACCGGCGGCGCGGGGGCCGTCCTGGCCGGCTCGCTGACCGCGTGGTTGCGGACGCGGCGCGCGGACGTCTCGGTCACGGTGACGACGGACGCCGGTTCGGTCAAGGTGAACGCCCACAACGTGAAGCCGGACGACGTCGTACCGATGATCCGGGAGGTGCTGGGCGAGGGCGAAGGCGGGAGCGGTGTCTGAACTGCCCGACTGCTCGATGCTGCCCGACTACTCGAGGCTGCCCGATTACTCGAGATCGCGGGCGATCCTGATCGGCACGGGCACCTACCGGTCCGAGGATCTCCCGCAGCTCCCGGCGGCGGCCAACAGCCTCACGGGCATGCGGGAGGTCCTCATCGACCCGCAGCTGTGCGGCTGGCCCCGGGAGCGGGTCACCACGCTCCTGGACCCCACGGGCATGCCCGTCCTCGTCCAGGAGTTGCGTCGTCTGGCGCGCGAGACCGAGGACGTCCTGCTGGTCTACTTCGTCGGGCACGGGCTCATCCTGCCCCGGGGCCAGCTGTGCCTCGCACTGACCGACACCCTGCCCGAGCACGCGGACGTGACGGGCCTGGACTACGTGCGCATTCGCGAGGCACTCCTGGACAGCCGGGCGAGGGTCAAGATCGTCATCCTCGACTGCTGCTACGCGGGCCGGGCGATCGAGGCCCTCGCGCCCGCGGCCGACCTGGCGGGCACCACCCAGATCCGCGGCGCCTACACCCTGACCGCCAGCGACCGGGCCGCCCACGTCGTCCCGCTCGCCGAGCAGGCGGAGACGGCCACGTCCTTCACCCGCGAACTGCTGGGCCTCATCCGCGACGGAGTCACCGACGCGCCGGAGTGGCTCACGCTCGGCGACCTGTACCCGCACCTCCGGGGGCGCCTGGAGCAGCTCGGACTGCCCGACCCCAACCAGCGCAACAGCGACACCGCCGAGCTGTTCGGCTTCACCCGCAACGCCGCCCACCGGCCCGCGCCGCACTCGCCCTACGCCGTACAGCTGAACGCGGTCCTCGCGCAGCGGGGGGTCACGGCGGTGCGGCTCGCCGAGGCACTGGGGCAACCGCCGCAGGTCGTCACCGGGTACCTCCTCGGGAAGCGGGCCGCCCCCAGGGAGTTCCTCGACGGGCTCCTCGACCTCCTGGACGCCCACGGCCACGGACTGGACGAGGAGGCGCGCGCCGCCCTGCACGCGCTTCGCCGTGAGGCGCAGCGCACCAGCCCGCTCGCCGCCGAACGGATCGTCCACCTGGAGGAGACGATCAGGGAACTGCGCCTGCTGGTGGGGGACGTGAACCGGCAGCTGGCGGCCGTGCAGCACACGCGTGTGGCGGAGCGGGCGCTCGCCGCGGGGGAGGTCGCCCGCATGGCGCGCCTGCTCGCGGCGGCCGAGGAGACCCGCCGCCTCCTGCAGGAACGGCCCGAGGACCAGGGGCTCGCGCCCCAACTCGAGGGCAGCCAGGCGGACATCGACATCGCCACCCTGGAACTGCGCCTCCTCCGGAAGCAGGTCCGGACGTTGATGGAGTCGGCGGAAACGGGGCCCACCGGAGCGGTCACGGGCGAGGCGCGGGCCCTGGTCCATGGCGCCGACGGTCAGGAGGATCTGGTCGTCCTGCTGGAGCGGGCGCTGGAACCGGCCCCGGAGGAAGCCGGGCTGTGGCAGGAACTGATCGCGCTCGACCCCGGCCTGGACGACTACACGGACGGCTACGCGCACACCATGCGGCTGCTCGCCCGGTCCGCCGCGCTGGCCGACCGGCGTGGGCCGGCGCTGAGCCGGATGGCCGCCGCGCTGTCGGCGGACCGCGAGTTCACCGGCGACGGCCGGCGGGAGGCCCCGCGCAGGGTGGCGGTCATGCTGGCCAACCACGTGGCGGACGACCTCCGGGACCGTCCGTTCTCCGAACGAGCCGAGGTGATCGGCAGGGCCAGGTCCTACGACGACGGCGAGGACATCCGCAAGCTGATGGTGAGCCTCTGGCGCGCCGAGGCCGCCGAGCGCTACCTCGCCAGGCGCTACGAGGACGCCGCCGGGCTCCTGGAGGAGGCGCTGCAGGTGGCGAGATCCGCCAGGGCCCGCGTGACGCTTCGCCAGGAGCTCGGTGTCGTCTACTCCTCCCACGCCATCGCGTGCACCAACAGCAGGGACACGGTCCGCGCCCGCCTGCTCATCCACCAGGCGGTCGAGCACAATCCCGACGACGAGGAGCTCAGGGAGCTCCGGAAGAAGATCGCAAGCCTGCCGTGAGACGCGCCCTCACGCCTGCTCCCCCGCCCGCAGTTCGGTGGCGATCTGGCGCCGCCCCGCGACCAGGGTCTCCGCCACCACGCCGAGGGCGACCAGCAGCGCGAGGCCCGCCGTCGGCAGCAGGACCGGCAGCAGCACGGGGGTGATGGCGTCCCCGACCTTGGCGCCGACGAGCGTCGAGATGTCGAAGGCCCCGCCCAGCAGCGCGACGGCCGCAACCGCCACCAGCCCGCCGCCCACCGCCGCCGCGAGGGTCTGCGGCAGCGCCTCGGTGACGATCAGCGCCAGGCCCTGACGGGGCCGCAGGCCCATGGTGCGCAGCCGGGCGAGCAGCGCCGTACGGTCGGGGGCGGCCCGGAAGAGCGTCAGCAGCACGGCGAGCAGGGCGTACCCGGCGCCGGCGGCCGCCGCGTACCAGAACAGCCGCCCGGCGGCGTGCTGGAGGGGGTCGTCGCCGAGGGCCGCGGCGGTCTCCCGGCTGCTGTGGACGATGTAGCCGGCGGGCAGGTCGTGGGTGTCCTTGCCGACGGCGGCGGCGTCGTCGGCGATCATCTTGGCGAGGCCGACGGGCTGGACACCGCCGTTGTCGCGCAGGGCCGTCCGGACGGCCTCGGGGTCGGTGTCGCCGACGGCGAACCACTTGTTGACCCGCTTCGCGTCCGGCAGGCGCTCCCAGGCCGCTGCGGCGGGGACGACGACGAACGGCTTGCCCGGGTCGGGCAAGGCGGGGGTGGCGCCGACGGCGGCGGCGACGGTGAGGTGCAGGTCGTTGCCGCTGGGGGTGCGCACCTGGGACGCCCCGGTGGTGAGGCGCTTGGCGAAGCCGCTGCTGACGAGTGCGGGCACCGGGGTGTCCCGGCCGCCGCCGGGGGGTGTGGCCAGCTTCGCGGCGTCGAACTCGCCGGCGCCGAGGGTGCGGGCGATCTCGGCGTAGGCGGCCGGGTCGACGACCATCACCAGGTACGCCTCGGTGTAGGTCTGGTCGGCGCCGAGGATGCGGGCCTGGGGCTCGACCCAGACGGCGGTGGAGGCCCGGACGCCCGGCAGGGCGCCGGCGGCCTGGGTGAACGGCTCGGTGAGGGTGGTGTAGTTGGGGACGGAGACGCCGAGGTCCCCGCCGGTGGTGATGCGGGCGGCGCGGGTGCGGACGTGGTCGACGGTGTCGAGCACGGTGGCGCCGAAGCCGGTGGTGGTGACGGCGATCAGCAGGGCGAGCAGCGGCAGGACGGAGGGCTTTCGGTGGCCCGAGCTGTCGCGGGCGGCGCGGGCGAGGCCGAGGAAGCCGATCAGGCCGCGACCCCGGCCGGCGAGCGCGGCCAGCCACCGGACCACCACGGGCTCGGTGCGGGCGAGCAGCAGCCCGCCGAGGACGGCGAGGAGGAGCGGGGCGGCGATCAGCAGCGGGTCGAGTCCGGTGCCGGTGCCGACGCCCCGGCGCCGTACCTCCGCGACCGCCGCCGCGGTGACCGCCAGGACGGTGAGTTCGCCGACCAGTCGGCGCCGGTTGCCGGCGGCGCGCGGGCGCGCCCACAGCAGGGCGGCGCGTGCCGGGAAGGCGAGCACGGCGGTCAGCGCCGCGACCAGGGCCGCCAGCACCGGCTGGCCCCAGCGCGGGGTGGGCAGCAGGACGAGCGCCAGGGCCGTCCCGAGCGCAGCGGCGGGCAGGACGGTGACGGCACCCTCGCCGATCAGGCGTCGCAGCACCCCGGCGAGTGAGCCGCCGCGGGCGCGGAGCAGCCTGATCTCGGCGGCGCGCCGGTCGGTGGTGAGGGCGGCGGCCAGGAACAGCACCACGGCGGCGACGCCCGCGACTCCGGCCGGGCCGATGGTGCTCAGCGGCAGCGAGGCGCGGTAGCGCTCGTCGGCGCGGGTGAGGACCTCGGGCAGGTTGGAGGTGGCGTGCAGGTCGCGGCGCCCGGTCTCGTCAGCGAGGGCGGTGGCGTCGCGCCCGGTCAGGAAGGAGGTGACGGTGGCGCGCAGGCCGTCGAGCCGGTCGGCGTGCAGGGAGGCGGTGTCGACGGGCAGGCGCCAGAAGTCCTCGGCGACGGAGCCCCAGCGGGCGAGCGCGGGCAGGCTGGCGCCGTCGACGAATCCGCTGGTCGCCCAGTGCTCGTGCTCGGGGTCGGTCCTCAGGCAGGCGCGGGCCGGGCAGCCGAGGTCCTCCCAGGCCGGGTCGCGGGGGTCGTTGACCTGGTAGAGGCCGACGACGACGGTGGTGCGCTTCCTGCCCGAGCCCTCGACGCCGTTGTCGATGACGTCGCCGAGCTTGATGTGGATGCTCTCGGCGGCCTGCTTGCTGATCACGATCGGCAGCGGGCCGGAGCCGTCGCCGGGGGTGGGCCAGGTGCCGTCGGTGAGGGTGGCGCGGGAGGCCAGGTCGTGCAGGTAGAGCAGGCCGAGGGTGGGGTCGGTGTGCTTCTCGGCGAACCGGACGTACTCCGGGTTGGCCATGCCGTGGTCGGTGAGGGCGCGGGTGCCGTAGACCTGGCCCGTCCGGCTGACCGTCAGCCGGCGGCCGACCATCCCGGTGAGGTGCTCCTGGACGCGGTCGAGGACGGGGGCGTTGTCGCCGTTCTGCGTCTTGGAGGTGACGAGCAGGCTGCTCTGGTTGACGCCCCGTCGGCTGACGAAGTCCTGGAACGCCGTGTCCGCGCCCCGGTCCGCGACGCGGGGGAAGGCCGCCGCCAGGAAGACGGTGACGAAGGCGAGCGCCGCCATGAGCAGCGCGGCCGACGGGCTCGCCAGCAGCCTGGTGCGGACCCACCGCGCGGGGCCGTGGGCGGGCGTACCCGTCTCAGCTGCCTCGGCGGTCACGTCCCCTGCACCTGGCGCAGCCTGCGCACGACGAAGCCGAGCCACGAGTTCCTCCCCCGATTGCCTCCCGGCCCGATCGGTCACCCCCGGTCGCCGGATAGCGGACGATGCTGTCAGATTCGGTCCGGGAAAGGAAGGGACTTACGCGAATCACGTGTGCAATCTGCGAATTCCCCGAATTGCCCTCGGGTCCGCCGACGGAAATTCAGGGAACGGCCATGGACACATCACGGGTGAGGCCGCCTCACACCCCTTCCGACCTGGGGACTTCTCCTTTCACGAATTCCCCGCCCGGGATACTGAACCGGAGAGGCGGGCGTATCCGTTCACCGCATCCGTCTGGTGGTCGTGATCTCGGGGGTCGTGATCTCGGGGGTTGGGGGTTGGGGG
>NZ_JOCF01000049.1 GCF_000720635.1 Streptomyces sp. NRRL WC-3742 | reverse complement strand
TTTCATTCATCGGATTCACTTTCCGCCTTGTTGCCCCGGTCTCCCGCGGCGACTCCGGAACTGTACGGGGACGGGCCCGCCACATGCAAATCGCCCCCGTCCGGGCTTCCGGACGGGGGCGATCGGCGAACGACCGGTGAACGGTCAGCGGACCTCGGTGATCTCCGGGCCGCGCGCGAACGGGTCGAGAGCGCCGTAGCGGTTCTCGCCGGAGGCGGCAGCCGCCCCGCCACCGTCCGCGACCATCTGCGCGTCCTCGGGGAGCTTCAGCACGATCGGGTCGCGCGGAGCCATCGGGCTGTCACCACGGACGACGACCGTCTGGCGGAAGACCTGCTCGAGGATGCCGGCCATCTCGGGCTGCACGGCGGCCTGGCCCGAGATCACGCCGCGCAGGAACCAGCGCGGGCCGTCGCAGCCGACGAAGCGCACCAGCTGCACGCCCTGGGTGCCGTCCGGCAGCTGCACCGGAACCTGGGCACGGAGGTGCCAGCCGAGCTCGCCCTCCTCCTCCTCGATGAGGCCGCCCTGCGAGGTGATGCCGTTGGCGATCTCCTCGCGGACCTCGCCCCAGATGCCCTCCGACTTCGGGGCCGCGAAAGCCTGGAGCTGGATGGCGCTGTTGCCGAGTACGAGGGTGGCGGCGACGATCGCGTCACCGGCGACCTCGACGCGAAGCTCCATGCCCTCGACGCCGGGGACCAGCAGACCCCCGAGGTCCACCCGCCCCTCCTCGGGGTTCTCCAGCTCGGAGTGGTCCCACGGACCGTCCGGCCGCGGGGCCGGCGGCAGGCCGACCTTGTCGGCCGGGTCCAGCTCGGTTTCGTTCTCGCTCTCGGCGGAACCTTCGACGTCATCGGCCGTCTCGTCGGCGCTGATGGCGTCGTCGGCGAGCTGCTCGACAGCGTCCTCGCTCTTCTGGCGACGACGGAACACGGTCACTGTCCTTCCCGGTCCAAGACCGATGCGAATACCTGCTCGGCTTCCTGCGAGGCCGCGGGAATGCTAGACCGCGGCGTGGCCGCCGGTCGACCCGAACCCACCCTCGGCGCGTGCCGACCCAGGCAGCTCCTCCACCTCGTGGAAGCGGGCCTTCTCCACCTGCTGGATCACCAGCTGGGCGATTCGGTCCCCTCGGCGGAAGCTGACCCCCTCGCGCGGGTCCAGATTGACGACGATCACCTTGATCTCTCCACGGTACCCGGCATCGACCGTCCCCGGGGCGTTCACGAGGGCAACTCCGCAACGAGCTGCGAGCCCGGAGCGCGGGTGCACGAAGGCCGCGTAGCCGTCCGGGAGGGCGATCGCGATGCCGGTCGGCAGCACGGCCCGCTCGCCGGGGGCGAGTTCGGCGTCGACGGTGGTGCGCAGGTCGGCGCCCGCGTCACCGGGCTGCGCGTACGCGGGCGACGGCAGCTCGGGGTCGAGTCGCCTGATCAGGACGTCCAGCGGCTCTCGGGGGCTGGTACTCACGGGTTCACCTCAAAGGCTCGTGCGCGCTTCATCAGATCCGGGTCGTCGAGGACCTTCTCGATGTCCTCGGGACGACCGTGCGTGGTGAAGTGTTCCAGCTTCACCTGGATGAAGAGCGCCGCCGCCCGCACCGCGACCGGCCCGTCCGGGCCGCCGATCCGCGCCTCGGCGGCGCTGTAGACCTTGCGGCCGTGCACGCCGGTGACCCAGGCGCGCAGGTGCAGCGGGGTGTCGACGGGCACGGGGCTGAGGAAGTCGGTCTCCAGACGGCCGGTCACGGCGGGGACGTGCAGCAGCCAGTTGAGCGTGCCGAGGGTCTCGTCCATCGCCGTGGTGAGCACACCGCCGTGGGCGAGCCCGGGGCCGCCCTGGTGGACGTCCCGGACGGTGAACACGGCGGTGACGTCGAGACCTTCGCCGGCGACGGCGTCGATCCGCAGGCCGCCGGGGTGCTGCGGGCCGCAGCCGAAGCAGTGCTCGTAGTGCGAGCCCAGCCGCGTGCCGGGGGCGGGCGCCTGGGGGTGGCGCTCCGGCAGAACGGCGTCCTGCGGCGGGGTGGTCGGGGTCATGGACATCGGCGTGGTGGGGGGTGTCGTACCGGTCACGAGGCCCCACCCTACCCAGCGGTAGCAGGGCCTCCGGCGGGGGTTGCGTCCGGGGCGGGGCATCAGGGCACCCACAATGGAGGCATGTACGACGAACGCCTCACGGTGCCGCGCTCCTGGTGGCTGCTCCCCGTCGCTGTCGGTCTCACGCTGGCGCTGATCCTCATCCGGGTCAGCGGCCCGGCGGCGCTGATCGGACTGGTGGTCGGTGTGGCCGCCGGCGCGGTCGCGATCAGCAGTTACGGCTCGGCCCGGATCCGGGTGGTGCAGGGCTCCCTGGTCGCCGGCCAGGCCCGGATCCCGGTGGACGCCCTGGGCACCGCCCACGCGCTGAGCCCGTCCGAGGCCGCGGCCTGGCGCGGGCCCAAGGCCGATCCGCGCGCCTTCATGCTGCTGCGCAGCTACGTCCCGACGGCGCTGCGGATCGAGGTGACCGACCCGGCCGACCCGACGCCGTACCTCTACCTGTCGACGCGCTCGCCGATGAAGCTGGCGCAGGCGCTCGACGAGGCCCGTCGGGGCACTCGCGCCTAGCGACCCGAGGGCGCGGAAACGCGGGCACGCCGGGATCAGCCGGGATCAGCCGGCTCAGCCGGAAAAACGGAGAGGGACGGTTCCGCCGCTGCGGGACCGTCCCCATGACTTTGTGCCGGTCGGCGCGTCACCGCCCGACTCCGTCCCTACCGGCGCCGCCCCTGGGGGGCGGCCTCCGGTCCTGCCGTCCGGCCCCGCTGCCCGGGGCCGGAAGGGGCGCTGTGCCGGCGCCGCGGGAACCCACGGCGACCGGGCCCTGAGGACCGCGGTGCTCAGGCGCCGCAGTCCCGGCAGATCGGGTTGCCGTTCTTCTCGCTGTACAGCTGGCTGCGGTGGTGCACCAGGAAGCAGCTCATGCAGGTGAACTCGTCGGCCTGCTTGGGCAGCACCCGAACGGCGAGTTCCTCGTTGGACAGGTCCGCGCCGGGAAGCTCCATGCCCTCGGCCGCGTCGAACTCGTCGACGTCGACCGAGCCGCCGCCCTTGTCGTTACGCCGAGCCTTGAGCTCCTCGATGCTGTCCTCGTTGAGCTCGTCGTCGGTCTTGCGTGGGGTGTCGTAGTCCGTTGCCATTGTTCGCTCTCCCCCTCCGGGTTGTGCGGTGTGCGGTATCTCCAGCGCACGTAACGCATGGGGGGTCGGTCTTGTGCCCGACCCGAGGGCGAGATTTTGCCTTACTTCAAGCCCCGTTACTCAATCGACACTCAGCCGGGGGTCCGTTGGGGTGATCCATCGGGGCTCGACGGGCCTCACGCTGGGCCATCGCCGGTGCGCTTCCGGACCGGCTTCCCGATCACGCAGAGTAGTCGGCACCCGCCCGAACATCTGCTGATTCCTATGCCCACCAGGAGTGCCGACCAATCCTCCGGACCGGCGGAGTGGCAAATTCCGGTCACGGACGGCGATCGGCACCACCGAGGGCATGATCACGCTCCGAGGTTGCCCGCAACCGAGGAGCGACACGGTGTGACCTTGGTCACGTTCAGAATCTTCCTGGGCAAATTATGGAAAATCCACCCAGTCCGACTGTCCGTGTGACCTGACTAACCCGCGTTGCGACGGGCATCGCGGCGGGCCAGCTGAGCCGCCTGCCGCTCCTCGAACTTGGTCGCCTGGGCGTCCAGGCCGTCCAGGAAGGTCCCCAGGCGGTCCTGGGCCAGCAGACCCTCGGCGCTCAGCCCGGTGGCCTCCATGACCCTCAGGTGGCGCAGCACGGGCTGCAGCACGTCGTCGTGGTGGATGCGCAGGTTGTACACCCCGCCGATGGCGATCTGCGCGGCGGCGCGCTCGAAGCCGGGGATGCCGTGCCCGGGCATCCGGAAGTCCGTGACCACGTCGGCGATGGCGCGCATGGCCTCGTCGGGGGCGATCTCCAGGGCGGCCTTGAGCAGGTTCCGGTAGAAGACCATGTGCAGGTTCTCGTCGTTGGCGATCTTCGCCAGCAGCTGGTCGCACAGCGGGTCGCCGGCGTACTTGCCGGTGTTGCGGTGCGAGATGCGGGTGGCGAGCTCCTGGAAGGCCACGTAGGCGACGGAGTGCAGCATGCTGTGCGCGTTGTCGGACTCGAAGCCCTCCGACATGTGGCTCATCCGGGCCCGCTCCAGCTCGACCGGGTCGACGGCCCGGGTGGCGAGCAGGTAGTCGCGGATGGCTATCCCGTGCCGGCCCTCCTCGGCCGTCCAGCGGTGCACCCAGGTGCCCCAGGCGCCCTCGCGGCCGAACATCGTGGCGATCTCGTGGTGGTAGCTCGGCAGGTTGTCCTCGGTCAGCAGGTTGACCACCAGCGACACCCGGCCCAGCGGGGTCACCTGGGACTGATCCAGCGACCACGCCTCGCCGCCCAGCACGCCGTCGAAGTCGCGCCCCTGGCCCCAGGGCACGTACTCGTGCGGCATCCACTCCTTGGCGATGGCCAGGTGGCGGTCGAGCTCCTTCTCCACAACCTCTTCGAGGGCCAGGATCAGCCGCGCGTCGGTCCAGCCGCTCGATCCGAGCGCGGGGCTGCTCTGCACAGGGGCGATGGTCACGGTCTTGCTCCTGGGGACGGACACGCACCGGACGGGCGCGATCGGTGGGCACACGGTGTACGGACCGGACGGACGGCTCCGGCGGAACGCACTTACGGTTGCGTAGGTTACGACACCGTAAGTTGCTCGGGCAGGAAAAGACAAGCCGCCCCCGCCTGGCCTTATGTCGTCTTGACGGGCCTCGCGGGGGCGGCTGGAAACGGTCGCGCGCGGAGCAGCGCGCGGGGCTGCGGCTTTACCGGTTCAGGGCTTGAGCCTTCACGGTTTCGGTACGGCACGGTTTCGGTACGTCACGGCTTCGGGATGCGCACCCGCATGGTGAGCCCGCCCCCGGCGCGCGGGGTCGCCTCGACGCTGCCGCCGTGGGCGCGCACCACCGAGCGGACGATGGACAGGCCCAGGCCCACACCCTTGTCGCTGCGGGTGCGGTCGGCGCCCTTGACCCGGCGGAACGGCTCGAAGATGTGCTCCAGCTCGTACCCGGGCACCACCGGGCCGGTGTTGGAGACCACCAGTTCCCCGCCACCGGGCACCTCGGCGGTGGCCAGCTCCACCCAGCCGCCGGGGGTGTTGTACCGGACGGCGTTCTGCAGCAGGTTGAGGGCGAGCCGCTCCAGCAGCACGCCGTTGCCGGCGACCACCGCCGGGTCGAGCTTGGTGCGCAGCTCCACCTCGCGCTTGTCGGCCTCGGTACGGGTCTGCTCGATCGCCCGGGTGGCGACCTCGGACAGTTCCACCGGGCGCCGGTCGTTCAGCTCGTTCTCGCTGCGGGCGAGCAGCAGCAGGCCCTCGACGAGCTGTTCGCTGCGCTCGTTGGTGGCCAGCAGGGTCTTGCCGAGCTGCTGGAGGTCGGGCGAGGAGGCCGGGTCGGAGAGCTGGACCTCCAGCAGGGTGCGGTTGATCGCCAGCGGGGTGCGCAGCTCGTGGGAGGCGTTGGCGACGAAGCGGCGCTGGGAGTCGAAGGAGCGGTCCAGCCGGTCGAGCATCTCGTCGAAGGTGTCGGCGAGCTCCTTGAGCTCGTCGTCCGGGCCGTCCAGCTCGATGCGCCGGTGCAGGTCGGAGGAGGCCACGTCGCGGGCGGTGCGGGTGATCCGGCCGAGCGGGCGCAGCACCCGGCCGGCCATCGCGTAGCCGGCCGCGAAGGCGATCACGGCGAGGCAGACCAGGACGGTGAGCAGCTTGCGCAGCAGGGTGTTGAGGGCCTGGTCGGCCTGGACGGACTTGTACTCGTTGAGCCACTGGTCCAGGGCGGCCTGGTTGGTGAAGGTCAGGCCGTCCGGCGTCCGCACGGAGATTCCCGCACCGGCGGGGATCATCAGGCGCGGCTGGCCGACCTCCTGGAGGGACTGCTGGACGAAGAAGTACATGACCAGCAGCAGCACCACGCCGGCCATCAGGAACATCCCGCCGTAGAGCAGGGTGAGGCGCATCCGGATGGTGGGGCGGAAGGGCAGCCAGGCGAGCAGGCCGTCGCCGGGGACGTAGGACTCGTGCTGGTTGAGCCGGGGCGGGCGCGGGGGGTGCGTGGGCCGGGGCGGGACGACGGCGCGCGGGCCTCCGGCGGGCGCACCGGAGGGCCCGCCGACCGGGGGCGGGGTGGTCATGACGGTCCTCTCGGGGCGTCCGCCGGGGGGCGGGCGCGGGGTGCGGCGGGGAATCCGCGCCGGGGGTGGTTCCGGCCGGACGGACGGATGTCAGGTGTCAGGTGTCGGGTCTCGGATGTCAGATGCGGTAGCCGGAGCCCGGCACGGTGACGATCACCGGCGGGTCGCCGAGCTTGCGGCGCAGCGTCATCACGGTGACGCGTACGACGTTGGTGAACGGGTCGGTGTGCTCGTCCCACGCCTTCTCGAGGAGCTGCTCGGCGGAGACGACGGCGCCGCCGGCCCGCATCAGCACCTCCAGGACGGCGAACTCCTTGGGGGCGAGTTGGACGGTGCGTCCCTCGCGGATGACCTCGCGGCGGCCGGGGTCGAGCGAGATACCGGCGCGTTCCAGGACGGGCGGCAGCGGGATGGTGGCGCGGCGGCCCAACGCTCGGACGCGTGCGACGAGTTCGCTGAAGGCGAACGGCTTCGGAAGGTAGTCGTCCGCTCCGATCTCCAGGCCCTCGACCCGGTCGCTGATGTCGCCGGAGGCGGTCAGCATGATGACCCGGGTGGCGAGGCCCTGCTCGACCACCTTGCGGCACACGTCGTCGCCGTGGACCAGCGGGAGGTCGCGGTCGAGGACGACCACGTCGTAGTCGTTGACCGCGATGCGCTGGAGCGCGGCCTCCCCGTCGTACACCACGTCGACGGCCATCGCCTCGCGGCGCAGTCCGGTGGCGACGGCCTCGGCGAGCAGCTGCTCGTCCTCGACGACGAGAACCCGCACGGTCGTTGTCCCTTCTCCAGGCCGGCCCCGGAAGCGGACGCACGGCTCCGACGGTGCCTCCATCCTGCCTGGTCATGCGGTAAAGCAGCGATAAGCTGCCTCGCTCGCACGGAGTGTGGGCCCCGATCGGTGACCGTTCGTAGCGGCACCACTCCGCTTGGACTGTGACCCGGGCAACTTTCTTCGGCTTTCTTCGGCCGGAAGGTTTCCCCGCCCCGGGGGCGGGGAGGACAGCTGCACACCCGCGATCTGGCCGTGAGCCGATCGCACCCACCCGCCGTGCGTTCATCCGCGCCGGCCCTGGGGCTGGGACGTCACCGGGAGCGGCCGAGGGGCCGTCTCCGCGCCCGACCGGTAGAGCCTTCACCTGTCGGACCGGGCGTCTTCACCGGCTGGACCACCTCGGGGCGGAGAACGTACGACCGTGCACGTCCGACACAGTAAGGGGGCCCGTATGGACGCCTTCAAGGCCGGAATCCTGCAGCGCATCGCCAACGCCGAGCAGGACCTGCACCGCGCGATCGAAGCCGGGGATGAGTTCCTCGCCGAGGTGGAGCAGTCCGAGCTGGACGACCTCCGTCGCCTCGCCGCCGACCACGGCGTCGACACGGTGCTGGAGCGCCACCGCACCGCCGCCTGATCCACCTGCCGACCCGATCACGCCGGGCGGTCGCCGCCGGGGCACGCACCTCGACGGCTTCTCGTCGGTCACCAATGCTCCGCAGTGGCTCCCTCCTCGGCACCGCCGATGCACCCACCCCAACGACGCCCACTGATCCGACGTGATCCGAAAGACACGGCCTAGTCCTCCCAGGCGCGCAGGGCGGCGAGGCGCTCCTGGAGGGGCTCGTAGACGCCCGGGGCGGCGGCCACGGTCAGGTGGCCGTCCGGGCCGTGGCCGGGGCGGCCGCCGACCAGGGCGCCGGCCTCGGTGGCGATCAGGCAGCCGGCCGCGCGGTCCCAGGGGGCGAGGCCGCGCTCGTAGTAGCCGTCCAGGCGCCCGGCGGCGACGTCGCACAGGTCCACGGCGGCGGCGCCGCCCCTGCGCACGTCCCGCACCTCGGGCATCAGGGCGAGGAGCACCTCGGCCTGGCGCACCCGCACCGGCTGGACGTAGTTGAAGCCGGTGCCGATCAGCGCCTGGCCCCAGGGCGGGGCCTGGCGGGCGGAGACCGGCCGGCCGTCGAGCCGGGCGCCGCGGCCGAGCACCGCGTGGAACAGTTCCCCGCGGGCCGGGGCGTACACCACGCCGACGACCGCCCGGCCGTCCAGCTCGGCGGCCACGCTGACCGCCCAGGAGGGAAGCCCGTACAGGTAGTTGACCGTGCCGTCGAGCGGGTCGACGACCCAGCGCACCCCGCTGGTGCCGGCGCGCTCGGAGCCCTCCTCGCCGAGGTAGCCGTCCTCGGGGCGGCGGTCGGTGATCAGCTCCAGGACGAGCTTCTCGGAGGCGAGGTCCATCTCGGTGACCACGTCGACGGGGCTGCTCTTGGTGCCGGCCACGCCGAGGTCGGCGGGGCGGCCGTCGCGCAGCAGGGCGCCGGCCTGCCGGGCCGCGTCCAGGGCGACGGCCAGCAGGTCGTCCAGGAGCCCGTCCCCGGGCAGGGCGTGCTCAGACATGGCTCTCCTCGGCGTTCTGCTCGGCGTTCCCGTCGGTGCTCCCGGGAGCGCTCCCGGCAGCGCTCTCGGCGGCCGCCGGGCGCGGGGCGCGCGGGTTGGGGCAGCAGCGGACGGCGCACAGGTCGTGGCTGGGGCCCAGGGCACCCAGGGCGCAGCGGGTCACGGCCTCGCCGCGCTCGACGGCGGCCCGCTCCAGGACGAGGTCACGCACGGCGGCGGTGAAGCGCGGGTCGGCGCCGACGGTGGCGGCGCGGGCCACCGGCAGGCCGAGTCCGGAAGCCTTGGCGAGGGCCTCGGTGTCGAGGTCGTACTTGACCTCCATGTGGTCGGAGACGAAGCCGATCGGGACCATCACCACGGCGGGCGCGCCGTCCGCGTGCTCGGCCTCCAGGTGGTCGCAGATGTCGGGCTCCAGCCACGGGATGTGCGGGGCGCCGCTGCGGCTCTGGTACACCAGCTCCCACGGCCGGCCGGCCACGCCGGTGTGCTCGGCGACGGCGGCCGCGATCAGCCGGGCCACCTCCAGGTGCTGGGCGACGTACGCGCCGCCGGGCGTGCCCCGCGCCGGGTCGTCCGGGGCGCCGGAGGTCTCGGCCATCGCGGTGGGGATGGAGTGGGTGGTGAACGCCAGCCGGGCGCCGGGGCGCACCTCGGAGGGCAGCTCGTCCAGGGCGGCGAGGGTGGCCTCGATCATCGGCTCGACGAAGCCGGGGTGGTTGTAGAAGTGCCGCAGCTTGTCCACGCTCAGGGCCGGCAGGCCCTCCTCGGCGAGCACGGCCAGCGCGTCGGCCAGGTTCTCCCGGTACTGGCGGCAGCCGGAGTACCCGGCGTAGGCGCTGGTGGCGAGGACGGCGATCCGGCGGTGGCCGTCCTTCGCCATCTCCCGCAGGGTGTCCACCAGGTAGGGCGCCCAGTTGCGGTTGCCCCAGTACACCGGCAGGTCGAGGCCGTGTTCGGCGAAGTCCTTCCGCAGGGCGGCGAGCAGCTCGCGGTTCTGCCCGTTGATCGGGCTGACCCCGCCGAACAGGAAGTAGTGGCGGCCGACCTCCTTGAGCCGTTCCTTGGGGATGCCCCGGCCCCGGGTGACGTTCTCCAGGAACGGGACGACGTCCTCGGGGGCCTCGGGCCCGCCGAAGGAGAGCAGCAACAGGGCGTCGTAGGGAGCGGCCCCGGACGGTGAGGGTTTGCGCGCGTCGGACATGGCACTGATCCTGCCACTGAGGGGCTGTGCGCCGGTGCCAGGGCTGCTCCGGCGCCCGGAAAATACGGTTTGCCAACGTACGTAAGCTGTGTATGCCAGCCTTGTTCCTTACCTCGCGTCCGGAGCTCTCCCGTGCTCTCCACTTACCGCCGGATATTCGCCGCCCCCGGCACCCTGGCCTTCTCGACCACCGGCTTCGTCTCCCGCATCCCGATCTCGATGTCCGGCATCGGCATCATCACGATGCTCTCCCAGCTCAGGGGCGCGTACGGCGTCGCCGGCCTGGTCTCCGCGACCATGGCCGTCTCCGCAGCCGTCCTCGGCCCCCAGGTCTCCCGCCTGGTCGACCGGCACGGGCAGCGCCGGATCATCGTCCCCGCCATGGCGATGACCATCACCTCGGTCGTGGGCCTGCTGCTCTGCGCCCGGCTGAACGCCCCGGACTGGACGCTGTTCGTCTTCGCCGCCGGCATGGGCGTCATGCCCAGCACCGGCGCCATGGTCCGCGCCCGCTGGGCCCACCTCTACCGCGACGACCCGGACAAGCTGCACACCGCCTACTCCTTCGAGGCCGTCGTCGACGAGATCTGCTTCATCGTCGGCCCGATCCTCTCCATCGGCCTGGCCACCTCCGTCTTCCCCGAGGCCGGCGTGATGCTCGCGGCGGTCTTCCTCGCCGTCGGCGTGCTGCTCTTCGCCGGGCAGCGCTCCACCGAGCCGCCCGTGCACCCCGCCGCCCGGCACCACGGCCGCTCGGTCATCCTCAACCGCGGCCTCCAGGTGCTGATCCTGACCTTCGTCGCCACCGGCGCGATCTTCGGCTCCGTCGAGGTCGTCACCGTGGCCTTCGCCGACTCCCAGGGCCACAAGCCGATCTCCAGCGTGATCCTCGCCCTGTGGGCGCTCGGCTCCTGCCTGGCCGGCGTGGTCTACGGCGGCCTCAAGCTCACTGGCTCCCTGGCCACCCGCTTCTTCCTCGGCGTGGTGTTCATGGCCGTCAGCATGGTCCCGCTGGTGGTGGTCGCCCACTCCGTCGACGGCGTCGTCGGCCTGGCGGCCGTCGGCGGAGCCCTCCTGATCGCCGGCATCGCGATCTCCCCGACCCTGATCTCCGCCATGGCCCTGGTCGAACGGCTCGTCCCCGCCTCCCAGTTGACCGAGGGCATGACCTGGACGACCACCGGGCTCGCCCTCGGTGTCGCCGTCGGCTCCTCCGCCGGCGGCTGGGTGGTGGACGCCTCCGGCGCCGCCGCCGGCTACTGGGTGCCCTTCGGCGCGGGCCTGCTCGGCGTGGTCGCCGCCCTCGCGGGTCTCGGCCGCCTGCACGGCGGACTCGCCGCCGACGGCGAGAACGCGACCGCCCTCGAACAACCCGTAGACGCCGACCGGTGATCTGACTAATCTCGCCCTACCCGTGAGCCCCTACTCATGGGTAGGGCGGACCGCGCCGCCCCCACCCCGCCGGAAATTCGGAGGCCGCGCATGCCCCAGGTCGGTACCGCGAACCCCACCCGCTGGACCAACTGGGCCGGAAACCAGAGCGCCCTGCCGACCCGGACCGCCACCCCCGGCACCCCCGAGGAACTCGCCAAGGAGATCCTGCGCGCCGCCGACCAGGGCCGCACCGTCAAGGCCGTCGGCTCCGGACACTCCTTCACCTCCATCGCCTCCCCCGGTGAGGGGCTGCTGCTGCGCCCCCACGCGCTCACCGCCGTCCGCGAGCTCGACCGCGAGGCCGGCACCGTCACCGTCGAGTCGGGCCTGCCCCTGCACCGCCTCAACCGCCTGCTCGCCGCCGAGGGCCTCTCCCTCACCAACATGGGCGACATCGAGGTCCAGACCGTCGCCGGCGCCACCAGCACCGGCACCCACGGCACCGGGCGCGACTCCGGCTCCCTCGCCGCCCAGATCCGCGCCCTGGAGATCGTCCTCGCCGACGGCAGCGTCCGGCGGTGCTCCCCCACCGAGAACCCCCGGCTCTTCGAGGGCGCCCGGCTCGGCCTCGGCGCCCTCGGCGTGATCACCGCGCTCACCTTCGCCGTCGAACCGGCCTTCCTGCTCACCGCGCACGAGCAGCCGATGCCCTTCGACGAGGTCCTGGAGCGGCTCGACGACCTCACGGCCGTCAACGAGCACTTCGAGTTCTACTGGTTCCCCCACACCGACCGCTGCTCGACCAAGCGCAACAACCGCAGCCAGGGCCCGGCCGCCCCGCTGCCCCGGTTCAAGGAGTGGCTGGAGGACGACTTCCTCTCCAACACCGTCTGGGAGGGCGTCTGCCGCGTCGGCCGCCGCTTCCCCCGCTCCATCCCCGCCATCGCCTCGCTCGCCAGCCGCGCCTGGTCCGAGCGCAGCTTCACCGACACCGCGTACAAGGTGTTCACCAGCCCGCGCAAGGTGCGCTTCGTGGAGATGGAGTACGCCGTCCCCCGCGAGGCCCTCGCCGAGGTGCTGCGCGAGCTCAGGGCCCTCGTCGAGCGCTCCGACTGGAGGATCAGCTTCCCCGTCGAGGTCCGCTTCGCCCCCGCCGACGACCTGTGGCTCTCCACCGCCTCCGGCCGCGACAGCGCCTACATCGCCGTCCACCTCTACCGGGGCACGGCCGACCAGGGCTACTTCACCGGCGTCGAACAGCTGATGGCCGCCCACGGGGGCCGCCCCCACTGGGGCAAGCTGCACACCCGCGACGCCGCCTACCTCGCCGGGGTCTACCCGCACTTCGCCGACTTCACCGCCCTGCGCGACGAGGTCGACCCCCGGCGCGTCTTCGGCAACGACTACCTGCGCCGCGTCCTCGGGGACTGAGGCGTTACGGCGTCACCGGCGCCTGGGAGGCGGCCGCCGACTCGCTCGGCACGGGCGGCTGCGGCGTCGCGGAGCCGGTGGGCCTGCCGCCGCCCGCCGAGGGCGAGGCCCCCGCGGAGGGGGTTGCGCTCGGGCTCGGGCTCACCGAGGGAGAGGCGCCGCCGGAGGGCGTCGCACTCGGAGTCCCGCTCGGCCGGGGCTCCGGCCCGGTCGACGACTGGGCGGACGGCCGCGTCAACGGCTGCGAGACGCCGCCGGACGGGGCGGGGCGGTCCGGCTGCGCGTCCTGCGGCTCCCGGCCCTTGGGCGCCACCGTCCCGCCGAAGGACGTCCCGCTGCCGGACTCGCCGCGAACCGTCGCCGACACCGGCTGACCGGTGGCCACCTCGTACGCCACGATCGGCGTCATCGCCAGCACGAACACCAGGCCCGACACCGCCGCGTACGACTTCCACGTCCACCGCCGGCGCGCCCGCACCACCCGCGGCTCGCTCCACTGCGAGGACACGGCCGGCGGCGCCTCCGCGTCGGGCCGGTCGGCCGGCACCTGACGCAGCGTGTTGAGCGTCTGGTTCGGCCCCCGGTCCACCGCCTCGCGCAGCTGCTCGCCCGTGCGCTTGAAGAGGTGCTGGAACAGCGCACCGCCGGTGGTCGCCCCGATGCTGACCACCGCGGCGCCCAGGATCGTGCCGTACACCCCGAGTTCGGACGCCAACAACGCCCCGGCCACCGTGGCCAGCGCACTCGCCGCGACCTGAGCCACACTCAGATCGATCCGCCTGCGCTCCTTCTTGTCGCCCTCCTCGACGGGGCTCCGCTCCGGCATCGACAATCCCTCGGTCCGTACGACTGTTCTTCGAACAAGCCACTCCATCTTGCCCAAAGAAGGACACAAGGGACGAAAATGCGGTTCTCCGGGTCCGGATTGTGTGAAGATGATCACCGTCCATCCCCCGGTGGTACGCCATCGAAGGCGCACGCTCTTGAGATTCCCGTGAATCGCGGGAGACTTGAGCGGCGAGCCGCCCCTTCGGATGCCACGAATGGAGTACTGTTCGTAAAGCCCGAGCCTTGGGTCGACTTGTCGACTGCGCCTTCACCGGCAGCCTGACGAAGAGCCATGGAACAGGCACGCACGGCGACGCCGGTCCCGGATCGTCGCGGACACTCCGTGTGCGAGGACGGCCGGGACACCCAGGCGCGACGTCGACGGATGACGTGGCAAAAAGGCAACCGTGCCACAGCGGCATGCGCGGGCGTGAGCCCGACACGCCGGGGAACTCAGCAAGGTTGTGGCCAGTCGCGAGCGGGCAGGCCACACTCAGTACGGGAGCAGCGACGCAGGTGACGTCGGCAGGCACCACCCGGGAGGTAACCGTGCCCGAACTGCGGGTTGTGGCCGTCAGCAACGACGGCACACGGCTGGTGCTCAAGGCTGCCGACAGCACGGAGTACACCCTCCCCATCGACGAGCGGCTTCGCGCCGCCATCCGCGGCGACCGGCCGCGCCTCGGCCAGATCGAGATCGAGGTCGAGAGCCACCTCCGCCCCCGGGACATCCAGGCGCGGATACGAGCCGGTGCCTCCGCCGAGGAGGTCGCCCAGGCCGCCGGCATCTCCGTCGACCGGGTCCGCCGCTTCGAGGGCCCCGTTCTCGCCGAGCGCGCCTTCATGGCCGAACGCGCCCGCAAGACCGCCATCCGCCGCAACGGGGAGACCACCGGGCCCCAGCTCGGCGAGGCCGTCGCCGAGCGGCTCGCGCTGCGCGGCGCCGAGAAGGACACCGAGCGCTGGGACTCCTGGCGGCGCGACGACGGCACCTGGGAGGTCATCCTCTCCTACCGGGCCGACGGCGAGGGCCGCAGCGCCTGCTGGACGTACGACCCGCCCCGGCGGCTCGTCCAGCCCAACGACGACGAGGCCCGCGCGCTCATCGGCGAGAACGTCGAGCGCGAGGAGGAGTCGGTCTTCCCGTTCATCCCGCGGATCGCCCGGCTCCCCCAGGACCGGCCGCCCCGCCCGATGATCGACCGGCCCTCCGCCGACCGCATCATGTCGGCCCGTGAGGTCCGCGAGTCGCGCGAGGCCACCGCCGAGTCCCGGGACTCGCTGACCAGCCTGCTCGACGTCGTCCCCGCCTTCCGCGGAGACCTCGCCGTCGGCGGCCCCGCCCCGATCGAACCGGTGCCCGCCGAGGTCGCCGAGGAGACCGAGGAACCCGCGGCCGCTGCCGCCGCACCGGCCGTCGGCGCGGGCTCGGCCTACGCCGACATCCTGATGCCCCGCGCCGTCGCCCCCCACCGGGAGCGCCTGGTCGGCACCACCGACCGGCAGGCCGAGGCGGACGGCGTCCGGCCCGGGCGCCGGGCCACCGTGCCCAGCTGGGACGAGATCGTCTTCGGCAGCCGGCGCAAGAAGCAGGAGTAGCAGCAGAAGCGAAGTGATACGGGGCGCCGACCTGGTCGGCGCCCCGTATCACTTTGTGCACGTCAGGAGATCTGGCCGCAGAGCGGGTCCCCGCTCAGCCCGGCTGGTCCGTCACCGCCACCGGGCGGGACCCGTCGCTCGACCACTCGCTCCACGAGCCCGGGTACAGCGTGGCCTCCACGCCCGCCAGCTCCAGCGCCAGCACCTGGTGCGCGGCCGTCACGCCCGAACCGCAGTACACCGCCGTCGGCCGTTCCCCCACGCCCAGCGCCCGGAAGCGCTCCGCGAGTTCGGCGGCCGGCCGGAAGCGTCCGTCCGGGCCGACGTTCTCCGCCGTCGGGGCCGACACCGCGCCCGGGACGTGCCCGGCCCTCGGGTCCACCGGCTCGACCTCGCCCCGGTAGCGCTCGCCCGAGCGGGCGTCCAGCAGCAGGCCCTCGCGCGCCCAGACCGCCGCGCCGTCCCCGTCCACCGTCGGCATCAGCCCCGGGGCGGGCTTGAAGTCGCCCTCCTGCGGCTGCGGCACCTCGGCCGACACCGGAAGACCCGCCTCCCGCCAGGCCGCGAAGCCGCCGTCCAGCACCCGCACGTCCCGGTGCCCCGCCCAGCGCAGCAGCCACCACGCCCGGGCCGCCGCCATCGAGGCCGCGCCGTCGTACACCACCACCGGACGACCCGCGCTCACCCCGAAGCGGCGCATCGCCGCGCCGAACTCCTCCACGTCCGGCAGCGGATGCCGCCCGCCCCGGCCGGGCGCGCCGGGCGGGGCCGCCAAGTCCCGGTCCAGATCGACGAAGTGGGCGCCGGGCAGATGCCCCGCCGCGTACTCCTCGGCCGCGGTCGGGCCGCCCGGGGCCGCGCCGACCAGCTGGTAGCGCACGTCCAGCAGCACCGGCGGGCGCTCGGAGGCCAGGTCCCGCGCCACATCGGCCGCCGAGACCAGTGGGGAACCGTCGTTGAAGGTGGTCATGGCCGCCATTGTCGCCCAGCCGCCCGCGGCCCGGGAGGCGCCGCCGCACTTTGTGCGCTCTTTGCCGGACTTTCCGCGCGGCCCGAGGGTTGGGCGCGCGCCAGGGTGGAAGCATCACCCTCGCGCGCGAGGATTTCCGCGCGCCAACCACCCGTGAGGAGGCCCGCATTGCCCGCGGTGGAACTCCGACTGGCCCAGGGCACGCCCTGCTGGGTCAGCCTGCTGACCGACGACCTGCCCGGCGCCCGGGCCTTCTACGGCGAGTTGCTCGGCTGGACCTACGTCCCCGGCCCCGGGCAACTCGGCGCCTACGTACGGGCCGAACTCGACGGCGCCCCGGTCGCCGGGCTCGGCGTCGCCAGCGCCACCGGATTCCCGGTGCAGTGGACCACCTACTTCGCCGTCGACGACGCCGACCGCGCCGCCGGACTCGTCCGGGAGTGCGGCGGAACCGTCGCCGTGGGCCCGCTCCAGGCCGAACGCGCCGGACGGATGGCCATCGCCTCCGACGTCTCCGGCGCCGTCTTCGGCCTCTGGCAGGGCGAGGAGCACCCCGGCCGGGAGGCTTCCTCCGCGCCGGGCGGGCCCGCCTGGTCCGAACTGCTCACCCCCGACGCGGACGGCTCCGCCGCCTTCTACGCCGCCGTCCTCGACCGGCCCGTACGGCCCGACGCGGGCGAGAGCGCGCTGATCGTCCACGGCCGGCCCGTCGCCGGGATCCGCCACCACGCCGACCTGCGCGGCCACCCGCCGCGCTGGCGCACCCACTTCGCCGTCCGCGACGCCGCCCTGACGGTCCGCCAGACCATCGACCTGGGCGGACGCGTTCTGGTCGAACCCCACCACACCGCGCGCGGACTCGCCGCCCGGCTGGCCGACCCGCAGGGAGGGCACTTCTCCGTGCTGGAGGTCGGCGTCGGCTAGACCTGTCGGCTCCAACCCGCCGGCTCGAACCTGCCGCCGGCTCAGACCTGCCGGCTCAGACCTGCTGCTCCTCGAAGGGGAGCACGTCCGGGGAGAGCACCGAGGCACGGGCCGTCGCGGCCGTCAGCCGGCGGCGGTGGTGGCGGCGGCACAGCACCTCGTAGCCGACCTCGTCCTCGCTCACCGAGATGTCGCCGATCACCACCTGGGCGCCCTCGACCACCATCACCCCGCCGACCGTACGGGCGTTGTGCGTCGCCCGCGCGCCGCACCAGCACAGCGCCTCGACCTGCAGCACCTCCACCCGGTCGGCCAGCTCGATCAGCCGTTGCGAACCGGGGAACAGCCGGGTGCGGAAGTCCGTGGTGATGCCGAAGGTGTAGACGTCGATGTCGAGTTCGTCCACCACCCGGGCCAGCTGGTCCACCTGCTCGGCGGCGAAGAACTGCGCCTCGTCGCAGATCAGGTAGTCCACCCGGCCGCCCGCCGAGAGCCGGTGCACCACGTGCGCGTGGAAGTCGAAGTCGTCCGTCACCTCCACCGCGTCCGCCCGCAGGCCCAGCCGGCTGGAGATCGTCGCCGCGCCCGCCCGGTCGTTGCGGGTCAGGATCAGGCCCTGCCGGCCGCGCGCGGTGTGGTTGTGGTCCATCTGCAGCGCGAGCGTCGACTTGCCGCAGTCCATCGTGCCCGAGAAGAACACCAGTTCAGCCATGGGTGGAGCAAGGGCCTTTCACATCAAGGGGGTTCGGGCACAGAGGAGTCAAGGGGGCCACTCAGCCGCGGACTTCGAGCAACGGCACGAACTGCTCGACCGGGGTCATCGAGCCGTGCAGACCGATCATCGCGGACTCACCGGGCTCGTTGCGTGAGGCGATGATCGCGATGTCGTCGCGCGCCGCGGCGACCACGTCGCCGATCCGTCCGTACACCCGCGCGTCCACCACCGGGCCGAACCAGCCCGCCGCGATCGCCTCGTCCCGGGTGGCGACCCACATCCGGTCGCCAAGCACCTCGCTCCACACCGTGTGCACGTCGGCCGCCGCGCCCGGCACCGCGTACACGTGGCGGGCCCGGCCCTCGCCGCCCAGCAGGGCGACGCCCGCGCCGAGCTCCCAGTCCTCGTCGAAGTCGATCCGGTCCTCCGGCGCGATGTCGATCATGCCGTGGTCGGCCGTCACGTACATCGCCGAGCGGGGCGGCAGCTGCTCGGCCAGGCGGCGGGCCAGCCGGTCCACCGCGTCCAGCATCATCCGCCACTCGTCGGAGTCCACGCCGAAGCGGTGGCCCGCCCCGTCCAGCTCGCTGACGTAGGTGTACACCAGCGCCCGGTCGTGCTCGGCCAGCCAGGAGGCCGCCAGGTCCATCCGCTCCTCGCCCGTGGTCCGGCCCAGGAACGTGCCGCCGGACAGCGCCACCCTGGTCAGCGGGGTCTGGGCGAACAGCGGCGAGGACACCTGGGCCGTCGCCACGCCCGCCGCGTGCACCTGCTCGAAGACCGTCGGGTACGGCTGCCAGGCGTGCGGATCCGTGTGCGGCTGCCAGCGCAGCTGGTTCATCAGATAGCCCGCGCCCGGAACCGCCACCGTGTAACCGGCCAGCCCGTGCAGGCCCGGCGGGGTGCCCGTGCCGACCGAGGCCAGCGAGGTCGCCGTGGTCGACGGGAACCCGGCCGTCAGCGGACGGCCCGAGCCGCCCAGCGAACTGCCGATCAGCGAGGACAGGAACGGCGCGTACTCGGGGTGGCGCAGCAGCAGATCCCAGCCCAGGCCGTCCACCAGGAACACCACCGCCCGGTCGGCCGGGGCGATCGGAAGCGTCGCGGTGAAGCCGGGCACGCCGAGGCCCGCCGCCACCGAGGGCAGCAGGTCGCACAGCGAACCGCTGCCGTACGGGGGCGCGGGGGCCGTGGCCGGGTCGAGGATCTCGAAGGCGTCGTAGCCGTCGGGGGAAGCGAAGGACATGGAACCGGATTCGTCGCGGCGGGTTCGGAGCGGTGGTCGGGAAGCTCGGGAAGCTCGGGAGGCTTCGATCAGGCCCGCGGGCCGTTGGCGATCGTCGCGTCGGACAGCGCCCGGGCGAACACGAGGGCCTGGGCCACCGTCTCCGGACCGTCCCCGGCCTCGCTCACCCGCAGTGAGAGGTCGTCAGCCGTCGCCGAACCCGTGTACCCGTGGTCCGCGTCGCAGTTCGGGTCCGAGCAGCCCGCCGGCTCCAGGTCCAGCCGCTGCACCGCGCCCCAGCCGATCGTCAGCACCACCTCGCGCGGCAGCGTGCCCGGGGTGTACGTCTCCGGGTTCGCCACCATCCGGCTCACCACCACCGAGCCGATCCGGTCGAGGCGCACGCTCTCCGTCGAGGTCGTCGCGAACGGCACCGCCGGGCTGCCCTCGGCCCCCGACTGCTCGTCGGTGTGGCTCACCACGAACCGCGTCGGGGTCAGCACCAGCACCGTCACGTGCCGGCGCACCTCGTTGGCGTCGAAGGTCGTCTCCTGGTGCACCAGGTAGGAGCTGATCGGCTCGGGGCCCACCGCGGACTCCACCGCTTCGGACACCAGGGCCGGGTAGTAGCCACTGCGCTCGATCGCCGAGCGCAGGTCCTGAGTGGTGGTACCGGTCTTCGCCATAACTCCATCCTGGCATGGTCCGCCGACGAAGCGGGCGGCACGGCGCCGAGCTTCGGACAACAGGCGCCCACGGGCGAGGCGCAACCAAGGAAGGCTACAGCGTGCTCATGGCGCGCGGACCCAGATCGCTGCGGACCGGAAGCGGGGCGATCCGCACCCGCGCCCCCAGGATCGCCAGTCCGTGCGGCGCCACGACCACGGGTTCGAGGTCCACCGAGGCGATCTCCGGCACGTCGTCCACCAGCTGGGAGACCCGCAGCAGCAGTTCCTCCAGGGCGGCGGTCTCCACCGCCTCCGCCCCGCGCCAGCCGAACAGCAGCGGGGCCGCCCGCACCTCCCTGATCAGGGAGGCCACGTCCTGGTCGGTGGCCGGGACCAGCCGGTGCGCGACGTCGCCCAGCAGTTCGGCGGGGGCTCCCGCCAGGCCGAAGGAGAGGATCGCGCCGACGGCCGGGTCCACGGTGGCGCCGATCACGGTGTCCACCCCGCGCGGGGCCAGCCGCTGCACCACCAGCTCGGCCTGCGGGGCGCCGCCGAGCAGGGCGTCCAGCTCGCGGTGGGCGCGGCGCAGGCCCGTCTCCCCGGTGAGGTCCAGGCGGACGCTGCCCAGGTCGGGGCGGTGGCGCAGGTGCGGGGCGGTGGCCTTGAGGGCCACCGGGTAGCCGAGCTTCTCGGCGGCCCGGACGGCCGTCTCCTCGTCGGGGGCCGGCAGGGTCGGGGAGACGTCGATGCCGTAGCAGTCCAGCAGGGCGCGAGCCTCGGCGTCGGGCAGGGTGATCCGGGCGCCGCCGGGCTGGGTGCGGGCGGCAACAGCGGCGCGGGTGTTCAGTGACGCCTCGACCAGGGCGCGGGCGGCCGGCTCGTCGATCCGGTCCAGCTCGGGGACGCGGGCCGTCTCCTCCGCCTCGGCCGTGCGGCGGCGCCACTGGGCGTAGTGGACGGCGTGGGCGAGGGCTCCCACCGCGCGCTCGGGCGCCGCGAAGGCGGGGATGCCGCCCTCGCGAAGGCGCACCGGCAGGTCGGTGAGCGCCAGGTGGGCCAGCAGCAGCGGCTTACCCGACTCGCGGGCGCGGACGCCCGCCTCCAGCAGGGCGGCGGCGATCTCCGGATCGTCCGAGCCCATCTCCGGATCGTCGGGGCCGGTGAGGCGTCCGCCCATGAAGGCGTGGGCGGAGGTGCCGATCGGCGGGATGGCGACGGCGATCACCGCGTCCACGGCCGGGTCGGCGAGGGCGGTGTCCAGGGCGATGCGGAAGTTCTCGCCGGTGGCGGCGGTGGTGAGGTCGACGGGGGTGCGGGGGCGCAGGCCCGCGCTCAGGCAGGCGTCGTAGGTGAGCAGGCCCAGCGAGTCGGAGTTGCCGACCACGGCGACGCGGTCCCCCGGGGGCAGCGGCTGCTGGGCGAGCATCTCGCCCGTGTCGTACAGCTCGGTGATCGTCGCGACCCGGATGACGCCGGCCTGCTCGAACAGCGCGTCCACGGTCGCGTCGTGCAGGCCCGTCGCGGTGGCGGGGACGGCGTGGCCGGGCGGCAGGCTGCCCGTGTGCCGGGCGCCCTTGACCACCACGACCGGCTTGACGGCGGCCAGGCGGCGGGCGATCCGGGTGAACTTGCGGGGGTTGCCGAAGGACTCCAGGTAGAGGAGGACCACCTCGGTGGCCTCGTCCTCCGCCCAGTACTGGAGGAAGTCGTTGCCGGAGACGTCGGAGCGGTTGCCGACCGAGGCGAAGGAGGAGACGCCGAGACCCTTCCTGTGGGCGGCCTCCAGCAGGGCCACGCCGATCGCGCCGGACTGGCAGAAGATGCCGAAGCCGCCGCGCTCGGGCAGGTGCGGGGCGAGCGAGGCGTTCAGCGGGTGGTCCGGGTCGGTGTTGATCAGGCCGAAGGCGTTCGGACCGATCACCCGCATGCCCGCGGCCCGGGCCTGGCGGACCAGGGCGCGCTGGCGGTCGCGGCCCTCGAGGCCGGTCTCGGCGTAGCCGGCCGTCACCACCACCAGACCCTGCACGCCGTGCGCGCCGCACTCGGCGACGGCCGCCGGGACGGCGCCCTCGGGGACGGTGATCACCGCGAGGTCGACCGGGCCGGGGATCTCCAGGATCGAGCGGTGGACCGGGACGCCGTCCAGCTCGGTGCCCTCGGGGGCGTTGCGGTTCACCGCGTGGACGGCGCGGGCGAGCTCTGTTGCCTCTGTTGGTTCTTTCGGCTCTGCGGGCTCCCCCGCGAACCCTCCCAGCAGGTCGCGCAGGATCGCCCGGCCGACGGTCTGCGGGTTGCGGGAGACGCCGATCACCGCCACCGAGCGCGGGGTCAGCAGCCGCTGCACCGAGCGGGCCTCGGCGCGGTGCTCGCGGGCGCGCATCACGGCCAGGGAGCGCTCGGTCTGTTCGAGGTCGAACTCCAGGTGCACCACGCCGTCGGCGAAGCTGCGGTGCTGGGTGTACCCGGCGTCGGTGAAGACCTTCACCATCTTCCGGTTCTCCGGCAGCACCTCGGCCTGGAAGCGGCGGATGCCGCGCTCCTGCGCGACGGCGGCGATGTGCTCCAGCAGGGCGGAGGCCACGCCCCGGCCCTGGTGGGCGTCCTGCACCAGGAACGCCACCTCGGCGTCGGTGCCGGTGTCGGAGGGGCGGCCCTCGGCGTCGATCCGGTCGTAGCGGACGGTGGCGATGAAGCGGTCCCGGACAACGACGGCGAGGCCGACGCGGTTCACGAAGTCGTGGTGGGTGAAGCGGCGGACGTCCTTGTCGGACAGCCGGGGGTAGGGGGCGAAGAAGCGGAAGTACTTGGACTGTTCCGAGACCTGCTCGTAGAACTCCACCAGGCGCCCGGCGTCACCGGGGGTGATCGGCCTGATGCGGGCCGTACCCCCGTCGCGCAGCAGGATGTCGGCTTCCCAGTGCTGCGGATAGTCCGGCTGGTCGGGGTGCGCTGCCGCGGAGTCGTCCACGATCGTCAGGTTATCCGGCGGCGAGCCGGATGGCGCAGGGCGTGCTCCCACGGCAGGGTGAACAGGGCCCGCGACCGGGCCTTATGCCCCGAAAAGAAACAATCACAACTACCGAACGCGGCGGCTCGAAGGGGCTGCCTGCGTGCAACACTGGTCTAGACAACATGGCCGTTTCCCCCGCTCCCGAGCACGGCCGTGACCAGCTTCACCGGAAAGGCACGTCTCATGGCCGAGCGCCGCGTCACCATCGGTTGGGCCGAGGGCCTGCACGCCCGTCCCGCCTCCGTCTTCGTCCGGGCCGTCACGGCCACCGGCGTGCCGATCACCATCGCCAAGCCGGGCGGCAACCCGGTCAACGCCGCCTCCATGCTCGGCCTCCTCGCCCTGGGCGCCCAGGGCGGCGACGAGGTCATCCTCGCCTCCGACGCCGACAACGCCGACGAGGCTCTCGACCGCCTCGCCAAGCTCGTGTCGGAGGGCCTCGACGAACTCCCCGCCGCCGCCTGAGCCCCGCAGCACCGCACATCCGACAGGGGTGTCGCCCACAGCACGTGGGTGACACCCCTGTCGGCGTTCGTCAGCCCTTCACGCAGACGACCTGCTTGAGGTGCGCGACCACCTCGACCAGGTCCTTCTGCTGCGCGATGACCTTCTCGATGGACTTGTAGGCGCCCGGGATCTCGTCCACGACACCGCTGTCCTTGCGGCACTCCACGCCCTTGGTCTGCTCGGCCAGGTCCTGGGCGGTGAACCGCTTCTTCGCGGCGGTCCGGCTCATCTTGCGGCCGGCGCCGTGGGAGGCGGAGTTGAACGCCGTCTCGTTTCCGAGACCGCGGACGATGTAGGAGCCCGTCCCCATCGAGCCGGGGATGATCCCGAAGTCGCCCCGGCCGGCCCGGATCGCGCCCTTGCGGGTCACGAGCAGGTCCACTCCGTCGTACGTCTCCTCCGCCACGTAGTTGTGGTGGCAGCTGATGACCTCGTCGAAGGTGACCTTCGCCCTGGCGAACTCACGACGGACGACGCCCTGGAAGAGCGCCATCATCAGGGCCCGGTTGTGCTTGGCGTACTCCTGGGCCCAGAAGAGGTCCTCGCGGTAGGCGGCCATCTGCGGGGTGTCCGCGATGAAGACCGCGAGGTCCCGGTCGACCAGGCCCTGGTTGTGCGGCAGCGACCGGGCGACGCCCATGTGGTGCTCCGCCAGTTCCTTGCCGATGTTGCGCGATCCGGAGTGCAGCATCAGCCACACAACACCGGTGGAATCCACACACAGTTCGATGAAGTGATTTCCTCCACCGAGCGTGGCCATCTGCTGCATCGCCCGCTCGCGGCGCCACTTGACCTCCTCCGCCACCCCGTCGAAGCGCTGCCAGAAGTCGTCCCAGCCCGACGCGCGGAAACCGTGCAGCTTCGTCGGGTCGACCGGGTCGGTGTGCAGGCCGCGGCCGACCGGGATGGCCTGCTCGATCTTGGAGCGCAGGCGGGAGAGGTCGTCGGGGAGGTCCTTGGCGGTGAGGGAGGTCTTCACCGCGCTCATGCCGCAGCCGATGTCGACGCCGACCGCCGCCGGGCAGACCGCGCCGTTCATGGCGATGACGGAGCCGACCGTGGCGCCCTTGCCCAGGTGGACGTCGGGCATCACGGCGAGGCCGTGCAGCCAGGGCAGGGCGCTGATGTTGCGCAGCTGCTGCATGGCCGCGCCCTCGACCGTCGCGGGGTCCGTCCACATCCGGATGGGGACGCGGATGCCGGGTACTTCGGTGTACGTCATGGTGGAACGACCTCCATGGGTCGGGGTGGAGCTGAGGAGAGAGTGCCGCGCGCAGAATCCCGGTGCGGCTCGGGGAAGTTCGGGGGTGGGCGCGCTCAGGCGGCCGGGGCGGAACAGGGGAGGAACGGCCTTGGGGAGCGTTGTTCGGTTCGCTCGACCCGCATGGTGACCGCCTCCCTTCATTGTATCCGCGGCGCTCGCACGTTCTGTGCGTCGGGGAACATCTATCCATGGAACGCCGGGCACCCGCAACGGATTTACAGACGCGTCCGGCCCGGCGGAGCGGGTGCTCCACCGGGCCGGGGACGAACGGCGGCGTCAGCTGACGACGGTGACCTCGCCGATGCCGAGCGCCCGCACGTCCTCGGCGATCACGGCGGCGTCGCCGACGAGGACGGTGACGAGGCGGTCCGGCGGGAAGGCGGCGACGACGGCCTCGGTGGCCGCGGCGGTGGGCAGTTCGGCGAGCTGCCGGTAGACCTCGGCCTGGTAGTCGTCGGGCAGGTGCTGCTCGACCTGGTCGGCGAGGGTGCCGGCGACGGAGCCCGCGGTCTCGTACTTGAGCGGCGCGACGCCGACCAGGAACTGCACGGCCTCGTCGCGCTCGGCGTCGGTCAGGCCCTCGGCGGCGAGGGTGCGCAGGATCTTCCAGGTGTCCTCCAGCGCCGGGGCGGTGGAGGCGGTGTCGACGGAGCCGCTGATGGCGAGCAGCGAGCGGCCGTTGCCGTCGGCGGCGGAGCGCAGCGGCTGGGCGAAGGCGCGGACGCCGTAGGTGTAGCCCTTCTCCTCGCGCAGGACGCGGTCGAGGCGGGAGGTGAGGGTGCCGCCGAGGCAGTAGGTGCCGAGGATCTGGGCGGCCCAGACGGGGTCGTGGCGGTCGGGGCCGATGCGGCCGATGAGCAGCTGGGTCTGGACGGAGCCGGGGCGGTCGACGATGACGACGCGGCCGTGGTCGTCGCCGGTGACGGGGGCGAGGGCGGCGGGCCGCGCGTCGGCGGCGGTCCAGGTGCCGAGGGTGTTCTCGAGCAGGGCGGGCAGGTCGGTGCCGGTGAGGTCGCCGACCACGACGACGGTGGTGGTGGCCGGGCGCACGTGGGCCTCGTAGAAGGCGCGGACGGCGGCGCGGTCGATGCTCTTGACGGTGTCGGCGGTGCCGGCCCGGGGGCGGGAGAGGCGGTCGGCGGCGTCGAAGAGCTCGGCGTAGAGGGCCTTGGCGGCGCGCCGGGCGGGGTTGGCCTGCTCGTGGACGATCTCGTCGAGGCGGTTGGCGACGAGGCGCTCGATCTCCTCCTCGGGGAGGGCGGGGGCGCGCAGGGCGTCGGCGAGGAGGGTGAGGCCGCGCTGGAGGCGGGAGGCGGGGACCTCGAGGGAGACGCGCACGCAGGGGTGGTCGGCGTGGGCGTCGAGGGTGGCGCCGGCGCGCTCGAGTTCGGCGGCGAACTGTTCGGCGCTGAGGGTGTCGGTGCCTTCGCTGAGGGCGCGGGCGAGGATGGCGGCGATGCCGTCGAGGCCCTCGGGTTCGGCGGCGAGCGGGGCGTCGAGGAGGACCTCGACGGCGACGAGCTGCTGGCCGGGGCGGTGGCAGTGCAGGACGGTGATGCCGTTGCCGAGGGCGGCGCGCTCGGGGGCGGGGAAGTTCCAGGGGCTGGGGGTTCCCGGCTGCGGCTGGGGGTGGAACGTCATGGCGGGGGCCTGGTCGGTGCTCATACGGCGGCACCCTCCTCGTCGGAAGCGTCGGCGGCGTCGGAAGCGTCGGAAGGGTCGTCGGTCTCGACCGCGGTCGGCTCGTAGACGAGGACGGCCCGGTTGGCCGGGTGGAGGCGGGCCTCGGCGACGGCGCGGACCTCTTCGGCGGTGATGTCGAGGACCTTGGGGAGGGCCTCGTTGACGAGCTTGGGGTCGCCGAACAGGACGGCGTAGCGGCAGAGTTCGTCGGCGCGGCCGGCGACGGTGGTGAGGCTGTCGAGGGATTCGCGCTCGATCTGGGCCTGGGCGCGCTCGAGTTCCTCGGCGGTGGGGCCCTCGGCGGCGAAGCGGGCGAGTTCCTCGTCGACGGCGGCGTCGATCTGGGCGATGGTGGCGTCGCCAGAGGTCTTGACGTCGAGCCAGCCGAGGCTGGGGGCGCCGGCGAGGCGCAACAGGCCGAAGCCGGCGGAGACGGCGGTGCGGTCGCGGCGGACGAGCCGGTTGTAGAGCCGGCTGGATTCGCCGCTGCCGAGGATGGTGAGGGCGAGGTCGGCGGCGTCGGCTTCGCGGGTGCCGTCGTGCGGGAGGCGGTAGGCGGCCATGAGGGCGCGGGAGGGGACGTCCTCGTGGACGAGTTCGCGGATCTCGCGGCCGATGACGGCGGGGAGTTCGCCGGAGCGCGGGGGCTGCTTGCCGTCGTGGGCAGGGATGGTGCCGAAGTACTTCTCGACCCAGGCGATGGTCTGCTCGGGGTCGATGTCGCCGACGACGGACAGGACGGCGTTGTTGGGCGCGTAGTAGGTGCGGAAGAACGCGCGGGCGTCGTCGAGGGTGGCGGCGTCGAGGTCGGCCATGGAGCCGATGGGGGTGTGGTGGTACGGGTGGCCGTCGGGGAAGGAGAGCGCGGTGAGCTTCTCGAAGGCGGTGCCGTAGGGGACGTTGTCGTAGCGCTGGCGGCGCTCGTTCTTGACGACGTCGCGCTGGTTCTCCATCGAGGTCTCGTCGAGGGCGACGAGGAGGGATCCCATGCGGTCGGCCTCGAGCCAGAGGGCGAGCTCGAGCTGGTGGGCGGGCATGGTCTCGAAGTAGTTGGTGCGCTCGAAGCTGGTGGTGCCGTTGAGGGAGCCGCCGGCGCCCTGGACGAGCTCGAAGTGCCCGTTGTTGGAGACGTTGGCGGAGCCCTGGAACATAAGGTGTTCGAAGAGGTGGGCGAGGCCCGTACGGCCCTTGACCTCGTGGCGGGAGCCCACGTCGTACCAGAGGCAGACCGCGGCGACCGGGGTGAGGTGGTCCTCGGAGAGGACGACGCGCAGGCCGTTGGCCAGGCGGTGCTCGGTGATGGCGATGCCTCGCTGGGAGGCGGGGGCCGGGTTGGCCATGCGCTCGGGTCCTTCCCGTCGTCGATGTCGGGGGTTCGTGTGGCGTCCCCCATTGTGGTGCAACGCGCGAGTGGTGCGTTCGTGTCCGCGCGGACGGTGCGTTCGCCAGGGGCGGAAGAGGGCCGCTGGCCGGGTGTGTCCGCGCGAGGGTCCACAATGGGGGCGCCGCGCCCTGTTGACGGGCCGCGGTGGGCCCGGGTGCCGGGCCCGTTTTGGTGACACCGCCAGCGACACGTAAGGGAGCCCCGCCGCGATGGCCCGCCGCAGTTCGCAGACCCCGCCGCCCGGAGACTTCGAGGAGCGCATCCTCGACGTCGACGTCGTGGACGAGATGCAGGGCTCCTTCCTGGAGTACGCCTACTCGGTGATCTACTCGCGTGCGCTGCCGGACGCGCGGGACGGTCTGAAGCCGGTGCACCGGCGCATCCTGTACCAGGCCAACGAGATGGGCCTGCGTCCGGACCGGGCGCACGTGAAGTGCGCGCGCGTGGTGGGCGAGGTGATGGGTCGGCTGCACCCGCACGGTGACGCGTCGATCTACGACTCGGTGGTGCGCATGGCGCAGCCGTTCTCGATGCGGCTGCCACTGATCGACGGGCACGGGAACTTCGGTTCGCTGGGCAACGACGACCCGCCGGCCGCGATGCGGTACACGGAGTCGCGGTTGACGGCGGCGTCGATGGCGATGGTGGAGTCGATCCACGAGGACACCGTCGACTTCGGGCCGAACTACGACGGCAGCGAGCAGGAGCCGTTGGCGCTGCCGGCGGCGTTCCCGAACCTGCTGGTGAACGGTGCGACGGGCATCGCGGTGGGCATGGCGACGAACATGCCGCCGCACAACCTGTCCGAGGTGGTGGCGGCGGCCCGGCACCTGATCAAGCACCCGAGCGCGGACCTGGACACGCTGATGCGGTTCGTGCCGGGGCCGGACCTGCCGACGGGCGGGCGGATCGTGGGCCTGTCGGGCATCCGGGACGCGTACGAGTCGGGGCGCGGCACGTTCAAGATCCGGGCGACGACGTCGGTCGAGAGCGTGTCGGCGCGCCGCAAGGGCATCGTGGTGACGGAGCTGCCGTTCAACGTCGGCCCGGAGAAGGTCATCTCGAAGATCAAGGACCTGGTCAACGCGAAGAAGCTGCAGGGCATCGCGGACGTCAAGGACCTGACGGACCGCGAGCACGGGCTGCGGCTGGTGATCGAGGTGAAGAACGGCTTCGTGCCGGAGGCGCTGCTGGAGCAGCTGTACAAGTTGACGCCGATGGAGGAGACCTTCGGCATCAACAACGTGGCGCTGGTGGACGGTCAGCCGTTGACGCTGGGCCTGAAGGAGCTGCTGGAGGTGTACGTCGACCACCGGTTCACGGTGGTGCGGCGGCGCAGCGACTTCCGTCGGCGCAAGCGCCAGGAGCGGCTGCACCTGGTCGAGGGCCTGTTGGTGGCGCTGGTCGACATCGACGAGGTCATCGCGATCATCCGCTCGAGTGACAACGCCCAGCAGGCCAAGGAGCGCCTGATGGAGCGGTTCTCGCTGTCGGAGACGCAGACGGCGTACATCCTGGACACTCCGCTGCGCCGGTTGACGCGCTTCGACCGGGTGGAGCTGGAGGAGGAGAAGGCGAAGCTGACCTCGGAGATCGCCGAGTTGACGGAGATCCTGGAGTCGGACACGCGGCTGCGCAGTGTGGTGTCCTCCGAACTGGGCGCGGTGTCGAAGCAGTTCGGGACGGAGCGGCGCACGGTGCTGCTGGAGGCGGGGGCTGTGCCGTCGGCGGCGCTGTCGGTGCCGCTGGAGGTGGCGGACGATCCGTGCCGGGTGCTGCTGTCGTCGACGGGTCTGCTGGCGCGTACGGCGGACGGTGAGCCGTTCGAGGTGTCGGAGAAGCGGGCGAAGCACGATGTGATCGTGTCGGCGGTGCCGGCGACGGCGCGGACGGACGTGGGTGTGGTGACGTCGGCGGGCCGGGTGCTGCGGCTGCCGGTGATCGATCTTCCGGCGCTGCCGCCGACTCCGTCGCCGACGTTGGCGGGCGGTGCGGCGGTGGGCGAGTTCCTGCGGCTGGAGGCCGGGGAGCGGGTGCTGGCGCTGACGACGCTGGACGAGTCCTCGCCGGGGCTGGCTCTGGGCACGCTGCAGGGTGTGGTGAAGCGGGTGGTGCCGGAGTGGCCGGCGAACAAGGACGAGTTCGAGGTGATCGCCCTCAAGGAGGGTGACGAGCTGGTGGGTGCGGTGGAGTTGCGCACGGGCGAGGAGGATCTGGTCTTCATCGCCTCGGACGCGCAGCTGCTGCGCTACCCGGCGAGCCAGGTGCGTCCGCAGGGCCGTCCGGCGGGCGGCATGGCGGGGATCAAGCTGTCGGACGGGGCGCGGGTGCTGTCGTTCACGGCGGTGGATCCGGCGGTGGACGCGGTGGTGGTCTCGGTGGCGACGTCCTCGGGGACGCTGTCGGGTGACGAGCAGACCTCGTGGAAGGTGACGCCGTTCGAGCAGTACCCGCGCAAGGGCCGGGCGACGGGCGGGGTGCGCTGCCAGCGGTTCCTGCGCGGTGAGGACGCTCTGGTGTTCGCGTGGGCGGGTGCGGCTCCGGCGCGGGCGGCCTCGGACAAGGGCGCGCCGGTGGACCTGCCGGAGCGTGACCCGCGCCGTGACGGTTCGGGTACGCCGGTGGCGGCGCCGGTCGCGGTGGTGGCCGGCCCGGCGTGAGCGTGACGGGGCCCGCTCCCACGGGGGCGGGCCCCCGCCGGTCGGTGAGGGTAGCCTTACTCCGGTGAGTACCTGTGCGAGCGCTTCGCTCGAACTTTCGGAGCCGTTGGCCGCCACGGCGGCGACGGCGACCACCTGGCTGCTGCTGGAGCAGAACGGCCCCTGGGGCGCGCACGCCCTGGGTGAGAGCCATCTGGACGCGGCGGTGGGCGAGGCCCTGGACGCGGCCTCGGAGGGCACCGGCGTGCGGGTGGCGCTGATCCGCCGGCCCGGCCGGCACGCGGACTGCCTGCCCTCGGCGCGGCACGAGGTGATCGTGGCGCACACGGTGCCGGGCCGGGGCTGGGTGCGCCGGGCGCAGGTGGCGGACCCGGCGGAGCTGCTGGGGCTGGACTTCGCGGCGCTGGGCGCGGGCGACCACGCGGGTTTCGGGGCGGAGCACGTCGGCGGACCGGTGGCCCTGGTGTGCACCAACGGCCGGCGGGACCGCTGCTGCGCGCTGCTGGGCCGTCCGCTGGCGGCGGACCTGGCGGCGGCCGGGCACAGCGAGGTGTGGGAGGTGACGCACCTGGGCGGGCACCGCTTCTCCCCCACGATGCTGGTGCTGCCGTACGGCTACGCGTACGGGCGGCTGACGGCGGAGAGCGCCAAGGAGGTGCTGGCGGCCACGGCGGCCGGGCACGTGGTGCCGCAGTGGTCGCGGGGCTGTTCGGGCTGGGCGCGCCCCGGTCAGGCGGCGGAGCACGCGGTGCGGCTGGCGACGGGCGAGACGGCGGTGGACGTGCTGACGGTGGCTCAGCGCCCGGACGGTGAGGGCCGCTGGCTGGTGTCGGTGGTGCACCGGGACGGCCGGGCGTGGGAGGTGGACGTGATCGAGGCGTTCAGCGAGCCCGCGCGGCCGGAGAGTTGCGGACGGGCGGCGGGGACACCCTCGCGGATGGACGTGCTCTCCGTACGAGGGATCTGAACGTAGGACGGCTCTGAACGCAGGAGAGCCCTGAACGTACGAGGGCTCTGAACGAACGCGGGCTCCGGCCGACTGCGGCCCCGCGCCCGTGGGGGTGGGCGCGGGACCGCGGTGCGGTGGGCTCAGCCGGTGGCCTTGCCCACGAACTCGGTGGTGTAGGTCTTGGCGAGGTCGATCGTCGCCTCCTTGCCCTTGACGTCCGGGTGGAAGGCGGCGAGCACGGCGAGCACGGTCCTGGGGCCGTCGGCGGGCATGACGCCGTCGGTGGTGAACATCGGCAGGGTGGCCTTGATCGCGGCGGCGTACTGGGCGGCGCCGCCCTGCGCGTAGTCGGCGGGCATCTTCGCGGCGATCTCCTCGGGGCTGTGGGTGGACATCCACTTGAGGGTCTTGACGAAGGCGTTGGCGAGTTTCTGGGTGGTGTCCTTGTTCTTCTCCACCCAGTCGATGTTCATGTACAGCGAGGACGAGGGGTAGAGACCGCCGAGCGCCTGGCGGGAGCCCTCGGGGGTGCGCATGTCGTAGAGGACCTTGCCGAGGCCCTTGTCGAGGATGTTCGCGACGGTGGGGTCGGTGGTCATGCCGGCGTCGATGCTGCCCTGTTGGAGGGCGGCGATGAAGGTCTGGCCGGCGCCGACGGCGATGGGGCTGAACTCGCTGACGCTGGTGCCGTTCTTGACGGCGAGGTACTTGGTGAGGAAGTCGGTGGAGGAACCGATGCTGGTGACGCCGAGCTTCCTGCCCTTGAAGTCCGCACCGGACCTGATCGCGTCGGCCTGCTTGGTCGAGACGATCTCGACCTCACCGGGGGCCTGGGAGAACTGGACGACGGACTCGACGTTCTTGCCCTTGGCCTGGAGGTCGATGGTGTGGTCGTAGAAGCCGACGGCGCCCTGGACGTCGCCGGCGAGCAGGGCGGTGGTGGCGTTGACGCCGGCGGGCTCGCTCATCAGCTCGACGTTGACGCCCGCCTCGGCGAAGAAGCCGAGGCGCTGGGTGAGCATGGCGGGCAGGTAGATGACCTTGTCCAGGCCGCCGACCATGATCTTGACGGTGGGGCCGTCGACCTTCTGCCCGGCGGGGGCGGCGGCGCCGTGGGTGGAGGTGGCGGCGTCGTTGGCGCAGGCGGTGAGCGGGACGAGCAGGGCGGCGGCGAGGGCGAGGGCGGCGGCTCTGTTGATCGAGTGGGGGCGCATGGGTGGGGGCCTCTTTTCGGACGTACGGAGGGTCAGCGGCCTGGGGTCAGCGGCCGTCGCCCGCGTCGGCGGGCTTCCAGCGGAAGAGCTTCTTCTCGGCGAAGGTCAGCAGCCCCTCGGTGAACAGCGCGACGACGGCGAGGATGGTCATGGCGGCGTACACGCCGGCCGCGTTGAAGGTGCCCTGGGCGGCGGCGACGAGCAGGCCCAGGCCCTTGGTGGCGCCGATGTACTCGCCGACGATGGCGCCGATCAGCGCGAAGCCGAAGCTGACGTGCAGGCTGGTGAAGATCCAGGTGGTGGCGGCGGGGATGACCACCTGGAGGGTGACCTTGCGGTTGGAGGCGCCCAGGATGCGGGCGTTGGCGACGAGGTTGCGGTCGACCTCGCGGGCGCCCTGGAAGGCGTTGAAGAACACCGGGAAGAAGACCAGCACCACGGCGGAGGCGATCTTGGAGGCCGGGCCGAGGCCGAACCAGATCAGGAAGATCGGGGCGAGCACGATGCGCGGGATGGCGTTGAGCACCTTGATGTAGGGCCCGAGCACGTCGGCGAGGAAGCGGATGCGGCCCAGGGTGATGCCGAGCAGCACGCCGCCGATGACGCCGACCACCCAGCCGGCCAGGGCTTCGTACAGGGTGTAGCCGATCTGTTCGCCGAGGGAGCCCTGGGCGGTGCCGTGGGTGATCCACTGCCAGATCTGGTCCCAGATCCTCGACGGCTGGGAGAAGTTGAACGGGTCGATCACCTCGGTGCGGGCACACAGCTCCCACAGCCCGAGGAAGGCGACCAGGACGCCGGCCCTGGCCCCGTACACGCCCAACTTCCTGTTGCGGGCGGCGCGTTGGCGGGCCTCGGTCCTGCTGGTGACGACGGCGGGGGCCGGGGCGGCCTCGGCGGTCTCGACCGTCTCGGTGCTCTCAAGCGGCACGACCCGCTCCTCTCTCACGGGTGATGCGCACCTCTTCGCCGAGGGAGGCCCAGATCTCGCGGTACAGCTCGACGAACCTGGGCTCCAGCCGGACGGCCTCCACGGTGCGCGGGCGCGGCAGGTCGACGGTGAAGACCTCCTTGACGGTGGCGGGCCCGGCGGTCATCACCACGACGCGGTCGGCGAGCGCGATGGCCTCGTCCAGGTCGTGGGTGACGAAGACGACGGAGGAGCCCGTGCCGGCCCAGAGCTCCAGCAGCTGGTCGGACATCAGGGCCCGGGTCTGCACGTCCAGCGCCGAGAACGGCTCGTCCATGAGCAGGATCGCCGGGTCGTTGACGAAGGTCTGGGCGAGGGCGACGCGCTTGCGCATGCCGCCGGAGAGCTGGTGGGGGTAGCGGTCCTCGAAGGCGCCCAGGCCGACGCGGCCGAGCCAGTCGCGGGCGCGCTCCCTGGCCTCGGCGGCGGGCACGCCGCGGAAGCGCGGGCCGGCCATCACGTTGGACAGCACGGTGCGCCAGGGGAAGACGGCGTCCTGCTGGAACACGAAGCCGACCTTCGGGTCGATCCCGGTGACGGGCGCGCCGTGCACCCGTACGTCGCCCTCGGTGGGTTCCTCCAGGCCGCTGACCAGGGTCAGGGTGGTGGACTTGCCGCAGCCGGTCGGGCCGACGACGGCGACGAACTCGCCCTCGGCAACGGTCAGGTCGAGGTCGCGGACGGCGGTGTGCAGGGCGCCGGACGGTGTGCGGAACCGTTTCGTCGCGCCGATCAGCTCGATCGCCGGGATCGCCGGGGTCGCCGTCATGCCCCCGCCTCGCTTCGCTCGCTCATGCATTTCCTCCGGGGTGTGGTGCTTGACCCGGAACGGTAGGAGCGGGCGGCCGACGGCGGGAGCCTTCTCCGCGTAGTGCGACTTCTCCCCATTGAGGGGTGTTCTGCTCGTTTTGCTTGCGCTACAACTGCGGGGACGCCGCTGACAGAAACACGCCGGAAACATAGGGTGTCCCAACCCCGACCCCCACCCATCGGGCCCCACCACCCCCCACGAGCCGCCGAGAGGAGGCCCGGATGAAGCTCCCCCGCTGGCCCCGCCGGGTCTTCGCCCAGCTCCTGCTCAGCCAGACCGTCGTCACCGTCGGCGTCACCGCCGTCACCGCCGGCCTCTTCCTGGCCCCCGTGAGCAGCGAACTGGACCACGACGCCATGCAGCGCGCACTGTCCATCGCCCAGGCCACCGCCACCGACGAGGTGATCGCCAGGGCCGCCGACGCCCGCGACTCCGCCACCGTGCAGCGCAACGCCGAGCAGATCCGCCTGGCCACCGGCGCCAGCTTCGTCGTGATCACCGACCTGGACGGCATCCGGCTCTCCCACACCGACCCCGGCCGGATAGGCCACCGGGTCAGCACCGACCCCGAGCCCGCCCTCAGCGGCCGCAGCGTGACCGCGATCCAGGAGGGCACCCTCGGACGTACGGCGCGCGGCAAGGTGCCGCTGCGCACCGCGGACGGCCGGATCGTCGGCGAGGTGTCGGTCGGCATCAGCGACGACTCGATCCGCCGCCGGCTGCTCAAGATGCTCACCGGCATCCTGCTCTGCGCGGGCGCGGGCCTGGCCGCCGGTACGGTCGCCACCCTCGCCCTGGCCCGCCGCCTCAAGCGCCGCACCCACAACATCGCGCTGGCCGACATCTCGGCGATGCTGATCGAGCGCGAGGCGATGCTGCACGGCATCCGCGAGGGCATGGTGGGCCTGGACGAGCACGGCCGCATCCGCCTCGCCAACGACGAGGCCCTTCGGCTGCTCGGCCTGCCGGAGGACTGCACCGGCGCCCCGATCGGCGCCGTCCTGCCGCCCGGCCGCCTGGCCGACGTGCTGACCGGCCGCATCACCGGCACCGACCTGCCGGCCGTCCGCGACGACCGGGTGCTGGTGGTCAACCGGACGGCCACCGCCGAGGGCGGAGCCGTGGTGACCCTGCGCGACCGCACCGAACTGGAGTCGCTGGTGCGCGAACTGGACACCACCCGCAGCCTCACCGAGGCGCTGCGCGCCCAGGACCACGAGCACGCCAACCGGATGCACACCCTGCTGGGCCTGCTGGAGCTCGGCCGCCACGACCAGGCGGTGGCGTTCATCTCCGAGCAGTCCGGCTCGCACGCCGTGGTCGCCGCCCGGATCGCCGAGCAGGTGCAGGACCCGCACGTGGCGGCGCTGCTGGCGGGCAAGACCGCCGTCGCGGCCGAGCGCGGGGTGCGTCTGGTGCTCACCCCGGCCGCGCACCTGCCCGACGCCGTGGTGGACGCCCGGACGCTGGTGACGGTGCTGGGCAACCTGGTCGACAACGCGGTGGACGCCATGCCGGCCGGCGGCGGCCGGGTGGAGGTCAGCCTCGCGGCGGCCGGCTCCACCCTGCTGCTCCAGGTCGCCGACAGCGGCCCCGGAGTACCGGAGGACCTGCGCGAGCTGGTCTTCGAGGAGGGCTGGACCAGCAAGGACGCGCCCGCGCACCGCCCGCGCGGGCTGGGCCTGGCGATGGTGCGCCGCCTGGTCGAGCGCACCGGCGGCCGGATCGTGCTGGACGCGGGCCCGCTCGGCGGCGCCCGGTTCACCGTCGAACTGCCCGAGGCCCTGCTCACCCCCCTGCCCGTGGAGGCGTGATGATCGACGTACTCGTGGTGGACGACGACTTCCGGGTGGCGGACGTGCACGCCGCCTATGTGGCGAAGGTGCCGGGCTTCCGCGTCACCGGCACCGCCCACTCGGCCGGTGAGGCCCTGGCCGCCCTGGAGCGCCGCCCGGTGGACCTGCTGCTGCTCGACCACCACCTCCCCGACGAGACGGGCCTCGCCCTGGTGCGCCGGCTGCGCGAACGCCAGGTGGCCTGCGACGTGATGATGGTGACCGCCGCCCGGGACGTCTCCACCGTGCACGCCGCGATGCAGCACGGCGCCCTGCAGTACCTGGTCAAACCGTTCACCTTCGCCGGGCTGCGCGACAAGCTCGTCGCGTACGCGCAGTTGCGCCACGCGCTGGCCACCCCGGCCCGCGAGGCCGGCCAGGACGAGGTGGACCGGCTCTTCGCCACGCTGCGCAGCGCCGCCGCCCCGGCCGGCCCCCTGCCCAAGGGCCACTCGGCGCCCACCACCGACCTGGTGCTCGGGGTGCTGCGCCGCGAGGGCCGGCCGCTGTCAGCCCAGGAGGTCGCGGACGCCACGGGCCTGAGCCGCTCCACCGCTCAGCGCTACCTCAAGCAGCTGGAGCGGGACAGCCGGCTGCGGCTGACCCTCCGCTACGGCGACACCGGCCGCCCCGAGCACCGCTACGGCCTGGCGGCGAGACGGCCGTAGACATGTGGAGACCGTAGACATGTGGACATGGGCGGGCACGACGGCTCAGGCCGCGCCCGCACCGGTGAGAGCCCGCACCTCCAGTTCGGCGAAGCGGTCCGCGTCGGCGGGCTCCGCCGAGGTGATCGTCCCGATCCAGCCGGCCAGGAAGCCCAGCGGGATGGAGACGATGCCCGGGTTCTCCAGCGGGAACCAGTGGAAGTCGACACCGGGGACCAGCGCCACCTTCGTCCCGGAGACGACCGGCGAGAAGACCACCAGCACGATCGCCGGCACCAGCCCGCCGTACACCGACCAGACCGCGCCCCGGACGGTGAACCGCGACCAGAACAGGCTGTACAGCAGCACTGGCAGGTTGGAGGAGGCGGCCACCGCGAAGGCCAGGCCGACCAGGAACGCCACGTTCAGCTGCTGGGCGAAGAGGCTGATGGCGATCGCGGCCGCGCCGATCCCGACGGCGGCGATCCTCGCCACCCCGACCTCCTGGCGCTCGCTGACCTCGACGGCGTTCCCGTCCGAAGCCTCCCGGGAGGCGGGCACCGCGCCCCGGCGCAGCAGGGAACGGCGGGGCCGCCCGCGCCAGGCGCCGGCCCAGATGTCGTGGGCGAAGGCGGCCGAGGAGGCCAGGGTGAGCCCGGCGACCACCGCGAGGATGGTGGCGAAGGCGATCGCCGAGATGAGCGCGAACAGCACCACCCCGCCGGTGCTGCCGTTGCCGCCGCCGAGGACGAGGGCGAGCAGCGGGACGGCGGTGTTCCCGGCCGAGTTGGCGTGCCGCACCTCGGCCGAGCCGACGAGCGCGGTGGCGCCAAGGCCCAGGGCGATGGCCATCAGGTAGAAGGCGCCGACCAGGCCGATCGCCCACATCGTGGAGCGCCGGGCGGCCCGGGCGGTGGGCACGGTGTAGAAGCGGGAGAGGATGTGCGGCAGGCCCGCGGTGCCGAGCACCAGGGCGAGGCCGAGGCTGACGAAGTCGAGGCGGCTGGTGAAGGTCGCGCCGTACTTGAGGCCGGGTTCGAGGTAGCGGTGGCCGGCGCCGCTGTGCTGGGCGGCCTGGCGCATCAGTTCGCCGAGGTCGCCGTGGAAGCGGATCACCAGCAGGACGGTGAGCAGCACCGAGCCGGCGATGAGCAGGAACGCCTTGACGATCTGGATCCAGGTGGTGGCGCGCATGCCGCCGACCGTGACGTAGACGATCATCAGGCCGCCGACGGCGATGATGGCCCAGGTGCGGGCCTGCGCGCTGTTGGTGCCGAGCAGCAGGGCGACGAGCGAGCCGGCGCCGACCATCTGGGCGACGAGGTAGAGCAGGGTGACGACGACGCTGGCGCCGCCGGCCGCGGCGCGGACCTTGCGGCGGCGGAGGCGCAGCGCGAGGACGTCGGCGAGGGTGTAGCGCCCGGCGTTGCGGACGAGTTCGGCGACGAGCATCAGCACGACCAGCCAGGCGACGAGGAAGCCGATGCTGTAGAGCACGCCGTCGTAGCCGTACAGGGCGATGAGCCCGGCGACGCCGAGGAAGGAGGCGGCGGAGAGGTAGTCGCCGGAGAGCGCGAACCCGTTCTGCAGCGGGGTGAAGTCGCGGCCGCCGGCGTAGAAGTCCTCGGCGGCGTTGCCCCGGCGGCCGACCCAGAGGGTGATGCCGAGGGTGACGAGGACGATGACGGCGAACAGGACGATCGCGAGGGCGTGGTGGTCGCCTGCGGGGGCGACGGGCGGCGGGGTGGCGGTCGTCGTCATCGCAGCTGGTCCTGGGTGTCCCAGCGCAGGCCCAGGGCGGCGCGGTCGCGCTTGGTGCGGGCGTTGCGGGCGTAGAGCCAGGTGAGCACGAAGGTGCTGGCGAACTGGAGCAGTCCGAGCAGCCAGGCGACGTTGAGCGGGCCGGCGACCTGGGTGCGCATCAGGGCGGGGGCGGTGGCCTGGGCGGCGACGTACATCAGGTACCAGCCGAGGAAGACGCCGGTGACCGGGAAGACGAACGAGCGGTAGCTGTGCCGGATGGCCTGGAAGGCGTCGCTGGCCTGGACGGCCCGGTAGACCTCGGTGCTGTCGACGGCGGGCTCGGGCGTCGGCTCGGGCCGTACGGGCGGAGCGGGCGGAGCCGGCGGCACGACGGGCTGCGCCGGTACGGCCCGGGCGACCGGCGCGGCGGGTACGACCGGCGCGACCGTGGGAGCCGGAGCGGTGTACCCCGGACGGTCGGCGCCCGGCCGGTGCACCGGGGGCTGCGCCGGTACGGCCGTTCGGTGGCGTACGGCCGGGGGCTCGGCGGCGGTGGCGGCGGCCGGAGCGGCCCACCAGTCGAATCGCTGTCCCTGCCCGGGACTGCTCGTCTGCTGCTGTGGCACAACTGCTCCTGGACCGGCGGGCTTTCTGACCCGACCCATGATGGGGGCCGCCGGAAGGCCCTCCTGACCATCGCAGATACGTTCACTCGATGAGGTGATCGATGATCCGACAGACACTCATCGCACTACTGCTGCGTACCGGTGATTCCGTGCCGAAAGGCGTACGCGACGGCCTGCGCGCGGTCCCGGACGCCGGTCTTGGCGAACAGGTTGTTGATGTGGGTCTTCACCGTCGCCGGGCTGACGAACAGGCGTTGGGCGATCTCGGTGTTGGAGAGCCCCTGGGCGATCAGCGCCAGCACCTCGGCCTCCCGGGCGGTGAGCCCGTCCGGCAGTTCCCCGGGCGCGGCGGCGGGCCGTACGACGGGCGGCGACGGCGCGACCTTGGGAGCGGAAAGCCGTTCCAGCAAACGGAGTTGGACCTGCGGGGAGAGCCCGGCCGCGCCCGAGCGGACGTCCGCGATGGCCTTGGCGATCTCCTCGCCGCCGGCGTCCTTGGTGAGGTACCCGCGGGCTCCGGCCTGGAGCGCGGGGAACAGCGAGTCGTCGTCGGCGTAGGTGGTGAGCACCACCACCTCGATGTCAGGATGGGCCGCCCGGATGCGCCGGGTGGCCTCGACCCCGTCGACCCGCGGCATCCGCAGATCCATCAGCACCACGTCCGGGTGATGCCGCTCCACCAGGGCGACGGCCTCCTCCCCGTCGGCGGCCGCGCCGACCACCTCGATACCGGGCAGCAGCCCCAGCAGCATCACGATGCCCTCGCGCACCACCGTCTGGTCGTCCGCGACCAGCACCCTGGTGACCGCCGTCCCGCTCATGCCGGCACCCGCAGCAGCACGCGCCACCCTCCGTCCTCCGGGCCCGCCAGCAGGGTGCCGCCGAGCAGTTCCGCGCGTTCGCGCATCCCCAGCAGACCGTACCCGCTGCCGCTGTCGGCCAGGCCCGTGGCCGCGGACTCCTCCGCCGACTGGCCGCGCGGCGCCCGGGGGTTGCGCACCTCCAGCTCCACCGAGCCGTCCAGGTAGCGCAGTTCGACGGTGCACCGGGCGCCGCCCGCGTGCTTGCGGACGTTGGTGACGGCCTCCTGGGCGGTGCGCCGCACGGCCAGGCCCGCCTCGGCGGCCAGCGGGCGGGGCGTGCCGGTGACGGTGAGCACGGCCCGCTCCCGCCCGGTCAGTTCGACGAGGAACTCCCCGACCGGCGTGAACTCCCCGCGCAGCGCGGACAGCGCCTGCCGCGTCTCGGCCAGCCCGTCCTGCGCCATCCGCCGGGCGGCGACGACCCGTTCGCGGATCTGCTCGCGGTCCGTCCCGGCGTCCAGCATCAGCCGGGCGGCCTCGAGGTGGACGAGCTGGGCGGAGAGGCTGTGGGCGAGCACGTCGTGGATCTCCCGGGCGATCCTGGCCCGTTCGGCGAGGGCCGCGCTCTCCGCCTCGGCGGCCCGGGCGGCGCGCTCCTGGGCGAGCAGCCTCCGGGCGGTGCCGCGCGCCTCGATGTCCAGCCGCATCAGGTAGCCGAGCAGGGTGATCCCGAGGAGGGTGCCGCCGACGGCGAGCCAGTTCGCCCAGCTGGCCGCCGCGTACGAGACCATCGCGGACGCCCCGACGAGCGCCGCCGCCCCGAGCGGAAGCCGGACGATCGCCGTCACGGCCAGTCCCATCCACAGCAGGTCGGCGAGCGTGTACGCCTTCCCCCAGTTGGCCAGCCAGGCCGCCCCGACCACGGCAGCCGACAACAGGTAGGTGGCGGTGGGGCGTTGCTCCCGGCTGGCCTTCAGGTACGCCCCGCAGAGCCCGGCCGCGGCGATCAGCCCCGCCCCCGCGGCGACCGCGGCCCAGCCGGTGTACCGGCCGTTCGAGAAGGTGCCCCAGCCGACGAAGGTCAGCATGGTGATCCGGCCGAGCAGGGTGAGGATGCGCCGCGGCCGGCTCTCCGCCTCGCGCTCCAGGCCCTCGCGGGAGGGCCAGCGGGTCGCGTTCCACCCGGCCACGGGCTCCTCCTCGGTGTTCGGGTCCGGCTTCCGTTCTCGGCGTTCGTTCTCGCTGCTCAGCCGCTTCTCAGTGGAGCACGGCCTCGGCCTCCGCCACCGGAAGCGTCCGGACCCTCCAGTTCACCACGAGCGAGCGGACCAGCAGCAGGACGGCGATGCCGAGCATCAGCGAGCTGCCGGACTGGTGGACGCCCAGGGCGCTGCCCGCCGCGTAGATGCCGATCCGGATGCCGATCATCCCCGCCCAGGCGGCCACGGTGGCCTTGGTGCCGCGCACCCAGGTCTCCCCCTCGGGCGTGCGCCAGATCCGCACCGTCCAGCCCCAGACCGTGCCCATGGCGAGCACCGCGACCAGGGAGGCGACGAGCAGGGTGACCGACAGGGCCGCGTGCGCGTGGTCGACGAGCTGCGGGTCGCGCAGTCCGAGCCCGCCGAGGATCAGCGGCAGGACCCAGAACCGGCGCTCCGAGTCCACCTTCTGGGGGCGCATCTGGCGGCCGACCACCAGGGCCACCACCCCCAGCGCCACCGCGACGTCGAACAGCGTGTTCATGGGGACCCTCCGTCCCGAGGTGCCTTCTACCGACCTCTCCGACGCTACGGAAGCGGCGGCCCCGGCTGATCGGCGTCGGGGTGGACGGCGGGTGGAACCGGACGCGCGAGGGCCCTCCACCCACGGGTGGAGGGCCCTCCTCGAGCGCGCGGACCGGGCGCGGCTCAGGCGTCGATGCGGGAGCGGTCCAGCGTGGCCGCCGAGTCGACGATGAACTCCTTGCGCGGGGCCACGTCGTTGCCCATCAGCAGGTCGAAGATCCGCTCCGCCTGCTCCAGGTCGCCGAGGTTGATCCGGCGCAGGGTGCGGTAGCGCGGGTCCATGGTGGTCTCGGCCAACTGGTCGGCGTCCATCTCGCCCAGACCCTTGTACCGCTGCACCGGCTCCTTCCAGCGCTGGCCCTTGCGCTGGAACTCCAGCAGGGTGGAGCGCAGTTCGGCGTCCGAGTAGGTGTAGTGGTACTTCTCCTGGCCGCGCTTGGGGCTGGTCAGCTCGATGCGGTGCAGCGGCGGCACGGCGGCGAAGACCCGGCCCTGCTCGACCATCGGCCGCATGTAGCGGTGGAAGAGGGTGAGCAGCAGGGTGCGGATGTGCGAGCCGTCGACGTCGGCGTCGGCCATGAAGATGACGCGGCCGTAGCGGGCCTGGTCGATGTCGAAGGTACGGCCCGAGCCCGCCCCTATCACCTGGATGATCGCGGCGCACTCGGCGTTCTTGAGCATGTCGCTCACGGACGCCTTCTGCACGTTGAGGATCTTGCCGCGGATCGGCAGCAGCGCCTGGAACTCGGAGTTGCGGGCGAGCTTGGCGGTGCCGAGCGCCGAGTCCCCCTCGACGATGAACAGTTCGCTGCGGTCCACGTCGTCGCTGCGGCAGTCGGCCAGCTTGGCGGGCAGGGAGCTGGTCTCCAGCGCGGTCTTGCGGCGCTGGGCCTCCTTGTGCTGGCGGGCCGCGACCCGGGTGCGGGCGGCGGCGACGATCTTCTCCATGACGGACCGCGCCTGGAGCTTCTCGTCCTTCTTCGCCGAGGTGAGGAACGCCTTGAGCTCCTTGGCGACGACGGCCGCGACGATCCGGTTGGCCGCCGAGGTCCCGAGCACCTCCTTGGTCTGGCCCTCGAACTGCGGCTCGGCGAGCCGGACGGTCACGACGGCGGTGAGGCCCTCGGTGGCGTCGTCCTTGGTGATGTCGTCCTCGGCGACGCGCAGCAGCTTGGCCGCACGCAGCGCCTCGTTGACCGTCTTGGCCAGCGAGCGCTCGAAGCCGGTGACGTGGGTGCCGCCCTTGGGGGTGGCGATGATGTTGACGAAGGAGCGCAGGGTGGTGTCGTAGCCGGTGCCCCAGCGCAGCGCGATGTCCACCCCGAGGTTGCGGGTGACCTCGGTGGGGGTCATGTGCCCCAGCTCGTCCAGGACGGGCACGGTCTCCTTGAAGGTGCCCTCGCCGTGCAGCCGCAGCACGTCGCAGACCGGCTTGTCGGGGGCGAGGAACTCGCAGAACTCGGCGATGCCGCCGTCGTAGTGGAAGACGGTCTCCTCGATCTGCTCGCTCTCGGTGAGCCGTTCGTCGCGCACGACGATGGTCAGGCCGGGGACGAGGAAGGCCGTCTGGCGGGCGCGGTTGTGGAGGGTCTCGACGGAGAGCCTGGCGTCCTTGAGGAAGATCTGCCGGTCGGCCCAGTAGCGGGTGCGGGTGCCGGTGCGGGTCTTGGGCACCTTGCGGACCTTGGCGAGGCCGTTGGCGGGCTCGAAGGCCGCGTCCGGGCCGGTTTCGGCGTACCGACCGGGGGTGCCCCGGCGGAAGCTGATCGCGTGGGTGTGCCCGCCGCGGTCGACCTCGATGTCCAGGCGGGCGGAGAGGGCGTTGACCACGGAGGCGCCCACACCGTGCAGACCGCCGGAGGCCGCGTAGGAGCCGCCGCCGAACTTTCCGCCCGCGTGCAGCTTGGTCATGACGACCTCGACGCCGGACAGCCCGGTCTTGGGCTCGACGTCCACGGGGATGCCGCGCCCGTTGTCGCGGACCTCCACCGAGGAGTCGGCGTGCAGCAGGACCTCGATGCGGTCGCAGTAGCCGCCCAGCGCCTCGTCGACGGAGTTGTCGATGATCTCCCAGAGGCAGTGCATCAGGCCGCGACTGTCGGTCGAGCCGATGTACATGCCGGGTCGCTTGCGGACGGCTTCCAGGCCCTCAAGGACGAGCAGGTGCCGAGCGCTGTAGTTGGAACCGTCGTCGCCGGCCAGCAGCGCGGACGGCACGGTCGTTTCGGCACTCACGGCGGCACTCTCCTCGGTCAAGTTCTGTCTCGTCGGTCACATCCGGACGTGTCCGGACCGTCCGCCAGTGCAGCACGCCGCACCGACAGTCGTCGCCCAGCGTGCCCGAGCCCCTGCGCGGGGTGCTCGGCACGGCGGGCCGGGCCCGTGCGGCTTGTACGCGCTGCGCGAACAAGGACCGCGTCCGGGTGTGGGTCCCGCGGGCCCCATCTCCGCGCGGTGGCACCGGTCCTGGCGGACCGTGGGGCCCGGCGCAGGCTCCGGAACTGCCGTTATGCAGGCTACCGGCGCCCGGGGCGGGGCTTATGCTCCAACCCGGCAGAGGATTATGCTACGCGGACCTCGCACCCCATCCCGATCGGGCGTTCGAGGAGAGGGCCGCTCCCGGGATTTCGGTACGCATGAACCACCGGCCCCCGGGGCACGTCCTCATCAACACAAGCAGAATCCTCAGAGAAGAAAAGCCACGAGCGGGAACGTTTTCGACCTGGTTGGATGTTGACCCTGGTACGACAGCTCGTCGAGCTAGAGAAGAGGCGACGTGACTACTGTTCTGACCCCTGCGAGCCCGCTCACCGCGGCTGACCGCTGCGACCGATGCGGCGCCCAGGCTTACCTGCGCGTCGTACTCGCCAGCGGTGGAGAGCTGCTCTTCTGCGCCCACCACGGCCGGAAGTTCGAGCCCGAGCTCAAGAAGATCGCCGTGGAGATACAGGACGAGAGCGGCCGTCTGAGCACCACCACGACGGCGACGGCCTCCGACAGCGAGCGCTGATCCGGCGCCGCATCCAACAGCAACGTCGAGCTGTTACCGGTCGCGTGCGGTGCGCGACCGGTGGGCCGGGCGATCGACCCCCTCGGGGGCCGGTCGCCCGGCTCCGTCGTTTCCCGAACGGTTCTCCCCCGTTCGTTCCGGCCGCACCGGCGGGCGCCCGACGCCGCGTCAGAACGTGACCGGCCGGTCACCCGGCGCAGACCCTCACAGCCTGGAGCGCACCGCGTCGGCGACGGAGGAGACCCGGGTGTAGACGCCCGGGTGGGCCGCCTCGGCGCAGCCCGTCCCCCAGGACACCAGGCCGACCAGCCGGCCGGAGACGACCAGCGGGCCGCCACTGTCGCCCTGGCAGGCGTCCTTGCCGCCCTTCTCCTCGCCCGCGCACACCATGCCGCGGGCGTCGAACTTCCCGTCCTGCCCGCCCGGGTAGGCGTGCGCGCAGGTCTGGTCGGAGATGACCGGCACGTCCACCCCGCGCAGCCCGGGCGAGTAGTCGCCCCGCCCGGTGGTGTCGCCCCAGCCGAACACCGTCGCCCGCGTCCCGGCCGCGTAGGGCGCGCTCTCGCCCTGGCCGACGAACTCGATCAGGGGGCGGTTGCCCTGCGACTCGGCGAGGGTGAGCACCGCGACGTCGTTCATGTTGGCGGCGAAGGAGTAGTCGGGGTGGACCCACACCGACGTGACCACCACCTCCCGCCCGGCCGAGCCGCGCAGGTCGTCCCGGTCGAGGACCACCCTGAGCCCGGGCCGCTCGACGCGGGTGCCCTTGGGCTCGTCGTAGAAGCAGTGGGCGGCGGTGATCACCTTGGTCGGGGAGATCAGCGCTCCCCCGCAGAACTGGCCGGAGCGGCCGCTGCCGAACTGCTGGCGGCTGGAGAGGGCGACCATCCACGGGTGGTCGGCGGTGCTCACCGCGTCGCCGCCGACCACCCGGCGCTGGGCCTCGGCGGGGCCGGCCGCGCCGAGCGCGACCAGCGGGACGGGCACGGCGGCCAGCAGCGCCAGGACGGCGGCCCGGCGGCGTCGGCGCGGGCCGGCGGGGGTCGAGCCGGGGGGCGAGGCGGGGTTCGGCACAGGGGTCGGAGCGGGGGTGTGGGCGGGGGTCGGCAGATCGGCTCGGTCCAGGTCAGCGCGGTCCACGTCGGGCAGCACCGTGACTCCAGTCGGCTCGGTAGCGGGGCAACCGGCACAGCGTAGGGGACCGGCTACACTGTGCGACCCCTTCTCAACACTCCTCCACCCGGACGGGCGACAAGTGCCACCCGGACGCTGACGGACGCGGCCACTCACACGCCCCGGAAACGCCCGAGGGCCCGGCAGCCGTGACGCTGCCGGGCCCTCGTCGCGCGACGCTCGTTGCTCGCCGCGAAGGTTCGTCCATCAGTCCAGGTAGTCGCGCAGCACCTGGGAACGCGACGGGTGGCGCAGCTTCGACATGGTCTTCGACTCGATCTGGCGGATGCGCTCACGGGTGACCCCGTACACCTTGCCGATCTCGTCGAGCGTCTTCGGCTGACCGTCGGTCAGGCCGAAGCGCATCGAGACCACGCCGGCCTCGCGCTCGGACAGGGTGTCCAGTACCGAGTGCAGCTGCTCCTGGAGCAGGGTGAAGGAGACCGCGTCGGCCGGGACGACCGCCTCGGAGTCCTCGATCAGGTCACCGAACTCGCTGTCGCCGTCCTCGCCGAGCGGGGTGTGCAGCGAGATCGGCTCACGGCCGTACTTCTGGACCTCGATGACCTTCTCGGGGGTCATGTCGAGTTCCTTGGCCAGCTCCTCCGGGGTGGGCTCGCGGCCCAGGTCCTGGAGCATCTGGCGCTGGACGCGGGCCAGCTTGTTGATGACCTCGACCATGTGCACCGGGATGCGGATGGTGCGGGCCTGGTCGGCCATGGCGCGGGTGATCGCCTGGCGGATCCACCAGGTGGCGTAGGTCGAGAACTTGTAGCCCTTGGTGTAGTCGAACTTCTCGACCGCACGGATCAGACCGAGGTTGCCCTCCTGGATCAGGTCCAGGAAGAGCATGCCGCGGCCGGTGTAACGCTTGGCCAGCGAGACCACGAGGCGGAGGTTGGCCTCCAGCAGGTGGTTCTTGGCCCGGCGGCCGTCCTCGGCGATGATCTCCAGCTCGCGCTTGAGCTTGGGGGCGAGCTTGTCGGCGGCCGAGAGCTTGTCCTCGGCGAACAGGCCGGCCTCGATGCGCTTGGCGAGCTCGACCTCCTGCTCGGCGTTGAGCAGCGGGACCTTGCCGATCTGCTTCAGGTAGTCCTTGACCGGGTCGGCGGTGGCACCGGCGACGGCGACCTGCTGGGCCGGCGCGTCGTCCTCGTCGTCGTCGGAGAGGACGAAGCCCTCCGACTCCTCCTCCGGACCGCTCTCGCCCTCGGCCTTGTCGCCCGGCAGGGCGGCGTCCTCGAGGACCTCCTCCTCGCCGACGGCCTCCGCCTCGTCGCCCTTGCCGGCCTTGGAGGCGGTGGTCTTCTTGGCGGCGGTCTTCTTGGCCGGCGCGGCGGCCTTCTTCGCCACGGCCTTCTTGGCCGCGACGGCCTTCTTCGCGGCGGGCGCCTTCGCCTCGGCGGCGACCGAGGTCGACTCCGAGGCGATCTCGGCGGACACCGTGGGAGCCGGCGCCGTTGCGGCGGCGACGGCCGGAGCCGCGACGGGCGCACCGGGAGCGATGCGCACGGGCGGCTTGGTCGGGGCCGACGGGGCGGCCGGGGTCCGGGTGGTGACAGCCTTGGTGGCGGTGCGCTTGGCGGGGCTCTTGGCGGCAACGCTCTTGCGCTTGGCGCCGGCCGGCTCGGCCGCGCTCACCATGAGCTCCACGCCCTCCTCGATCAGTACCTGATTGAGGCTGCGCATGACGTTCTTCCACTTGGTGACCGGGATCTGGTCCGCCTCGAACGCCTGGCGCACGTCGTCACCGGCGATCTGCCCCTGGGCCTTGCCCCGCTCGATGAGCGCCAGCAGAGCTGCGGACTCGGCGATCTCGGGGGGAAGCGAACGGGATGTGCTGGCCGACACGAACAACCTCTCGGACGATGAGTGGACTCGAACCCGGACCGGCCGCCCGAGCGGGCGGGGAAGGAGATCGCGTGCCTGGGCATGCGCTGTCGATTCCGACCGACTCGGGCTTGAGGACTGGGGTCAACGGGACGGCAGCAGCGCCGCGGACCAACACAGCGTTCTGACATGTTGGAGTATTCCGGAGCTGCTTCCGCTCAGGACACATCGCTGCCACTCGTCAAGTGTTACGCATGGCCTTCGTGTCGCGGGTCACACCGCTCGGCGCCCGCGGCCACGGGGGCCGGAGTCCATCATCGCGCACTCGCCGCGGAACGTACGAGGGCCCTCCGGCGGCGCCGCTCGGTGCGGCCGGAGGGCCCTGGGGGTGGAGTGACGGGCGGGCGGGTGTCGGCCGCGCACCGGAACGGCCCGCTCAGTGCTCCCGGGGGGCGGGGACGGACGGCTCGATCTCGGGGTGGACGGTGAGCAGCGCCCGCATCGCGGCCTCGCCCGCGGTGCCGTCGCCCGCGCCCAGCGCGTCGACCAGCCGGGCGTGCAGGCCGACCGAGGACTCGGAGGGCCGCTCGCAGGAGATCGTCGGACCGCCGGAGACCTGGAGCGCGCACGAGACGATCCCGGAGAGGTGCTCCAGCATCCGGTTGCCGGCCAGCTGGAGGATGAGCCCGTGCAGCTCGGCGTCCGCCCGGGTGTAGGTGGCCAGGTCGGCCTGGGCGGCGGCGTGGCCCATGATCTCGACGAGCTCGGCCAGCCGCTGCTGGGCGTCCTCGCGGCCGTGGCCGGCGGCGAGCCGGGTGGCCAGCGGCTCGATCGCCCAGCGCAGCTCGAACAGCTCGCGGCGCTGCTCGTCCCGCTGCGGGCCGAAGGCGCGCCACTCGATGATGTCCGGGTCCAGCAGGTTCCAGTCGGCCACCGGACGGACCCGGGTGCCGACGTTCGGCCGGGCACTGACCAGGCCCTTGGCCTCCAGCACGCGCAGCGACTCCCGCACGACGGTGCGGGAGACCTCGAAGCGCTGGCCGATCTCCTCGGGGACCAGCGGGCGGTCGGCGCCGAGGTCGCCGGAGACGATCATCTGGCCGAGCTGCTGGACCAGCTGGCCGTGCAGGCCCCGGCCGCGGCTGCTGGTGGTCTTGCGGCCGACCCGGGAGAGATCGGACTCGGCGCCCTCCCAGCGGGGCGCCGGCGGGGTCGGCCGGTCGGCGTAGGTGAAGCGGTCCAGATCGCCGGGGACGATGGGCCCTTCGGCGGAACGGGCGGGGGTCATGGTGGGGTGCGCAAGGGTGTTCACGCCTCATTTGTCGGCGATCGGCAGGCGCAGCTTGAGAATTCTCGTGAAAAGCACACGAAAGGGTGATCGACCGTGACTGGATAATTGACTTCTTATCAGGAAGAACCGCGCATTACGGTCGGGGCTGGTCGATCTTGGTGGTTCGGGGCGCTGCCGGTGCCCTCGGGGGTCAGAGCGCCCGGCGGCGGGCCTGGAGCACCAGGACAACGAGCAGCAGCAGGCCCGCCGGGGCCGCGACGGCCGTGAGCAGCGCCGGATCCGTCAGCGCCGCTCCCCCGGCCGCCGCCTGCCGGCTGCCGCCGTACACCCAGCCGTACGCCCACTCGATGCCGGACTGGAAGGGCAGCAGCTCGGCCGCCCGCTCCGGCCACGGACGGCCCGTCTGACGCAGCAGCACGGCCACGCCCGTCTCCAGCAGCGGCGGCAGCGCGCACAGCAGCAGGACGCCGACGACGGCGCTGCGGGTGAGCGAGGCGGTCAGCACGCCCGTCCAGGCGGCCACCACGGTCAGCAGGACGAAGGCCAGCAGCGCGGCCGGGACGCCGTGGCCCGCCACCAGGCCCAGCGGGGCGAAGGCACCCGGCAGGTCGTCCAGCCCGGACAGCCCGGCGCCCGTCAGCACCTCGGAGACCCGGGCCGACAGCGCGGCGGGCTCCGACCGGGCCGCCACCGTCACCGCGTCCGGCAGGGCCAGGTGCACGGCCACCGTGTCCAGCAGCAGGCCGGCCAGCGCCAGCAGCGCGGCCACCGGGCCGATCACCAGCAGCTTGGCCAACAGCAGCCGCACCCGGCGCGGATAGGACACCAGCGAGGCGGGCAGCCCCGGGTGGCGCACCTCGTGCCCGTACGAGAGGGCGCCCAGCGCGCCCGCCCCGAGCGCCGCGAAGGGCAGCGGGATCAGCGGGACGGCGGCCGTCAGCAGCCGCACCCCGGCCGGGGCCCCGAGCGGGCCCGCCGGGGCCTGGCTCGCCAGAACGGCGGCCACCACGGCGTCGACCAGCAGGACGGCGGCCAGCAGCAGCCAGGTGGAACGCAGGCCGCGCAGTCGGCGCAGCTCGTAGGCCAGGACTCGCACGGTTCACTCGCTCCGGTGGTCGTCGGGGGCGGGGATGTCGGTCAGGTGCCCGCCGTCGGAGGCGAGGCGGGTGGCCCGGGCCAGCCGGACAGTGTCGTCGGCGAGCAGGTCGGCGGCCCCGCCGCGTCGGGCGGGCGCGGCGGCCCGCACGGGGTGCGGCGGTCCGGCGGGGCCCTCGCGGTGGAGGCGGTCCACGGCGACGGCGGGCGTCCGGGTGTGCGGCTCCTCCCGGCGCGGGGCCGCGCCGAGGGCGGTCAGGGCGGTGCGGGAGGCGCGGGCGGTGCGGGAGGCGCGGGAGCCGTTGGTGGCGGGGGCCGGGGTGACGGGCAGGGCGGGGGTGAGCGGGGACGGTTCGGGGTGGCCCGTTCTGTCCGTTCCTCCCGTTCCTCCCGCTTCCTGCGCTGCCTCCGCCTGGTCCGCCGACTCGTCCGGTCGTCGGGCGGGTTCGGGTGCGGGCTCCTCGGCGGTGAGCCGGACCTGGAGGTGTCCGGAGCGGCCCGAGGGGACGGGCAGGGTGGCCCGGGGCGCCGGCCGCTCCACCACCCGGTCGGCCAGCTCGTGCAGCAGGATGCCGTTGCGGTAGGCGAGTTCGCCGATCTCGGTGCGGTCCAGGCCCGCCACCGCGAGGCCCACGTTGCCGTCCCGGCGGACCTCCGCGCCCTGGCCCACCAGCAGGTCGGCCAGCCGGGCCATCTGCGGCCCCCGGACGGCGACCTCGGGGCTGAGCCTGGTCCGGCGGAACTCCGTCACCGGCTGGTCGGCCACCAGTCGGCCCTGGTCCAGGGTGATCACCCGGTCGGCCAGCTGGGCGGCCTCCTGGGGGGAGCGGGTGGTCACCAGGACGGTGCCTCCGGCGACCGCGAAGGAGCGCAGGAAGGAGTGGAACCACTCGACGTTGCGCGGGGACAGGCCCTCGGCCGGTCCGTCCAGCAGCAGGGCGGCGGGGTCGCCGAGCAGGGCGGCGGCCAGGGCCAGCCGGCGGTGCATGCCGGGCGAGAAGGTGCGCAGCCGCTGCCCGGCGACGGCCGCCAGCCGGGTCTGCTCCAGCAGTTCGTCGGCCCGCCGGGCCGGGACGCCGACCGCCGCCGCCAGCATCCGCAGGTGGCCGCGGGCGGTGCGGCCCGGGTGTCCGGCGACGGCCGCGAGGCCCTCCCCGGGGCCCGGCAGCAGGACGCCGACCTCGCGCTCGGGGTGGCGCAGCCTGCGGTAGGTGCGGTCGCCGAAGAGCGTGACGCCCTGTCCGCGTTCGAGTTCGAGCATCAGCCGCAGTGCGGTGGTCTTGCCCGACTCCTCGGCGCCGAGCAGCGCGGTGACCAGGCCCGGACGGACGTCGAAGGTCAGATCGAGCACGGCGGGTGGAGCGCCCTTGCGGTAGACCTTGGTCAGTCCGGTGCTCTGGATCATCGCTGGTCGCTCCCATGCCCTCGGCCGGTCCCGCTGGACGCGGGGCCCCCTGGTGGGCCGGCGGCTACCCGCACGGCCTCGCGCCAGCACATTAGGGGTCGGCGGGGGCGATTTCGGGCATTACGACGGCGGCGCGGGGCCCTGGGCCGCCCACCTCACCCGATCAGGGGACAATCCGATCCTGCGATTCCCGGGCGGGGTAACGGGGTTGGGCCCCGCCGTTCAGGCGCGGAGCAGAGCTCAGGACTCAGGGCGCAGCATGGGCGGGTTGAGCACCGTGGCGCCGCCCGCGGTGAACAGCTGGGCCGGGCGGCCTCCCTGACGGGTCGTCGTGCCGCCGGAGGGCAGCAGGAAGCCGGGGGTGCCGGTGACCTTGCGGTGGAAGTTGCGCGGGTCCAGCACCACGCCCCAGACGGCCTCGTAGACCCGGCGCAGCTCGCCGACGGTGAACTCGGTCGGGCAGAAGGCGGTGGCGAGGGAGGAGTACTCGATCTTGGAGCGAGCGCGCTCCACGCCGTCCGCGAGGATGAGCCCGTGGTCGAAGGCGAGCGGGACGCCGTCCGCGGGCGTCTGGCCGAGGAGTTCGCCGACCGGGGCCCAGCGGGCACCGCTGGCGTCGCCGCCGGCGCGGGGGGTCGGCAGGTCGGGGGCGAGCACCAGGTAGGCGACGCTGACCACGCGCATCCGGGGGTCGCGCTGCGGGTGCCCGTAGGTGGCGAGCTGTTCGAGGTGGGCGCCGGCGGCGGCGGGGTTCACCGCCTCGTGGCCGGGGGCGGAGTGGGCACGCAGGCCCGTCTCCTCGGCCAGCTCCCGGGAGGCGGCCTCGGCCAGGCCCTCGTCCGGGCGGACGAAGCCGCCGGGCAGGGCCCAGTACCCCTGGTACGGCGGCTCGCCGCGTCTGACCAGCAGGGCGCAGAGCGAGTGGTCGCGCACCGTCAGCACCACCAGGTCAACGGTGACTGCGAACGGGGGGAAGGCCGACGGATCGTAGCGCGACATGGCCACGATCTTAGTCGTCTCTCTGACGATAAGCACAGGCCCCCAGCAGGGACGGGGCGGGGACAGGGGCGGGGACGGGGCAGGCACCGACCGCCCGCCCGACTGCCGGTCGGTCGGGTGTCAGCGGGCGACCAGTTGCAATTCCTCAGGGGCCTCCTCGACCATCGCCACCCCGATCCGGCTCACCCGGACCGAGAACGGCTCCCCGGCCACCCGCAGCCCGGTCAGCTCCAGCTCGCCGAGGGGCGCGGTGCTGGCGGGGCGGACCAGCACGCGGCCGCCGGGCACGTCGGGCCTCACCCCGGCGAGGGCGAACACCGCGTGCGCGGCGCCGGCCGCCGAGACGGCCGCCGGGCGGCAGGCGGCGGGGTGGGGCACCGGCGGGCTGCCCGGGGTGCGCTGCTCGCCCGCGTACATCTCGGGCAGCCGCCCCTCGAAGTGGGCGGCCGCGGCGAGCAGGCCCTCCAGCAGGGTGCCCGCCTCGTTCTCGTGGCCGGCCTCGGCGAGCCCGGCCACGGCCAGCGCCGTCTCGTGGACGCGCACCGCGCCGCCGCGGTGGCCGAGCGGGTTGAACCGGGGGGACTTGGCGCTGAGGGTGCGCAGGCCCCAGCCGCTGTCCAGCTCGGGCGCGAGCAGGCGCTGGGCGAACAGCCGGGTCTGTTCGCGGTCCAGCAGGCTCTCGTGCCGGCCGCCGTCCGCGGCGAGCCCGGTGTCGAGCAGGTGCACCAGGGAGGAGGCGAGGGCGGGCAGCGGCCGGTCTCCGGGGGCGAGCGCGGCGGCGGGACGGCCGCCGGAGAGGTCGTCGACCCAGAACCGTTCGCGGAAGCGCCCGCGCAGCCCGGCGGCCCAGTCGCGCCACTGGGCGGCTCCCGGGCGGCCGAACGCCTCCAGCAGTTCGGCGCCGTGCAGGGCGGCGCGGTGGGCCTGCGCCTGGACCTCGGCGCGGGCGGGCACGGGGTGCGCCGAGCGGTCCTCCACCGGGCGGCTCAGGTCGGTGACGAAGCCGTCGACCAGGCCCTCGCGCAGGGCGGTCAGGGCCCGCTCGGCGGCGGGCAGCAGCTCGGCCGTCTCCGCCGGGGGCAGGCCCCAGCGCCATGCCTCGGCCAGCACGGTGACGAACAGCAGGGTGGCCTCGGTGGCGGTGCAGGTGGGCGGCAGCTCGGGGCCGCCGTGGCGCAGGGCGCCGGGCAGCAGGCCCTCAGGTCGGCCGGGGGCGGGGGCGAGCTGCTGACGGCGGGCCAGCGCCCGCAGGGTGCCGGCGGCGAGCCGGGTGCCGAGCGGCAGGGTCAGCCGGGCCGCCCACAGCGCGTCGGCCGGGGCGAGGCCGAAGCGCCAGGGCGCGCCGGAGGCGGGGTAGAGGTCGGTCGGGCGGTCGGGGTCGGCGAACAGCAGCCCGCCGAGGGCGTCCAGGGAGCGGGTGACCAGCGGCGCGGCGCGGGGATCGTCGCTGCGGACCTCCGGCTCGGCCCAGGGCAGCGGGACTCCGGTACCGCGCCCACCGGGCGGCCGGGGGCCGGGGGCGGTGGCCTCCAGCTGGGCGTGCAGTTCGACCGACCAGCGGGCGCCGGGCTGCACCTCCAAGTCCCAGCGGAGCACCCCGGCTCCGGCCAGCACGGCGTGCGGGGAGGGCCTGGCGCTGACGACGGCGCTGTGCGCGGGGCCCGTCCAGCGCAGGCCGGAGGACTGCACCTGGCCCGGCAGGTCGGGCTGACGGTGACCGGCGGCGATCTCGGCGACCGGGCCGAGATCGGTGCCCAGGGTGATCTCCAGCGGCAGCCGGGCGGGCCGGGCGCCGGTGTTGCGCACCGTGACGGTCTCCACCCCGTCCGCGTGCCGCAGGCGCTCGACGGTGAGCGCCGGGTCCGGGTCGAGGTCGCCGGGGAGGCGGACGGCGCCGAGGAAGCGGGCCCGGGCGGCACTGGTCAGGGTGCCCTGGAGCGGCAGCGGCTCCATCCCGCCGAGCCGCAGCTCCATCCGGGCCAGCACCCGGACGCCGTGCTGGTAGAAGCCGTGCAGGCCGTGGCCGCGCAGCTGGCCGTCCGGGCCGGAGGCGGCCATGCCGGGGGCGTTGACGCAGAGCACCGCGTGGTGGACGGCGGGAGGCTGGGGGCGCGGCGGGGCCGGGGGACGGCCCAGGCCCGCGGGCGCGCCGCCGGGTACGGCCGACGGGGCCAGGTCCGGCCGGCCGGCCGGTCGCGGCGCGCCGACCACGGTCTCGGCCGGCAGGGCCTGTGGTGGCCTCAAGGCGGTCACCGGACTCTCCTCCCTCGGCGGTCCGGTGGCCGGGTCTGGCCGGTGGGCCGCGAACGTACTCGATCGCGTGCTGATGGTGCCGGGCCGACGGGCTGCCCCGCCGACGGATTGCCGTGCCTGGCCGTACCCGGTGCCGGGCCGTGTCATGCGGTGCGCCGCACCGCTCCGGTGGTGACGTGCCGCGCCGACCCTAAGGCCCGGCGCGATCTTCCGGCGCACGGGGCCGTCACCTCGCCGTCAACACCTCCGACGTACGGGCGCCGCCCCCGCCGTCCATAGGTGCGGGCCCCAGGGGTGAACGCCGCGAGCCGCCTCCAGGTCACGCCCGCCCCCGGGCGCCGCGGCCGGTCGCCGCACCCGCGCCCGGTGCCTGTACGGGTGGGTGGAGGCCGAACCACCGCCCGGCCGCGGTCAGGATACGGTGCGGGGGTCGCGGCGCCCCTGCTCGGTGACCCCGTGATCGGCGACGCGACCGCTGTGACCAGCAGAGACCGAGGAGTTTCATGTCCACCGTCAGCCGGCTGCCCGGGATTGTCACGACCGATCACGTCTTCCAGGTGCCCCTCGACCACGCCGCCCCGGAGGGCGAGCGGATCGAGGTGTACGCCCGCGAGGTGGTCGCCGCCGGCCGCGAGAAGGACGACCTGCCCTGGCTGCTCTTCCTCCAGGGCGGGCCCGGTGGGAAGTCCCCCCGCCCGCTCGGCCGGGACGCCTGGCTCGACCGCGCCCTGGACGACTACCGCGTCCTCCTGCTCGACCAGCGCGGCACCGGACGCTCCACTCCCGCGACCCGGCAGACCCTCGCCCGGCGCGGCGGGGCCAAGGAGCAGGCCGACTACCTGGCCCACTTCCGCGCGGACTCGATCGTGCGCGACGCCGAGTTCATCCGGCACCGGATGCTCGGCGCGGACCGCCGCTGGAGCCTGCTCGGCCAGAGCTTCGGCGGCTTCTGCACCCTCACCTACCTCTCCTACTTCCCCGAGGGCCTGACCGAGGCTTTCGTGACCGGCGGCCTCGCGGGCCTGCGCACCGGGGCGGACGACGTCTACCGGGCCACCTACCGCCAGGTGCTCCGCAAGAACGAGGAGCACTACGCCCGCTTCCCCGGGGACGTCGAGGCGGTGCGCCGGATCGCCGCGCACCTCGCCGAGGCCCCCGCCGCCCTCCCGGGCGGCGGGCTGCTCACCGTGGAGGCGTTCCAGGCACTCGGACTGATGCTGGGCGGCGGCAGCGGCTCCGGCTCCCTGCACCACCTGCTGGAGGAGGCGTGGGTGGAGGGCGCCGCCGGGCCCGAGCTCTCCGACACCTTCCTCGCCGGCGCCCAGGCCCAGCTCTCCTTCGCGGGCGGCCCGCTGTACGCCGTGCTGCACGAGTCGATCTACGGCCAGCGGTCGGTGGACGGCGGCGGCGCCACCGCCTGGGCCGCCGAGCGCGTCCGCCGGGAGTTTCCGCAGTTCGACGCCCGGGCCGCGCTGGAGACCGACGCCCCGGTGCTGTTCACCGGGGAGATGATCTACCCCTGGATGTTCGACACCGACCCGGCGCTGCGCCCGCTGAAGGAGGCGGCCGACCTGCTCGCCGCCCGCACCGACTGGCCGGACCTGTACGACCCGGCGCGCCTGGCCGAGAACACCGTGCCCGTCACGGCGGCCGTCTACCACGACGACATGTACGTGGCGGCCGCCGACTCGCTGGCCACCGCCCGCACGGTGCGCGGTCTGCGGGCGTGGGTCACCAACGAGTGGGAGCACGACGGCCTGCGGGCCAGCGGCGGCAAGGTGCTCGACCGCCTGATCAAGATGGCCCACGGAGAGGCGTAGCCCCGGCAGTCCCCGTAGCCCCCACCGGCCCGGCGGGGCGGCGAAGAGGTCAGCGCGCATGGCGGCCTCCTCTCCCCGCCCGCCGGGTGCCCCGGCACTGGTCGGCCTCGGCGCGGCGTGCCTCGGCCGAGGCGCAGGCCGACTGCCGGCCCAGGCGCACGCCCCGGGCGGGCCGCTCCCCGGAGCGGTCCGCCTCGGGAGCGCAGCGGGGCGGGGGGAGCACGGCGACCGGCCCCGACTCCGGCTCCGGCTCACCGGCCGACGCACCGCCCGGGGCGGGCCGGGTTCCGCCCTCGGGGGCGTTCCCGCCCGCCGCCGCGAGCCGCGCCCCTCCCTTGCGGCGTCCGCCCCGGCGACGGCGGCGCCCCGCCGGAGCACCCGTTGCCGGGCCCTGGCCGGGTGCCTCCTCCGGAGGATCGACGGGCGCCACCGCCTCACGCCCCTCGCGTGCCTCGCGGCGGCGCCGCTGGGCCTCGACGGCCGTCATCAGGGCCTGGGGCGCCAGACCGTCGTTGAGCGACTCGTACAGCAGCTCCGCGAGCAGGTAGCCCGGGGCGAGCCGCAGGACGTGGCCGAGCACGACCCGGGCCGTCGCCGTGTCCCCCGCGACCCAGGAGGCCCAGGCGAGCAGGGTGAGCGGAGGCACCGCGCAGTCCTCGTACGGCGGCACGGCGCGCCGGGCGAGGAAGCGCCAGAGCCGCTCGGCCGGGGCCAGCTCGGCGGGCCGGGCGTACTCGACGCCGCGGTCCCGGGTGAGGCGGTCCCGCAGGGCGACCAGCAGCCGGGCCGCCCGCTCCTCGTCGAGCTCCCGGCCGCCGGCCGCGAACTCGGCGAACGCCTGGTCGAGCAGGGCGGCGCCCTGCTCCCGGGAGACGGTGCCTGCCAGGGCCCGCTCCAGTGCCGCCCGCTGGGCCTCGGCCTCCGGCGGGCCGATCGGGGCCAGGGCGCCGACGATCGCCTTGCGGCTGCCGCGCGGCACCAGGCCGGCGACCGTGGCGGCGGCCGCCGCCGGGCCCGGGGCCGGACCGCTGCGCACCGGCGTGCCCGCGGGATCGCAGCACCCCTCGCCCCGGCAGAGGAAGGACCACCAGCGGCCGTCGGAGACGCACAGCGACTCCTTGACCGCCACGCCCCTGCGTGCGAAGGCGGCACGCAGGTCGTCCGCCAGGGGCCGCAGCCCCTCCGCGGCCGGCGGGGCGTGCGGCGAGGTGGAGTCCTGGCAGAGATAGAGGAGCACCTGGACCGGCGGACCGCCGTGCCGCTCGGAGAGCGCCACCAGCAGGGCCGCCGTCTCGTCCGCCGCGGCGGACCACTGGGCGGGCGAGTCCGGGAGGTCCGCCCGGATCACTCCGCCCTGGTGCAGGTCGGGGCCCTGGAGGCCGACCGCGACGATGCTGTCGTCGGGGTGGAACCCCAGGAGGTAGGGCAGGAGCTCGGCCATGTCGGCCGGCCCCCGCATGACGACCGGCCGGTGGCCGGAGGCCGGGCCGAGGGACAGGATGACGGGTTCGTTGTTCATCGCGTTCATGGCCGCAAGAGTGGAGTGCGTTCCGGCGAGGCCGGCGAATCTTTCCGATTCCTGTGGATAACTCCGGGAGGAAATGCCTCTTCCCTCGTTCGGCGGATATCCGCGCCACTCCCCCGGGTGAATAAAACCGCGCGTTCAACTGAAGAGCGGATGAAAGACACCTCCTCTTCGCCATCCCTCCCCCCACCGGCATTCGCCCCTTGTCGGCGGCATGGGGTTACATCGAGGCCATGCAGCAGCCCGAGATGCACATCACCGCCACCGCCACCGACCGCGCCGAGGTCAGGGCGCGGGCCGAGGCCGTCCTGCGCGAGCTCGCCGGGGCCGGCGCCGCCCTGCGCGAGGACCAGTGGACGGCCATCGAGGCCCTCGTGGTCGACCACCGCCGTGCCCTGGTCGTCCAGCGCACCGGCTGGGGCAAGTCCGCGGTCTACTTCGTCGCCACGGCCCTGCTCCGCGCCCGGGGCTCCGGGCCGACGGTGATCGTCTCCCCGCTGCTCGCCCTGATGCGCAACCAGGTCGAGTCGGCCGCCAGGGCCGGCATCCACGCCCGCACCATCAACTCCGCCAACAGCGACGAGTGGGACGAGATCCAGGCCGAGGTCGCCTCCGGCAAGGTCGACATCCTGCTCGTCAGCCCTGAGCGGCTGAACAACCCCGACTTCCGGGACCAGGTGCTGCCCGAGCTCGCCGCCTCCACGGGCCTGCTGGTGGTCGACGAGGCCCACTGCATCTCCGACTGGGGCCACGACTTCCGCCCCGACTACCGGCGGCTGCGCACCATGCTCGCCGACCTGCCGCCCGGCGTGCCCGTGCTGGCCACCACCGCCACCGCCAACGCCCGGGTCACCGCCGATGTCGCCGAGCAGCTGGGCACCGGCGCCACGGACACCGACGCCCTGGTGCTGCGCGGCCCGCTCGACCGGGAGAGCCTCACCCTGGGCGTGCTGTCGCTGTCCGACCCGGCGCACCGGCTCGCCTGGCTGGCCGACCACCTCGACCGGCTGCCGGGCTCGGGCATCGTCTACACCCTGACGGTGGCCGCCGCCGAGGAGGTCACGGCCTTCCTGCGCGAGCGCGGCTTCCCGGTCGCCTCCTACTCGGGCCGCACCGAGGACGCCGAGCGCCGCACCGCCGAGGCCGACCTGCTGGCCAACCGGGTCAAGGCCCTGGTCGCCACCTCCGCCCTGGGCATGGGCTTCGACAAGCCCGACCTCGGGTTCGTCGTCCACCTGGGCTCCCCCAGCTCGCCGATCGCCTACTACCAGCAGGTCGGCCGGGCCGGGCGCGGCGTCGACCGGGCCGAGGTGCTGCTGCTGCCCGGCCGCGAGGACGAGGCGATCTGGCGCTACTTCGCCTCGCTCGCCTTCCCGCCCGAGGAGCAGGTGCGCCGCACCATCGACGCCCTGGCCGAGGCCGGCCGCCCGCTCTCCACCGCCGCGCTGGAGCCCCGGGTGGACCTGCGCCGCGCCCGGCTGGAGACCATGCTCAAGGTGCTCGACGTGGACGGCGCCGTCCGCCGGGTCAAGGGCGGCTGGACGGCCACCGGCCAGAGCTGGGCGTACGACGGCGCCCGGTACGCCAAGGTCGCCGCCTCCCGGGAGGCCGAGCAGCGGGCGATGCGCGAGTACGCGGCGACCACCGGCTGCCGGATGGAGTTCCTACGCCGACAGCTGGACGACGAGCAGGCCGCGCCCTGCGGGCGGTGCGACACCTGCGCTGGGCCGCGCCACACCCCCGACGTCTCCGAGGAGACGCTCGCCGCCGCCCGGGCCGCGCTCGGCCGCCCCGGTGTGCCCTTCGAGCCGCGCCGGCTGTGGCCGACCGGGATGGACGCGCTCGGCGTGCCGCTCAAGGGCCGCATCCCGGCGGGCGAGCAGGCCGAGAGCGGCCGGGCGTTGGGCCGGCTCTCCGACATCGGCTGGGGCAACCGGCTGCGCAGCCTGCTGGCCGAGCAGGCGCCGGACGTGCCCGTGCCCGGCGAGGCGGTGGACGCGCTGGTGACGGTGCTGGCCGACTGGGCCCGCGGGCCGGGCGGCTGGGCCGGGCCGGCCACCTCGGAGGGCGCCAGGCTGGAGCGGCCGGTCGGTGTGGTGACCATGGCCTCCTCCTCGCGCCCCCAGCTGGTCGGCAGCCTCGGCGCGCGGATCGCCGAGATCGGGCGGCTGCCGCTGCTCGGCCGGATCGAGTACGCGGGCGGGCAGCCGCCGCACGGGGCGCGCAGCAACAGCGCCCAGCGGCTGAACGCCCTGGCCGGGGCTCTGATGCTGCCTCCGGAGGTGGAGCAGGCGGTGGCGGCGGCCGGCGGGCCGGTGCTGCTGGTGGACGACCTGGTCGACTCGGGCTGGACGGTCACCGTGGCCGCCCGGCTGCTGCGCCGGGCGGGGGCGAGCGCGGTGCTGCCGCTGGTGCTGGCGGTGCAGGGGTGAGCGGGAGAAGTTGATCCAGCCGGGACGCAGCCACCCGCGCCACTCTCACCCGTCACCCGAATGGCCTAACAGAAAGGATCACGACCGAGCGACTTCGATCACACAGGGCATCCGAACGGAAAGGACCGGTCACCATGCACCGAACGGTTCACTGCGCGCCGCATACCGCTCGGATCAAGGTCAATGACTGGTCGGCCATCACTCGACCGACACCGGAGCACACCCTCCCGACACAGAGCCATCCGGCGGCGTTCATCATTTCGTCATTGCCGCTTCACCCCTGGTTCCGCGAGAATCGGAGGGTACCCGAAATCAGGTCCGTGGGACCCGTCCTTCGGCGTACCCAGGCATCGGCCTTCCCTCGGGCCAGGAAGGAGGATCGTGATCAGCGGCAGCGACCCCGGTCAGAATCCCCTCACCAGGGGGTCCGAGGCCAGAAGACTGCTCGACATGGAGGGCTGGAGAGCCGGGGGGATTCCGCTGCTGCGCGATCCGCGCGACTTCGTGCTGGAGCTGCACCAACGGCACCTGCCCCAACCGGGCACGGTCGTGGTCGCCGTACTGGACGCGCTCCACCACCTCACCGCCTCGGCCTCCTTCACCCCCTGGCCGCACGACTCCGACGGCTGGCAGCACCGCAACGCACTGCTCACCCAGCTGCGCCGGATCACCCCGCACGACCTGCGGCTCGCCCACCCGACCCGGACCGCCGTGCTGCTTCGCTGCCGCGAGGGGGCGCCCGGCTGGACGGAGCAGGACGGCGCCTGGATGTGGGCGGTGCGCGACGCCTCCGCGCTGCACGGGCTGCGCTGCGGCTCGTACATCGGGCTCACCCCTGCGGGCTGGCAGATCCTCGGGGACGGGCGCGGCGGGCGCAATCCGCACGCGGGTTCATGGGCGGACGGGCCGGTGCACACCGTGACGGAGCTGCCGCCCCGGTCGGTGCTGGACGACGCGGCGCGCGGCCGCAGGACCAGGCAGACGGTCGACCCGGTCCGCCGCGGCGAGGGCGGGCCGCTCGCCCTCCCGACCGAGGGCCCGTGGACCCCGGCGCGGGTCTCGGCCGTGGAACCGACCCGACGCACCGGCACCCGCTGATCCCGTAACGGACGGACGGCGCCCGGCGCCTCACGACTCCGGGCCCGCGGTCACAGCGAACAGCCGAGCGGTCACGCCGACCGTCGACCGCCTGACCGGCCGACCACCGGCCAGGCAGTCGGCCGTCAGACGGTCGGTCAGCCAGTCGCGCGGTCGGCCAGCCAGTCGGGCAAGCGGTCAGCCGATCACGCCACGAGGCGCTCCGCCGGTCAGACCTTCAGCCGGTCAGACCTTCAGCCGGTCGGACCGCGCCCCGGCACCCCGCCGCCCGGGCGCGGCGCCGGCCGCCGGGCCGGCGTCGCCGCAGACCACGAGCAGCGCGGTCGCGCGGCCCAGCGCCTCGGCGTACGCCTCGGCGGCCCGGGCGGCCGGTCCGCCGTTGACCACCAGGACGACCACCTCGCGGCGGGTCTGGCGGCCGAACTTGGCGTCCGCGTAGAACACGTCGCCGCCCTCGGCGAGCTGCGCCCAGTAGCGCTCCTCACCGAAGGAGACCTCGTGCTGCTGCCAGGGGTGCGCCTCGCCGACCGTCAGCACCAGGATCTGACCCGGGTCACGGCCCGCGTCCAGCAACTGGTCGACCGCCTCGTCGGCGCGTTCCAGCGCCTGGGCCGGGCCGGCGGCGATGCGCCGGACCTCGACCTGCGGTGCGGCGGGTGCCGGGCGGCGCGGCCCGGGCTTGGGGATCGGGCGCGGCGGGCCGGGCTTGGCGGCTCCCGGCGGAGCCGGGCGCGGCGCCTGGCGGGGGCCGGGCACCGGGGCGGCGACGGTGGAAGGTGCGGTGGAGGATGCGGTGGCAGGTGTGCCGCCGGTGGCAGGCGCGTTGAGGGCTTGTGCGTCCGACTCGCGGTGGAAGGGAACGCCGGGGCCCGGGAGGCTCTCGTGAATCTCCGGCTCCTCGGGGAAGACAGGCATACCCGGATATCTATCAAATGCCGGTCGAACGCGCACGGGCACCCCACCCATTGGGCACCGAACGGTTCAACTCCACACCCAGGCAATTCCCGACGGAACGTCAGAAACCGAGCGTCAACTGTTCGTCGGCGCACCCCTGCGCGGCGCCGTCGACGTCCCGAACGCGCTTGAGGTGGCGCCACTTCGGGAGCGCGTCCAGGTACGCCCAGGAGAGCCGGTGGTGTTCGGTGGGGCCGTACTCCTCCAGCGCGGCGCGGTGCACCGGGGACGGGTAGCCGGCGTTGTCGGCGAAGCCGAATTCGGGGTGCGCCTCGCCGAGTTCGGCCATCAGTCCGTCGCGGTGGACCTTGGCGAGGACGGAGGCGGCGGCCACGCAGACGCAGGACTGGTCGCCCTTGATCACCGTGCGCACCCGCCAGGGGCCGCCCAGGTAGTCGTGCTTGCCGTCCAGGATGACCGCGTCCGGCTCGACGGGCAGGGCCTCCAGCGCGCGGACGGCGGCCAGCCGCAGCGCCGCCGTCATGCCGAGTTCGTCGCACTCCTGCGGGGAGGCGGAGCCGAGCGCGTAGGCGGTGACCCAGTCCGCGAGGACGGGGGCGAGCGCCTGGCGGCGCAGTTCGGTGAGCAGCTTGGAGTCGGTCAGCCCCTCCGGCGCCCGGCGCAGGCCCGTGACGGCCGCGCCCACGGTGACCGGCCCGGCCCAGGCGCCGCGCCCGACTTCGTCCAGCCCGACCACGACCTTGGCGCCGGCCCGGCGGAGCGAGCGCTCGACGGAGTGTGTCGGGGGGACGATGGGCATGGCGGCTTCCGTTCGACTGGGGCGGTCTCCAGCCTAAGCCCGTTCATACCCGCCCCGACCCGCCGCCGAAGCCCGCCCCGACCCTCCCCCGAAGCCCGCCCCCGATGCCCCTACCGCCCGACCATCGGCATCAGCACCTCGTCCACCAGCCGGCTCGCGTAGTCGCCCGGCATCGGCTCCGCGCCGGTCGCCTTGACGTGGTAGAAGAGCATCGCCGGTACGACGTCGGCGACCATCGGGGTGGCCACCCCGGGCCGGACGTCGCCGCGATCGATGCCGCGGCGCAGGATGTCGAGGACGGTCTCCGTGGTCGGATCGATCACCCGGCCCGTGAGGAAGTCCTTGAACATCTCGGCCTGCTGCTGGGACACCTCCCCCATGAGCGTGTGAATGGCGGCGCCCACCCGCGAGGCCGAGGCCGCCGCGAACAACTCGATGAGCTGCAGCAATTCGGCCCGGGCGGACCCGAGGTCGGGCACCGCGCGGGGGCGTGGCAGAGTGGCGTCCAGGGAGTCGATGACGAGTTCGACCTTGGACCCCCACCGCCGGTACAGCGCGGCCTTCCCGGTCCGCGCCGCGGCGGCGACTCCTTCCATCGTCAGGCGTGCGAATCCGCCGGAGGTGAGCTGGTCGAGCGTCGCTTCGAAGATCGCGTTCTCCAGTTCCTTCCCCCGCCGCCGCACCAAGCGATCCACCGCCGCCATCCACCCACCCCTTTTTAAGGAACGCTTGCGTTCACAATCAGGGCCAGGATATCGTCCCGATTAGTGAACGATCCCGTTCCTTGGCTACCGGGGCACCGAGTACCGCAGCAGCACACACATAGCCAGCAGGGGGCACATTTCGTGGCTATCTCCGACACTCTCCACAAGCAATCACAGCCGCAGCAGGGCCGCGGCAAGGGCATCACCCTGACGGTCATCGCGGCCACGCAGCTGATGGTGGTACTCGACGCCACCATCGTGAACATCGCGCTGCCGCACATCCAGGACGCGCTCAAGTTCTCGACCACCGACCTGTCCTGGGTCATCAACGCCTACACGCTGACCTTCGGCGGGCTGCTGCTACTCGGCGGCCGCGCGGGCGACATCCTCGGCCGCCGCCGGGTGTTCATCTTCGGCACCCTGCTCTTCGGCCTGGCCTCCCTGCTCGGCGGCTTCGCGCAGGACAGCGGCCTGCTGCTGGCGGCCCGCGCCCTGCAGGGCATCGGCGGCGCGATCTGCTCACCGACGGCCTTCGCCCTGATCGCCACCAACTTCGAGGAGGGGCCGGAGCGCAACAAGGCGTTCGGCGTCTTCTCCGCGGTGGCCGGCTCGGGCGCGGCGATCGGCCTGCTCGCCGGCGGTCTGCTCACCGAGTACCTGAACTGGCGCTGGGTGTTCTTCGTCAACGTGCCGATCGCGATCCTGATCGCCGTCGCCGCGCCGCGCTACATCACCGAATCGCCGCGCGTCGCCGGCAAGTTCGACCTGCCCGGTGCGATGACCTCGACGCTCGGCCTGGTCGGCCTCGTCTACGGGTTCATCCGCGCCGCCTCGGACGGCTGGTCGGACCCGGTCACGATCGGCTCCTTCGTGGGCGGCGTGATCCTGATCGCCGCGTTCATCGTGATCGAGACGCGCACCGCCCAGCCGATCACCCCGCTGCACCTGTTCGCCGACCGCAACCGCACCGGCAGCCTGGTGATGATGCTCTGCATCGCCGCGGCCATGTTCGGCATCTTCTTCTACGTCGTGCTGTTCGTGCAGGGGCCGCTCGGCTACAGCCCGTTGAAGGCCGGCGTCTCCTTCCTGCCGATCAGCGTCGCGATCATCATCACCGCCCAGCTCGCCTCCCAGCTCCAGGCCAAGTACGGCCCGAAGCCGTTCATGGCGGGCGGCGCGTTCCTCGTCACCGTCGGTCTCGCCTGGCTGACGCAGATGAACAAGGACAGCGGCTACCTGGACGGCGTCTTCGGCCCCACGGTCGTCTTCGGCCTCGGCATGGGAATGATCTTCGTCCCGGTCATGCTGATCACCGTCTCGGGTGTGGCCGGCGAGGAGACCGGCGCCGCGTCCGGCCTGCTCAACTCCATGCAGCAGATCGGTGGTTCGCTCGGCCTGTCGATCCTGACCACGGTCTTCGCCACCTACGCCAAGGACGAGGCCGCTGTTCAGGTGCCGAACTTCCTGAAGACGGCGACGCCGGAGCAGCTGGCGTACTTCAAGGAGAACCAGAACTTCCCGCAGGGCACCGACGCCGCCAACATGGTGCTGACCCAGGGCATCTCGCACGGCTTCATCGTGGGCGCCGCCCTCGCCGGGGTCGCCTTCCTGGTCGCGGTCTTCGCGATCAAGGCCAAGGCCAGCGACCTGCAGGGCTCCGCCTCCGGCGTCGCGATGCACTGACGACCGGCGACACACGCGCGTACGGCCGGCCGGGGACCTCCCGGCCGGCCGTACGCGCGTGTTCAGCCCTTCACCGACCCCGCCAGCAGCCCCCGCACGAAGTACCGCTGCAGGCCGAAGAACACGGCCAGCGGCACGATGATCGACAGGAACGCCCCCGCCGTCAGCAGTTCCCAGCGCCCGCCGAAGGACCCTGACAGCTGCGCCAGCCGCACCGTCATCGGCGCCACCTCCGGGGTGCCCCCGGCGAAGGTCAGCGCGACCAGCAGGTCGTTCCAGACCCACAGGAACTGGAAGATCGCGAACGAGGCCAGCGCCGGGGTGCACAGCGGCAGCACGATCGAGCGGAAGATCCGGAAGTGCGAGGCGCCGTCCACCACCGCCGCCTCCATCAGGTCCCGCGGCAGCTGGGCGATGAAGTTGTGCAGCAGGAACACCGCCAGCGGCAGCGCGAACATCGTGTGCGCCAGCCAGACCGGCGCATAGCTGCCCTTGAGGTCCACCGCCGGGATCAGCGTCAGCGGGCCCAGGTGCGCACCGCCGGAGAACAGCCGCAGCAGTGGGATCAGCGCCATCTGCAGCGGCACCACCTGGAGCCCGAAGACCGTCAGGAACACCGCGTCGCTGCCCCGGAACCGCACCCAGGCCAGCACGTACGCGGCCATCGCCGCCAGCACCAGCGGGAACACCGTCGCCGGGATGCTGATCGCCAGCGAGTTCACCAGGTACGGCATCAGCCCGGTGGAGACGCCGGAGCCGCCCTCGAAGAGCACCGAGTGGTAGTTGCCGAAGCCGAAGTCCGGGTGGAGGAGGGCGTTCCACCAGCCGTCGGCCGTCACGTCCTGCTTGGGGCGCAGGGAGGTGACCAGCAGGCCGAGCGTCGGGATCGTCCACAGCACCGTCATCGCGATCACGAACACCGAGGCCAGCGGGGAGCCGAAGGCCCTGCGCACCGAGCGCAGCGACCGCGCCGACCCCTCCCGTCCGCCTTCCCTGATCAGCGCGCTCACCGCACCTCACGCTCCTTCCGCAGCTGGACGATGTTGTAGGCCACCAGCGGCAGCACGGCCAGGAAGAGCAGCACCGCCAGCGCGCTGCCCCGCCCGTCGTTGAACTGCGAGAAGGACTGCGAGTACATCTCGTTGGCCAGCACCTGGGTGCCGAAGTTGCCGCCGGTCATGGTGCGGACGATGTCGAAGCACTTCAGGGTGATGATCATGACGGTGGTCAGGACGACCATCACCGTGGTGCGGATCATCGGCACGGTGACGTACCAGAACAGCCGCGCCCCGCTCGCGCCGTCCAGCCGGGCCGCCTCCACCACCTCGGACGGGATCGCCTTGATCGCCGCGGACAGGACCACCAACGCGAAGCCCGTCTGCACCCAGACCATCACCGCCATCAGCAGGAAGGTGTTCAGCGGCTGGGAGAGCATCCAGTTCGGCGGATCGTCCCAGCCCAGGGCCACGGCGACCTGGCTGAGCAGGCCGATCTGGTGCTGCCCGGGGCCGCGCGACTCGTAGACGAACTTGAAGATGATCGACGCGCCGACCAGCGAGATCGCCATCGGCATGAAGATCAGCGACTTGTAGACCGACTGGCCGCGCATCCGGTCCACCATCAGCGCCAGCAGCAGGCCCAGGCCCGTCGCCACCAGCGGGACGACCGCCAGCCACAGCAGGGTGTTGAGCAGCACGTGCCGCACGTCGTCCGAGGTGAACGCCCAGTGGAAGTTGTCCTCGCCGACGAACCGGCTGCCGTCGTCGTTGTGCAGGCTCAGGTAGACGGTGCGCACCAGCGGCACCACCAGGCCGACGAGCAGGAGCAGCACGGCCGGGCCGAGGAACACCAGGACGGCCAGCGGGCGGGCGAGCCGGCCCCGGGCGCGGCCGGCGACGAAGAAGACCACCAGCAGGATGCCGAGGAAGCCGGCGACGGCGCCGAGGGTGTTGCCGAACTTGAGCGCCGCGTCGCCCCAGGCGCCGGTGGCGAGCGCGACGGGCGGCGGTGAACCGGGTACGGGCATGGGGGTGCTTCCCTTCGGGTCCGATCACCTTCCGGTGCAAGCGAGCGAGCGAGCACGCGCGAGCGTGCGAGGGAGAGGGAGGGGCGGGCGGTGCGGGTGGGTGGCCCCGCACCGCCCTCGGCAGGTGGTCCCGGTGAGGCCGGCCGATGCGGCCCCGGCCGCCGCGGGCCGGCTACTGCGGCCAGGCGGCGTCGATGTCGGCGGCGGTCTTCTGGATCGACTGGCCCTCCGCGAACCAGGCCGTCAGCGACTTCCACTCCTGCCCGGCGCCCACCGCGGCCGGCATCAGGTCGGAGGCGTCGAAGCGGAAGGTGGCGGCCGGGTCGGTCAGCGCCGCGGCCGAGAGCTGGTCGATCGGATCGGTGTACAGGCTCTTGTCCACGCCCTGGTTGGCCGAGACCCAGCCGGTCGCCGTCCTCACCCGGCTGCTCGCCCACTCCGTGCTGGACAGGTAGTTCTGCACCGCCTGCACCTCGGGCTTGCCGGAGAAGGCGGCCAGGAACTCGCCGCCGCCCTCGACCGGGCTGGGGATCGACGGGTTCACCGCCGGCAGGTGGAAGGCGAAGACGTCCCCGTCCGGGCCGACCTTGGTGCCCTTGGGCCACTGCGCCTCGTAGAAGGACGCCTGCTGGAGCATCGCGCACTTGCCGGTGAGGACCGGCGCGCCCGCGTCCTGGAACGTGGTGGTGGCGATCGACTTGACGTCGCCGTAACCGCCGTTGACCCAGGCCGGGTTCTGCAGCCAGTCGGCGACGGTCCTCATCGCCGTCTGGATCCTCTCGTCGGAGAACTTGACCTGGTGGCCCACCCACTGGTCGTACACATCACCGCCGTACGTGCCCAGCACCACCTCCTCCAGCCAGTCGGTGGCCGGCCAGCCCGTAGCCGTGCCGGAGGCGATGCCGCCGCACCAGGGCCTGGGGCCGCCGGCCTTGGCGATCCGGTCGCTGAGCGCCATCAGGTCGGCCCAGGTCTTCGGCACCTCGTAGCCGGCCGCCTTGAACGCCTTCGGCGAGTACCAGACCAGCGACTTCATGTTGGCGCTCATCGGCGCCGCGTAGAAGGTGCCGTTGACCGAGCCGTACGTCTTCCAGACCGGGCTCCACTTGTTCTGGTTCTCGACGGTCTTCGCGGGCGGCTTGACGACCTTGCCGCTCTTCACCATCTGCGCCAGCAGGCCCGGTTGGGGGATGATCGCGAGGTCCGGGGTGTTGCCGCCGGCCACCCGCACGGGCAGCTGCGACTCGAAGTCGTTGGACCCCTCGTAGCTGATGCTGATCCCGGTGCACCGGCTGAACTCGGCCCAGGACTTCTCCAGGTTGTCCGACTCCGGGCTGAGGATCGAGGCGAACATCGTCACCTTGGTCCCCGAGTGTCCCGCGTACTCCTGGTACTTGGCGCAGTCACCGGTCATCGACGACGCTGAGCCGCCGCCACCGGAACCACTCGAACTGTTGGAGCAGGCCGCCGTCAGGGCCAGCACCGCCAACAGGGCGGGTACGGCGGCGATTCTGCGGCGTGAACCCGGGGACGGCGCGTTCGGGTTGAGGGTCAATGCGGTTCTCCTCGCCAGGGCGTGCTGCCGGCTGTGAGCTGAACGACATTGCGCTGTACGGGAGTTGGCGTACGGGGATCGCAGGGTGAACGAACGACCGGGCGGCCGAACCGATCCGTCGACGTTAACGCAGCCACCCGCCGCCGTCGAGATCCGCGTCCGGCCTTCCCGCCGCTCCTCCCCTCAGCGGAGCCGGACCGGCAGCTCCAGCAGGCTGTTGACCACCAGCGACGGGCTCATCCGCAGTTCGCCGTCCGGCACCGCGAGGGCGAGGTCCGGGAAGCGCTCGAACAGCGCCGGCAGCGCGACCCCCGCCTCCAGGCGCGCGAGCGGCGACCCCGGGCAGACGTGCGGGCCGTGGCCGAAGGACAGGTGGCGGCTCTGGTCGCGGGTGACGTCGAACAGCTCGGCCGTCACCCCGTGCTGCAGCGGGTCCCGGCCGATCGCGTTGTACGAGACCAGCACCGGCTCCCCCGCCGGGATCACCAGGTCGCCGACCTCGATGTCCTCCGCGGCGAAGCGGAACAGGAAGTTGCTGGTCGGCGGCGTCCAGCGCAGCGACTCCTCCACCACCGCGTCCCAGGACACCTCCCCCGAACGCACCAGCGCCAGCTGCTCCGGGTGCGCCAGCAGCGCCCGGACGGCGTTGCCGATCAGGTTCACCGTCGTCTCGTGCCCGGCCGCGATGATCACCCGCAGGGTGGCCGCAGCCTCCGCGTCGGTCAGCGCCCCGCCCTCGGCGTCGGCCGCCAGCAGGGCGCTGGCCAGGTCCTCGCCGGGGGCCGAACGGCGCTGCGCCACCAGGTCGTTGACGAAGGCGTTCAGGGCGGCGACCGTCGCCCGGATGCCCTCCGGGTCCGGCTTGATGCCGAAGAACCGCTCGTACAGGTCACGCAGGACGGCGTGGTCGCGCTCCGGCACGCCCAGCAGGGAGCAGATCACCGTCATCGGCAGGGGGAAGGCGAAGGCCGCCTTCAGGTCCACCACCGGCTCGCCCGCCGCGAGGCCGTCCAGCAGGGCGCGGGTGATCTCCTCCACGCGCGGGCGCATCAGCTCGACCCGGCGCGGGGTGAACGCCTGGGCGACGATCGCTCGCAGCCGGCGGTGCTCGGCGCCGTCCGTGGTGACCATGCTCGGGCCGGGCACCGCGAGGCCGATCAGCGGCCAGTTCGCGGGCACCTCGCCGCGCTGGTAGGCGGCCCAGTGCCGGGCGTCCTTCACCAGCCGGGCGTCGGTGAGAAGGTCGCGCGCGGCCGCGTGCCGCGCCACCGCCCAGGCGGCGACCCCGCCGGGCAGGACCACCGGCACCACCGGTCCGGCCGCCCGCAGCAGGGCGCCTTCGGCGGCGCTGTCGCGGGCCAGCGGGTCGAGGGCGATCGGGGCCGGGGCGGCGGTCATCGGCGGTCTCCTTCGGGCGACGGGGTGGCAGGCGGGCGCACACCAGACCGCCCGGCGACGTCGGGAAACGTCTCCGGGCGGCTGTTCGGTTCACGCGATTCGGCCGATCATAGTCATTCGGTCCACCGACTCAAGCGGACGACTGACGGGCCGTCCGGCCCCCGCACGCACCGCACACGCACCACCCCCGGGTTCACCCGGCCTCCGTGGTCAGCGCCTTCTCGACCGCACTCCGGACCGCGGCGAGGTCGAGCCCGTGGTCGGCGATCACCCGCACGCCCAGCCCCTCTCCCTCGCGGATCACCCCGAGCAGCAGGTGGCCCACGCCGATGTGGCCCGACCTGAGCTGCAGCGACTCGCGCAGCGACAGCTCCAGGGCCTTCTTCGCCCGGGCCGTGAAGGGTGCCCGCCCGAAGGAGACCGACCCGGAGCGGAACCACCCCCGGCGCTTGGGCTCCTGCGCCACCGGAACGTCCAGCGCACCCTCCCCGAACACGGACTCGACGGCCTCCCGCACCGCGTCCAGGTCCACCCCGATCGAGGCCAGCGCCTCCGCCCGGCCCTCCTCCCCGAGCAGGCGGCGCACGGCCGCCCGCGCCGTCTCCAGGTCCAGCCCGGCGTCGATCAGCACCGCGGCGGACGGGTCGCCGACCTGCCGCAGGGCCGCCAGCAGCAGGTGCTCCGTCCCCACGGAGGAGTGGTGCAACTCCCGCGCCTCCTCCTGCGCCGCGACCACCGTCTGCCGTGCCGCCTCGGTGAAACGCTCGAACATCGCTCAGCCTCCGTCCTCGTCCTTGCCGGGCCCACGTCGGGCGTACTTCTTGTGCACCGCCTGCCTGGTCACCCCGAGGCAGACCGCGATGTCCTGCCAGGACCAGCCCTGCGCACGGGCATTGCCCACCTGCAGGCCCTCCAGGCGGTCCGCGAGATCACGAAGGGCGCGGACCGCCCGGAGCCCCACGGCGGGGTCGCGGCTGCTCGCCGCGGCCGCGAGTTCTCCGCTGTCGCTCATGCTGTCAACTATGGTTGACACCTCCCCGTGGCGTCAACCCTGGTTGACAACAAGAAGAGGCGGGGGGGGGGGGGG
>NZ_JOCF01000048.1 GCF_000720635.1 Streptomyces sp. NRRL WC-3742 | reverse complement strand
GGGCGGTGGGTCGGCCTCGTCGGGGGGCGGCCGGTCGGGCGGTGGGCGTGCGGGTGGGCCCGGTGCCGGGCGGCGGCGGGACGGGCGGGCCCGAGGTGCGCCGCCGCCGCAGCCGGTGGCGGTCGCGCTCGCGGTCGGGGCGGCCGACTTCGCGGGGCTGGCGCGCTACGGGCTGTTCGGTTCGCTGCGGCACCGGGAGTACCTGCGGCGGGCGGAGGAGCAGCTCAGGGCCCTGCACGGGCAGGGCGTTGAGGTGCACCTGCGGGTGATGGAGGCGGGGGACTACGAGGACTACTGCGACGCCCTCGGCCTCGATCCCCGGCTGCCGGCCGCCCGCGTCGCGTACGCGGGCGATCCGGAGCTGGCCGGGGAGCCGTTCGTCTACGCGGGGGAGCGGCTGGCCGAGCTGGCCCCGGCGCTGCTGGACGACCACCGGGCGCGGGTGCGGATGTCCGTGGCCTGCGCAGCCCTGCTGGACGCCATCGGCGACGACCTGGCCGGGCAGCGCCGGCTGGCGGCGGTGATGCGGTACGTGACGGCCGTCTACCTCGCCCTGGGCGAGGGCGCGGGGGAGGGGTGTCACCTGCTGACCCTGCGGTGTCACGGGCCCGGGGAGGGCGAGGAGCTGACGTCGGCGGTGGACGTCCGCGTCGCGGCGGGGGCCGTGCACCCCGGCGGGCGGGACGCCGAGGCGTTCTGCGTCACCCTCGCGGCGGGCGTGGCCGCGGGCGGCGAGGGCGCGGTGCTGCTGCACGGCGATCCGTCGACGGGGCCGCTGGTCCTCGGCTGGGCGCTGACCGGGGGCCGGCTGCGGCCGATGACGGCCCACGAGGTGTTCGACGAGCTGGCGGACGACGCGGAGCGGGGTCTGCCGTTCCCGCCGGGGATGGTGCCGAGGCCGGGCTTCCCGCTGCCGGGGCCGCCGCCGCCGTCCGGCCCGGCGTCCGGACCGGCTTCCGCGCCGCCGTCCGCGCCGCCGTCAGGCCCGCAGTTCCCGGGCCCCCGGGACGGAGGTGGGCCCCTGGGCTGAGCGAATGTGAGGAGGGCGCTCACGGCCTCCGGGTCCGCCATGCGGCGCTGGGGACTGTTCATCGACCGCCTGTTCGGGGAAGATTTGGAGAAGATCAACAGTCGGAGCGCGCGGTGCCCCACGCCGCCGCTCCGGCCGCTCCGCCCCGTACCGAACTCCGCAGGTCGACCCCTCGCGCCACCGGTCCGGCGAGCCCGACACCGAGAGGGGGACGCATGAGCGAGCGGCGTCGGCTCGCCGCCGGGACCCGCACCGCCGGAGCGCGCGCAGGGTCGGGTGCCGGATCGGGAGCGCGTGCCGGGCGGTCCGCGTCCCCCCGGTCGGCGTCCTCCCGGTCCGCGTCCCCCCGGTCGGCGTCCTCCCGGTCCACGGCCCCTCGGTCCGCGTCCCCTCGGACGGAGCCCGGCAGAGGAGCGGGCTCATGAGCCCGATCGAGTACAGCGCTGAGGTCGCCGAGCTCCTCGGCCGGGTGCGTCGGCGGCCCACCGCGGGCTGGCCGTGGCGGCCGGGCGAGCCGGTGCCGTCCGGGCTGCCCGTGAAGCAGTCCTGGGGCTGGCTGTTCGCGCCGGACGGGCGGGTGCTGACGCTGGTCAACCCCCGGGACGGGATCTGCTCGCTGCCCGGCGGCTCGCTGGAACCGGAGGACGCGGGCGACCCGGGGGCGGCCCTGGCCAGGGAGGCGGCCGAGGAGGCGCAGGCCCTCATCGGCCGGCCCTACTACCTCGGCTACCTCTACGACCGGGTCGGCTCGGCCAACGGTGGGCACGAGTGCGCGCGGGTGCGGATGGCGGCGGCGCTGCGCTCGGTCGGGCCCAGCGCGCCCGATCCCGCCTCGGGCCGCCACTACCGGCGGCTGCTGGTCGCGCCGGGGCTGGCGGTCGAGCTGCTGGGCTGGGGCGTGCCCGGGCTGCGCCAGGCGAGGGTAGCGGTGGCGACGGCCGTCCAGCGGCTCGGCGTGCCCGCGGCGGCGAACGAGGCGATCGAGGAACTGCCGCTCGCGGGCTGCACCGTCTTTCCCGGGTCGGTGTAGGGCCTGCCCTTCCTCCGATCGGTGTAGCGCCCGCCCGGCCGGGAGCAGCCGCCGGGCTGCCGTCCGACGGGAGCCCGAGGACGCGCCCTGACCGGGCCTCCCGGCCCGCGGCCGCCCGGCATCGCCCGCATCGAAGTTGACGAGGCGTTGGCCTCCACCCGGCGTGCCGTTGACCTCCGGCTGACGGCTCGCTGACAACTGCTCGGATTCTCATCTACGCGCGGTGAGCGGAAGGCGTCGGCGCACACCCGCGCTGAGCTGCGGCGATGGGCGCCCCGTGGGGCGGGGTTCACTTCCGTGTTGTCAGACGGCCCGTCAATATCCTTGGCATGACCGCTTCCCGTGCTACCCACCTCCTGCTATCACTTCTGTGACCCGTGTCACTGCCTCGGAGGTGTCATGTTCCGCCCGTCCCGCGCCCTGTCCGTCTCCGCCATAGCGGCCACCCTCGCCATGACGACGCTGTTCGCCGCTTCGGAGGCGAACGCTGCCGGTGCCAACTACGTTGCGCTCGGCGACTCGTACTCCGCCGGCGTCGGTGCCGGCAGCTACCTGAGCGACAGCGGCAGCTGCAAGAGAAGCACCAACTCCTACGCGTACCTGTGGAAGAACGCGCACTCGCCGTCCTCGTTCAAGTTCGTGGCCTGTTCCGGCGCGAAGACCGGTGACGTCCTCAACAACCAGATCTCCTCGCTGAGTTCCAGCACCACGCTGGTCAGCATCAGCATCGGCGGCAACGACGCGGGCTTCGCCAGCACCATGCAGACATGCGTCCTCGGTTCGGACAGCGACTGCCTCAACGCCGTCAGCAACGCCGAGAGCTACGCCCGCGACACCCTGCCCGGCCAGCTCGACCAGGTCTACTCGGCGATCCACGCCAAGGCCCCCAACGCCCACGTCGTGGTGCTGGGCTACCCGCACCTGTACAAGATCGGCGGCTCCTGCATCTTCGGCATCGGCGACACCAAGCGCTCCGCGATCAACGGCGCCGCCGACACCCTGGACGAGGTCATCGCCAAGCGCGTCGCCAACGCCGGTTTCACCTTCGGCGACGTGCGCGGCATCTTCAGCGAGCACGAGATCTGCGGCTCCCTGACCACCTGGCTGAACAGCACCACCTTCCCGATCGACGAGAGCTACCACCCGAAGGCTTCCGGCCAGGCGGGCGGCTACCTGCCGGTCTTCTCCGCCTCCTGACAGGGAACCGCGGACCCCGTGGTGCCGCCGCCCCCTCCCACTGCGGGAGGGGGCGGCGGCACCCGCCGTTCCGGCGGCATCAGCCCCCGGCGGGTGGCACCGGCGGGCCGGGCGGGAAGGGCACGGCGGCGAGGGCGGGCAGCAACTGGGCCTCCTCGTACGCGAGGTGGGCCTCCAGCTCGGCGGACATCCGGTCCAGCTCCGTCCGCAGCCGCTCGGGCTCGACGGCCTCGACGTCGGCGAGCAGGGCCACCAGCTCCTCCCTGATCCGCCCGATGGCCCGGTGCTCCTCGCCCAGCCGCTCGAGCACACCGCGCAGCTGCGGGTGGCTGCGGGCCACCGCGGGCAGGATCGCGGCGTCCTCGCCGGTGTGGTGGTGCGTCAGGCCCTGGCAGAACGCCAGGCAGTGCTGGCGCAGCTGGAACCCGAGGCCGGCCGCCCGGCCCGGTTGGAGGGCCTGCGCCTCCTCCCGGACGTGACGCAGTTGGGCGCGCAGCCAGGTGTGCGCCTCCAGGAGCCGGTCGGCGAGGGTGCGTACGGGCGGTGCGTCGGCATCGGCGGGCTGCGGGCGTTCCAGGACGACGACGGGCAGCTGTCGTTCGGTCGCCGCCTGGTAGTCCCCGTACCCGGGGGCGCGGTGTACGACGGCCTCGAAGAGGCTCTCCCGCTCCTCGCCCTCGGCCGGGACGGCGATGGCGTCGAAGGCGTCGGCGCCGAGTTCGACCCGGACGACGGGGTGGGCGAGCAGGTTGCGGTACCACTGCGGGTGTTCGGGCGCCCCGGCCGCCGAGGCGACGACGAGCAGCAGCCCCCGCGCCTCGACGTAGCCGAGCGGCACGGTGTGCGGCCGCCCGGAGCGGGCGCCGGTGGTGGTGAGCAGGAGCAGGTCCCCGCCCTCGAACGGGCCGCCGACCCGTCCGGCGTTGGCGCGGAACTCCTCGATGACGGTCAGGTTGAAGGAGGAAGAGGAAGAAGAGGTCATGGGCATGCGTGTGTGGTGAGTCTCCGGAAGGTTCGGGGAGTCACGGCCGCACGCACCGGGCGCAGCGGAGGACGCGGCGCCGGTCACGGCGGCCGCGCAGGTCAGATCAGGGTGGCGGAGAGGATGCTCATCGCGCGTCGTCCCTTCGAAAAGGTGCTCGCCCGGCCACCGGCCTGCCCACTACTCTCTGGCCGGCGCCACGCTGCACCCCCTCATCAGAACAGCGCCGCGACCACACTGTCAACGCCCGCCCCGAGCCCGGGGCATGAGGAGAGGTGCCACCGCCGTGGACCGGATCGTCGACCTGGACCTGGCCGCCGCGCGGATCGCCGCCCTGACGCCGCTGTGGCGCGAGGCGGGGCTGACGGTGGCCGCGCCGACGTGGCGCGACTGGCTCGCCTCCTGGCCGCAGCCGCTGCACACGGACCGAGCCCGGGTGGTCGATCCGGACTCGGTGGGCGTGCGGATCGAGGACCGGCGCACGGGGGCGGGGCTCGAGGTGACGCTGTACCGGGGCGGCTGGGCGGACGTGGGCTACCTGGCGGCGCACTGGGAGCAGAGGCCCTTGGAGGACGATGCGGGTGGGCCGATCCCCGCGAACGACATCACCGATGACGCCGACTTCGGTGCGCGTCTGAACGGCTGGGTCGAGAAGGTCTTCGGCGTCCGAGGCGTCCCGGGCGGCTGAACGGCCGCGCCCGCGCAGCCCGGTGGGGGCGGCGCGGGCGCGGGGTGGGGGTCGGTCAGTGGAGGTAGTCGGTGAGGCCGGCGGGCTTGAGGCCGGCGGCGTCGGCGGCGGCGAGGGCGCGCTGGAAGTCGGCGGCGACGGTGTCGGACCAGTGCATCAGGATGACGTCGCCGGGCTGGAGCAGGCCCGGGTGCCAGATGTTGGAGGCGCCCCAGCTGAAGTCGGCGTCGGCGGTGAGGACGGTGCGGATGCCGCAGTTGGCGGCGGCCTGGAGGGTGTCGGCGTTGGAGGCGAAGAACGGCGGGCGGAAGACGACCGGCGCGGTGCCGAAGAGGCGGGTGAGGGAGTCGCGGGCGTCGCAGATCTCGACCTGCTGCTGGTCGAGCGGCAGCTTGGTGAGGTCGCTGTGGGAGACGCTGTGGTCCTGCACGGAGGAGCCGGCGACGGCGGTGACCCGCTTGAAGTAGGAGGGGTCGGTGGCGGCCGGCATCGGCAGGGGGAACGTGGTGATGGGCAGGTGGTGGTCGGCGAGGAACTTCTCCGCGTCGGCGGGGCGGGACCAGCCGTCGTCGACGGTGAAGAAGACGACCTTGTCACTGGTGGGGACGGACCCGGCGGCCGTGGCGGGGGCGGGCGCGGGGCCGTCCACGCGGACGTCGTCCACGGAGAAGGGGCCCTGCTGGTACCAGCCGTGGACGTACAGCCGGATGCTGCGGGCGTTGGGCCCGGTGGTGAAGCGGGTGGTGAGCTGCTGCCAGCCGCCGCCGGTGGTCTCCGTCCAGGCGGGGGCGACGTCCTTGCCGGTGCCGGTGGCGCCGAGGTGGACGAAGCTGCCGCGCACCCAGGCCGAGGCGGTGTAGGTGGTGTTGGGCTGGACGGAGACGGTCTGGGCGCACTCGCCGGTGGAGTCGGCGTTGGCCGGGGTGACGGTGAGCGCGGAGGTGCCGGAGTGCGGGGCGGTGGTGGTGACGGCCGCCTCGGCGGGGCCGCCGGTGCAGTTCCAGCCGGGGACGCTGCCCCAGTCGGCGAGGTTGGGTGCGGGCAGTTCGAAGCCGGGGTTGGTGGCGAGGTTGACGGCCGGCGCGGAGCCGGAAGGCGCGGCGGCGGAAGGGCCGGCCGCGAAGGCGGCGGGGCAGGTGAGCCCGGTGAGCAGTGCGACGGAGGCGGCCAGCGCGGACACGCGCGAGGACACGGACACGTGAGGACTCCTGGGGTGGGGGAACGCGCCCGTGGGGTGAGCGCGGTGAGCGAAGAGCAACGATGGACTAGACCAATCGGCCCGTCAAGGGAACTCCCGGTGAACCCGCCCGGCTCGGCGGCCACTCCCAATCACCCGCAAAGACAAGGAAACGGACGAACCGTCAGGAGGCGTACAGCTCCTCGATGTCCGCAGCGTGGTGCTGCTCGATCACCGAGCGGCGCAGCTTGAGCGAGGGCGTCACCATCCCCTGCTCCACGCTGAACTCCTGTGGCAGCAGCCGGAAGGCGCGGATCGACTCGGCCCGCGACACCGCCGCGTTCGCCGCGCCCACCGCGCGCTGGATCTCCGTGTGCAGCTGCTCGTCCGCGATCGCCGTCCAGGTGTCCAGCTGCTCGCGCCCGTGGGTCTTGAGCCAGTGCGCCAGCGCGGACGGGTCGAGGGTGATCAGCGCCGCCACGTACGGGCGGTCGTCGCCCACCACCAGGCACTGGGAGACCAGCGGATGCGCCGTGACCCGCTCCTCCAGCGCGGCCGGCGCGAGGTTCTTGCCACTGCTGGTGACGATCAGGTCCTTCTTGCGGCCGGTGATGGTGAGGTAGCCGTCCTCATCGAGGCGGCCGAGGTCCCCGGTGGCGAACCAGCCGTCGACCAGCGCCTCGGCCGTGCAGCGGGGGTGGTTGAGGTACCCGCCGAAGACCATCGGGCCGCGCACCCACACCTCGCCGTCGTCCGCCAGGGACACCGAGCAGCCCGGCATCGGCCGGCCGACCGTGCCGAGTTTCTGGCGCCGGGCCGGGTTGGCGGCGATCGCGGCGGCGGTCTCGGTCAGCCCGAAGCCCTCGTACAGCTGGAAGCCCGCGCCGGTGAGGAACAGGCCCAGTTCGCGCCGCAGCGTGGAGCCCCCGCACATCACGGTGCGCACCTTGCCGCCGAGCGCGGCGCGCAGTCTGGGGTAGACGGTGCGCTCGTACGCGAGGTGGCGCAGCCGCAGGGCGGGGCCGGGGCCGGGGCCGCGCCCGAAGGTCTTCCGTTCGCGGGCCTCGGCCCAGTCGACGGCCACCTGTCGGGCCTGTTCGAAGAGTTCGCCGCGCCCGGCGTCCTCGGCGGCCTGCCGCGCCCGCTGGAAGACCTTCTCCAGGACGTAGGGGACGGCGTTGAGGAAGGTCGGCGCGAAGCTCGCGAGGGCGGGCATCAGCACGTCGGCGGAGACGTCCGGGACGTGTCCGATCCGCAGGCCCCCGCGCATCGCCGCGACCTGCACCGCCCGCCCGTACACGTGCGCCAGCGGCAGGAACATCAGGGTGGAGGGCTGTTCGCCGGCGGTGTCGCGCAGGACGTCGCCCCAGCCGCCGAGCATGGCGTCGGCCTCGGCGGCCAGGTTGGCGTGGGTGATCAGGCAGCCCTTGGGGCGGCCGGTGGTGCCGGAGGTGTAGACGACGGTGGCGACGTTGCCGGGCGCGACCCCCAGGCGCTGGCGGTGGACGAGCGAGTCCGGCACGCCGACGCCGTCCTCGACGATCGCGCCCACGCAGTCGCGGTCCAGCTGCCAGATGCCGGTCAGGTCGGGCAGGGCGTCGCACACGGCGCCGACGGTCATCGCGGCGTCCTCGTCCTCGACCAGGCAGGCCACCGCCTGGGTCTCGGCGAGTATCCAGCGCACCTGGTCGGGCGCGGAGGTGGGGTAGATCGGGACGGTGATCGCGCCGATCGACCAGAGCGCGTAGTCGAACAGCGTCCACTCGTAGCGGGTGCGGGCCATCAGGGCGACCCGGTCGCCGTAGCGCACGCCCTGGGTGAGCAGGCCCTTGGCGAGGGCGAGCACCTCGTCGCGGAACTCCCGCGCCGTCACGTCCCGCCAGCTTCCGTCCGGGCCGAGCCGGGAGAGCTGGACCAGGGCGGGGTGGCGGTCGGCGGTGTCGTAGAGGCTGTCGGCGAGTCCACCGGTGGCCTCGGGCCAGGCCGGGGCGGGGGTGGTGAACTCGCGCACGGTCCTCCTCGGTTCGCCACTTCCGCGCATGCCGGCCGCGCCCGGTCGTGGCGGGTGCAGCGAAACTACCGGATCGCCCTGCCACTGCCCAGGGTTGTGACCGTGACGCGACGAGATCGGCACCGACCCGGACGAGGAGTGCCCGGACGGGGGAGATCGGGTGGAGGCGTCACCAGCCGCCGGGACGAGGTCGACGGGTGCGCAAACCGTGTGAATGCTGACGATCCGGGCGCCGATCGACGATGATCGCCCGCCGATCCTGACGTGTCCCGCGCAAGCGGAATGGCGGGCGGAAAGTGCGGACGGATTCGACCCTCGAACGAGTGGTCAGGGCGTAGTAGAGTCGCGCAGACCCACGGCCGGGCCCCCGGCCAGGCCCGATCCGACGATCCACTCCAGCCCCACCCCCACGCCCCCACCGCTGAAGCACCGTCCACGCCTACCGGCCCGCGCCTGGCACACTCCCGACCGAGGACTCCATGCGTCTGCGCAGCAGCTCGATCCGCGCGAAGATCATCGCGCTGCTCCTGGTGCCCATCGTCGCGCTCATCGCCCTGTGGGCGTACGCGACCGTCGCCACCACCGGCGACGTCTGGAACCAGCTGAAGATCAGCCGTACGTACAAGGAGTTCAGTACACCGGTCGACCAGTACGCCGCCGACCTGCAGAACGAGCGCCGTGCCGCCGTCCGGCGCCTGGCCGACCCCAACGCGCCCGTCGCCAAGGACGGCTTCGACCGCGCCAGGGCCGCCACCGACCGCAGCCTCGACGTACTGCGGCAGAAGAAGGACAACTCCTCCGAGCAGCTCTCCCAGGGCCAGCGCGGCCGCTACCTGCAGATCCTCGCCGCCGCCGACCAACTCGGCCCGCTGCGCGCCCAGGTCGCCCGCGCCGCGCTCAACTGGGAGTTCGCACTCGCCCAGTACGGGGACCTCGTCAAACCCGTCTTCGGCTTCCGCTCCGCCTTCGTCGCCCGGCAGAGCGGCCAACTCCCTCGCCAGGGCACCATCCTGATCGAGCTCGTCCGCGCCCGCGAGTACCTCTCGCAGGAGGACGCGGCCATGGACGGCCTGCGCACCAGCACCACCAAGCCCACCGCCGAGCAGTACCAGGTCGCACTGGACGCCCTGCACAACCAGCAGGCCCTGTTCACCGTCTACGTCGCCGAACTCGAAGCGGACGACCAGTCCGACTACATCGCCCTGCGCGGCGGCGACGCCTGGTCCGCCCTCACCCGCGCCGAGGCGGACTTCGTCGGCGCCGGCGGCCCCGACCGCGTCACCCAGGCCCTCGCCGGCGACAACTGGCGCGAGACCGCCGACCGCTCCCTCGGCGACCTCAGCGCCATCAACGGCCGCATCGCCGCCGGAATCGACGAACGCCAGAACGCCGCCGCCATGTCCGCCCTGCTGCGCGGCGGCATCGCCGGCGCCGTCGGCCTCGTCGCCGTCGTGCTGTCCATCGTCATCTCCCTGCGGATCGGCCGGGGCCTGGCCCGCGAACTCATCGGCCTGCGCAACGCGGCCAACGAACTCGCGAGCACCAGGCTGCCGTCCGTCATGGTGCGCCTGCGCAAGGGCGAGGCCGTCGACGTGGCCGCCGAGGCACCCGAACTCCACTTCGGGGACGCGGAGATCGGACAGGTCGGCCAGGCGTTCAACGCCGTCCAGCGCGCCGCCGTCGAGGCCGCCGTCGAACAGGCCGACCTCAGACGCGGCGTCTCCGCCGTCTTCGTCAACCTCGCCCGGCGCAGCCAGGTGCTGCTCCACCGCCAGCTCACCCTGCTCGACACCATGGAGCGCCGCACCGAGAACCCGGCCGAGCTGGAGGACCTCTTCAAGGTCGACCACCTCACCACCCGCATGCGCCGCCACGCCGAGGGCCTGATCATCCTCGCGGGCGGCTCGCCCGGGCGCGCCTGGCGCAAGCCCGTCCGGATGGTGGACGTGGTGCGCGCGGCCGTCGGCGAGGTCGAGGACTACGCCCGGGTCACCGTGCGGCCCTTCCCCGGCACCGGGCTGCTCGGCAGCGCCGTCGCCGACGTCACCCACCTGGTGGCCGAACTCGTCGAGAACGCTGCTGTGTTCTCCCCGCCCAGCACCCAGGTCACCGTCCAGGGCGAGGTGGTGGCGCACGGCTTCGCCCTGGAGATCGACGACCGGGGGCTCGGGCTGAGCGAGCAGCTGCTCACCGAGATCAACGAACGCCTCGCCGTGGAGCAGGAGTTCGACCTCGCCGACACCGACCGCCTCGGCCTGTTCGTGGTCAGCCGGCTCGCGCGGCGGCACGGCATCCGCGTCCACCTGCGGCCCTCGCCGTTCGGGGGGACGACGGCGGTCGTGCTCATCCCGCGCGAGCTGCTCGCGGAGGCGCCGGACGGGCGGGCGGAGCCGCCGGGGGCCGAGGGTGCCTCGGGCGGGCGGCGCGGGCAGCGGGAGCTGGTGGCGGTGCCGGGGTCGGCTGCCGGGAGCGGTTCTACGGGGCGTACGCGGGGTGGCTCGGGTGGCTCCGGCGGTTCGGGCGGTTCGGCTGGCTCGGGCGGTTCGGGCGGTGGCGCCGGTGGCGGCTCGGACAGTGCTTCGGGCGCCGGCGGCAGGCACCGGGTGGCCGGTGGGCCCCGGCCGTCCGCGCCGGAGGGCGGGCGGACCGCAGGCGGGCTGCCGCGCCGGGCCGCGCGCGGACGGGGCGGGCCGACGCTCGTCCCCTCCCCGGGGGCGCCCTCGGACGGCGTGCCCGCCGGGTCGAACGGAGCGAACGGCTCGCACGGTGCGAACGGCTCGTCCGGGCCGGGCAGGCACCGGCGGCCGGAGGAGGTTGTCGCGGCGGAAGGTTCCGTAGCTGCCGTCGCACCGGTGGACGGCGCCGTGTCCACGTCCGTTTCCGCGTCCGCGCCCACGCCCGCGTCCACGCCGGTGTCCGCATCCCGGACGGAGGGCGGGCTGCCCCGGCGCGTCCGGCAGGCGAACCTGGCGCCGCAGCTCAAGGAACAGCGGACGGAACGATTTCGCAGCGGCAGCAGCAGTGGCGGCGGCGAGCCCGACGGCCCGGCCGACGCGACCGACGGCAGCGAGACGCGGGAGCGCTCGCCGGAGGAGGCGCGGGCGACCTTCGCCTCCTTCCAGCGGGGCTTCACCCGCGGCCGCGGCGCCACCGTGCCGTCCGCGCCCGGCCCCGCTCCCGTCCCGGCCTGGCAGCCGCCCGACACCACCCGGCGCGCGATCAGCCCGGCGCCCGCCCCGGCTGCCCTGCCCGCCCCCACGGACGGCGAGGGCGCCAACGCGGTGCTGGCCCGCCGGGTGCCGCCCGGCCCGCCCGCCGTACCGCTGCGCCCCGGGGGCCCCGGGCCGTTCACGACTCCCGCAACACCGGCTCCACCCTCAACACCCTCAGCACCCTCGACGCCGGCTCCACCCTCAACACCCTCAACACCCTCGACACCGGCCTCACCCGCACCACCCGCTCCAGCGGAAGGAACTGACTCATGACCACTTCGACGCAGCCGCCCGGCGACCTCAACTGGCTCCTGGACGACCTGGTCGGACGCGTGGCGGCGCTGCGGCACGCGGTGATCCTCTCCAGCGACGGCCTGGCCACCGGCGCCTCCCGCGGCCTCGACCGCGAGGACGCCGAGCACCTGGCCGCCGTCGCGGCCGGCTTCCACAGCCTGGCCAAGGGTGCCGGCGGGCACTTCAAGGTCGGCGGCGTCCGCCAGACCATGGTGGAGCTGGACGAAGCCTTCCTGTTCATCACGGCCGCCGGCGACGGCAGCTGTCTGGCCGTACTGAGCGAGGCCGAGGCGGACATCGGTCAGATCGCCTACGAGATGGCGCTGCTGGTCAAGCGGGTCGGCGAGCACATGGCCGCCGAGCCGCGCACCGAAGCCGCGCCTCCCGGGAGGTAAGCGGTCCGATGGCGGATTCGAAGGGCGAGACGGACGGGCCCCAGGTGCCGGTCATACGGGCGGTACCCGACATACCGGACGGGCCGGATATCCCGGACGGGCCGGATATCCCGGACGGGTCGGACGGGCCGGACGGGCCGGACGCGCGGGATGTCCCGGAGGCGCGGGACGTCCCGGACGGGCCGGCCGCGGCGGCGGTGTTCGGGGAGCCGGCGGAGGAGGACGACCCAGAGGTCGACCTCTTCCGTCCGCGCGCCCCGGTCGAGACGCACTGGTTCGACGACGAGGCCGGCCCGGTCGTCCGGCTCTACTCGATGACCAGGGGCCGCACCCGGCCCGTCGAGGAGGGCCTGTTCGACCTGATCTCGCTGATCACCGCCGCCGAGCCCGGCCCGACGGCCGGGGCCGTGCCCGCCCACGTCCTCGACCCGGAGCACCAGACCATCCTGGCCTGGTGCCGCCGCGAGCCACTGTCCGTCGCCGAGCTGGGCTCGTACACCGACCTGCCGGTCAGCGTCGTACGGGTCCTGCTCGGCGACCTCTACGACGCGGACCTCATCAGCGTCACCCGACCCGTCCCGCTCGCCGAACTGCCCGACGAGCGACTGCTGCGAGACGTGATCAATGGACTCCGTGCGCTCTGACCACACCCCCGCCACCGGCCCCCGCTGGCGGGGCGGGCCGGCCGCCGCCGTGAAGATCCTGGTCGCCGGGGGATTCGGCGCGGGCAAGACCACCCTGGTCGGGGCGGTCAGCGAGATCCGCCCGCTGCGCACCGAGGAGGAGCTGAGCGAACTCGGCCGCCCGGTCGACGACACCTCGGGCGTGGAGACCAAGCGCACCACGACCGTGGCGATGGACTTCGGCCGGATCGACCTCAACGCCGGCGTCGCCCTCTACCTGTTCGGCACGCCCGGGCAGGACCGGTTCTGGTTCGTCTGGGACGAGCTGGCCCGGGGCGCGCTCGGCGCGGTCGTGATCGCCGACACCCGGCGGCTCGCCGACTGCTTCCCCTCCGTGGACTTCTTCGAGCAGCGCGGCATCCCGTTCGTCGTCGCGGTCAACTGCTTCGACGGCGCCGAGCGGTTCGCCCCCGAGGAGGTCCGCGACGCGCTCGACCTCGACCCCGCGATCCCCGTCGTGCTCTGCGACGCGCGGCAGCGGGAGGACGGCAAGGAAGTGCTCGTCACCCTGGTCGAGCACGCCGCCGCGAGCCGCCGCCGCGCCGCCCACGCACGGGCCTGACCTGCGGTCACACCTCCACCGTCTCATTCCGGCGTCCACATTCCGGACGTCGGGCGTCCGGAAGGTTGCCTAGACGGCCCCGGCCGTGGAAGGCTCTGTCGACGAAGGCCGCCCCCGGTCGTGCCGTGGGGAGGGTCGCGCCGTCAGGGCGCGGCCGCCCGGCCTTCGACGAACCGGTGGGGCGAGGCCGGCGAAGCACCCGACAGGGTGGCCGCCGCGCGGACCGAGGGCAGGACGAAGGGGGAGGGCAGCAGGATGACCGTCGACCGACGACGCGAGACCGTCGCACCCGTCCCCACGATGTCCGCCGCCGCAGCCCCGGTACTCACCGTCCGCCGCTACATCGACCACGCGCTGATCTGCAGCGCCTGTTGTCGCTGACCGGCCGACCCCATCCCCGCGGTACGTCCCAGGCGCCGAGCCCTTTCCGGCGGCCCTCCGACCTGCCGCCGATCCCGTCGACCAGGCCGTGGCGGACGTGGCGGACCAGCCGTCGACGCGTCCGCGGCCTTCCCGTTACCGGCCCCGCCTCGCGGAGAACCCACCAGTGAACAACGCCTGCTCCAGACCCGCCGCCCCCGGCACCGCCCGCCACCGACCCCGCACACCCGGACGGCCGGCCCCCGCGATGCCCTCCGGCGACCGGCCCGGCCGCTCGCACGATCACTGGCCCGGCCGGACGAACGGGTGCGGACGCCGCGACGCCGAGCGCGGCGGCTCCGGCCGCACGGGCCTGACGGACCTCGAGCCGTTCTGGCCCTCGCGGCAGCCGCACCTGTTCGACCAGACGTGTCCGGGCTCGCCCGGCGCGTCCCGGCCCTCCGCCCGCTGACTCGGTCTCACCCCCGAGTCCGCACCCGCGGAACAGCCCGGTCGACGCGCAGACGACTCCACCCCGTCCGTCACGCGCGAAATGAGCGGTCACCATGTCTTCCTCCTCCACGGCCACCCTCCCCCTGCCCGCCGCGACCCCGCACCTGCGCGCGGTCCGGTCCTTCCCCAACGTCCTCCCCTCCGGCGGCGCGGTGCCGCAGGCCGGGCGCGGCCTGCCCAACTCCCTTGCGGGGCACGGCCGTCCGGCGGCTGCTCCGGTCGCTCCCGCTGCTCCCTCCCTACCTGCCGCACCCGTCGTGCCCGCCGCGCCGCAGGCGCTGCTCGCCGCGCTGCCGGAGGGGGCGACCGTCGTCGCCGCCCTGCCGGAGGGCGCGCTGCCGCAGGGTCTGCTCGCCCAGTACGGCGGGCAGTTCACCGGCGCGGCCGGACAGCCGATGGTCGGGTACCTGGTGCTGGTGCCGGCCGAGAACCCGGCCGCCGTGGCTCCGGCTCCGGCCGCTCCCGCGGCCCCGGCCGTGGCGGCGCCGCGCCCGGTGCGTCCGGTCGGGCGGGGCATCACCGTCGACACCGAGCGGCGCAACGCCTACGTCGACGGGCGGTTGCTCGACCTCACGTACCTGGAGTTCGAGCTGCTCTCCCACCTCACCGAGCACCCGCAGCGGGTGCACACCCGGGACCACCTGGTCTCGGCGGTGTGGGGGTACGGGCACGTCGGCGACGGCCGTACGGTCGACGTGCACGTCGCCCGGCTGCGGCGCAAGCTCGGCGCGGCGTACCGCGACAGCATCGTGACGGTCCGTCGGGTCGGCTACAAGTACACCCCGGCGAGCTGATAGGCCGCTCTTCCCACCGCTACGGCGGGTCGCCCCGGACGGTCGTCCGGCGGGCGGCCCGCCGTAGCGCGTTCCCGGGTGAGGGCCGGGCGGGGATCGGTCAGGCGCGCTGGTCGGGCGGAAGCAGCAGGACGGCCAGGGCGTCGGCGCAGGCTCGGGCATGGCCGAGGAACCAGGCCAGGCGGTCGTCGGTGAGGTGGGCCGGGGTCGAGCGGACGGCCAGCGCGAAGCGGGCCTGCCCGGTGACGTCCAGGACGGGCACCGCGACCGTGCGCACCCCGGCGGCCGACTCGCCGTCGTTGACGGCGTACCCGAGGGCCCTCACCTTTCCCAACTCCTCGTCCAGCAGCGCCGGTTCGGTGATCGTCCGGTCGGTGAAGGAGCTCAGCGGGCCGAGTGTCGACAGCGCGCACTCGCCCGGGCGCGGCCAGGCCAGCAGCACCTTGCCGAGCGCCGTGGAGTGCAGCGGACGGCGCAGGCCGAGGCCCGTGTCCGGGCGGACGGAGCCGCCCACCAGGATCACCGCGTGCGAGCCGCTGCGTATGGCCAGGTCGGCGGTGGCGTTGGTGCGCTCGGCGAGTCGGTTCAACTCCGGTGCGGCCAGGTGGAGTCCGCGCTGGTGGAAGGTGAGCTGGCCGAGTTCGGCGACCGCCGGGCCGAGCCGGTAGCGCGCCGTCTGCTCGTCCTGCTCCAGGAACCCGGCGCTCACCAGCGTGCGGGCGAGCCGGTGCGCGGTGGAGACCGAGAGGTCCATCCGGCGGGCCAGGTCCGAGGCGCTCAAGTCCGGTCCGTTGTCGTGGAAACAGTGCAGCAGCCCCAGCGCGCGCTGGACGGCCTGCGCACCGGCCGGTGGACTCTGGACGGCGGCGGTCGCGGCCTCGGCCATGGCACCTCGCGTTTCGGTTCGACGACTTCGAAGATCCGGCCGGTCCGCCGGAGGAAGTCTCAGCGTAGGCCAGCGGGTGCTGCGGGATTGTGTCGGCGCGGTTGCAATGGGATGGCGTTCGTGAACAACAGATCCCACGATGTGGCAAACCCTTGCCCCGGGCTCCGCCGCCGTGGAACGCTCGACACATCGCCCCGGAAGCCCCCGGCCCGGGCGCACTCGATCCGCGTCAACTCGTATCAACGCGCAGGAAGGAGAGGAACCGTGACCATGCACCGGTGTCCCTCTCCCTGCGCCTGTCGTCACTGACGCCACCACCCCTTCACGCCGGTCGGACCCCCGGCCGCGCGCTCCCCGATCTTCGGCCTTCGACCTCCGCAGAGGACCACATCCCGTGTCCAGCCGTGCCCTTGGTGCCCCCGACTCCGCCCCCGACATCCTCTGGTTCACCCGCTGCCCGGTGCCCACCGCGACCGGCATCGCCGCCGATCAGGGCTGGCTCGCCCGGGAGTTCGCCGCCGACGGGATCACCGTCCGCTCCCTGCAGGACGCACCGCCGGAGGAGGCGGCCGACCACCACTACACCCACGCGCTCCCGGGCCTGGTCCGCGAGGGCGGCAACGTCCCCGCGCTGTGGGCGCGTTCGCGCGGCGAGGCGACCCGGCTGATCGGGCTCACCTGGATCGAGGAGCGCCAGGTGGTACTGGTCCGGGCGGGCAGCGGGATCACCGAGCCGGCGCAGCTGCGCGGCCTACGGCTGGCGATCCCACATCATGGCATCGCCATCGACTTCTGGCGGGCCATGGCCCTCGCGGGCTTCCACGGCGCCCTGGGCCGCGCCGGGCTCACCCTGGACGACGCCGAGCTGGTGGACGTCCCCGCGCCGCCCGGCGGCGGGCAGTGGGCGGGTGAGCTGGCCGCGCTGCGGGACGGTGCGGTGGACGCCGTGTACGTGAAGGGGGCGCTCGCCGTCGAGGCGGCCCGCCGGATCGGCGCGGAGGTGGCCGTCGACCTGGACGCGCTGCCGGACCGCCGGGCCCGCGTCAACAACGGGACGCCCCGGCCCGTGACCGTCCATCAGCGGCTGCTGGACGAGCGCCCCGACCTGGTGGCCCGCTTCCTGGCCGTCCTGCTGGACGCCGCCGACTGGGCGGCCGACCGCCCGGAGGAGGTGGCGCGGATCCTGCGGGCCGAGACCGGCGCGGGCGCCGAGGGTGTCGCCGGAGCCTACGCGGCAGGCGGCCACCGCACCCTGCACCTGGACCTGTCGGGGGAGCGGCTGGACCTCCTGGCGCAGCAGGAACGTTTCCTCAGGGAGTGGGGATTCCTCGCCGCCCCGGTGGACATCGCCACCTGGGCCGCCCCCGAGCCGCTGCGCGCCGCCCGTGAACTGCTGCGCGAGCGGCGGGCCGGGCTGAGCGCCGCGAACACCTGACGACTGACAGCTGACAGCTGACGACTTTCAGCGAACAGCGACCGGTCGACAGATGTCAGCGAACAGATGTCAGCGAACAACCACTGAAATCCGTCATCCGACATCCGTCGTTTGACACCTGTCAGCTGCGACCCGCCATTCACCGCCCCCCGACCTCCCCTGGAGCACCTCGCATGACCCCCTCCGCCCGTCTCGCCCTCGCCGCCACCGCACTGCTCGCCTCCACCGCCCTGGCCGCCTGCGGCTCGTCCACCGACGGGGCCAAGGCTTCCGTCGGCGGGGCCGGCGCGGCGGAGGTGGTGCTCCGGCTGCCCGACCCCGGCAACAACGGCTTCCTCGCCCGTGGCAAGAAGGACGGCACGCTCGACAAGGCCCTCGCCGCCGTCCACGCCAAGGTCGCCTGGACAGGCAGCGCCGGGCCGTTCGCCCCCGCCGCGCAGGCGCTCTCCGCCGACCAGCTCGACATCGCCCAGGGCTCGATCACCTCGGCGGTGGCCGCGCTCGCCCAGAAGCCGGGCTTCAAGCTCTTCGCCCAGACGGCCCCCGACGGCGTCGGCGAGGGAATCCTGGTCAAGAACGACTCGCCCATCAAGTCCGTCCAGGACCTGGTCGGCAGGAAGGTGGCCGTCTCCCAGGGCGGCACCAGCGAGTACCTGCTGCTCAAGGCGCTGGAGAAGAACGGCATCCCGGCCGACAAGGTCGAGCGGGTCTACCTGCGCGCCGACCAGACCTCCGGCGTCTTCAACTCCGGCCAGGTGGACGCCTGGGCGACGTGGAACACCTTCTCCACCCCCGCCGTCGCCAACGCCGGGGCCCGCTTCCTGGTCAACGGCAAGGAGATCGGCTCCGACAACTACGCCGTCTGGGCGGTGCGCAACGGCTTCGCCGACAAGCACCCCGAGGTGGTGAAGACCTTCTACGCCTACCTGCGCGACAACGGCCAGAAGGAGAAGGCCGATCCGGCCGGGTACCTCAACGTCTTCACCGACGCCGGCCCGACCGCCGTCACCCCCGCCGAGAAGGAGGTCGCGGTGAACGTCAGCCGCCAGGGCGCCGTCGCCGGCGCCATCTCCGAGGCCGACACCGCCCGCTTCGGCGTCGTCGCCTCGTTCTTCGCCGACCAGAAGGTCACCAAGCAGCTGGTCGACGTCAAGCCGTACCTGGTCGACGTCGACCAGCTCGGAGACGGTGCCAAATGAGCACCGCCACCCCCACGGATACGCCCACCGCCCCGGCCGCCGACACCGAGGCCGCCCTCGCCGCCGGACTGGTCGAGCCTCGGGCCAGGGTGCGCAGGCCCCGGCCACGCGCGCTCGCCCTCACCTTGCGCGCCCTCGGCCCGCTGGCCCTGCTCGCCGCCTGGTTCACCGCCTCCGCCATCGGCGCGCTCACCCAGGACGTCCTGGCCTCGCCCGCCCAGGTCGCCGAGGCGGTGGGGGAGTTGTGGGGCAACGGCCAGCTGACCGACGCCCTCGCCGTCTCCCTCACCCGCGCCGGTCTCGGCCTGCTCCTCGGCGCCTCCGTCGGCCTGGTCCTCGGCGTGGTCACCGGATTCACCCGCCTCGGCGAGGAGTTGCTCGACTCGGCGATCCAAGTCCTGCGCACCGTCCCGTTCCTGGCGCTGGTCCCGCTGTTCATGGTGTGGTTCGGCATCACGGAGACCGCCAAGATCGCCCTGATCGGCGTCGCCACCAGCTTCCCGATGTACGTCTCCGCCTCCGGCGGCGTCCGCAGCACCGACCGCAAGCTGGTCGAGGCGATGCACAGCTTCGGCCTCGGCCGCTGGGCCGTCGTGCGCACCGTCGTCCTGCCCGGCGCACTGCCCTCGCTGCTCTCCGGGCTGCGGCTGTCGATGACGCTCAGCGTGATCGCCCTGATCGCTGCCGAGGAGATCAACTCCACCGAGGGCATCGGGTACTTGATGGCCCAGGCCCAGAACTACTCGCGCACCGACGTCCTCGCCGTCTGCATCCTGATCTACGGACTGCTCGGCCTCGCCGCGGACCTGATCGTCCGCACCCTGGAACGGCTCCTGATGCCGTGGCGCCAGGCCGTCCAAGGAGCAGCCCGATGACCACGACCGCCCCGCCCCTCGCCGACGCCGATGCCGATGCCGATGCCGACGATGCCGCCCCGGCCGTCCATCTGCGGGGCCTGCGACGGGAGTTCGGCACCAGGGCCGTGCTCGACGGCGTCGACCTGTCCATCGCCCGGGGCGAGTTCGTGGCCCTGCTCGGCGCCAGCGGCACCGGGAAGACGACCCTGCTGCGCATCCTCGGCGCGCTCGACCGGGCGGACGCCGGTACGGTGCTCGTCCCGCCGGTGCGCACGGTCGTCTTCCAGGAGCCCCGGCTGGTGCCGTCCAAGCGGGTGCTGGCCAACGTCACGGTCGGCCTGCCGCGCGGCGCCGCCACGCGCGGGACGGGGCTGCGGGCGCTCGCCGAGGTCGGCCTGGAGAAGCACGCCGACGCCTGGCCGGCCACCCTCTCGGGCGGGGAGGCGCAGCGCGTCGCCCTGGCCAGGGCGCTGGTGCGGGAGCCGCAACTCCTGCTCCTCGACGAGCCGTTCGCGGCCCTGGACGCGCTCACCCGGCTGCGCATGCAGGACCTGGTGGGGGAGCTGGTCCGGCGCCACCGCCCGGCCGTCCTGCTCGTCACCCACGACGTGGACGAGGCCGTGCGCCTGGCCGACCGCGTGGCCGTCCTGCGGGGCGGCCACCTCATCCGCGACGAGACGGTCGCCGTCGAGCGCCCCCGCGACCCGACCGATCCCGCCTTCGCGGCCCTGCGCGCCCGCCTCCTCGCCGACCTCGGCGTCCACTGACCCGCCCCGAACACGCCCCTTCCCCCGTTCCTTCCCCCGTTAACTGCATGCACCACCGGAGTTGAGAGCCATGACCGTCACCCTCGGCGTCCACGCCAGTAACCCCTCCCTCTACTATCTCGCCCGACTTCCTTACCTGGATGAGGAGTTGGCCCCGCTCGGCGAGACCGGCGCGTTCCACCACTACACGGACGGCACCCGCACCGGCGCCCTGCTCGCCGAGGGCACCATCGACTTCGGCGGCACCGGCTCCACCCCGCCGATCACCGCCCAGGCGGCCGGCCACGACCTGGTGTACGCGGCCGTCTCCGCGCCCCGCCCCGACCACGGCGCCCTGCTCGTCCTGGACTCCGGCCCGGTCCGCACGGTGGCCGACCTCAAGGGCGGCACCGTCGTCCTCGGCATCGGCTCCTGGCAGACCCACCTGCTCGCCAAGGCCCTGGACGCGCAGGGGCTCTCGTACGGTGTGGACGTGACGCCCGCCCGTCCCGAGGCCGGCGCGGACCAGGCGCGGCGGCTGCGCGACGGCGAGATCCTCGGGTGGATCGCCCAGGGCGCCGAACTGGCCGCCGCCCGCCGCAGCGGCGGGTTCCGGGAGCTGATCCGCACCGGCGAGGTCATCACCGACCGCTCGGTGTTCTTCACCCGCCGGGACTTCGCCACCGCCCGCCCCGAGGTCGTCGCCGCGATCACCGCAGCCCTGCGACGGGCCGACGCCTGGGCGGCCGCCAACCCGGGCGAGGCCGCCGCGATCGCGGCCGAGGAACTGGGCGGGCAGGCTGCCGACTGGGAGACCGCGCTGACCGCGCTGCCCTGGCGGCTGGAGCCCGCCACCGCCGGGTTCGTCGCGGAGCAGCAGGAGGCGGCGGACATCTTCCACCGGGTCGGGTTCGTCGACCGCGCACTGACCGTCGCGGACGCCCATCTGCCCGCCCTCGAGGGCACGGTGGCGGCCGCGCTCGCGAAGGCGGTCTGAGCCGTGGCCTCCGAAGCCCTCTGGTACATCATCCCACGCGAGGGCCACTACCCGTGGGAGCCGGCCGGCCGCCGCCCCGTCGACCTGCGCTACCTCCAGCAACTGGCGGGCAGCGTCGAGCGGTTGGGCTACACCGGCGCCCTGCTGGCCACCGACCTCTACGACGTCTGGACGCTCGGCAGCGCCCTCGCGGCCGCCACCTCCCCGGCGTTCAAGCCGCTGCTGGCCGTCCACCCCGGGCTGATCTCGCCCACGCTGCTGGCGAAGTCGGCGCTCAGCTTCGACCATCTGCACGGCGGCCGGCTGCGGTTCAACGTGGTCAACGGCTCCACCGCGCAGCTGCGCGAGTACGGCCTCGACGTGGAGCACGACGACCGCTACCGGCTCAGCGCCGAGTACTGGTCGATCGTCAAGCGCCTCACGGCGGGTGAAGTCTTCGACCACAAGGGCGAGTTCTACGACCTCAAGAACGCGGGCGCGAGCCTGCGGGAGCTCACCCCGGTGCAGCCGGGCGGCATCCCGCTCTGGTTCGGCGGCAGTTCGGCGGCCGGCATCGAGATGGCGGCGCAGCACGTGGACGTCTATCTGACCTGGGGCGAGCCGCCGCACCTGCTCAAGGAGAAGCTCGACCTGGTGCGCGAGCGGGCCGCCGCCCACGGCCGGAGCCTGCGGATCGGCCTGCGGCTGCACCTGATCGTCCGCGACACCGAGGACGAGGCGTGGGCGGCCGCCGACCGGCTGCTGGACGTCACGAGCGAGGCGACGTACGCGCGCCAGCTGGGCGGGGCGAAGGGTGAGGACGGGGTCGGCTGGCAGCGCCAGTTCCGCCAGCACGGAGGCAAGGTCCCGGCCCGGGCCCGGGAGCTGGAGTCCTCCCCGAACCTGTGGCCCGGGATGAGCCTGTTCCGCCCGGGCCCCGGCACGGCGGTGGTGGGTTCGACGACGCAGGTGGTCGAGCGGCTGCAGGAGTTCGAGTCCCTGGGCGTGGACACCTTCATCCTCTCCGGGAACCCCCTGCTCGAGGAGGCGCACCGGGTGGCGGAGACGGTTCTGCCGGCCCTGGGCATCAAGCGCTGAGGGAGGGGCGGCCGGACAGCGGACAGAAGTCAGCAAACGGATAACAGATGACGAAAGCTGTCCGCTGTCCGCTGTCCGCTGTCCGCTGTCCGTCGTTCGCCGGTCGCCCCACCCTCAGCGCTTCACGCGCTCAGCCGGTCGATCTCCGCCAGCTCCTCGTCCGTCAGCGGGCCGCCGGCCAGTGCGTCGAGGTTCTGGTCGAGCTGGGCCACGCTGCTCGCCCCGATGATCACCGAGACCACCCGCGGGTCCCGCAGGACCCAGGACAGCGCCAGCTGCGCCAGGGTCTGCCCGCGGCCCTCGGCGACCTTGTTCAGGGCGCGCAGCTGCTCCAGCTTGGCCTCGGTCAGGGCCTCCTCCCGCAGGAACTTGCCGACCGACATCCGCGATCCGGCCGGCACCTTCCCGGAGAGGTAGCGGTCGGTCAGCAGCCCCTGGGCGAGCGGCGAGTAGGCGATCAGGCTGGTCTGGGTGTCGCCCACCGCCTCCAGTACCCCTTCCTCCACCTCGCGGTTGAGGATCGAGTACACCGACTGGTTCAGCAGCACCGGGGTGCCCATCTCCCGCAGGATCGCCACCGCCTCACGGTGCTGCTCCGCCGGGTAGTTGGAGATCGCGGCGTACAGCGCCCGGCCCGAGCGCACCGCCGTGTCCAGCGCCCCCATGGTCTCCTCGACGGGGGTCTCCGGGTCGTAGCGGTGCGAGTAGAAGACGTCGACGTAGTCCAGCCCCATCCGGGCCAGCGACTGGTCGAGGCTGGCGAGCAGGTACTTGCGGCTGCCGCCGTCGCCGTACGGGCCGGGCCACATGTCCCAGCCCGCCTTGCTGGCGATGAACAGCTCGTCGCGGTACGGCCGGAAGTCCTGCGCGAACAGGTACCCGAAGTTGCGCTCCGCACTGCCGTACGGCGGGCCGTAGTTGTTCGCCAGGTCGAAGTGGGTGACTCCCCGGTCGAAGGCGCGGCGCAGCACCGCGCGCTGCACGTCCAGCGGCTGGGCGTCGCCGAAGTTGTGCCAGAGCCCGAGGGAGACGGCGGGCAGCCGCACACCGCTGCGGCCGGCCTTGCGGTAGGTCATCGAGGCGTAGCGGTCATCCGAGGCGAGGTAGGTCATGGCGAACATCCTGCCAGTCATGTCCTGTCCGCGGCCCTGCGGTGACGGGCCTCCTGCGCGTCCTCGCCGAGCGGCCCGGCCTGCACGTCTCACGGACCGTCATGAAAACCACCGAGCGTGACGTGACGGGCGCCACCCGGAGAAGCTGAATGCCGGTTCGCGGTACGGGGGATGACGAACGGTCGAGGGGCCGTGGCCGCCGGGGGGCGGCGCACGGCCCTCCGTCGTGGGATTGGTACTGGCGCTCTGTACCTACTGGTATGTACAGTGATCCACGTGACCACTCAGGACCGTCTCATCGAGAGCACCCAGGCCCTCCTCTGGGAGCGCGGCTACGTCGGCACCAGCCCCAAGGCCATCCAGCAGCGCTCCGGCGTCGGCCAGGGCAGCATGTACCACCACTTCACCGGCAAGCCGGACCTCGCCGCCGCCGCCCTGCGCCGCAGCGCCGACGAGATGCGCGAGATCGCCGAGGCCGACCTCGCCACCCCCGGCAGCGCCCACGACCGCATCGCCGCCTACCTGCGGCGCGACCGTGACGTGCTGCGCGGCTGCCGGATGGGCCGGATGGCCCAGGACCCGGACGTCGTCGCCGACCCGCAGCTGCGCGCGCCCGTCGAGGAGACCTTCGACTGGCTGCGCGGCCGCATCGCCGAGCTGATCGCCGAGGGCCAGGCGGGCGGCGAGTTCACCCCCGGGCTCGACCCGGCCGACACCGCCGCGGCCCTGGTCGCCGTCGTCCAGGGCGGCTACGTGCTCGCCCGCGCCGCCGACCGCCCGGAGCCCTTCGAACAGGCCGTCCGCGGGGCGCTCGGCCTGCTCGCCGCCCACCGGGCCCCGGCCCGTCCCTAGCGGCGCAACCCCACAGCGACCAGGGAGACCATGCCGTGCACGCCATGCAGTACGAGATCACCCTCCCCGCCGACTACGACATGGGGATCATCCGCCGGCGCGTCGCCGAACGCGGCCACCTGCTCGACGACCACCCGGGCCTCGGCCTCAAGGCGTACCTGATCCGCGAGCGCGGCCGCGACGCCTCGCCCGTCAACCAGTACGCGCCGTTCTACCTCTGGCGCACGGCCGAGGGCATGAACGGCTTCCTCTGGGGCCCCGCATTCCGCGGCCTGAGCGCCGACTTCGGGCGCCCCGCCGTTCGGCACTGGCTCGGTGCTGGCCTCGCGCACGGCGTCGGCGGCGCGAACGGCGGGCAGGAGCCGAACAACGGACAGGAACTGAACACTGTTCGGAGTCCGGACTCCGTTCAAGGTCCGAACGCCGACCGGCTGCCGACCACCGCCACCCGCGACACCGTCCGGCTCCCCGAGGCATCCGACCCCGCCGAGGCCATCGAGCGCGCCCTCGCCGAACTCCCCGCCGCGCACCCCGCCCTGCACACCGCCGCCGTCGCCGTCGATCCGGACCGCTGGGAACTGCTCCGCTTCGCCCTCTGGCACGGCCCGGCCCCCGAGGACGCCCCTGGCACCCGGTACCAGGTGCTCCACCTCTCCCGCCCCGAACTCACCCGGCTGCCCGCCGGCCGTCACTGGTGAAAGGACCCTCGACCACCATGCCCGCAGACACCACCCAGGCCGACCTCCCCGTCGACCCGACGCCCATCGACCCGACGCCCACCGGCCCGACGCCCACCGACCTGCCGCCCAACGGCCTCACCCCCGCCCCGCTCGACCGCGCAGCCGGCTACGCCTCGCTCGCCGAGTACGCGGGCCCGGCCGCCGCCGGCACCCTCGGCGGCCTCGAGGCCATAGCCCCCGGCTTCCCCGACTGGATCGTGACCGCCCTCTTCGGCGGCACCTACCAGCGCCCCGGCCTCACCCCGCGCGACCGCCAGGTCGCCAACCTGGCCGCCCTCACCGCCCTCGGCGGCGTCGAACCCCAGCTCGCCGACCACGTGCGCAACAGCCTGCGGATCGGGCTGAGCCGCGAGGAGATCACCGAGGTCATCGTCCACCTCGCCCCGTACGTCGGCGTCCCCAAGGCGCTCGCGGGCCTGCGCGTCGCCACCGCCACCTTCACCCAGGCCGACGAGGCCGAGCAGACCCCCCAGGCCGCCCCGACCGCCCAGACCGCCCCGACCGCCCTGACCCCCCAGGCCGCCCAGGCCGCCCAGACCGAGCAGGTGAAGGCATGACCCCCGCCGCCCAGGCCACCCCCGCCGCCCGTACGGTCCGCACCGTCCTCGGCGACCTCGCCCCCGCCGACCTCGGCCCCACCGACTCCCACGACCACCTGTTCTTCCGCTCCCCGCTCCTGCCCGGCGAGGAACTGGACGACCCGCTCGCCGCCGCCGAGGCCCTGCACGCGTTCGCCGAGGCCGGCGGCCGCACCTTCGTCCAGTGGACCCCGTACGGCCTGGGGCGCGGCGCCGCCCACCTCGCCGACCTCTCCCGCACCACGGGCGTCAACGTCCTCGCCGCCACCGGCACCCACCAGGCCGCCCACCACGCCCCGCACGCCACCCCGTACGGCACGCCGTACGAGGGCCTCGCCGCCCGCTTCGTCGCCGACCTCACCACCGGGCTCCCCGGCGCCCCCGAGGGCGTCCGGGCCGGGCTGATCAAGATCGCGAGCGACCCCGGGCCGAGCACCGCCCACGCCCGCCGGGTCCGTGCCGCCGCGGCCGAGGCCCACCACGCCACCGGCTCCCCGATCGCCGTCCACCTCGAGGCCGCGGGTGACCCGCACGAGATCCTCGACGACCTGCGCGAGCACCACGGCGTCCCGTCCGACCGGATCGTCCTCGGCCACCTCACCCGGCTCACGGACGGGGCCCTGCACCGCAGCCTCGCCGCCGAGGGCGTCCACCTCGCGCTCGACAGCCCCTCCCGGGCCGGCCACCCCACCGACCTCCAGGCGTTCGACGTCATCGCCGACCTGGTCGAGGCGGGCCACGCCGACCGCCTCCTCCTCGGCGCCGACACCACCACCCGCACCGCCCGCCGCCTCGGCGGCCCCGCCCGCCTCCTCACCGACCTCGCCCCCCGCCTGGCCCGCACCTTCGGCCCCGACCTCCCCCACCGGCTGTTCACCACCAACCCGGCCACCGCCTTCGCCACCGCCTGGCGCGAGCCGTAGAAGCACCTGCCGTCGACGGAGCACGCCTCCTGTGGCCGCCCGCCGCCACCCGGGTTTCAATCCGAGTAGCCCTGCCGGCCCCAGAGAGGCGGACCCGACGATGCCCCCGAGCACCCAGCCCTGGCTCGCGCCCGTCCGGCTCGCCGTCGCCGTGTTCACGGCGGTCGCGCTCTGCTTCTCCGGGTACCACGCCGCCACCGACACGACCGGGGTGGTGAACTTCTTCGGGTACTTCACCAACCTCAGCAACCTCGCCGCGGTCGGCGTCCTCGGCTACGGCGGCTGGGCCGGGCTCACCGGCCGGCCGCCGGTGCCCGGCGCGGTGCGCGGGGCGGTGGTGCTGTACCTGGCGATCACGGGACTGGTGTACGGCACGCTGCTGCTCAAGTACCCGGACCTTCAGGTCATCCCGTGGGTGAACGACGTGGTGCACCGCGCGATGCCGCTCGCGCTGCTCGCGGACTGGGTGATCGACCCCCCGGCGCGGCGAACGGGCCCGAAGGCCGTGGCCGCCTGGCTGGTGTTCCCGCTGGTCTACCTGGTGTCCAGCCTGCTGCGCGGGTACGCCGTCGGCTGGTACCCGTACCCCTTCCTCGACCCGGCGCTGCACGGCGGCTACCGGCGGGTCGCGGGGGCCTGCGTCCTGCTGGCGGCGGCGTTCCTGCTGATCGGAGCGGGCATCGCCGCCCTCGGCAACGTCCTCGCGCAGCGGCGCCGTACGAGGGAGGGGACCGTGGTCCGGCGGCGCCACGCCCGGGCGTAGTCTGGCCGTCGTGATCGACCTGCGCACGCTCACCCCCGCCGACGCGCCCCTCTGGCACGACCTGCGCGTCGCCGCGCTGACGGACGCGCCGCAGGCGTTCAGAGCGAGCCTCGCCGACTGGCACGACGGCGGCGCGCAGCGCTGGCGCGCCCGCCTCGACGATCCGCGCGCCCACCAGGTGGCGGCCTTCCTGGCGCCGAGTCAGGGAGCCTCCGCTCTCCTAGACGGGCAGAGGCTCCCGGACGCGGCACCGGATGGCGCGGCACCGGACGGCGCGGCGGTCGGCCTCGCCGCCGGCATGCCGGGGCCGGCGCCCGAGGTCCGGGAACTGCGCTCGCTCTGGGTCGCCCCGCGGGCGCGCGGCCGGGGCGTGGCGGACCTGCTCATCGCCGAGGTCGAGCGCTGGGCCCGCGAGGACGGCGCCACCACCCTGCACCTCGGCGTCCTCCCGGCGAACGAACCCGCCCTCGCCCTCTACCGCCGCCACGGCTTCACCCCGCTCGCCGAGCGCGCGGGCGAACTCGTCCTCGCGAAGCCGCTGCGCCCCGTCCACGCCTGACGGGCCCGCGCGCAGGGGTGAACCCCCTCGGGGGAACGGAATCCGGGGAACCGGGTGACGTGTCCACCCCCGGGTGATTCGATGCCTCTCGAGACCGTCCGCAGTCGTCCGAGCCGTCCGCAGTCGTTCGCAGTCGTCCGCAGCTATCCGAAGCCATCCGCAGTCGTCCGAAGCCGTCCGAGGGGGCCCGCCCGTGATCCGGATCGACCTGGGCGTGCGAGGTCTGGGAAGGGTCCGGTTCGCCGCCTCCCCCCTCGACACGGCCAAGGACCTGCTCTTCACCCTCGCCCGCACCCCGCAGGTGCTCGGCCCGCGCTGGCGGGACAACGCCGTACGGGCCCTGGAGGAACGGCAGTTGGGCCTGCTCGCCGCCGTCGCGGGCGGCGGGCCGCTCGGCTACGCCCCCGACTTCCTGCGGCCCGAGTCGACGGGCTTCGACATGACGCTCACCGGCGGCCTGCACCTGGTCGCCACCACCCCGGCCGAGCGGGTCCGCTACGAGCTGTCGGCGGCCCTCGACGGCCACGCCTGGGACCGCAGCCCGGCCCGCCGCCCGCCCCGGCTGCTGCTGGCGGCCCTGGACCGGGGCGAGGAGTACCTGGCGCAGCGGATCGCCGGGGAGATGGAGCAGTTCTGGCACGCCGCCCTCGCCCCCCACTGGCCCGGCATCCGCGCCCGCCTCGAGGGCGAGGTCGCCACCCGCGCCTCCGCGATCGTCACCCGGGGGATCTCGGACACCCTCGACAGCCTCGCCCCCAACCTCCGGGAGCGCGACGGCGTCCTCCACCTGACCCCCCTCGTCGCCGACGCCCACCGCATCGACCTCGAGGCCGACTCGGCGGTCCTCGTCCCCAGCGTCTTCGCGGCAAGGGCGATCTTCTGCGGCGGCGAACCCCCAGGCACACCCGCGCGCCGGGGGCCGCTGATCGTCTACCCGGCGGCGCCGACCGACTGCCTGCCGCGCACGGGCCGCGACGAACTGCTCGGCGCGACCAGGGTGAAGCTGCTCGCCGAACTCTCCCAGCCGCACTCGACGGGGGAGCTGGCCACCCGCCTGTGCCTGAGCCCCGCGACCGTCTCCTACCACCTGCAGATCCTCCACCGCGCCGGGCTGGTGCAGCGCACCCGCCGCTCGCGCACGGTGCTCTACCAGAGGCTGGTGCGCACCCCGGGAGCCGCCGCCGTCCCCGACCGGGAGCACCCCTCGACCTGACATCCAGCTTTCTCCCAGGTGACGCTAGGGTTGGACCTCACGCCCCGGCGGGGGAACCGGGGTGACCTCCCCTGATGTCCGCCGCCCCGGGGGCGCGGAGGTACGAGGCGTGGGAGCAAGTGGGACATGGGTCTGACGAGCCACAAGGTGCTGGCACTGACCGTTTTGATCGCCGTCGTGATGATGGTCGGCACGGTCTGGCTGTGGCCCAGGCTGGCGGGGAAGAGCTGGCAGGCGGTGCTCGGCCGGATCGGGGCGCTGCTCGGCACCCAGCTCACCGTGCTCGCCGCCCTCGGCCTGGTGGCCAACAACTACTTCGCGTTCTACAGCAGTTGGGACGACCTGCTGGGCACCGGTGAGACCGGCCCGGTGGTCATCCACAACAAGGCCGACGCCTCCGGCCGCCTGGTGGTGGACACGATCGGCACCGCCTCGGTCAAGGGCGGCGGCGCGATGGGCCGCGAGCCCGCCCAGTCCGGCGAGATCCGCAAGGTCCGCATCGACGGGAAGAGCAGCCGGCTCTCCACCGAGGGCTACGTCTACCTGCCGCCGCAGTACTTCCAGCCCGCGTACGCCGACAAGCAGTTCCCGGCCGTGATCGTCAGCACCGGCTTCCCGGGGATCGCCGAGAACCTGATCACCCGCTTCAACTACCCGGGCGCGGCGCTCAAGCTCCTCCAGGAGGGGCGGATGCAGCCGACCGTCATGGTCCTGGTGCGCCCCTCGCCGGCCCTGCCGCAGGACACCGAGTGCGAGGACGTCCCGAACGGGGCGCAGTCCGACACGTACTTCGCCAAGGACGTCCCCTCCGCGATCCAGGCCAGCTACCGGGTCTCCACCGACCCGCAGGCATGGGCGTTCATGGGCAACTCCACCGGCGGCTACTGCGCCCTCAAGCTGGCCATGCGCCACCCGGACGTCTTCCCGACCGCCGTCGCCCTCTCCGCGTACTACGACGCCCCGACCGACGACCCGACCACCGGGGACCTCTTCGGCGGCAGCGAGCAGCGCCGGCACGAGGCGAACCTGCTGTGGCGGCTCAGGAACCTGCCGCAGCCGAAGGTGTCCGTGCTGCTGGCGGGCACCAAGAAGGGCGACGGGAACTACCGGCAGGAGACCGAGGCGTTCGTCGACGCCGTGCGGAGCCCGATGAAGGTCTCGTACAGCATGCTCGAGAACGGCGGCCACAACTTCGAGACCTGGAGCGCGCTGCTGCCCTCCTCGCTGGAGTGGCTCTCCCAGCACCTCAAGGTCCCGGACCGCCCGGCCGCGCCCGTGACCGCCTGAGCCTGAGCCTGAGCCTGGGCAGACGGCAGCGCGGGGGCCCGGGACCGTACACCGGTCCCGGGCCCCGCCGCCGTTTCGTACGGGAGGGCGCTCAGCCCACCGGCTCCAGGGTCCCGGTGTGCAGCTGGCCGACGCGGCCGCCCTCGCCCTCGAAGGTCCAGAACGCCCGCACGGTGAGCCTGGCCAGGTCCATCACATGGCTGACGGTGATCCCGCTGCGCTCCGTCCAGCTCACGAAGTAGATCTCCGGCGCGACCTCGGCGACGTGCAGGCTCACGTCCTCCCACTGGCCCGCCGACTCGCCGAGGCCCTCCCAGCGCAGCCGCGTGCCGTCGGCCGAGTAGGTGTTGCGGAACGCCGCGCCGTTGTCGACCCGGAAGACGTAGGTGCGGCCGGCGAAGCCGGGCAGGGTCGTGGTCATGGTGAGGCGGCTCCTCGGTCGGGAGGTGGGCGGGCAGGGCGTCGGGTTGGTGGGCCCCGGTCCTCCCACGCGCTCTTGTGCAGTGCGTAGGAGGTCAGACCTCCAATTTATCCGACCGGGCCCATACGGGCCGCGCCATTCTCCGGTACGGAGTCCGCGGGGGCCCGGGCGCACCCAGACGGCGTGATCAACTCGCCCGCCACGCAGCGTCGTTGATCGACACCACTGTGAGGTGCGCGACAACGGGCCCCGGAGAGTTGTCCGCCTACGGACGAGTTGCCTAGCCTGCAACCGTCGTCCGCCCCTGCGGACCCCGCCGCCGGGACGCCGAGTCCCGTCCACCCGACGGCGGGCAGTCGAGCACACCAGTGGACGGGAGCGGGGGAACCAAGGTCAGTGCCCGGCCCTGCGCTCCCGCGCACGGCCGCGGCTTGGGGTGAAGCCGCCTCCCACAGGCGGCCGGGCATCCTCAGCCCGAACCCGACAGCTCACCTCGCAGGCGTCGCAGAGGACACACACCATGCTTCAGCCTGCCCGGGTCCGCCGCGCTCCGCGCCACGCCCGCCCCTCCCACCGCGGCCGCAACGCCGCCCTCGCCGCCACCGGCGCGCTCGCCATCGGCGGCGCCGGCCTCCTCGGCCTCCCGGCCGCCACCAGCGCCCAGGCCGCGACCGCCCCGACCGTCACCCAGGACCGGCTGGCCCCGGCCGCCATGGTCGCGAACAAGGCCACCACGGCCTCGCTCACCCTCCACTCCTCGGCCTGCTTCACCGCGAAGACCGTGGGCGTGGGCGTGCGCGACGCCGCCGGCACCAACCTGGACTTCCCCGGCAACGCCTCCAACGTGCGGATCTGCCCCAGCGGCACCAGCTTCACCAGCGGTGCCCGCACCCTGCCCGTCGGCACGTACACCCAGTTCGGCTTCTGGCAGGACCAGGCCGGCGCCTGGCACAACCTGGCCTCGCAGAAGCTCGTGGTCTCCACCGCCGCGACGCCCACCCCGAGCCCGACCCCGAGCCCCACCCCGAAGCCGAGCCCGACGCCCACCCCGACGCCCACCCCGGCGCCCACTCCGGCCCCGGACCCGCAGGCCGCGCCGATCGCCGGCAAGTCGATGGCCTTCGACGAGGAGTTCAACGGCCCCATCGCGTACGGCTCCCGCTGGACCGGCGACCAGAGCAGCTCGTACCACTACAAGACCCACAACCCGGACGACAACAAGCTCGACTGGATCGACCAGAGCAAGGTCGCCGTCTCGGGCGGCGTCGCCACCTTCACCGCCGCGCCCGGCAGCCACACCCTGGAGAACGGCAAGCAGGCGTGGGACGCGGGCCTGCTCACCACCGAGTACTCCAGCCAGGGCTTCAAGGTGAAGACCGGCGACTACGCCGAGACCCGGGTCAAGCTCCCGGCCGGCACCGGCGCCTGGCCGGCGCTGTGGACCTGGAACGGCGACAGCGGCGCGCACGGGGAGATCGACTCCTTCGAGTACCACCCCGACAACCCGAACCTGCTCGAGCTGACCAACCACGTCAACCCGAGCAACCCCGAGTACTGGACCAACCCCAAGACCGTCGCCAAGGACCAGTGGGTCACCATCGGCACCCACTACGGTGCCAACTCCGTGGACTGGTACGTCAACGGCGTCAAGGTCCACTCCGACGGCAAGGGCGTCGGCGCCAACTGGTCCGCGTACCTGATCCTCAACCTGTCGGTGTCCGCCGGGAAGTACCACCCCTCGCCGCAGGGGAACACCCCGATCACCATGGCCGCGGACTACGTCCGGGTCTACCGCTAGGCCCTGTCCGGGCGACAGGAACGCGGGGAGCCGGAGGGCGTCACCCGGCATTCGTCACCCGGCAGTCGGCTCGGCCACCGTGAGGTCGTACGGCTGCCGGGCGCCCGCGCCCTCCGGGTCGTCCGCGCTGCGCACCGCGACCCAGCCGCCGGTGAGCCGGCCCGGGCGAAGCTCCGGGTCCAGGCGCACCGGCACCAGCGCCGTCGCGGTGCGCAGCGGCGGCAGTCCGGGCCCGAAGACGCAGCGCACCAGGCGGCCGTGGCGCAGCACCTCGCAGTCGGCGGGGAAGTACGGGCCCTGCGGGGAGACGCCCTGCGGCAGCGCGACCAGGACGGTGAAGGGGGAGGCCGTCGCCTCCGGGCCGCGGTTGGCGACGAAGGCGTGCACGGTGGTGGTGCCGCCGGGCGGGGCCGGGTCCGGGTCGATCCGGACGACCTCCAGCTTCGAGTGGGAGGGGGAGGTCGCGGGGGAGGGCGCGGGGGCGGCCCGTGCCACCAGGACGGGCGCGGGCGGCGCGAAGGACGGGCCCGAGGCCAGGAGGGCGGCCGCGCAGCCCGCCGCCGCGGCCGCCGCGACGCTCCTGCCGACGACGATGCTGCTCCGTGCTCGTCCGCGCACCATGCCCGCTCACCCTGCCCTCGCGCTGCGGCCGCCCGCACCGTCGCGGGCCGCGTCCGCACCAGGGTGGCGCAGCCACCGCCGGGGCCCGGGCGCAACCCGCCCGCCGTCCGCCCGAACGGGGGACGGGGGGTTGCGCGGCGTCAGATCCTCAGGGCGCCAGGACCAGCCCGAGCCGTCCGGCGATCCCGTGCATCACCGGCACCAGCGAGGCCGCGCCGGTCTGCTCCTCCAGTGCCCGGATGCGGGCCTCGGGGCCGGAGACGGACAGCGCGGTGGGCGTCGGCGCTCCCGGGACGGCGAGGGCGATGCAGCGCACGCCGATCTCCTGCTCCTGGTCGTCGACCACGTAGCCGCGCTCGCGGGCCTCGGCGAGCTGGCGCATCAGCTCCTGCGGGTCGGTGACGGTGTACTGGGTGTGCGCGGGCAGGGGGTTGGGGCCCAGGACGGCGCGCGCCTCGTCCTCGGGGAGCTGGGCGAGCAGCGCCTTGCCGACGCCGGTGCAGTGCGGCTGGACCCGCCGCCCGACCTCGGTGAACATCCGCATCGAGCGCCGCGACTGCACCTGCCCGACGTACACCACCTCGCCGCCCTCCAGCACCGCCAGGTTGGCGGTCTCGCCGGTGGCCTCCATGAGCTCGGCGAGGTAGGGGCGGGCCCAGCTGCCGAGCAGGCGTCCGGCGGTCTCGCCGAGGCGGATCAGCCGGGGGCCGAGGGTGTAGCGGCGGGCGGTGTCCTGGCGGACGTAGCCCTGCTGGACAAGGGTGCGGACCAGCCGGTGAATGGTGGGCATGGGAAGGCCCGAGCTGCCGGAGAGCTCGCTGAGGGTGGCCACGCCGCCGGAGTCCGCCAGCGCCTCCAGGAGCTGGAAGGCGCGTTCGACGGACTGCACGCCGCCACTCGCGCGGTCGGCGACGGTCGTCGATGCTGATTCGGGGGTACGGGCCACCGGAGTTCCCTTCGCTGTCGGGGCGGAGTAGAGTCCCGGCGATCTTCAACAAACCGTTGAAATTCTGTATCGCGGAAACTAGTGTCCACCTTACAGAATCGGACTCGCCGACAGGCGGGTTCCGATCGCGGAAGTTCCCCGAGGAAGTTCCCACCGGAGCTCCCTTCGCCAGGCTCAACCGTCTTAGGAGTGTCCTGCTCATGGCTGCAGATCCCGTCACTGTCGCCGGTCCGAACATCCCCCGGGCGCAGGAGGTGCTCACCCCGGAGGCGCTCGCCTTCGTCGCCGGGCTCCATCGCGCCTTCGAGGGGCGACGGCAGGAACTGCTCGCCCGGCGCAGGGCCAGGCGCGCGGAGATCGCCGCCACCGGCAGCCTGGACTTCCTCCCCGAGACCGCCGACGTCCGCGCCGGCGACTGGAAGGTCGCCGAGGCGCCCCGCGCCCTCCAGGACCGCCGGGTCGAGATCACCGGGCCCACCGACCGCAAGATGGTCATCAACGCCCTCAACTCCGGGGCGCGGATCTGGCTCGCCGACTTCGAGGACGCCACCTCCCCGACCTGGGAGAACGTGATTGGCGGTCAGATCAACCTGACCGACGCCTTCGAGGGCCGCATCGACTTCACCACCTACGCCGGCAAGTCCTACACCCTGAGGCCCGCCGCCGAACTCGCCACCGTCGTCGTGCGCCCGCGCGGCTGGCACCTCGACGAGAACCACCTGCTGGTCGACGGGGCCCCGGTCGCGGGCGCGTTCGTCGACTTCGGCCTCTACTTCTTCCACAACGCCGCCCGGCTGCTCGCCAAGGGCGCCGAGGACCCGAACTCCGGCCCCTACTTCTACCTGCCCAAGACCGAGAGCCACCTCGAGGCCCGGCTCTGGAACGACGTGTTCACCCACGCCCAGGCCCAACTCGGTATCCCGCACGGCACGATCCGCGCCACCGTCCTGATCGAGACCATCACCGCCGCCTTCGAGATGGACGAGATCCTCTACGAGCTCCGCGAGCACGCCGCGGGGCTCAACGCGGGCCGCTGGGACTACCTGTTCTCGATCGTCAAGAACTTCCGCGACGCCGGAGCGCACTACATCCTGCCCGACCGCAACAGCGTGACCATGGCCTCGCCGTTCATGGCCGCCTACACCCGGCTGCTGGTGCAGACCTGCCACCGGCGCGGCGCCCATGCCATCGGCGGCATGGCCGCGTTCATCCCCAGCCGCAGGGACCCGGAGGTCAACGCGGCCGCCCTGGAGAAGGTCCGGGCGGACAAGGACCGCGAGGCCGGCAACGGCTTCGACGGCTCCTGGGTCGCCCACCCGGACCTGGTGCCCGTCGCCCGGGCCTGCTTCGACGCCGTACTCGGCGAGCGCCCGCACCAGAAGGACGACCCCGGCCCGGCGGAGCCCGTCACCGCCGCCCAGCTCCTCGACATCGCCGGCGCCGGAGGCCACTGCACCCGCGCCGGGCTGCACAACGCCGTCCAGGTGGGCGTGCGCTACATCGAGGCGTGGCTGCGCGGGCTCGGCGCCGTCGGGATCTTCCACATGATGGAGGACGCGGCCACCGCCGAGATCTCCCGCTCGCAGATCTGGCAGTGGATCCACAACGGCGTCGTGCTCTCCGACACCGGCGAGAAGGCCACCGCCGAACTGGTGCGCGGCCTCGTTGCCACCGAACTCGTTGAGTTGGGCGAGGAGTTGGGCGAGGAGGCGTACGGGGCCGGCCGCTGGGAGGAGGCCGCCCGGCTCTTCGAGCAGGTCGCGCTGGCGGAGGAGTTCGTCGACTTCCTGACCCTCCCGGCCCTGCCGCTGCTCGGCTGAGCACGGCGAACAGCTGACAGGTTTCAGCGAACGGATGACAGTTGGCAGATGTCAGCGAACATCATCTGTTCGCTGAAACCTGTCAGCTGTCATCCGTTCGCTGTCATCCGTCATTAGTCGTCCGTCACCTGCTGCCCCCGCCCGCCACCCGCATCACGGCCCCGAACCCTCGCCGTGGGTTCGGGGCCGTGCTCCGTCCGTACCTGCCGGCCGGGCGGAGTCCGGGTCACGCACCGTCCCTGGGCGCCCCGGAGTCATCGGGGTGTCACACCGGCCGGGCGGCCAGCTCCCTGGCGGCGCGGGCGCAGGCGAGGGCGATCCTGTCCTCGTCCACGGTGGTCAGCACGCCCTTCTCGACCACGGCGTTGCCGTTGACGAACAGCACCGACAGCGGCGGCAGCGCGCCGAAGGTCAGCGCCGCGACCGGGTCGGCTATCGAGGAGTGCATCACCCCGTCGACCTTCCACAGCGCCAGGTCGGCGAGCTTTCCGGCCTCCACCGACCCGATCTCGTGCTGCCGCCCGAGCACCCGGGCGCCGCCCATGGTGCCCAGCCGCAGCGCCTGGCGCCCGGTGAGGGCGGTGGGGGAGCCGTGCAGCCGGTTGATCAGCAGCGCGTTGCGCAGCTCCGTGCCCAGCTCGCCGGACTCGTTGGAGGCGGTGCCGTCCACCCCGAGCCCGACCGGCACCCCGGCGCGCAGCATGTCGGGCACCCGCGCGATCCCGGCGCCGAGGCGGGCGTTGGAGGAGGGGCAGTGCGCCACGCCCGTCCCCGTCTCGGCGAACTTGGCGATGTCGGAGTCGTTCATGTGCACGCAGTGCGCCATCCAGACGTCCTCGCCGAGCCAGCCCACCGACTCGAAGTAGTCGGTCGGCCCCATCCCGAACAGCTCCTTGCAGAAGCGTTCCTCCTCGGCCGTCTCCGACCCGTGGGTGTGCAGCCGCACGCCCTTGCGGCGGGCCAGCTCGGCGGACTGGCGCAGCAGCTCGGTGGAGACGGAGAACGGCGAGCAGGGCGCGAGCGCCACGTGCAGCATGGAGCCGAAGCCGGCGTCGTGGTAGCGGTCGACGGCGGCCTCGGAGGCGGCCAGGATGGCGTCGAGGTCCTCGACGGCGTGGTCCGGCGGCAGCCCGCCGTCCTTGCGGCCGCGGTCCATCGAGCCGCGCAGCGCCGTGAAGCGCAGCCCCAGCTCCTGCACGGCCTCGACGGAGGCGCCGAGCACGTCCCCGCCGTCCTTCGGGAACACGTAGTGGTGGTCGGAGGCGGTGGAGCAGCCCGACTTGAGGAGGGCGGCGGCCGAGCCCTGGGCGGCGGCGTGGACGAGGTGCTCGTCGATGCGCGCCCAGGTCGGGTACAGGGCGACGAGCCAGTCGAAGAGGATGGCGTCCTGGGCGAGGCCGCGGGTGATCCACTGGTAGAAGTGGTGGTGGGTGTTGACCAGCCCGGGGGTGACGAGGTGCCCCTCGGCGTTGATGCGCCGCACGACGTTGTCCAGCCAGGCGGGCGCGGGGCCGTCGCCGACCGACTCGATCCGGTTGCCGAGGATCACCACGTGCCCGCGGGCGTACTCGGTGTCCTGGGCGTCGACGGTCGCGATGGCGGCGTTCTCGATGACGATCCGCTGCTCGGCGGGCGGTGGCTGGACGGACATGGTGTGACTCCTTGGGGGCGGGCCCGCGAGGCGCGGGCGGGGCCGGGAGGGGCGCGTACCGGGGGTGCGTGCCGGGGCGTGCGCCCCTCCCGGGCCGGTCAGGACGGTGTCGCCGTCGGCACCGTCGAACCGGAGGCCCGGCCGGATCTGGTCCGGCGGGCGGCTCCGACGTGGTGGAAGAGCAGGTTGAGCAGGACGGCCGTCACGCAGCCGGCCGAGATCCCCGAGTGCATCAGGGTGCGGACGGCCTCCGGGAAGGCGTCGTAGAAGGTCGGCGCGGCGATCGGCACGATGCCGACGCCGAGCGAGACCGACACCAGGATGGTGTTGCCTCCGGACTCCATTCCGGCCTCCGCGAGGGTGCGGATGCCGCTGGCCGCGACCGTGCCGAAGAGCACGATCCCGGCGCCGCCCAGGACGGGCTGCGGCACCACGGAGACGAGCGACCCGAGCACCGGGAAGAGCCCGAGCACGATCAGGATGCCTCCGCCGGCCGCGACGACGAAACGGCTGCGGACCCGGGTCAGCGCCACCAGCCCGATGTTCTGGGCGAAGGCGCTGGCCGCGAAGCCGTTGAGGACCGGGCTGAGCGCGGTGGCCAGACCGTCGGCCCGCAGGCCGGCGGCGAGGACGGATTCGTCCGCCTCGCGGTCGACGATCCTGCCCAGGGCGAGCATGTCGGCGGTGGACTCGGTCATCGAGACCACCATGACGATGCACATCGAGGCGATCGCGGCCGCGTCGAACTGCGGGGCGCCGAAGTGGAAGGGCGAGGGGAGCGCGAAGACCTGGGCGTCCCGCACGCTGCCGAAGTCGGCCAGGCCCAGCGGGAAGGCGGCCAGGGTGCCGACCGCCAGGCCCACGAGCAGGGACAGCTGCTGCCAGAACCCGCGCAGCAGCCGGTTGCAGAGCACCACCGCGGTGAGGGTGAGCGCGGCGAGGCCGATGGCCCGCATGGAGCCGTACCCGGGCGCGGACGGGGAGCCGCCGCGCGCCCAGTTGACCGCCACCGGCAGCAGGGACACCCCGATGAGGGTGATCACGGTGCCCTGGACGACCGGGGGGAAGAACCGGATGAGCTTGCAGAAGTACGGCGCCGCGAGGAAGCACAGGCTCCCCGCGACGATCACGGCGCCGAAGATCACCGGCAGGGCGTTCCCCGTGCCCCCGTCGTGATCGGTGCTGCCGCGTGCGATGGCGACCATGGGTGCCACACCGGCGAAGGAGACGCCGTTGACGAACGGCAGTCGCGCGCCGATCCGCCAGACGCCCAGGGTCTGGAGCAGGGTGGCCAGTCCCGCGGTGAACAGGCTGGCCGATATGAGCAGGGCGAGGTCGGCGGGCGACAGCCCGACCGCGGCGCCGACGATCAGCGGGGGTGCGACGACTCCCGCGTACATCGCGGCGACGTGCTGCAGACCGGTGGTGAACAGCTTCACCGGGGGCAGCATCTCGTCCACGGGGTGGATCCCGGCCGTCCGGTCCGGTCCGTCAGGCCCGTCAGGCCCGGCTGGTCCGTCCGGTTCGTTCGGCCCGGCTGGTCCGTCCGGTCCGGGGATTCTCGCAGGGGTGGAACCGCCGTCTGTGCTGCTGGTGTTGCTGGGTGCCATGTCGAGCCCCTCTTGTGCCCGTGGCTCCCGGCGCGCCGAGGGCGCTGGAGACCGGCTGACGATGCGGGGAGGCCGAGGGCGGGACGGCGGTGCAAGGGTCCCTCGGCCGTGGCCTCCGACGCCCCGGGCCGGCCGCCGCGAGGCGGGCACGAACTCCGGTGGGTGGGGGTGGAGGTGCAGGTGAGACAGGTAGGGCAGATGGGATGGGTGAGGCAGGTGTGACAGATGAGGCAGGTGTGACGGGGAGGGTGGACCGGGGTCAGACCACCGGGATGACCGGGGTGACGCCCTCGCGGTGCACGGTGCCCTCGATCAGGCCGTACATGCGGTCCGCGGCGTAGTAGACCTCGTTGTCGTTCTCGAGCCCGAAGGGCTCCAGGTCCACCAGGAAGTGGTGCTTGTTGGGCAGTTCGAGGCGGACCTCGTCCACCTCGGGGCGGTTGTTGAGCACCCGGGTGCCCATCGCGTACAGGGTCTGCTGCAGCGAGTAGGAGTAGGTCTCGGCGAACGCCTCCAGCAGGTGGCGCCGCACCTGGGTGTAGGAGCGGTCCCAGTTGGGCTGGGCCTCGTCCTCGCGGCCGCTGTAGCCGTACTTCCAGCGGGCGGTGACCTGGGTGGCGAGGATGCGGTCGTACGCCTCCTTCAGGGTGGTGTACCGGTCCTTGATGTAGCCCCAGAACTCCGAGTTGGTGGAGTTCAGGACGACCAGGTCCTTGAGGCCGGAGATCACCTGGACGCGCTCGCCGTCGTAGACGATCTCGGTGGTGCGGACCTCCTGCCCGCTGCGGACGAAGGAGTGGCCGACCTCCTCGGAGCCGATGAAGCGGGCGGAGCTGTCGGGCGTCCTGATCCGCTCCCAGGCGTACTCCTCGATCCGGATGCGGGCGCTGTGGACGACGCCGCGCTCGGTGTCGTCCACGAAGTGCCGGGCCAGGAGGATGCCGAAGGCTTCGGCGGACTCGATGCCGTACTTCTTGGCGAAGGCGTACACGGTGTTCTTGGTGGTGTCGGTGGGAAGGCAGTTGGCGTTGGACCCGGTGAGGTGGACGTCCTCGAACTCGCCCTGGAGGGAGACCGAGACGTTCAGGTCCTTGATCTCGTGCCGGGTGGAGTCGCGCCGGACCCGGACGATGCGGTTCTCCGCCTTGCCGTACTGGTTCTGACCGAGCACGTGGGCCATGACTGGCTCCTAGGGTTCCAGGTCGGTCTAGCTTCCGCGGTAGACCGAGTAGCCGAACGGATTGAGCAGCAGCGGCACGTGGTAGTGCGGCTGCGCGGGCGCGACCGTGAAGACGATCGAGACCTCGGGGAAGAACGGCGGCTCCGGGGACGCGCCCGCGTGGTACGCGGCCGTGTCGAAGAGCAGCCGGACGACCGAGCCCGCCTCCACGGCCGGTAGGTCCCTGACCCGGCCGTCGGAGTCCGTGGCGGAGGCGCCGAGCACCTTCCAGCCACCCTCGGTGCGCAGTGCGAGCTCGACGGGGACGCCCTCGGCGGGGAGGCCGAGACTGGTGTCGAGCACGTGGGTGGAGATGCCAGTCATGGGTGAAGTAACCTTACTGATGGCAGAGATGACGACGCGTCAGGCGAGAAAAGGCAGGAGCCCTGTGAAGCATTCTTGACGATCCGTCAGGACTCGTCGAGGAGGCGGCCCAGTCGGATGTCGTTGATCCTGCGCAATTCGCCCCGGACGATCTCCGCCTCGGTGGCCGGGTCGTTGGGGTGGCGCTCGCGCAGGGCCGCGAGCATGGTGGCGGCGGTGCGGCCGGTCGCGCAGATGAGGAACACGTGGCCGAACTTCGCCTCGTAGGCGGCGTTGGCCTTGTGCAGTTCGTCGAGGACGGCCCGGTCCACGCCCTGGACGCCGGCCTGTTCGCGCTCGGAGGCGGCGTCGCCCGCCCTGGGCTCGCCGATCCGGGCGTGGCCGGACATCGCGTCGTGCAGGTCCTCGGCGGTCAGCCGCGCCATGGCCGCCGCGTTGGCGGCGAGCAGGGCTTCACGGCTGGACCAGGGTCGGGCCTCGGCGACCGCGGCGGCCCAGCGGGGGCTGGAGCAAATCTCCAGCAGGATCTCGTCCAGCTCCGCCGGATCGGCCGCGGCCAGGGAGTCGAGGGTGTGGGGGTGGTTGGTCACGGTGGACCTCCTGAAGAGTGGTGCCACCCGCACAAGCTAGATCGACCCCACCCGGCCGTCAACAGTTTGTTGAACGGTTGGTGGTCACTTTTTGAACCTGGCCCGCCGCCGGGTCGTTCAGGGCTTCGAGCCGTCCTGGCGGTTGAGGTAGTTGTACACCGTGAAGCGGCTGACACCCAGGGCCGTGGCCACCGTCTCCACGCCGTGCCGGACGGTGAAGGCGCCGCGCTCCTCCAGCAGGGCCACCACCCGCTGCTTCTCCAGGCGGTCCAGCTCGGCGAGCGGACGGCCGTCGAACTGGCGGGTCATCTCGGCCAGCAGGCGGTCCAGGGCGCTGCTCAGGTGCGGCAGCCGGACGGCCATGGCCGGGGCGCCCTCCCACTCCAGGACGATGTCCTCGGCCCGCACCTCGCCCAGGGGGACGGGCGTCGCGCCGACCGCGTCCAGCAGTGGCTTGACGGCCGCGGCGAGCGGGTGCTCCACGTGCTGCCCGGTCACGCCGTACCGCCCTCCTCGCCCAGCACGCTGACCTGGACGGAGATGCGGGTCGCCCCGGCGTCCAGGGTCTCGCGGAGCAGCCTGGTCACGGCGGCGAGCACCTGCTCGGCCTCGCCCTCGGCGCCGGTCCCGAAGGGGCCGACCGAGACGTCCAGGCCGGCCGCGTCGACGGCCTCGCGGGCCGCCACGGCGTGCGCCGGGAACGTGTCCAGTTCGAACGGTTCTGTCGTGAACTCCACCATCAATCGCACGTGCTCACTCTAGCGAGCGGCCCCGGAGCCGGGCAGGGTCCGGCGGGGGCGGGGCGTCCGGCCGCTTCAACAAATTGTTGCGAGGGGCCTTGACACTCCTCCGGGCGTCCGGAGATGCTTCCACCACACAGAATCCCCGTTCCGCATCGTGGAATTAGCGAATGCCGGAAGCGTCGGAAGATTCCGAAGAGAGTGAGAGGTGAAGGACGTGACGGCCGCCGCCAAGCACAGCTTCACGGTCAATCTGTCGATCCTGTTCGGCGAACTCCCGCTGCTGGAACGCCCCGCGGCGGCCGCGGCCGCCGGCTTCACCGCCGCCGAACTGTGGTGGCCCTTCGGGGCCGAGCACCGGCCCGCACAGGCCGAACTCGACGCGCTGCGCAAGGCGTTCACCGACGCGGGCGTGCGCCTCACGGGCCTCAACCTCGTCGACGACCTCGGCCTCGGCGCCCGGGGCACGGTCTCGCTGCCCGCCGAGCGCGAGCGCTTCCGCGCCAACGTCCCGGTCGCCGCCGAGCTCGCCGCCTCCCTCGGCGCCACCGCCCTCAACGCCCTGTACGGCAACCGGACCGCCGGGGTCGACCCGGCCGAACAGGACGCCCTCGCCCTGGAGAACCTGGTGATCGCGGCGAAGGCCGCCCACGACATCGGCGCCGTCCTCCTGATCGAGGCCCTCAACGCGATCGAGTCCCCCGACTACCCGCTGGTGACCTCCGCCGCCGCCGTCGAGGTGGTCGACCGGGTCAACGCCGCCACGGGCCTGGGCAACGCCCGCTTCCTCTGCGACCTCTACCACCTGGCCCGGGGCGGCGAGGACCTGGCGGCCGTCATCGACGCGTACGCCGACCGCATCGGCCACGTCCAGATCGCCGACACCCCCGGCCGGGGCGAACCCGGCACGGGCGAGCTGGACTTCGAGGACCTCTTCGCCCGGCTCTCCGCCGCCGGGTACTCCGGCCCGATCGGCCTGGAGTACCGGCCCTCGGGCGGCGCCGGTTCGGACGCCTTCGCCTGGCTGCCGCGCGAGCTGCGCGCCGCCAAGTAGCCGGGGCCGAGCCACGTAGCCGGGACCGAGTCCACACAGCCGGGACCGAGCCCCATAGCCGGGACCCAGCGACGTAGCCGGGACACCGCCACCCCCTCCCTCACGTAAGGAACCACGCGATGAGCCGCAAGATCGCCTTCGTCGGCCTCGGCATCATGGGCAGGCCCATGGCCGTCAACCTCCTCAAGGCCGGTCACCGGGTGACCGGGTTCGACCTCTCCCCGGCCTCCGTCGAAGCCGTGGTCGCGGCCGGCGGCCAGGGAGCCGGCAGTATCGCCGAGGCGGTGGCGGACGCCGAGGTCGTCATCACCATGGTCCCGGCCGACCCGCACGTGGAGGCCGTCATCCTCGGCGAGGGCGGCGTCCTGGAGAACGTCCGCCCGGGCGCCCTGGTGATCGACATGTCCTCGATCACCCCGCAGACCTCGATCAAGGTCGGCAGGGCCGCCGCCGAGAAGGGCGTGCGCACCCTGGACGCCCCGGTCTCCGGCGGCGAGGCAGGCGCCGTCGAGGCCGTCCTGTCGATCATGGTCGGCGGCGAGGCGGCCGACTTCGCCGAGGCGAAGCCGCTGTTCGACGCGCTGGGCACCACCGTCGTCCACGTCGGCCCCTCCGGCGCCGGGCAGACCGTCAAGGCCGCCAACCAGCTGATCGTCGCCGTCAACATCCAGGTGCTCGCCGAAGCCGTGGTGTTCCTGGAGAACGCGGGCGTGGACCTCTCCGCCGCCCTGGACGTGCTCGGCGGGGGCCTGGCCGGGTCCACCGTGCTCAACCGCAAGCGCGAGAACATGCTCAAGCGCGAGTTCGCCCCCGGCTTCCGGATCGACCTGCACCACAAGGACATGGGCATCGTCACCGACGCCGCCCGCGCCGTGGGCGCCGCGCTGCCGGTCGGCGCCGTGGTCGCCCAGCTCGTCGCCTCCGCCCGCGCCAACGGCGACGGCTCGCTCGACCACTCCGCCCTGCTGCGCGGCGTCGAGCGGCTCTCGGGTCGCGAGGTCGCGTAGCCGCGTAAGCGCGTAATCGCGTGGCCGCGTAATCGCGTGAACACCACAGGCTCCTCCTGGCGGCGTGTACCCATCCGGTCGTGCCCGCGCCGCCAGGAGGGCAGGACCCGACCGGCGGACGGGCCGGGGCTCATCCGCCCGTCCGCCGGTCGATCCAACGTGGCGGCGGGGGCCGCGTCCGGGCTGATGCCGGGCCGTTCGGGCCGTCCGGGCCGATGCCGGGCGCGTGCGCCCCGCGGGCCGGACCGGGGCTGGACCCGGGGCCCGACCCACGGCACGATCAGGGGCACGCCGACGAACCACCGCCAGACCGTACGGAAGTGAGGACCGCGCCATGCCCGTCACCCGCCACCAGGGTCATGTGGTCGTAGCTCCCGACAAGTTCAAGGGCACCCTGGAGGGCGCCGAGGCCGCCGCCCGGATCGCCGCCGGCATCCGCCGCGCCGCGCCCGGCACCGAGGTGCGCGAACTGCCCGTCGCCGACGGCGGCGAGGGCACCCTGGCCGCCGCGCTGGCGGCCGGGTTCGCCCGCGTCCCCGTCAAGGTGGCCGGGCCGACCGGGCTGCCGGTGGATGCGGCGCTCGCCGTCCTCGGGGACACCGCCGTGGTCGAACTGGCCCAGGCGTGCGGCCTCGCCCGGCTCCCCGGCGGCCGTACCGCCCCGCTCACCGCCGGGTCCTACGGCGTCGGCCAGCTGATCGGCCGGGCGCTCGCCCAGGGCGCCAAGCGGATCGTGCTGGGCCTGGGGGGCAGTGCGAGCACGGACGGCGGGGCCGGCATGCTGCAGGCCCTCGGGGTCCGGCTGCGCGACGCCGAGGGCGTCGAACTGCCCTTCGGGGGAGAGGCGTTGCGCCGCCTGGCCGCGATCGACCCCGGCCCGCTCGCCGTGGTGCTGGCCGGTGCGGAGATCGTCGTCGCCTGCGACGTGGACAACCCGCTGCTCGGCCCGCGAGGCGCGGCCGCCGTCTACGGACCGCAGAAGGGCGCCGACGGGGAGGAGCTGGCCGTCCTGGAGGAAGGGCTGACGCGCTTCGCCGACCAGGTCGCCGCGCTGACCGGGCACGACGTCCGGGAGGCCCCCGGCGCCGGGGCCGCGGGCGGGGTGGGCTTCGCCGCCCTCGCCCTGCTGGGCGCCACCATGCGGCCCGGCATCGAGCTGCTGCTCGAGCTGCTGGGCTTCGACGCGGCCGTGCGGGGGGCACGCCTCGTCGTCACCGGCGAGGGCTGTCTGGACGCCCAGACGCTCCACGGCAAGGCTCCCGCCGGGGTCGCTGCCGCCGCCGCCCGGGCGGGGATCCGGGTGGCGGCGGTGGCGGGGAGGCTGGAGCTGTCCGAGGCCGAGTGGCGTTCGGCGGGCTTCGCCGCCGCGATCGCGCTGACCGACCTGGCCGAGGAGCCGGGGGACAGCCTGACCAGGGCCGGTGAGCTCGCCGAGGCGGCGGGGGAGCGGCTGGCGGCCGAGCTGCTGATGCGCTGAACACCTCCCCGTCCGAGGCCCGGACCCTCGTACGTTCCTCCATTGACGTTTTGTTGAAGGCGGGCCTAGGCTCCCGGCAATCCTTCGGTTCCATCCCGATTCCAACCCGCTCCGATTCGCCCGTCGACGGCCCCAACGGCCCTGTCACCCGGCGCTGTTCGGCGTGCCCGTTTCCTTCCTCCCCCATCCATCCCCTCCCTCCCCCCTCCCTCCCGCGCACCCCCGTCCTGGTATCGGAGGCCCCCATGCCTGTCAGTTCGCCCGTGGTGATCCGCTCCCTGAGGGTGGTCCTGCCCGAGGGCGAGCGCCCCGCGGACGTCCTGGTCCGGGACGGGCGCATCGCCCGGATCGCCGCCCACGGCTCCCTGGCCGTCGACCGGACCGCCGACCACCCGGCGCAGCTCATCGACCTCGGCTCCACCGCCCTGCTGCCCGGACTGGTCGACACCCACGTGCACGTCAACGAACCCGGCCGCACCGAGTGGGAGGGTTTCGCCAGCGCCACCCGAGCCGCCGCCGCCGGAGGCGTCACCACCATCGTCGACATGCCCCTCAACTCGATCCCGCCCACCGTCACCGTCGAGGCGCTCGCCCTCAAACGCAAGGCGGCCGAGGGGCGAAGCTTCGTCGACCTCGGCTTCTGGGGCGGCGCGATCCCCGGCAACACCGCCGACCTCGAACCCCTGCACCACGCGGGCGTGTTCGGCTTCAAGAGCTTCCTCGCCCCCTCCGGCGTCGACGAGTTCCCGCACGTCGAACCGCACGACCTCGAGGCCGCGCTCGCCGAGCAGGCCAGGATCGGCGCACTGGCGATCATCCACGCCGAGGACCCGGCCGTGCTCGCCGCCGCACCGCAGCAACCCGGCGGCCGCTACCGGGACTTCCTCGCCTCCCGCCCCGCCGAGGCGGAGACCGGCGCCGTCGCCCGCCTGCTGGAGGCCGCCCGGCGCACCGGCGCCCGGGTGCACGTCCTGCACGTCTCCTCCGCCGCTGTCCTGCCGCTGCTGCGCCGGGCCCGCGAGGAGGGCGTCCGGGTGAGCGCCGAGACCTGCCCCCACTACCTGACCCTCGCCGCCGAACAGGTCCCGGACGGCGACACCGCCTTCAAGTGCTGTCCGCCGATCCGCGACGAGTCCAACCGCGACGCGCTCTGGCAGGCCCTGGCCGACGGGGAGTTCACCGCCGTCGTCTCCGACCACTCGCCCTCCACCCCCGACCTCAAGCTGCTGCCCGAGTACGGCGGCAGCGGGGACTTCGCCGCCGCCTGGGGCGGCATCGCCTCCCTGCAACTGGGCCTGCCCGCCGTCTGGACGGAGGCCCGCCGACGCGGCCACACCCTGGCCGAGGTGGTGCGCTGGATGTCCGCGGGGCCGGCCGAACTGGCGGGCCTGTCCGCCGTGAAGGGCGCCATCGCGGTCGGCCGCGACGCCGATCTGGTCGCCTTCGACCCCGAGGCTGAATTCGCCGTCCGGGCCCACGTGTTGCACCACCGCAACCCCGTCACCCCGTACGCGGGGCGGACGTTGGGCGGCGCCGTGCGCACCACCTGGCTGCGCGGCCGGGCGGTCGACACCGGCCCCGGCGCCCAGCCCTTCGGCCGGATGCTCACCCGCCCCGCCAACTCCCTTGACCCCCAAACCTCCTGAGGAGAGTCAGTGACCACCGCCGACACCACGAACGCTCCGTTCACCGAGCTGGTCAACCTGGCCTCCCGGCTGCTCGGCGCGGGCGTCGTCGCCACCAACGAGGACACCTTCGCGGACGCCGAGAACCTGCTGGTCGCGAAGCCGGCCGAGTTCCGCCCGCACACCTTCGGCCACAAGGGCCAGATCATGGACGGCTGGGAGTCCAAGCGCCGCCGCGGCGTCTCCGCCGAGCAGCCGCACCCCACCGACGAGGACCACGACTGGGCGATCGTGCGGCTCGGCGCCGCCGGTGTGATCCGCGGCGTGATCGTCGACACCGCGCACTTCACCGGCAACTACCCCGAGAGCGCCGTCGTCGAGGCCGCGTCCATTCCCGGCCACCCCTCGCCCGAGGAGGCGCGGGCCGCAGACTGGACCGTCCTCGTGCCGCGCACCCCCCTGCGCGGCGACACCGCCCACGAGTTCGCCGTCGCCGACGACACCCGCTACACCCATGTGCGGCTCTGCATCTACCCGGACGGCGGCGTCGCCCGGCTGCGGGTGCACGGCGAGGTGCTGCCCGACCCGCGCGAACTGGACGGCCTCACCTTCGACCTGGCCGCCCAGGAGTACGGCGGTGTCGCCGAGGCCGCCTCCGACCGCTACTTCTCCTCCCCGCACAACCTGAACGCTCCCGGTCGCGCCACCGTCATGGGCGACGGCTGGGAGACCCGGCGTCGGCGCGACAAGGCCAACGACTGGGTGCAGATCGCCCTGGCCGGGGGCGGTGAGGTCCTGGCCGCCGAGGTGGACACCTCCCACTTCGTCGCCAACGCCCCCGGCTGGGCCGACCTGATCGGCTTCGACGCCTCGACCGGGCGCAGCCCGGCGGAGGGCGACTGGTTCGAACTCCTGCCCCGCACCCGCCTCCAGCCCGACACCCGGCACCGCTTCCGGCTGCCCGCGGGCCGTCCGGTCACCCACGTGCGGATCAACGTCCACCCGGACGGCGGGCTCGCCCGCCTGCGGCTCACCGGCCGCCTCACCGGGCCCGGCCGTGCGGCACTCGCCCTGCGCTGGTTCGACGCCCTCCCCGCCGCCGAGGCCCGCGCCGCCCTCACCGGGGCCGGACTGACCGGCGAGGACGCCGCCGCGCTCACCGCCGCCCGTCCGTTGGCGCAGGGCGACGCGGCCGCGCGGGCCCTCGCGGCGCTGGCGCCCACCGCCCGCGAGGCGGCGGCGGGCCTGCTGGGCCTCTGAACATCTGGGCCTCCGAGCATCCGAGCCTCTTCGTCGATGTGTCGACGTGCCGATGTCTCGCCAACTCCCCCTCCACGCACCGCCTGTATCGACATCCGAAGGACCCTCCATGTCCAAGATCCTGACCACGGAGTCCGGCGCGCCCGTCGCCGACAACCAGAACTCGGCCTCGGCCGGCGAGTACGGACCGCTGCTGATCCAGGACCAGCACCTGCTGGAGAAGCTGGCCCGGTTCAACCGCGAGCGCATCCCGGAGCGCGTCGTGCACGCCCGAGGCTCCGGCGCCTACGGCTACTTCGAGGTCACGGACGAGGTGTCGCCGTACACCCGCGCGGCCTTCCTGTCCGAGGTCGGCAAGCGCACCGAGGTGTTCCTGCGCTTCTCCACGGTGGCGGGCAACCTCGGCGCCGGCGACGCGGTGCGCGACCCGCGCGGCTTCGCGGTGAAGTTCTACACCGAGGACGGCAACTACGACCTCGTCGGCAACAACACCCCGGTGTTCTTCATCAAGGACCCGGTCAAGTTCCCCGACTTCATCCACTCGCAGAAGCGCGACCCCTACACCGGCGTCCAGGAGGCGGACAACGTCTGGGACTTCTGGGCCCACTCGCCCGCCTCCACCCACCAGATCACCTGGCTCTTCGGGGACCGCGGCATCCCCGCCTCCTACCGGCACATGAACGGCTACGGCTCGCACACCTACCAGTGGGTCAACGCCGAGGGCGAGGCGTACTGGGTGAAGTACCACTTCAAGACCAACCAGGGCGTCCGCTCCCTGGACGGGGAGCAGGCCGCCGAGGTGCTCGGCGCCGATGCCGACTCCCACCAGCGCGACCTCCACCAGGCCATCGAGCGCGGGGTGTTCCCGTCCTGGACGCTGTACGTCCAGCTGATGCCCGTCGCCGAGGCCGCCGACTACCGCTTCAACCCCTTCGACCTCACCAAGGTGTGGCCGCACGCCGACCACCCGCTGGTCAAGGTCGGCCGCCTGGTGCTCAACCGCAACCCGGAGAACGTCTTCGCCGAGGTCGAGCAGGCGGCGTTCTCGCCGAACAACTTCGTGCCCGGCATCGGCCCCTCCCCGGACAAGATGCTCCAGGGCCGGCTGTTCGCCTACGCCGACGCCCAGCGCTACCGCCTCGGCGTGAACCACACCCAGCTTCCGGTCAACGCCCCGCGCGCCACCGAGGCCCGCACCTACGGCCGCGACGGCCTGGGCGCGCTCAACAGGGGCGGCCGGGAGAAGAACTACGAGCCCAACTCCTTCGACGGGCCCGCCCAGACCGACTCCCCGCTGGCCGCCCCCGTCCGGGTGGAGGGTCACACCGGCACCTTCGCCACCCCGGCGCACAGCAAGGACGACGACTTCTTCCAGGCCGGCGAGCTGTACCGGCTGATGTCCGAGGGGGAGAAGGGCCGTCTGATCGGCAACATCGCGGGCTTCCTGTCGCAGGTCTCCCGTGACGACATCGTCGAGCGGAACCTTGCCCACTTCCGGGCCGCCGACGCGGAGTACGGCGCCCGGCTGGAGGCCGCGGTCGCCAAGCTCCGTGCGGGCGACGAGGACTGACGCTCCCCTGGAGGCGGCCGCCGGGCGTCTGCGTCCCCGGCGGCCGTCCCCCGCGGTCCCTTCGGCGCGGTCCCTTCGGCGCGGGTCGGCCCCCGTTCGGCCCGGTTCGGCCCGGTTCGGCCCGGTTCGGCCCCCGTTCGGCCGGGGCATTTTCGCGGGTGATGCGGCGGCTGCACGGAATGTTCACCGATATTCACGGACGGCAGTTGCCGGGCCGTCGCGCTCGATAGGCTGGAGGGTGCCCGCGGTCGCTCCGTGGGGGACATCGGAAGGGGACGACATGTCGACACCTGCCACGGGTCGTCACGCCGCGCTGGACCAGGGCCTCAACGGCCCGTTCACCTCCCTGCGGTACGCCCTCAGACTGCTGGAGGCGGTCGACCGGCACCCGGACGGTGCGACGCTGGTCGCCCTCGCCCGGGAGACCTCGCTCGGCCTGCCCACCGTGCGTCGGCTCGCCGAACTGCTGGAGGTCGAGGGCTACCTCCAGTGCCAGGACGGCGGTTGGGTGCTCGGTGGCACCTTCGCGCTGCTGGGGCAGTACAACCGGGAGCAGCTGGTCAAGGCCCGCCTCAACCGCAAACTCGCCGAGCTGCGCGATGAGTTGGGTGCGGCCGTCTACTTCAGCCGGTACCACGACGGGGAGTTGTCGGTGGAGGCCGTCTCGGCCGCCGACCACGCGCCCGCCGTCCAGGAGTGGGTGGACTTCCGGGCCACCGCGCACGCCAGTGCGATCGGCAAGTGCCTGCTCGGCCAGCTCGACGCCGACGCCCTGCGCGACCACCTCTCCCGCCACCCCGTGGCCCGGCTCACCTCCCGCACCGTCACCGACGCCGACCAGCTGATGCACCGGCTGGAGCGGCAGCCCGCCACCGTGCCGGTGCTGGACCTCCAGGAGTACGCCCTGGGCACGGTGTGCGCGGCCGTGCCGATCACGGCGGGCAGCACGGTCGGCTGTCTGGCCACCTCGATGCCGGTGGACAACCTGCACAAGCTCAAGGCCGCCGCCGAACTGCTGGCGGCCCGGGCGGCGCCGCTGATGCTGGCGATGGCGGTCTGAGGACTGTCCTCGACGGACCCTGTCCGGACGTTTTCCGTCCGGCGGGGTCCGTTTGCGTTCTGTTCTGTTGCGCTCGCGTGCGCGGACCTTTCGTTTCCGATCGATTGACGCGGGCGCCCCGGGGTACTTATTAGACTCGATGTCGATAAGAGTGGTCGAAACCCTTGTTCCGTGAGCTACCCGCGAGTACGTTGCCCTGAGCCGAGCCGTCGCCCCCAGGTCAGGAGGGCCTCCCATGCCCCGAACCACCCCCGTCCCCGCCCTCGCCGCCCCTGCCGCGCGCGTGCACGACAGCCTCGTGCTCGAACCCCGGGACGTCCGCTTCGACTGGGCCCAGCTGCCGCTCCACTGGATTCCCGACGAGCCCATGGCCACCCACGTCATCAACGTCCTGCACCTGCTGCTGCCCGAGGGCGAGCGCTGGTTCGTCAGGGTGTTCAAGGAGGCGCTGCCGCTCATCCGGGACGAGGAGCTGCGCGAGGAGGTCCTCGGCTTCATCGGGCAGGAGGCGATCCACGCCGAGGCGCACCAGGAGGTCCTCGACCACATGCTCGGCCAGGGGCTCGACCCGCGCCCGTACGTGCGCCAGGTCGCCTGGCTCTTCCAGCGCGTCCTCGGGGACAAGCCCGGGCTGTCGGCCCGGCGGCGGCGCGAGAACGTCATCGAGCGGGTCGCCTTCATCGCGGCCATCGAGCACTTCACCGCCTTCCTCGGCGACTGGGCCCTCAACTCGCCGGGCCTGGACCGGGCGCAGGCCGACCCGACGATGCTCGACCTGCTGCGCTGGCACGGCGCCGAGGAGGTCGAGCACCGCAGCGTTGCCTTCGACCTGCTGGTCCACCTCGACCCGGGCTACGTGCGCCGCGTGCGGGGGATGATGGTCTCCGGGCCGCTGCTCGTGCACCTGTGGGTGCGCGGCGCCCGCTTCCTCCTCGCCGCGGACCCGACCCTGCACGGGCGGCTCAGGCCCACCTGGCGCGAGGCCGGCCGCATCGCCCGCCGCGGGCTCCTGCCCGACCCGATCCGCTCGGTGCGCTCCGGGCTGCGCTACCTTCGCCCCGGCTACCACCCCACCCAGGAGGGGTCCTCCAGCCAGGCCATCGGCTACCTCGCCACCTCCCCGGCCGCCCGCGCCGCCGCCGGGCGCTGACAGCCGTCGGCGAACGACGGACAGCGAACAGCGGACAGCGGGCAGATGACAGCTGACAGAGAACAGATGACAGCGAACAGGTGTCAGCTGACGAAATCTGTTCGCTGACATCTGAAATCCGTCCGCTGAAACCTGTCGCCCCGACCCCACCCACCCCCCAAGGACCCTCCCGGATGGACCTGCTCACCCCGCCCCCCGACCTCTACGGCCGCCCCCGCGCCGACACCTTCATGCGCCGGCTCACGGCCTTCGCCGACCGCTACAGCCCCGCCCTCGGCTCCCCCCTCCTGCGCCGCAACCCGCGCCGCCCGTACAGCCGCCCCACCCCGCCGCTGCAACTCGTCGTCACCGGCCGCCGCGCCCTCGCCACCGACGTCGTCGAGCTGACGCTCGCCGACCCCTCCGGAGGTCCCCTGCCCCACTGGCAGCCCGGCGCCCACCTCCGCCTGGCCCTGCCCTCCGGCCGCGAGCGCCACTACTCCCTCAGCGGCGACCCGGCCGACCACGCGGCCTACCGCATCGCCGTACGCCGCCTGCCGGGCGGCGGCGGAGGCTCCGTCGAGGTCCACGACGCCCTCCACCCCGGCAGCCGGATCACCGCCCGCCGCCCCCGCAACGGCTTCGCGTTCTGCGCCGAACCCGCCGTCCTCCTCCTCGCCGGCGGCATCGGCATCACTCCGCTGCTGCCCATGGCCCGCGAGGCGCAGCGCCACGGCCTCGACTGGCGCCTCGTCCACGTCGGCCGCAGCGCCGACACCCTCCCGTACGCCGACGAGCTGCGCGCCCTCGACCCCCGCCGCGTCCTGCTGCGCACCGACGACGAGCACGGCGGCGTCCCGACCGGCGCGGAGCTGCTCGCCCACGCCCCGCGCGGCGCCGCCGTCTACTGCTGCGGACCGGCCCCGATGCTCGCCGCCGTCCAGGGCGCCCTGGACGAGTCCCCGGCCGCCTCCCTGCACTTCGAGCGCTTCGGCGCCGCCCCGGTCACCGACGGCGCGCCCTTCGCCGTGCGCCTCGGCACGGACGGTCCGACCCTCGACGTCCCCGCCGACCGCTCCGCCCTGGACGTGCTGCGCGAGCGGCGCCCGGACCTGCCGTACTCCTGCCACCAGGGCTTCTGCGGCACCTGCGAGGTCCGCGTCCTGTCCGGCACCCCCGAGCACCGCGACCGCCGCCTCACCCCCGACCGCCGCGAGGCCGGCGCCCTGCTGCCCTGCGTCTCCCGGGCCGCCGAGGGCGAGACCCTCGTCCTCGACCTCTAGAAGGAGCCCCCGATGGCAGCGACCCCCGCCTTCCGCTACACCGAGCGCGACCTCGCCCGCTTCCGCGAGACCCAGCAACTCGCCTACCACTGCGCCGAACAGGTCGCCGCGTGGATCGAGCCCGGCGTCACCGAGCGCCAGGCCACCGCCGAGCTGCGCCGCCGCCTGGTCGGCGCCGGGGTGCAGGACTTCTTCCACGTCCCCTTCGCCTGGTTCGGCGACCGTACGGCGTTCCGCCACTTCCACACCCCGCTTCAGTTCTTCGCCGGCAACCGCCGCCTGGAGGAGGGCATGCCGTACGTCCTGGACTGCGCCCCGGTCGTGGACGGCTACACCGCCGACATCGGCTACGGCGGCAAGGTCGGCGAGAACAGGGTCTGGGACCGCCTCGCCGCCGACCTGGAGGTCTACCGCGAGCTGATCCTCGCCGAGGTCCGCGCCCGCAAGCCGCTGAACGAGGTGTACGCCGCCGTGGACGCCCAGATCGCCGCCCACGGCTACGACAACCGCCACCAGGTGTACCCGGGCCGGGTGATCGGCCACCAGGTGACCCGCAACACCGCCCGCGGCCCGGCCGGGGTGAACGTGTTCGGCTTCGGCGTGCGCACCCTCCAGACCCTCGGCCGCGAGCTCATCTCCGAGCGCCTGCACGGCCGTTCACCGCTGTGGGCGGACGGCCGCTCCTCCCGGCACGCCCCCACCCCGGGCCTGTGGGCGGTCGAGCCGCACATCGGATTCCGCGGCGTGGGCATCAAGTTCGAGGAACTGCTGGTGGTCACCGAGGACGACGCCTACTGGCTCGACGACGACCTCCCGCACGTCCGCCGCTGGACCGGCACCGGCACCGACACGGGTACCGGCACCGACACGGGTACCGACGCCGGGGCGAACACCAGCGACCCCACCGTCGAGGCCGAGGAGCCCGCCCGATGAGCAGCACGCCGCCCGTCCGCCGCCGGACCGTCCACTCCGGGGGCCTGCCCCTGGCCGTCTTCGAGCAGGGCGACCCGGACGCCCCCACCGTCCTGCTCGTCCACGGCTACCCCGACACCCACGTCGTCTGGGACGAGATCGCCGCCGACCTCGCCCGCGACCACCACGTGGTGCGCTACGACGTCCGCGGCGCCGGTGAGTCCGCCGCCCCCGCAGGCCGGGACGGCTACCGCCTGGAGCACCTCGCCGACGACCTGTTCGCCGTCGCCGACGCCGTCAGCCCCGACCGCCCGGTGCACCTGCTCGCCCACGACTGGGGCTCCATCCAGTCCTGGGAGGCCGTCACCTCGCCCGGCGCCGAGAGCCGGATCGCCTCCTACACCACCATGTCCGGCCCGAGCCTGGACCACATGGGCCACTGGCTGCGCCGCCGCCTGCGCCGCCCCACCCCTCGCCACCTGCGCCAACTCCTCCACCAGGGCCTGCACTCCTGGTACATCACCGCCTTCCACCTGCCCTACCTCGCCCCCGGCATCTGGCGCCTGGGCCTGGCCCGCGCCTGGCCGAGGGTGCTGCGCGACCTGGAGCACGTCACCCCGCGCGCCGGCCACCCGCAGCCCACCCTGCGCCGCGACGCCGTGCGCGGAATCGAGCTGTACCGCGCCAACTTCCGCCCCACGCTGGGCAGTCCGCGCGAGCGGCCCACCGAGGTGCCCGTCCAGCTGATCACCCTCACCCGGGACCGCTACGTCGCGCCCTTCCTCTCCGAGGGGCTCGAACGCTGGGTGCCGAACCTGACGCGACGCACGCTGCACGCCGGCCACTGGTCGGCGCTGCTGGAGAAGGGAGCCACCGTGGCCGACCTGGTCCGCGAGTTCACCGCCCGTATCGAGCAGGGAAGTTCACCCGAGAACGACGGCCGCCTGGTCGTCGTCACCGGAGGCGGCAGCGGCATCGGACGGGCCACCGCCCTCGCCTTCGCCGAGGAGGGCGCCCGCGTCGTGGTCTGCGACCTCGACCTTCCCGCCGCCGAGCGCACCGCCGAACTCGCCTCGCTGATCGGCCCGCAGGCCCACGCCTACCGGGTGGACGTCTCCGACGGCGCCGCGATGGACGCCTTCGCCCAGCAGGTCGCCGCCGAGCACGGCGTGCCCGACGTGATGGTCAACAACGCCGGCATCGGCCACTCCGGCACCTTCCTGCAGACCACCGAGAAGGAGTGGCAGCGCGTCCTGGACGTCAACCTGTGGGGCGTCATCCACGGCTGCCGCGCCTTCGGCAGCCTGATGGCCGACCGCGGCCGGGGCGGCCACCTCGTCAACGTGTCCTCGGCCGCCGCCTACCTGCCCTCCAAGGCGCTCACCGCCTACGCCACCAGCAAGGCCGCCGTCTTCATGCTCTCCGACTGCCTGCGCGCGGAGTTCGTCGAGCACGGCATCGGCGTCTCCACCATCTGCCCCGGCATCGTCAACACCAACATCACCCGTACCTCCACCTTCTCCGCCACCACCGCCACCGAACAGGCCGCCAAGCAGGCCCGTGCCGCCAAGCTCTACGCCCGCCGCGGCTTCCCGCCGGAGAAGGTCGCCGCCGCGATCGTGGGCGCCGTGCGCACCGGGAAGCCCGTCGTCCCCGTCACCCCCGAGGCCAAGGCCGCCCGCTTCCTGAGCCGCCTCAGCCCGGGCCTGCTGCGCCTGGCCGCCCGCCTCAACATCACCTGAACCCCCGGCAGTTGCAGGAACCTGCCAAACCCCTCGGAGCACACGGGCCCCACCCGTACGCTCTACCGGCAGGTAACCGACGAGGGGAACAGAGACAGTGAACAAGCGTCTGGTAGCGGTAGCGCTCGGTGTGTCCGGCCTGCTCATGGCGACGGCCCCGGCAGCCGTCGCGGCCCCCGCGGCGGGCACGCCGAGCGCCCGCGACTGCGGCGCGGTGAAGCTCACCGGCAAGCTGCCGGTGCCGCCCGCCGGCCAGACCGTCCGCCAGACGATCACCATCGGCGCCGACTGCACCGCCCACGAGGGCCCGGTCACCTACACCCCGGTCACCTACACCCCGGGCGCCAAGCCCTCGGCCGCCAAGTCGCCGGCGGCCAAGTCGCCGGCCGCCGAGTCGCTGACGTCCGCCCGCCGGATCACCAGCGCCAACGAGATGTACGACTGCTGCAACATCCGCATGACGGGCCTCTACACCACCTCGGACTGGACCGCCGCCGACGGCCGCATCACCACCGCCGCCACCACCGCCACCCAGGGCTTCAACCGCGAGCCCTGGAACGCCGGATGGTCGCTCAAGTCCGCCACCGCCGGCAGCGACTGCACCACCGACTGCGCCACCGTGAACACCCAGGCCCACGCCGACTTCACCTACAAGGGCATCTTCGACACCAGCGGCGACTGGTACGCCAACACCCACCACACCTACCTCACCCTCAACCCCGACCTCACCTACAGCTGCACCTTCGACGTCCAGCTCCGCCACTCTTTCATCGGCTGGAACTGGCAGCGCGGCTGCCAGGCCCAGTAGCCCCGGTAGCCCCCAGCCCCAGCCCCCCAGCCCCCAACCACCAACCCCCGCCGGCGGTCGGCGGGCCGGTGGCGAGGAGCGCGTGACCGCCGACCGATCGTCCCCTCCGGGGGTGTGGAAGGATCGCGGCTCATGGAGATGACAACGGCTCTGTGGTCCTTCGCCCTCGTCGTGGGGCTGTTCACCCTCACCCCCGGGATCGACACCGCGCTGATCCTGCGCACCTCCGCGCTGGGGCACCGGCGGCAGGCGTGGGGGGTGGTGCTCGGCGTGCAGACCGGCTGCCTGCTCTGGGGGACGCTCACCTCGGCGGGGGTGACGGCGCTGCTGACCGCCTCACAGGTGGCGTACGAGATCCTGCGGTGGGCCGGGGCGGCCTATCTGGTGTGGATCGGTGTGGGCCTGCTGCGCAGCCGTTCCGGCGGGGCGCAGGCCGAGGAGGGCGGTCCGGCGGAGGGCGGGTTCGGGTACGGGTGGCGGCGCGGTACGGTCTCCAACCTGCTCAATCCCAAGGTGGGGGTCTTCTACGTGGCGGTGCTGCCGCAGTTCATCCCGGCCGGGGTGCCGCACTTCGCCGCCGGCGTGGCGCTGACCTGCGTCCATGTCGTGGAGGGCGTGCTGTGGTCGGCCGTCCTGGTCGCCTTCGCCCGGGCGCTGGGCGGCTGGCTGCGCCGCCCGGCCGCCCGGCGCCTGATGGACCGGGTGACCGGCACGGTCGTGATGGCTCTCGGCGTCAGGCTGGCGCTGGACTAGCGGCGGCCTCCGCAAGCCGCTTCAGCCCCTCGGCCAGGTCGTCGGTGTTCATGCACGGGTACAGCGCGATCTCGGCGCCGAGTTGCACCCAGAACGGCTCGCAGGTGGTGACGACGGACGGCTCGTCCGTCAGGTCGACGATCAGCACCATCGAGCGACGGCCGTTGCGGGCGAGGAAATAGGAAGCCTCGGGCTTGAGTTGGCCGAGGATCTGTTGGATGACCGAGCCGGCCGTGCCGTCCTTGATGAGCTTGTTCGAGGTCTCCGTGTCGAGGTCGACCTCCAGCAGGGCACGCATGATCCCCTGCTCCTTCCCCGGGCTCGGGGCGAGTCCGCCACTCCAGCCTCCCGCCGCTGCGGTGGCCGTGCAACGTGACGCCGCTCAGGCGGCGTGCGCCCCGGACGCCGCACCCTCCTCGGCGGGTTGCGCGGCGTCGTGGTGGATCGGCCCCTCGCCCGCGCTCAGCGGCAGGCAGCTGCCGCCGCGCCGGTGGGCGACGATCTCGGCGGCGACGGAGACGGCCGTCTCCTCCGGGGTGCGCGCGCCCAGGTCGAGGCCGATGGGGGAGCGCAGCCGCGCCAGTTCGGCCTCGGTGAGCCCGGCCTCGCGCAGCTTGGCGAGCCGTTCCCGGTGGGTGCGCCGCGAGCCCATGGCCCCGACGTAGCCGACGGGCAGCCGCAGGGCGCGTTCCAGCAGCGGGATGTCGAACTTGGCGTCGTGGGTGAGCACGCACAGCACGGTGCGTCCGTCGATCCGGCCGAGCTGGGAGTCCAGGTAGCGGTGCGGCCAGTCGACGACCACCTCGTCCGCGTCCGGGAAGCGCCGTTTCGTCGCGAAGACGGGACGGGCGTCGCAGACGGTGACCCGGTAGCCGAGGAAGGTGCCGATCCGCGCCACCGAGGCGGCGAAGTCGATCGCGCCGAAGACCAGCATCCTGGGCGCGGGCACGTAGGACTCGACGAAGCAGGTGACGGTGCCGTGCCCGTGCTCGTCGCAGGGCCGCCCGTCCAGGCCGAGGACGATCCGCCCGGTGCGCCCGGCGTCCAGCATGGCGCGGGCCTCGGCGGCGATGGCCCGCTCGAGCGCGCCGACGGTGGACGGCCCGACCGCCAGCGCCCCGTGCTGCCCGCTGGCGGTGACGGCCAGGGCGGCGCCGACGAGGTCGCCGGGCCCGGCGATGACGCGGGCGAGGGCGACGGGCTCGCCGTCGGCGATGAGCGCGAGGCCCGTGTCCAGGGCGGCGTCGGCGCCGGGGACGACGGGCTGCACGAACACGTCCAGTACGCCGCCGCAGGTCAGCCCGACGGCGAAGGCGTCCTCGTCGCTGTACCCGAAGCGCTCGAGCACCGGCTCGCCGCTCTCGATGGCCGCCCGGCACAGCTCGTACACCGCGCCCTCCACGCATCCGCCGGAGACGCTGCCGACGGCCTCGCCGTCCGCGTCGACGGCCAGCGCCGCCCCGGGGTCGCGCGGGGCGCTGCCCGTCACGCCGACGACGGTGGCCACGGCGAAGGTGCGCCCGGCCGCGTGCCAGGCCCGTACCTGCTCGGCGATGTCCTGCATGGCGTACCGCTCTCCTCACACATGGTCGACAGTAGCGGGGGCGCCGCCGTACGGGAAACGATCCCGTACGGCGGCGGGTGCCGGTGGCGGAAACGATCAAGGGCGGTCAGTGGACCCCCAGCCACACCTTCACGGGCGTCAGCGCGAAGTACCCGACGAAGACGACGGTCAGCACCCACATCAGCACCCCGGGCTCGCGCCACCGCCCCCGCCCGGCCTTGATCACCGTGTACGAGACGACCCCGGCCGCCACGCCCGCCGTGATGCTGTACGTGAACGGCATCAGCACGCAGGTCAGGAAGGCCGGGACGGCGACGTCCCGGTCCGACCAGTCGATGTGCCGGGCCTGGCTCATCATCATCGCGCCGATCACCACCAGCGCCGCCGAGGCGACCTCCACGGGGACGATCCCGGCCAGCGGCGAGAAGAACAGCATCAGCGCGAACAGCGAGCCGGTGACGACGGAGGCGAGCCCGGTGCGGGCGCCGTCGCCGACGCCGGTCGCGGATTCGACGAACACCGTCTGTCCGGAGGAGCCCGCGAGGCCCCCGACCGCGCCGCCGGCGCCGTCGACGAGCAGCGCCCGGGAGAGGCCGGGCATCCGGCCGCGCTCGTCCGCGAGCCCGGCCTCGGTGCCGACGCCGATGATGGTGGCCATGGCGTCGAAGAACCCGGCGAGGACGAGGGTGAACACGGCGACGGAGGCGCTGATCGCGCCCATGCCCTGCGCGCCGAAGGCGCCGAACAGGTCGATGTGGCCGAAGAGGCCGAAGTCGGGCGCGGAGACCGGACTTCCCGGCCATACGGGCACGGAGCTCTTCCACTCCGGGGCGGGCACGTGGGCCAGCTTGTTGACGGCCACGGCGAGCACCGTCCCGCCGGCGATGCCGAGCAGGATCGCGCCCCGGACGCCGCGTGCCATCAGCACGAAGATCGCCAGCAGGGTGGCGCAGAAGACCAGCACCGGCCAGCCGGTCAGCTCCCCGGCGGGGCCGAGGGAGAGCGGGGTGGGCCCGCCCGTGTGCACGAACCCGGCCTTGTAGAGGCCGATGACGGTGACGAACAGGCCGATGCCGATGGTGATGGCGTGCTTGAGCGGCATCGGGATGCCGTTCATGATCCTCTCGCGCAGTCCGGAGACCACCAGCAGCACGATCAGCAGCCCGTAGATCACGCACAGGCCCATGGCCTGCGGCCAGGTGGTGTGCGGCACGACGAGCGCGGAGACGGCGCCGGAGACGGACAGTCCGGCGGCCAGCGCCAGCGGCACGTTGCCGACCAGGCCCATCAGGAGGGTGGTCACGGCGGCGGCGAAGGCGGTGGCGGTGGTCAGCGCGGCGTGGTCGAGCTTGGCGCCGGTGACGTCGGCGCCGCCGAGGATGAGCGGGTTGAGCAGGATGATGTAGGCCATCGCCATGAACGTGGTGATTCCACCGCGCAGTTCACCGGCGAGGGTCGATCCCCGGGCGGAGATCTTGAAATAGGCGTCCAGAGCTCCGGTGGGTATCCGGGTCATGTCCACTCCCAAGTGTCAATGGGGGTTGGGGTGGGCGAGCCGACCTGACGGCTCGTCAACTCGGGACGGCGGTGCAGGGGGACGCTTCGACTCACGATGGGTGGGGGTAGTGGTAGCGCCGCCGCGCGCCCCGGCGTGGGCGCACGGCGACGGCAACTCCCGGCGCTAGCCGGGCTGTTCGGTGGTCAGGTGCTCCGGCCGGACGGGAATCCGGTTCAGGGCCAGACCGGTGGCGTTGCGGATCGCCGCCACGATCGAGGGCGTCGCCGAGACGGTCGGCGCCTCGCCGACCCCGCGCAGCCCGTACGGCGCGTGGGGGTCGGGCAGTTCGAGGATCTCCACCGGGATCGGCGGGGTGTCCAGGATGGTGGGGATCAGGTAGTCGGTGAAGGAGGCGTTGCGCACCTTGCCGTCCTTCACGATGATCTCCTCCATCACCGCGAGCCCGAGCGCCTGCGTGCAGCCGCCCTGGATCTGGCCGACGACGGAGAGCGGGTTGAGCGCCCGGCCGACGTCCTGGACGGCGGTCAGTTCGACGACCTTGACCAGGCCCAGCTCCACGTCCACGTCGACGACGGCGCGGTTGGCGCAGAAGGTGTACTGGACGTGGCCGAAGCCCTGCCCGGTGACCTTGTCGAACGGTTCGGTGGGCCGGTGGTGGTGCTCGCGGGTGAGGTCGATCGCCTCGTCCCCGAGCAGGTCCACGACGGAGGTGAGCACGCCCGCGCTCGCCGAGACGACCTTGCCGCCGGCCAGCGAGAGGTCCTGCTGCGTCCAGCCGTAGCGCCGGCGCCCCTTGTCGATCAGCTCGTGCCGCACCGCCTCGGCGGCCAGCTTCACCGCGCCGCCGGTCATGTACGTCTGGCGCGAGGCGGAGGTCGAACCGGCGGACCCCACCTCGGTGTTGGCGGGGTGGATGGTGACCCGCTCGACGCCCAGCTCGGTGCGGGCGATCTGCGCGTGCACGGTGACGCCGCCCTGCCCGACCTCGGCCATCGCGGTGTGCACCAGGGCGACGGGCTCGCCGCCGATCACCTCCAGCCGCACCCGGGCGGTGGAGTAGTCGTCGAAGCCCTCGGAGAAGCCGACGTTCTTGATGCCGACGGAGTACCCGACCCCGCGCACGATGCCCTCGCCGTGCGAGGTGTTGGAGAGCGCGCCGGGCAGCCGCCGCACGTCCGGGTGATCCGTGTCCAGCGGCGGAGGCAGCGGCATGTCCTTGACGCGGCGCAGCAGTTCGGCCACCGGCGCGGGCGCGTCGATCTCCTGCCCGGTCGGCATCCGGTCGCCCTGGGTGACGGCGTTGAGCTGCCTCAACTCGACCGGGTCCATGCCGAGTTCGGCCGCCAGCTTGTCCATCTGCGACTCGTAGCCGAAGGCCGCCTGCACCGCGCCGAAGCCGCGCATCGCCCCGCAGGAGGGGTTGTTGCTGTAGAGCGCGATCGCGTGCATCCGCACGTTCGGGATGACGTACGGCCCGTGCCCGAGCGAGGCCGCATTGCCGACCACGGCCGGCGAGGCGGAGGCGTACGCGCCGCCGTCCAGCACGATCCGGCAGTCCGCGTAGACGAGTTTGCCGTCGCGGGTGGCGCCGTGCTCGTAGTGCATCCGCGCCGGGTGGCGGTGGACGTGGCCGAAGAAGGACTCGTCCCGGGAGTAGACGATCTTGACGGGCTTGCCGGTGTGCAGCGCCAGCAGGCAGGCGTGGATCTGCATCGACAGGTCCTCGCGGCCGCCGAAGGCCCCGCCCACCCCGGCCAGGGTCAGGCGGACCTTCTCCTCCGGCAGGCCGAGCACCGGGGCCATCTGCTGGCGGTCCACGTGCAGCCACTGGGTGGCGATGTACAGGTCGACGCCGCCGTCCTCGGCCGGCACGGCCAGGCCCGACTCGGGGCCCAGGAACGCCTGGTCCTGCATGCCGACCTCGTAGTCCCCGCTGACCACGACGTCCGCCAGGGCCCGCACCTCGTCGGTGACGCCGAGGCCCGAGACGAGGTGCTGCTCGTGGCAGATGTTGCCGTACGCGTGGGACTTGTACTCGTGGGGCTCGTGCACGTACCCGTAGGTCTCCGGGCGCAGGCACTGCTCCTCGGTGACGATCGGGTCGAGCACCTCGTACTCGACGGCGATCTTCGCCACCGCCCGCCGGGCCGTCTCCGGGTGGTCCGCGGCGACCAGCGCGATCGCCTCACCGTGGTAGCGGACCTTGTCGATCGCCAGCACGGGCTGGTCGGCGATCTCCAGGCCGTAGTACTTGGCGCCGGGGATGTCCTCGTGGGTGAGCACCGCGTACACCCCGGGCACCTTCAGCGCCTCGGAGACGTCCACGGACAGGATGTTGGCCCGGGGGTGGGGCGAGCGCAGGGCCGTGCCCCAGAGCATGTCCTCGTGCCACAGGTCGGAGGAGTACGCGAACTCGCCGCGCACCTTGAGCGTCCCGTCCGGGCGCAGCGGCGAGCCGCCGATGCCGTCCCCGGCCGCCTGGTGGATGTTCTGCAGGTTCTTCTGGCCCTGGAGGCTGCGCGCGCTCACTTCGAACTCCCGGTGTCCCCGGCGCACTTGCGGGCCGAGGCGAGCCGCACCGCGTCCATGATCTTCTCGTAGCCGGTGCAGCGGCACAGGTTGCCCGACAGCGCCTCGCGGATGTCGTCGTCGCTCGGCTGGGCGTCCTGCTCCAGCAGCGCGTCGGTCTGCACCAGCAGTCCCGGGGTGCAGAAGCCGCACTGCACGGCCCCGGCGTCCACGAACGCCTGCTGGACGAGGCCGAGTTCGCCGTCCTCGCCGGCCAGCCCCTCGACGGTGCGCACCTCGCGGCCCTGCACCTGTCCGGCCGCGACCAGGCAGGAGCAGACCGGCACGCCGTCCAGGTAGACGGTGCAGGAGCCGCACTCGCCCTGCTCGCACGCGTTCTTCGACCCGGGCAGCCCGACGCGCTCGCGCAGCACGTACAGCAGGCTCTCGCCCTCCCACACGTCGTCGGCCTCGACGGGCCTGCCGTTGGCGGTGAACGTGACCCTCATGCCGCGCTCCCAATCTGCTTGCGGTAGTCGTTCCAGCACCAGGTGAGGGTGCGCCGGGCCATGACGGCCAGCGCGTGGCGCCGGTACTCGGCGGTGCCCCGGACGTCGTCGATGGGGGAGGCGGCGGCCCTGACCAGCTCCCCGAAGCGCCGGACCACCTCGGGGCCCAGCAGGGCGCCGCTGGCCCAGAGCCCGCGCTCGGCGAGGACGCCGGCCAGGTACTCCTCGGCCTCGACGGCGCGGCGCGGGGTGGGGGCGGCCGAGCCGATGCCCGTGCCGACCGTCCCGTCCTTGGGGTGCAGGGCGAAGCCGAACGCGCAGACCGCGATGACCATCGCGTTGCGGGTGCCGATCTTCGAGAACTGCTGCGGGCCGTCGGCGACGGGGATGCGCACCGCCCTGATCAGCTCGTCGGGCTCCAGGCTGTTGCGCTTCACGCCGACGTAGAAGTCGTCGATCGGGATGAGCCGGGTGCCGCGCACCGAGGCCGCCTCGACGTACACGTCCCGCCCGGCCGCGAGCAGCGCCGGGTGCGAGTCGCCGGCCGGGGAGGCGGCGCCCAGGTTGCCGCCGACGCTGCCGCGGTTGCGGATCTGAGGCGAGCCCACGGTGTGGGCCGCGAGCGCCAGCCCGGGCAGCGGCCCGGACAGCTCCTCGATGATCCTGGCGTACGGGACGGCGGCGCCCAGGCGCACGACGTCCGCCTCGACGGACCACTCGGTGAGCTCGGTGACGCGGTTCAGGTCGAGGATCGCGGTCGGCCGGTGCACGTCGAAGTTCAGCTCGACCATCACGTCCGTGCCGCCCGAGATCGCCGTCGCGCCCGGGTGAGCGGCCTTCGCCGCGAGCGCCTCGTCCCAGGTGGCGGGCCGAAGGAACTCCATACGGGTGTCTCCTCAAGTTCTCGCCCGCCGGGGCTCCGGAGGCGTGTCGCCCAGTGAACCGCTGTGACGCGGCCCACTGGCAGTCACCGGATGTATGAAGCCCCGGCTGTGGTCGGGCCCGGCATCCTGTACGTTCCTCTAAGCGGCACGTCTGCCGCGGCGCGGACGTTCTCCGGGTACCACCTACGACCGTAATCCGGCCGTAACGACGGGGCCATGGACCGGTGATCCGGCGGCGCGTCGCCCGCCTACCCCGGCCCGGGACGATCGGGCACACTGGCACCCCACCCCCACGCCGGCCCACCCCACCCCCACCCCCCAGCCCGTCCCTAAGG
>NZ_JOCF01000047.1 GCF_000720635.1 Streptomyces sp. NRRL WC-3742 | reverse complement strand
CACCTCCGCCGCGAACGGAGCGATCTTCGCCTCGGCCAGCGAACGCACCGCCTCACGGAGCATCTCGTGCTCCTCGGAGATACGGAAGAGATCGAAGTCAGCCGCGCCTGCGCTGCCCGCCATGATGCCCGCCTCGTCCAGCTCGAAGTACCGGTTAACTACCGTTCAGTACCAGATCCTAGGGCTCCGACCTGCGGCTGCCTAGCGTCTCGGACGCGGGCGGATCGGGCGCCCCGGCGGGGCCCGATAGCATCGGGGAGCACCTGGTTCCGGTCGGCAGGCCGGTCTCAGCACACGTCGAACCGCATGTCGAACCGCACTAAGGGGAACCCGTGACCCTCCGCATCTCCGTGATCGGCACCGGATACCTCGGCGCCACGCACGCCGCCGCGATGGCGGAGTTCGGCTTCGAGGTGCTGGGTCTGGACATCGACCCCGACAAGATCGCCATGCTGACCGCCGGCCGCGTCCCGATGTACGAGCCGGGGCTGTCCGAGCTGCTGGTCAAGCACGTGGCCGGGCACGAGGGTTCGACCGGGCGGCTGCGCTTCACCAGCTCCGTCGAGGAGGTCGCGCGGTTCGCCGACGTCCACTTCGTCTGCGTCAACACCCCGCAGCGCAAGGGCGAGTTCGCGGCCGACATGTCGTACGTGGACGCCGTGATCGAGGAGCTGGCCCCGCACCTGACCCGCCCGGTCCTGGTCGTCGGCAAGTCCACCGTGCCGGTCGGCTCGGCGGCCCGGCTCGCCGAGCGGCTGGCCGCGCTGGCCCCGGTCGGCGAGGAGGCCGAACTCGCCTGGAACCCGGAGTTCCTGCGCGAGGGCTTCGCCGTCCAGGACACCCTGCGGCCGGACCGGATCGTGGTCGGCGCGCGCAGCGAGCGGGCCGAGCGGCTGCTGCGCGAGGTGTACGCCGAGCCGATCGCGGCCGGGGTGCCGTTCCTGGTCACCGACTACGCGACCTCCGAGCTGGTGAAGGCCGCCGCGAACTCCTTCCTGGCCACCAAGATCTCCTTCATCAACGCGATGGCCGAGGTCTGCGAGGCGGCCGGCGCGGACGTCACGATGCTCTCCACCGCGCTCGGGCACGACGAGCGGATCGGCCGCAAGTTCCTCAACTCCGGCCTCGGCTTCGGCGGCGGCTGCCTGCCCAAGGACATCCGGGCGTTCATGGCCCGGGCCGGCGAGCTGGGCGCCGACCAGGCGCTGACCTTCCTGCGCGAGGTCGACTCGATCAACATGCGCCGCCGCTCCCGGATGGTCGAGCTGGCCCGCGAGCAGTGCGGCGGCGGGTTCCTGGGCCGCCGGGTGGCCGTGCTCGGCGCCGCCTTCAAGCCCAACTCGGACGACATCCGGGACTCCCCCGCCCTCAACGTGGCCGCGCAGATCCAGCTCCAGGGCGCCCAGGTCACCGTCTACGACCCGAAGGCCGTCGACAACGCCCGCAGGATGTTCCCCTCCCTCACCTACGCCGGCTCCGCCCTGGAGGCGGCCGAGGGCGCCCACGTCGTCCTCCACCTCACCGAGTGGGCCGAGTTCCGCGAGCTGGACCCGGCCGCGCTCGGCGCCGTCGTCGCCGAACGCCGCCTCCTGGACGGCCGCAACGTCCTCGACGCCGACGCCTGGCGCGCCGCCGGATGGACGTACCGCGCCCTGGGCCGCCCCAGCTGACGCACCTCCTGGGGGAATCCCCCTCCGGGGTATGCCGTTGACAGCGGTATGACGAACTACGGCGACGAAGCGACGGTCCGCGAGATCCTCACCGGCACCGGCGACACCTGGGCGGTGGTGGGCCTGTCCACCAACACCGCCCGGGCCGCCCACGGCGTGGCGCGGGTGCTGCAGAAGTACGGCAAGCGCGTCGTGCCTGTCCACCCGAAGGCCGAGACCGTCCTCGGCGAGCAGGGCTACGCCTCGCTCGCCGAGATCCCGTTCCCCATCGACGTGGTGGACGTGTTCGTTCGGTCCGACCTCGCCGGGGAGGTGGCCGATCAGGCGGTGGCCGTCGGGGCCAAGGCGGTCTGGTTCCAGCTGGGCGTGGTGGACGAGGCCGCGTACGGGCGCACGCGGGAGGCCGGGCTGGCCATGGTCATGGACAGGTGCCCGGCCATCGAGATCCCTCTGCTGGACAGGTCCTAGCCGTCCAGCTGCGCGATGGTGGCGATGGACGGGCGGCGGCTCGTGCGCAGCGAGGCGGCGGCGGACTCGGCGTCGCGCAGGACGCGTACCGCGTTGTGCCAGGTGAGCTTGGCGAGGTCGGCCTCGGACCAGTGGCGGCCGAGGAGTTCGGCGACCAGGTTCGGGTAGCCGGCCACCGAGTCGAGGCCCTCCGGCAGGAAGGCGGTGCCGTCGAAGTCGCCGCCGATGCCGATGTGGTCGATGCCGGCGACCTCGCGCATGTGGTCGAGGTGGTCGGCGACGGTGGCCGGGGTGGCGACCGGGCGCGGGTGCTCGGCCTCGTAGGCGCGCTGGCGCTCCATCGCGGGCGGGGTGGTGTCCAGCGGGTGGAAGCCGTGGGCGCGCATGTTCTCGTCGGCCTCGGCCGTCCACTCGATGGCGGCGGGCAGGATGAACTTGGGCACGAAGGTCGCCATCGCCACCCCGCCGTTGGCGGGCAGCTGGGCGAGCACGTCGTCGGGGATGTTGCGCGGGTGGTCGCAGACGGTCCGCGCGGAGGAGTGCGAGAAGACGACGGGCGCCTCGGTGACGCGCAGCGCGTCGCGCATGGTGTCGGCGGAGACGTGCGAGAGGTCGACGAGCATGCCGAGCCGGTTCATCTCCCGGACGACCTCCTCGCCGAAGCGGGTCAGCCCGCCCGCCACCGGCTTGTCGGTGGCGGAGTCCGCCCACGGCACGTTGTCGTTGTGGGTGAGCGTCATGTACCGCACGCCCATCTCGTACAGGGCCCGCAGGGTGGCGAGCGAGCAGTCGATGGAGTGGCCGCCCTCGGCGCCCATGAGGGAGGCGATCCGGCCCTCGGCGCGGGAAGCCTCCATGTCGGCGGCCGTACGGGCGAGGCGCAGCCGGTCGGGATAGCGCTCGACCAGGGCGTGGACGAAGTCGATCTGCTCCAGGGTGGCGCTGACGGCGTGGTCCCCGGCGAGCGAGGCGGGCACGTAGACGGACCAGAACTGCGCGCCGACCCCGCCCTCCGCGAGGCGGGCGAGGTCGGTGTGCAGGTGGTCGCTCTGGTCGGCGGCGAGGTCGAGCGCGCCGAGGTCGTACCCGGCCTGCTCGCGCATCGCCCAGGGGAGGTCGTTGTGGCCGTCCACCACGGGGGCGGTGCGCAGCAGTGCGCGGGCGCGGTCGAGCGGGGTGAGGGAGTCCGAAGTCATACCGGTTGTTCTACCCCACCCCCACGACAGGGGTTACTTGCCGAAGCCGAAGGAGCTGGAGCCGGCGACCTTGGCGCGCAGCTTCTTGCCCTTCTCGGTGGCCTGGTTGTTGAGCTCGGCCTGGAACTCGGCCATCTTCTCGGTGAGTTCGGGGTCGAAGGCGGCGAGCATCCGCACCGCGAGCAGGCCCGCGTTGCGCGCGCCGGCCACCGAGACGGTCGCCACCGGCACGCCGGCGGGCATCTGGACGATGGAGAGCAGGCTGTCCATGCCGTCCAGGTAGCGCAGCGGCACCGGCACGCCGATGACGGGCAGCGGGGTGACGGAGGCGAGCATGCCCGGCAGGTGGGCGGCGCCGCCGGCGCCCGCGATGATCGCCTTGAGGCCGCGGGTGTGGGCGTTCTCGCCGTACGCGACCATCTCGCGCGGCATCCGGTGGGCGGAGACGACGTCCACCTCGTACGGGATCTCGAACTCGTCGAGGGCCTGGGCGGCGGCCTCCATGACGGGCCAGTCGGAGTCCGAGCCCATGACGATGCCAACAACAGGAGCGGCGGAGGTCATTCGGTGATCGTTCCTCGCAGGTAGGCGGCCGCGTGGCGGGCGCGCTCGCGGACGTCGTCGAGGTCGTCCCCGAAGACGTTGACGTGGCCGACCTTGCGGCCGGGCTTCACGTCCTTCCCGTACATGTGGATGCGCAGCCCGGGGTCACGGGCCATGCAGTGCAGGAAGGCGTGGTACATGTCCGGGTAGTCGCCGCCGAGGACGTTGACCATGACGGTCCACCTGGCGCGCGGCCGGGGGTCGCCGAGCGGGAGGTCGAGGACGGCCCGCAGGTGGTTCTCGAACTGCGAGGTGACGGCGCCGTCCTGGGTCCAGTGCCCGGAGTTGTGGGGGCGCATCGCGAGTTCGTTGACGAGGATGCGGCCGTCGCGGGTCTGGAACAGCTCGACGGCGAGGTGGCCGACGATGCCGAGCTCGCCGGCGATGCGCAGGGCGAGCTGCTGGGCCTCGTCGGACAGGGCCGGGTCGAGGCCGGGCGCGGGGGCGGTGACCTCGGCGCAGACGCCGTTCTCCTGGACGCTCTCGACGACCGGGTAGGCGACGGCCTGGCCGCTGGGCGAGCGGACGACGTTGGCGGCCAGCTCGCGGACGAAGTCGACCTTCTCCTCGGCCAGCACGGGGACGCCGGCGAGGAACGGCGCCTGCGCCTGCTCCTCGTCGTCGACGACCCAGACGCCCTTGCCGTCGTAGCCGCCGCGGACGGTCTTGAGGACGACGGGGTAGCCCGTGCCCTCGCCGGCGAAGGCGGTGACGTCGGCCGGGTCGGCGACCAGCCGGTGCCGGGGGCAGGGCACGTCGATGGAGTCCAGCTTGGCCCGCATCACGCCCTTGTCCTGGGCGTTGACCAGGGCCTCCGGGCCGGGGCGCACGGCGATGCCGTCCGCCTCCAGGGCGCGCAGGTGCTCGGTCGGCACGTGCTCGTGGTCGAAGGTGATCACGTCGCAGCCGGCGGCGAAGGCGCGCAGGGTGTCGAGGTCGCGGTAGTCACCGAGGACGACCTCGGAGACGACCTGCGCCGCGGAGTCCTGGGGCGTGTCGGCGAGGAGTTTGAACCTGACCCCCAGCGGGATGCCCGCCTGGTGTGCCATGCGGGCCAACTGCCCGCCGCCGATCATGCCCACCACTGGAAAATTCACATTGCCCGGGGAAGTCACGCGGCCCAGGATATCCGGGCCGGTGGGAGGTGGTGGAGCCGCCCGGGGACGGTGAGTACTGGACGCGCGTAGATGTCAACCCCTACCCCGGAGGGCTGAGCCGTTCGATGGAAGCGGGTAGCCTGGACGGCCAGGTCCTCGTCCGCGTAGTCGGATCATGTGCGTGCACGCAGGACTCAAGGGGTGGCTCCGGCCCGGTGGGACACCCTTTCGTCCCGCAGGTACATGGAGGCAGCCCGGTATGGCGACGACCGAAGCTTCGAAACCCCCGCTCGAGCAGAAGCTGCGCGGGCTCACGGGTGAGGTCGTGAAGTTCGGCATCGTCGGCCTGAGCGGCGTGGTGGTCAACTTCGCCGTGTTCTGGGTCTGCATCAACGGCCTGGGCCTGGCCTCGCTGCGGTCCAACATCGCGGCGACGGTCATCGCGATCGCCACCAACTACCTCGGCTACCGCTACTGGCTGTACCGGGACCGGGACGCCGCCTCCCGCAAGCGCGAGATCACGCTGTTCCTGATCTTCAGCGGCATCGGCATGCTGATCGAGACCGGCGTGCTCGCCTTCACCGTCTACGTGCTGAACCTGGACTCGCACTACGAGCAACTGGGCGCCAAGGTCGTCGGCCTCGGCCTCGGCACGGTGTTCCGCTTCGTCTCGTACCGGACCTGGGTGTTCAAGGCGCTGCCCGAGACCGAGGAGCCGGCGACCGCCGGCGCTGCCACGGTTCCCGCGCCCGCCACCGCCAGCGGGCAGGAGCTGGCCGCCCAGGCCGAGCTGATGCTGGCCGCCGAGCAGATCCGCTACGCCCCCGCCGAGTAGCAGCCGCTCCTCCTCCCCCGCGCTTGCCTCCGCTTGCAGGGCCCGCCTCCCCGAGAGGACAGTGGTGACCGAGGGCGAGCACGGCCTGCGGACGATCGAGGCCAGGGGGTCAGGAGGCTCGCCATGGCGTTCGTCCAGATCATCGACTGCAAGACCGACAAACTCGACGACCTCAACCGGCTCATGGACACCTGGGCCGAGTCAACGAAGGGCAGGCGCACCGCCTCCCACGCGGTGGTCGCCACCGACCGCTCCGACAAGAGCCACGTCGTGGAGATCGTGGAGTTCCCCTCCTACGAGGAGGCGATGCGCAACTCCAAGCTGCCCGAGACGGACCGGATCTTCCGCGAGATGGTGGCGCTCTGTGACGCGCCGCCCACCTTCACCGACCTCGACGTGGTCCGCGACGCCCAGTTCAACAAGGCCCTCGCGAGCAGGGTCCTGGACGGGCTGGCCGCGGGCGACCTCGACGTCATCGACGAGTGCATGGCCGCCGACTACCACGACCACGACTACGGCAGCGAGGGCGACGCGGTCGGCATCCAGGCGTTCCGAGAGCGCTGCGCCGCCTACGTGGACGCCTTCGAGTTCACCTTCGAGGTGGAGAGCCAGATCGCCGAAGGCGACGAGGTCGCCACCCGCTGGACCTGGCACGCCCACCAGAAGGGCGCCTTCCGGGAGATCCCGAACACCGGCAGGTCGGTGATCGGGCGCGGCACGACCACTTTCCGCTGCCACAACGGCCGGATCACCGAGGGCTGGTGGCAGTGGGACGTCATGGGCCTGATGCGCCAGCTCGGCGTGCTGCCCTCCGGATGACCCCGATCATTCCGATCACTCCGCGTGGCTGCGGCCGAGGAACAGCGCGAACACCGGCGGCCTCAGTGAGAGCAGCTCCAGCCTCCCGCCGTCCGCCTCCGCGAGGTCGCGGGCGACGGCGAGGCCGATGCCGGTGGAGTTGCGGCCGCTGACGGCCCGCTCGAAGACCCGGTTGCCGAGGTCCGGCGGCACGCCCTGGCCCTGGTCCTGCACCTCGACCACCACCGAGGTGCCGGAGGGCCGCACCCGCAGGGTGATCGTCCCGGCGCCGTGCATCAGCGAGTTCTCGATCAGCGTGGCGAGCACCTGGGCGACCGTCCCCGGGGTGCCGACCACGGTGACGCCGTGCAGGCCCTCCAGGGAGAGCAGCCGGCCCTTCTCCCGCAGCGTCGGGCCCCACTCCTCCACCTGCTGCTTGATCACCTCGTCCAGGTCGAAGGCGACGGCGGTGGGGCTGCGCGGGTCGCGCTGGGTGGTGAGCAGCCGCTGGACGACGTCGGTGAGCCGCTCGACCTGCTGGAGGGCGATGGTCGCCTCCTCCTTGACGGTCTCCGGGTCCTCGGCGACGGCGGTGATCTCCTCCAGCCGCATGGACAGCGCGGTGAGCGGGGTGCGCAGCTGGTGCGAGGCGTCGGCGGCGAGCCGGCGTTCGGCGGTGAGCATCCGGGCGATCCGTTCGGCGCTGGTGTCCAGCACCTCGGCGACGCGGTCGAGCTCGGGAACCCCGTAGCGGCGGTCGCGCGGGCGAGGGTCGCCGGAGCCCAGCCGCTCGGCGGTCTCGGCGAGGTCGGTGAGCGGGCGGGCGAGCCGCTTGGCCTGCCGGACGGCGAGGGCGACGGCCGCCTGGATGGCCAGCAGGGCGACGACGCCGAGCAGCAGCAGCATGTTGGCGACCTCGTGGTCGACGTCCTCGCGGGACTGCTCGACGGTGACGATCGCGCCGCTGCTCCCGCGTTCGGCGGCCTTCAGCAGCTGGTTCCCGGCCGGGCGCTCACCGGCCGAGACGACGTCCTGGCCGGGCAGCTGCACCTCGACGTAGCTGCCGTCGGTGACCTGGCTCTCGAAGGAGTGCCCGTTGACCGCCTCGTTGGCGTTGATCCGGCTCTCGACCAGGGCGAGCACCCGGACGGCGGTCGCGTCGACCCGGTCGCGGGCCGAGTTGACGATGGTGCGCTTCTCGACCAGGGCGAGCGGTACGCAGAACACCACGACCACCACCAGGACGACGCCCAGCAGCGAGTTGATCATCCGGCGTTTCACGCTGCCGCTCCCCGAGGTGTGCTTCCGTCGACCGGTTCCCGGCCCCGTTCTCCGTACGGGGGCCGGTGGGGGCTAATTCTTCTCGAACCGGAAGCCCACGCCGCGCACGGTGGCGATGTAGCGGGGGTTGGCCGCGTCGTCGCCGAGCTTCTTGCGCAGCCAGGAGATGTGCATGTCGAGGGTCTTGGTGGAGGTCCACCAGGTGGTGTCCCAGACCTGCCGCATGATCTCCTCGCGGGTCACGACCCGGCCGGCGTCGCGGACGAGGACGCGCAGCAGCTCGAACTCCTTGGCGGAGAGCGTCAGCTCCTCCTCGCCGAGCCAGGCGCGGTGGGACTCGATGTCGATCTTCACGCCGTGCGCGCCGGTGGTGAGCTGGTCGACGTTGCCGCGCCGGAGCAGGGCCCGGACGCGGGCGAGCAGCTCGGCCAGGCGGAACGGCTTGGTGACGTAGTCGTCGGCGCCGGCGTCCAGGCCGACGACGGTGTCCACCTCGTCGGCGCGGGCGGTCAGCACCAGGACGGGGCAGCTCTTGCCGTCGGCGCGCAGCCGGCGGCAGACCTCCAGGCCGTCCATCTCCGGCAGACCGAGGTCGAGGACGACGAGGTCGACCTCCTCCGTGAGCCCGGCGGCCAGGGCGGTCGGACCGTCCTCGCGGACGAGCACCTCATAGCCCTCGCGTCGCAGGGCCCGGGCGAGGGGTTCGGAGATCGCCGGATCGTCCTCGGCGAGAAGCACACAGGTCATGTGGTGATGGTAGTCCGCCGGGGTATGCCCGTACGTCCTGTGAGGTGTTTCACAGAGCGTGATCGTTATACAAGGACACGCCGCGGGTCAACGAAGCGTTGCAGACCGGCTGTTCGGCGCAGAATCTGCGCTTGCATCTTTGAACCGAAGGAAGACGCGCCGATCTACCATGGATCAATCGGGAAGATCCGATGCCAACTTTGTTATTAACCCGGCTGATTCACGACGTTTGTCATCTGATAACGCCAAATATCGCCACGTAGAGTGGTTCGAGTCCACGTCCGCCGCACCCCCCTTGGCGGACGCTTCAGGCAAGGAACCACTACACATGGCGTCTACGACCCGGGCCGCCGACCTCGCGTCGGCCTCCCCCAGCGGCAAGACCTTCCTCGGGCACCCCCGAGGTCTCGCCACGCTGTTCATGACCGAGATGTGGGAGCGCTTCTCCTACTACGGCATGCGCGCCCTGCTCATCTACTACCTGGTCTCCGGTGGCGCCGACGCAGCCGTCGGCAGCCAGGGCGGTGGCCTCGCCAAGTCGGCGGCGCTCGCGACGGCGGTCTACTCCGTCTACGTCTCGATGGTCTACCTCATGGCCTACCCCGGTGGCTGGTTCGGCGACCGGGTCTGGGGCGCCCGCAAGACCGTGGCCATCGCCGGGTTCGTGATCATGTCCGGCCACATCGCGCTGGCCGTCCCGGGCTCGGCGGCGTTCTTCGCCGGCCTGTTCCTGGTCGCGATCGGCTCCGGCCTGCTGAAGGCCAACATCTCCACGATGGTCGGCCACCTCTACAACGGCCCGGACGACCCGCGCCGCGACGGTGGCTTCACGGTCTTCTACATGAGCATCAACCTCGGTGCCTTCGCCGCCCCGTTCATCATCGGGACCATCGGCAAGGAGTACAACTGGCACCTGGGCTTCGGCCTCGCCGCGGTCGGCATGGCCTTCGGCCTCGTCCAGTTCCTGCTGGGCAGCCGCCACCTGAGCGCCAAGAGCAGCGTCGTCCCGAACCCGCTCAAGCCGGAGGAGACCAAGAACCTCCTGGTCAAGGGCGGCCTCGTGGTCCTCGGCATCGTGGCCTTCTACGCCGCCGTCGTCGGCCTGGGCTACTACACGCTGAACTGGGCCCTCGTCCCGCTGACCATCGCCGGTCTGCTCATCCCGGTCGTCGTCCTGACCCGCATCAAGCGCGACAAGGACCTCACCGCCGGCGAGCAGTCCAAGATGTCCGCGTACATCTGGTTCTTCGCCGCGGCCGCCATCTTCTGGATGATCTACGACCAGGGTGGCTCCACCCTGTCGCTGTTCGCCGACAAGAAGACCGCGGACAACCTGTTCGGCTTCGGCTTCTCCGCCACCTGGTACCAGTCGCTGAACCCGCTGTTCGTCATGGCGCTCGCCCCCGTGTTCGCCTTCCTGTGGCTGTGGCTGTCCCGCCGCAACAAGGAGCCGAACACGATCGTGAAGTTCTCGATCGGCCTGACCCTGATCGGCGCCTCCTTCTTCCTCTTCATCCTCCCGATGACGATGGCCGACGGCGGCACCAAGGTCTCCCCGCTCTGGCTCGTCTCGATCTACCTGGTCCAGACCGTCGGCGAGCTCTGCCTCTCCCCCGTCGGCCTCTCGGTCACCACCAAGATGGCGCCGCAGAAGTACGCCTCCCAGATGATGGGCGTCTGGTTCCTCGCAGTCACCGCCGGTGACTGCACCACCAGCCTCCTCTCCCTGGCCGGCGTCAACCTCGACGGCACCACGATCATCGCCGTCCAGGCCGCCCTCGCCGTCCTCGCCGGCTTCGCGGTGTACACCTACCGCAAGAAGGTCCAGGCCCTCATGGGCGACGTCCACTGACGTCTGCCCCACAAGGCCACCGGGGCCGTCGCGGATTCCTGAGATCCGCGACGGCCCCGGTCGTTTTTCCCGGGCCTCAGGGTTGCGGGGCGCCGGAGCTGCTCGGGGGCATCAGGCAGGGGGTGTTGATCCGGAACATGAGGTCCCCGGACTGCATGGTCTCCAGCGTCATCAGGTAGCGGCTGGACTTCTGGTAGGCGTCGACGATCACGTCGATCCTCCCGCTGTCCACCTTCTCCCGGTACCCGGCGATCTCGAAGCCCTCCTTCTCCAACTCCGCCCGGACCTTGCGGGCCGCCTCCGGGTGCTGCTCCAGTGGGAACGGCGCATAGCCCGCGTACGACATGACGAAGCGGCCGTCGTCCCGCATCTCGCCCTCCTTGCCGACGCAGTCCCGGTACGAGGTCCGGGCCCCCTCCGGCCTGATGGTGGTGCCGACGAGCTGCGCCAGGTAGTCGGTCGTCCGCTTGGCCCAGCTCAGGGCCTCCTCCCGGCTCTTCACCGGCAGCGGATCGTCCCGGCCTGCGCCGTCCGCGTGGTCCTGGGACACACAACCTCCGATCAGCGGGGAGAGGAAGAGAAGCAGCGCGACCGCGACGCCCGTGCGCCGCGTGGTTGCCCGGGCCACGGTCACCGACCTCCCGCGCCGGACACGTTGTAGGGCGGGACGACGAAGTGCCCCTCGATCTTCTTCGGGGCCTGGAGCGGATCGGCGCCGACGATGATGCGGCCCTGGTTCATGAGGGTGATGCTGCCCTCGTCCCAGTAGCCGCTGTGCCCGCTGGTGTCGATCTGGATGTTGTGTCCCCCGAACACGTCACTCCTCGGGTCGCGCCCCAAGGTGAGCCCCGACGCGAAACGAATGGGGTCGTCGTTCGCCGTGCCGACCCAGACGTGATCGGTGCTGATGTGGAGCTTTCCGGCATCCGGCACGATCATGCCCGGACTGGCGAGCGCGATGATGTCGTCCGCCCCGAGCCCCGCGCCCCCGGAGGCGGCCGCTCCGACCGCCGTCGTGCCGTAGCTGTGGCCGATCACGGTGAGGTGGCTGCGGTGGTCGCCCTGCGCGGCGCGAAGACCCTCGGTGAACTGGCGCATCGGCGCGGCGCCGTCCTTCGCACGCTCGGTGTCCGCGACGGAGAAGTTCTCGGGCGGGATCTCGGGCGCGTCGTAGCCGAGCCAGGAGATCACGGCGACCTTCTTGGTGCCCTGGCAGGCGTCACTGGCCGCTTCCTGCGTGGCGTCGATGCGCTTGATCTCGCGCGGCATGCTGGCGATCGTGGTGTCGGTCCCCGGGACGAGTACGGCGGTGTGGTCCGCGGTGTCGGGGTTGCCCATCGCAACGATCGCGTGCCCGTGCCCGTTCGGGTCCAGGCCGAGCAGGAAGAGCTGCTTGCCCTCGGGGGCGCCGTCCTGCTCCGCCAGCCGGTCCCGCAGCGCGCGGAGCCCGGCCTGCTGCTTGTTGTACTCCTCGGAGGTCAGGTTGGTGTCGCGCGCGTGGCCCGCCTCGCTCTTGTCCAACTGCTGGTCGAGGAACAGCCGGTTGGCCTCGTCCCGTACGGCGGACGGCAGGCCGTCCATGGCGCCGATCCGGTCCGCGTGGAGGGCGATGAAGTCCGCCTGCTGGTCGGGGGTCAGGGTCTTCCACCAGGCGGCGGCCTTCTGCGGGTCCTTGTTGTCCGGGACGGAGATGCCGTCGAGCCCGAGCGCCTTCTCCACCGCGTCCCCGACACCGGCGGTGCCGGCCACCGCGCCGAACACCCGGGGCTGGGTGAGGATGCCGGGGTCACGGTTCCCGAGCACCTCCTTGCCCTTGTCACTGGCGGTCTGCGCGTCGGACAGTGCCTTGTCGATGCGCTGCTGGAGCTGCTTGCACTGGTCCAACTGGGCCTTGCGTTCGGGTAGTTCACCAGGGTCGTGCGCTTCGGCGAAGCCCTGTTTCGGGGGGTTCACGGTGCCGTCCGGGCCGACCGTCAGATTCCATTCCTGAGCGCGCTGAACGGCGTTCTTCAGGTTGGTCTGCGCCTGGTACATCCGGTCCGCGACGGTGTTCAGGGTGAGCGCGATGGCCGCGGCCTCCACCCGGACGACCTCCAGCATCTCCTCGGTGCGGCGCATGGTCCAGAAGGCGGTCTCCGCGTCCTTCCCCTGCCAGTGCATCTGCCGCAGCGGCCCGTCCACCTGGCTCCGGTGCCTCGTCCTGGCGGAACGGGTCGCGTTCGCCAACCCGTGCCAGGACTTGGCCGCCGCGTGCAGGCCGGCGGGGTCGAAGCACATCAGCAACTCGAACCGGTTGACCGCCGCCGGGCCGCTCACGGGGCCCCCTTCGGCTTCGCGTCCGACGGCTCCGCGATCTTGTTCTTCTGCCAGACGTCGGTGACGGCGTCCTCGTGGTCGGTGTACGCCTGGGCGGTGGCGGCAAGATTGTCCGCCGTCTTCCCGAACCGGTCACGGACGGTCGCCAGAACGGGATCCCAGGCGGTCGCCACCTGCTCCAGCGCAGCGACCACCGACCAGCCCGTCAACTGCCCGACCGCCGTACGGCTGTCGGTGATCGCGGACGTGCACGACTTCGCCAGATCCTCCCCGATACTGCGCGCCACCCCCGCCGACGCGTTCAGCTCCGCGGGCCTCACGATGACGGTGCCCATTCGCCCTCCCCCAGGGTCCTGGATCCTTTCGGGACACCGTACTTGCCCGACCGTCAGCTCACGTCCGAAACGGGTTCTCCGGCTTGTCCAGCCACAGGGTGTGGCCCTCGGGGCCGACCGTCAGACCGAACCGCTCGAAGCCGGGGCGGCCCTGGCCGTCCCACCAGCGCCAGGCGGCCTCCACCTCGTCCCAGAGGTTCCGGGGACCGGACTGGTACACCTCGTACTCCGTGCGGCCCCGCGCGTAATCGGCGGAGGCCCAGGAGAGGGTGTCCCGGCTGTAGAGCCACAGGGTGTACGCGCCTTCGTCATAGCGCTCCGCCCGCCAGAACACTCCGGGTACGGCCGCGCCGATGACGAACTGCTCGAACCACCCGCCCGTCTCCGGAGGGGCCAGCGTGGTGGTCCTCCTCACCCCGTCCGCAGGCCACTCCCGACCGTGCAGGTAGTCCTCGAAGGGCGGCCGGTCCGTGCGCTGCTGGCGCAGCCGCATGAAGGCCGAACTCCGGGTGAACCGGCCGCTCGCACTGGTCCCGTCCTCACTCACGGTCAACCGGACGACCTGCTCGCCGCCGTACTCGGTGCCGAACGGCGCCACGATGATCCCGCCGGGGGCCGACTGCTCCAGCCATGCCGAAGGGATCTCCAGCAGGGAGCACGTGGCGATGATCCGGCTGTAGGGAGCGCCGTCCGGCCACCCCGCCCGCCCGTCGCCCTCGATCACGGTCGGATCGAGGGCGGCGCGCTCCAGGTTCTCCCGGGCACCACGAGCCACATCGGGGTCGTACTCGACTGTCACCACGTTGGGGCCGCCCAGGCGGTGGGCCAGCAGGCCCGCGTTCCACCCCGTGCCCGCTCCGACCTCCAGCACCCTGTCACCCGGGTGCACATCGAGGTCCTGGAGCATCGAAAACACCATCGTGGGCATGGAGTTGGACGAAGAAGGGGTTGTTCCGAGCCCGTCCCCCACGTGGTCGCCGTCGTCCCATTGCGTGGTCAGCGGAATGTCCGAGTAGACCGCTCGCCTCCACGCCTCGGGGTCCTGCGACCGGTACACCACGGGATTCTGCCGAGTACCGTCCGTGATCCCCGGCCAGATGCGATCCGGAACGAACAGCTCACGGGGTACGGCCCGGAAGGACGGGAGCCAGTCCGAGGAAAGCGCGCCGCCGGCCACCAGCGCGGAGGCGAGCCCCTCGGGGCCCGCCTCCGTGTGCGTCTCACCGGTCACTTGCCGCCACCCGCCGGGCCCGAGCCGTCAGAGGTGTTACCGCCCTCGTCCGAGCCGCCACCGCCGTGCCCGGCGCCCTTGTTGCTGTCGTCCTGCTGCTTGCCGCCCTGACCGTCCCCGGAACCGCCTCCGCGCTTGCCCATGAGCTTCCCCTCTCTGTCGGTCAGGCTGAGGTGTTCCCTCTTGCCCGTGTGAACGACGCTACGGACCGCCAGGCAGCTAGCTCCACGAACTTGCATCAGATTGCACGTCAATTTCCTTTCTGATCCGTCATATTGACGCCGACTACGCAGGCCAGAGAGCTTGATGCAAGCCCGAGCAAGCACCTAGATCAGGGAGGCGTGCGATGCCATCGAGCGTGCCCAGCTTCGCTGAGCTGCTTGAGCAGTGTCAGCGGTCTGCCGTCCACCTGGAACTGCGGGATGCATATGCCCCGACGGAACGGTTCGAGGCGTGGCAGCGCGGTGAGCGGATCAACTGGGAGGACCGGCGGTCCTGGTGGCATCCCTACGATCAGTTGATCACGGACTCCGTGGCGCGAGGTGTGATCATCCGCCGAGCTCGGATCGTCTCCGAGCCCGTGTCCGAGTACATCCGGTGGGAGCACTACGTCACCCACGCCAACGTCACGGCGGGCGAGCAGGTCCGCTGGCTGCCACGACGACAGGCCACCAGCATCCCTCTTCCGGGGAACGACTTCTGGCTGTTCGACGGAGCTCTGCTTCGGGTGCACCACTTCTCCGGGGACGGCTCAGTGGTGGAGGATGAGATCACGGCTGACCTGAAGACCGTGAACCTGTGCACCAACGCATTCGAAGCGGTCTGGGAGCGAGCGATCCCGCACCACCTGTACGAAATCTGACGAAGGCCAGCCCCATGCCCGCGCACCCCTCCGAAAACGTTCAGAAGGCTCGCCAAGCCCTTGCCCGTCGGCTGAGCGAGATTCGGAAGGACGCGGGGATCAGCGGGCGGGAGCTGGCCGCGAGATGCGGCTGGTCGGAATCGAAGTCGTCCCGGATCGAGAACGCCAGGACGCCTCCCTCCGACGCCGACATCAGGGCATGGTGCCGAGCCTGTGACGCCGGCGATCAAGTCCCTGACTTGGTCGCCGCCAACCGGCAGTCCACCGACGCCCACGTGCAATGGCGGCGACTCCAGCGGAGCGGGCTCCGCCAGTTGCAGGAGTCGACCGCGGACCTGTACCGACAGACCAAGGTGTTCCGAATCTACGTCTCCGACGTAGTGCCCGGTTTCCTCCAAACACCCAGGTACGCAGAAGCCTTGCTGTCGTGCATCGCGGACTTCCGGGGCACCCCGAACGACGTGACTGATGCCGTGGCGGCTCGCATGAAGCGCAATGCGGTGTTGAACAACGGCGCACACCGCTTCTCCTTCGTACTGGAGGAGTCGGTACTGCGGTACCGCGTGTGCAGCGCCGAGACCATGGCAGCACAGCTCGGCCACCTGCTCGGGGTCATGGATCTTCCGAACGTCGCGGTGGGCATCATCCCGTTCCTGGCACAACGGAACGTGTGGCCCATGCCAACCTTCACAATCTTCGATGGCGCCAGGGTCCACGCGGACACTCTGGATGCCGCCTCCACGCTCACGCAGCCCAGCCAGGTCGATCTGTACGCGCGGGCCTTCGAACGGCTCTCGCAGGAGACAGTGCGAGGCGCCACAGCACGTTCGCTCGTTACGGGCGCTCTGGCTTGTCTGGATTGATACCTCAGTGCTTGTCGACGCGGTGTGGAGCGCCGCACTGCCGGTGGAGGAGAGCTGATCTCGTGGCACGGACGGAGTTCTACGACGATCCCGACGCGCCGAAGCCGAACCGGCTGGTCGTGGCAGCGTCGGCGGTGGTGACGGATACCGAAGGGCGCATCCTGCTCCAGCGGCGCACCGACAACGGCCTCTATGCGCTGCCGGGCGGAACGATGGATCTCGGCGAATCGCTTCCGGACACAGCGGTCCGAGAGGTCCGAGAGGAGACGGGCCTCGACGTCGAGATCACGGGGCTCGTCGGCACGTACACCGATCCCCGGCACGTGATCGCGTACTCGGACGGCGAGGTCCGGCAGCAGTTCAACGTCTGCTTCACCGCGCGCATCACGGGTGGGGAACTGCGGATCTCGGACGAGTCAACCGACCTCCGGTTCGTCGCGCCCGGCGACATCGACGGCCTGCCGATGCACCACACCCAGCGCCTCCGGCTCCAGCACTTCCTGGAACACAGGGTGGTCCCCCACCTCGGCTGACAGGCGCGCCCGCTCTTGATGCCAGCGGTCAGACGGAGTACTGCTCGTGCGGGGTGGCCCGGTTCCAGACGGTCTCGAAGGCGGTGGAGACCATCTTCACCGTGGCCGGGTCGTCGGCGAACGCGTGGCCTGCCCAGTCCCCGTCTCCGGTGAACCAGTGGAACATGACCAGCCGGTCGTCGATCAGCCACAGGTCGTTGCCGGGCAGGGCGATGTCCGAGGCCAGCGGCCGCGGGAGCCAGCGGATCTGTTCGCCGGCGCCGAGGTTGAGCGGCGTGACCGCGTGCTCCCACCGGATGTAGTCGGTGACCGGCTCGGAGACGATCCGCGCGCGGCGCATCACCACACCCCGACCCACGGTTTCCCGCACGATCCCCAACCAGTCGGCCCAGTAGGGATCGTCCGGGTTCAGGTCCGCCTGCCCCGTGCGCTTGAAGTCGGCGAAGAAGGTGGACTCGTCGCCAACCGCGTACACGTCGCGCATCTCCAGGTGGACGGCGTTCCGTTGTGCCTGCCCCAGCAGGGCCGCGAAGTCAGGAACCGGCTGCTCGTTCTGCGTCATCACACGTTTTCCTCGGGATCGGCATCATGCGGCAGGGAGGACGTTCCAGGGTCGTGTGCCCGGCACCCATTCTCCGAATATGGACGGGTGCCCGCGAGGCCCTCGCCCGGGGTGGGCGAGGGCCTTCGCGTGTGCTCAGTGGTGCTCGTCGCGCTCTTCGGGGCGGGGCATCTTGAGGGTGGCGACGACACCGAGGACGACGGTGGCGATCGCGAGGGCGAGGAGCGCGATCAGGATCGCGCCGACGAAGAACTTCACTGGCACTCCGGCTCGTCCCGCTCCAGGTCGCGGAGCAGGTGGAGGAGGTTGAGCAGGGTGCTGACCGGCGCGTTGCCGAAGTTGACGAGGGTGTACCCGTCGAGGGTCCTCTCGCCGGCCGAGGCGGATCCCCAGAGGAGCCCGAACGGGAGTCCGCGCCTGCGCAACTCGCCCAGGAGGGCGGTGATCTGGGACTCGGTGCAGTCCCGCGTGTTGGGGTCGCACGGCGGGACGGGGGTGCCGGTCACGCGGCGAAGTCCAGCTCGTACCAGGTGGTCTTGCCGCGCTTCTGCGGGTCGACGCCCCACCGGTGGGTGAGGCCGTCGACGAGTTGGAGCCCCCTGCCGCTCTCGGCGAGGCCGGAGGACGGCCGGAGGCGGGGGACGACGTCGGACTCGTCGAAGACGGCGACCCGCAGGGTGCCGCCGACGAGGGAGAACCAGACCACGGGCGAGGGGGTGCCGCCGTGCCGCCAGGCGTTGGAGATGAGCTCCACCAGGGCGAGTTCGGCGTTGAAGATGGTTTCGGGGTCCCAGCCGTTGCAGGTCAGGACGTCTCGGAGGGCCAGCCGGGAGAGGGCGAGCGAGGGGTTGTTACGGGTGCACACGGGAACCTCCGTGAGGCTGTGGTGTGGGAGGAAGAGGTGGGGCGGCGGATACGTCGCCGTGAGCCAGGCCAGAGTGGGGCTGGTTGCTCTTCGGTGCGCGGGCAGCAGGCGCCTACTGCCTTGAAAACAGGCGTTGTTGACGATCCATCGGATCGATCTGAGAGCGACGATAGCGCATCGACGCTTAAGATTAATCTCGATGCGCGGAAGTTCCCTCGAAGGGGTCATCCCCCAGATGGCCGCCCCCGTGCACGGCACGGCAGACTGGCGTCTGTACCCGCAGAGAGGACGCCATGGCCAACCGTCAGAACCCGACCCTTCGCCAACGTCGACTCGGTGCCGAACTGCGGAGAATGCGCGAGCAGGCCGGCTTCGCGGGCAGCCACCTCGCCCGCCTGCTCGGTGTGACGCCTGCCCTGGTGACGCAGATGGAGAACGGGAAGTCCGCCGTCAGCATGGAGCGCCTGCACGAGATCGCCGAGGCGTGCATGTGCGCCAACGCGCCACTGGTCGACGCGCTCGCCGACATGGCCAGGGAGCGAGAGCGGGCCTGGTGGGATGAGTATCGCAACGCACTCACAGCCGCCCCCATTGATGTGGCGGAAATGGAGGGACATGCGAAGGGACTCAAGAGCTTCAACATCGGATTCATCCCGGGGATGCTTCAGACGGTCTCCTATGCCGCTGCCGTGTTCGCGAAAGGCTTCACTCCCCTCCCCGAGCGCGAGGTCGACCGCAGAGTGAACTTCCGCCTCCGGAGGCAGCAAACCGTTCGATCCGGTGAAACACCGTACTTGGCGCTGGTTCACGAGGCTGCTCTGCGAATCCAGTACGGCGGACCCGCAGTACTCAGGGAACAGCTTGATTCCCTCATCGAGGATTCCGAACTTCCGGGAGTCGCACTGCGAGTTGTACCGTTCGATACGGCCGACTTCCCTGGCCCCAGTGAGAACCTGATCTACGCGGAGGGGCCAGTGCCAGAGCTGGACACGGTCCAGGCCGACTCGTCCCACGGCTCCCACATCTTTGACTCGTCGGCCCAATTGGCGGGCTACCGCGCGATCTTTGAACGCATCGAAGCCGTCGCGCTCCCGGAGAGCGAGTCGCGAGATTACATTCGCTCAATCATGAAGGAATTGAAGGACAGGTATGAATAGCTCCGAGTGGCAAAAATCCACCTTCAGCGAGGCAGCAAGTAACTGCGTTGAGGTGCGCGCGCTTGAAGGGGCGATCGAACTCCGCGAGTCCGACGAGGGCGACGTCATCGTCCACACCACTCGTCTCAAGTTCGCCGACCTCCTCCAGGCCGCAAAGGTCGGCGAGTTCGACCACCACGCCACCACCTGAGCGAATCGTTCCGGCGGCCTCTTGCGAGACGCAAGAGGCCGCCGCCGAGGGTTGTCCCGTAAGTGATCTCTGAGAGGCCCCCGGGAGACGGCTCCCCCTCCCAGCCTCGGAGGAGATTCAGGCGAGGCAGAACTCGTTGCCCTCGATGTCCTGCATCGTGATGCACGACTCGTTGACGCCATCGGCGCGCTGCGTCAGCACGTGCTTCGCGCCGAGCGCCATCAGCCGTGCGCATTCGGCCTCGAGTGTGGCCAGGCGCTCGTCACCCACGAGCCCTGTGCCGACCCGCACATCGAGATGCACCCGGTTCTTGACGACCTTGCCTTCGGGAACTCGCTGGAAGAGCACGCGCGAGCCCACACCCGAGGGATCAGTGCACGCGAAGTAGATCTCGTCCTCGGGCGGCAGCGAGTGGTGGTACTCCTCCCACGTGGCAAAACCCTCCGGGGCTGTCGGTACGACGTACCCCAACACCTCACACCAGAAGGCGGCGAGACGCGCAGGTTCCGCGCAGTCGAAGGTCACCTGGAACTGCCTGATCATTGACATCGGCGCACGATAGCAGGGGCCCTGCTCATCTCCCCGGGCGGGTGGATCCACACATTGCCGGGAGGACGGCCCCTGCCATTCCCCGCTGTGTCGTGCGGTCACAGGGGTGAACCGAGGTCGGCGCCCCCAAAAGGGTGGGACCCCGGATCCGATCTCAGCCGACCACTCTCGCGCCAAAGATCAGTTACGGGAAGCCCTTAGAGCCTGCGCAGATAGGTGGCCGGTCATGGCCGGCGGCGGTGGCGTGTCTCCCAACGGTGGGTTGTCCAGGCACGGCGGATCAGGCTGCGGATGGTAGTGATCGTGTCGGCGAGGTCGAAGAAGGCTTCGATGACGGAAGGCTTCGATGACGCTGACCCGCCGCTCGTAGCACCGTGCGAGCCGGTGGAAGGCGTTCACTTGGGCCGCTGCGGTAGCAAGGCGGCGAATTGGTCCCGGAGCGGTTCGGTCGGCCACGAGGGCAGCACAGGCACAGGTCCCCCAGTGATCACAGAAAGGCCCCGGCGGCGCATGGGGTCGGGTCAGCGGGAGCCTTTGCCTCGGGCCGTACCGTCTGCGGCGCTCACTGCCTGCCCGGCGAGGCGGCGGTGGCATCGATCGCGCCGGTAGACGGCTTGAATCCCTTGGCGATGAGCCGGATGGCCAAGGTCAGCTCCCAGGCGAACACCGGTATCGCGGTGAGCATCCCCGCCCCGGAGACCTGCTGGTAGAGGCCGAACAGCTCGGCGATCGCGGAAGCGAAGATCAGCGGGCCGCCGACCAGCCCCAGCACGGCGATGAAGCGCGGCACGAGCTGCGAGCGGTACATCAGGTACGCCACCACCGTCGTGTTGGCTCCGCAGATGAAGTTGGGCCCGAGCAGGAACGTCCAGTCGTGGACCGCGACCAACGCTCGGCCCGTGGCGAGGAGGGAGGCTGGATCCGCCCCTTGCGGGGGATTCTGACGCAGCGTCACGACTGCGAGAAGGCTGACGATGCCGACGGCGATGACGGCGGCCTCCAGCGTGCGAAGGCCGACGTAACCGACGGCGAGGCATTCGCTGTGCCGCCGGGTGACGGGGAACAGTGCGAACGCGGTGCCGACGATCGCGATGGCGAGGACCACCTCGAAAAGGGCACCCAGGAGCACCCTGGTGTCCGCGCCCCGGCCGACGATGTAGTCGGCGTTGTGCAGCACCGGGCTGTACAGGATGAGCCCGCCTATCGAAGTGACGTGGGTGACGAGGTAGCACACGCCCGCCGCTGTCGCGAGCTTTCTCGGTGAGGCCACCGGGACTCCTTGGATGATGTGGTGCACCGCGCAGGTGTACGGCGTACACCTGCGGTCGTCACCGTATGGTGTACCGCGTACACCCGTCAAGAAGGGATCGGCGACGACCGGTCGAACGGAAGGCGGTCAGAAGATGGCCCAGCAGACAGAACCAGCGCGCCGGACGCCCCTCAACCGGGACCGCGTGCTGCGTGCCGCCGTCGCACTCGCCGACCGCGCCGGCAACGAGGCGCTGAGCATGCGCAGCCTGGCGCACGAACTGGACGTCGTGCCGATGGCGCTCTACAAGCACGTGGCCAACAAGGAGCAACTCCTCGACGGCATGGTGGATGTCATCGTCGGCGAGATCGAGCCCCCGGCCGGCGACGCGAACTGGAAGAGCGCGATCCGCCGCCGTATCCTCTCGGCACGACGAGCGCTACTGCGCCACCCCTGGGCTTCGCGCGTCATCGAGTCCCGAACCAGCCCAACCCCCGGCGTACTCGACTACCTGAACTCGATCATCGGCATGTTCCGGGCCGGCGGCCTGTCCGCCGATCTCACCCACCACGCGATGCACGCCCTGGGCAGCCGCGTATGGGGGTTCACCCAGGAACTGTTCCCAGCCTCGCCAAGCCCGGCCCCGGCCGACGCCGACCCCCAGGCGCTCGCGGCCCAGCTGGGCGAGATGGCCGCCCGGTACCCGCACATCGTCGAGATCGTGCTGGCTCGGCCACACGACAGCGAATCGGTCGTGGGCCAGGGCTGTGACGACCAGTTCGAGTTCGAGTTCGCCCTGGACCTCCTGCTGGACGGCTTCGAACGACTCCACCGGCAGGGATGGACATCCGCCGAGCGATCCTGACGCGACGACAGCACCTACCTGCTGCAAATAGCAACTGCGTTGAGGTGCGCGCACTGGACGGCCTGATCGAACTCCACGAGTCCGACGAGGGCGACATCATCGTCCACACCACCCGCCTCGAGTTCGCCCAACTCCTCCAGGGCGCAAACGGGCGAGTTCGACCACCACACCCCACCGCTTGAAGACGTCGCCCCGTCGAGCACCGGCTCGACGGGGCGACGAGGAGCAGCCGGCCCGTCTCGGGATTTCAGGACACGCCTGTGCGCGCGGCGAACTCCCGAACGCCGGCCACCGCAGCCGGCGCGTACAACAGGTCCGCCGTGAGCGCCCGCAGAGCCGGTCGGCGCACCTCCTCCGGAGCGACCTGCTCGGTGAACCGCAACGCCGCAAGCGTCTTGCGGTGATCTCCGAGGTTGTGCCACATGCGCGCGCAGTCCGTGCCGTACCGGGCCCGACGCTCGGCCGTGGGCAGTTGCCCTGGGGCGATCCGCGCCGCATACGGCACGCCCTCGTCGGGAGTGCCCATCGCCGTGTGCACCCCGATCCAGTACAGATTCACCTGGGCACTCGTGGCGTCGACCGTGAACAGCGGAGTACTTGGTCGGACTCCAGCACCAGTCAGTCGGTCCACCGCATCGCTGGCGCCCGCCATGAGGTCGAGGGCGTCACCTCGTCGTTGCCCACATGCCGCCGTGTAGGCGGCGGTCATCAGCAGGGTTGCCGCCACGGCCCGGGACACGTCGTCCCGGGCCGTGGCGAGCGAGTCGGCGGTACGACGCAGGAGATCGACAGCGGCGATCGGACGGCCGGAACGCCGCATCGTGATCGCCAGGACGCGAGCCGCCTCACCATGCACCACCGGGTCGCCGCTGGCCTGGGCCGCCGCCAGAGCCCGGTCCGCAGCTGGCCATGCGACATCGGAGTGAGCCTTCAACGCAAGCTCGGTCGCCAACACCCAGGCTCGGGCCACACACGCATGGGCCTCCTCGCGGGACCGGCCGGACAATGCCTCGCGGGTCGCCTGCGCCGAGCCCAGCAAACCGGGCAGCTCGTCGCCGAGATGCCGGTAACGAGCCGCCGTGAACTGCGCACGCGCCGAAGACAGTGACGCCTTGAGCTGCTGCAACGATGTGGGCACAGACGTTTCAGGCTCGTAGAGTGCCCCGACGATCCGGGCCGACGCATCCGGGCGCGCAGCGGCCGCCGAGGTGACCGAAAGGGCCGATGCCCCGGCCGCCGCCATGCCGGCCACGAACAGCTGCCTGCGGAGCATGGCGTCCTCCTGATCCGGGATCACATCCTGCGCCAGGGTAGCCGGTCGACCCAGTCCGAGGGCTTCAGGCGGCAGGCCCAACGCTCGGGTGATCAGCAAAAGAGCCCGCTCGGTCGGACGGAGCGTGCCTGCCTCAACCCGGCTGATCGCAGACGCCGAGTAGCCGCATGCCCGACCCAGTTGGGCCTGGGTCATCCGCCGTGCACATCGGGCGGCCCTGATGGCGGTCCCAAGCCGACGCTGACGTGACACGGTGCCGCCTTTCGAGCGCAAGGACTACTCACGGTATCGACAGGACGACACCCCAGGGCAGGGCGCGCACGGGGTGTGCGGTGCACGCACACCCCGTGCGGGAGCCCCTCAGCTGGCTCCCGCCTCAGGTCCTCGGCGGGGTTCTCTGGGTGATGCCCGGCCGGCGCACCTCAGCCACTCCATCCCGAGGGGAGACGCCATGATCACCATCCTGCTCGACAAGCCCGTCGCCGAGACTGAGCCCATCGCCGCCCCGGCGCCCAGTACCCTGCTGGAGCGGGCCGACCAGCCCAGCGCCCGCACCTGCCCGGTCTGCGGATCGGGCGCCACCTACCAGACGATCGACGGCCGATGGGGCTGCACTGCGTGCGGCTCCACCTGGGCCTGACCCGGGGAGGACCCGATGGCGGCCTGCACGCAGTGTTCCGCTCCTGCGGTGATCGAGGACCTCGACGCACAGCCGCCACGGCCCTGGTGCCTGGGGTGCGCGACTGCTCTCGTGCGGGCCGGTGATCCGGTGCTCAACTACCGCCCGCTCAACGGCGGAACCGAGTACCAACACATCCTGGCCGGTGGCAGCACCGAGGTCCTGCCCTTCGGCTGACAGGCACACCGAAGCGCCCGCTCCCTGCGTGCAGGGAGCGGGCCGCTCGTGACATGGCCGGGGACTCGCACTGACCGGACAGTCCCGATGATCCCGGGGCCACCGCAACCCGGAAGAGTGGATCTCTCTCGATCCCTTGCGCCGACGCACACCGAACGCGCCCACGCCCACATGATCAAGCTCCCGGTCCGGCATCGTGAGCAGGATCTGGAAGTGGCCGAGCAGTACGTCCGCGTGGCCATCAAGGTCAGCGACCATCGCAAGGAGTTGCAGTGGAGACCATCCTGGACGCCCTGCACCGCGAAACCACCGAGGAGACCGGGCTGACCATTGACCAGGTCGCGGACTACATCGGGCACTTCGACTACCGGAACAGCCGAGGCGGCACCACCCGCCAGTTCAACTTCGCCGTCACCGTGGAGAAGACCGAGCCGGTCGTCCTCACCGAACACGACGCCCACCAGTGGGCACTCCCGGGTGAGCTCCCCGAAGTCAGCGACGCGGTCCGCAACCTGATCGCTCCGTGATCCAGAGCATCGAACGTGCCTGGTCTCCGATGCCAGGTCGGAAACTCTGGAAGGAGCCCCCGAGCGATTCGTTCCGGCGGCCTCTTGCGGGGAGCAGGAGGCCGCCGGCAAGACGTGGGTCCTCATCGGGGCGCCCAGGACTCACTCAGCTCCACCACGAAGCAACAACGAGGAGCGGGCGTGAGGATCTCGGCGGCCCAGCGGGCCGAGAAGCGCTGGACCTGATCAAGCGGTCAGGCCGAAGCCCCATCGGTCGGCGAGGGCACGGCGCACGGGCGGAGGACCATGAGCGAGTCCTCCAAGGTCGCCACCATGGCGAAGGGGAAACGGTCGAGCTCGATGCAGAGTGCGATGTCATCAGGATGAACCCCCTGACGCACGCCCTCCGCGAGCTCGGTCGCAGCGCGTGACTCGGCGGCGCGGCGGAGGAACTCGGCTGCATCCGTCGGCGCCCCGGCGGCCCTGCGGGCGATGTACTCAGCGCACGCCAGATCCTCATCGGCCTGCCCGTCCTCGCCGGTGACCACGAACGTGACGGCGTCACAGTCACGCGCCCGCAGGAGCTGGGCCGTTGCCTCCGCCACCACGAAGCTGGCGCACAGCACCAGCGACGCTTCCTTCACCGCGAGGGCGCCGACGGTCCCTGCCGTGGTCTTCTGCACCACGGTCCGCCCGCCCAGCTCAATCGACCGGAGCAGGCCCGGTGAGTTGACCGTGTCGAACCCGGGCGCGGGCGCGCCGTCCTTGAGCGCCACCCAGTCCGGGTGCCGAGCCTTGAGCGCCAGGGCGTCATCCAGCGACTCGGCGAGGACGATCTTCTCCACGCCCTGGGCAAAGGCCCAGGCAGCCACAGTGAAGGCACGCATGACGTCGATGACGACCGCCACGGAGGGGACTTCGGCCAACTCGGGAATGCCAAGGAATCGAGCGTTCATCCGGTCATGATCACGCACACCCGATCGAGGCGTCAGGTTAATAAAGCGGCCCGCTCCCTGCGCGTGGGGAGCGGGCCGTTCGTGACGCAGTCGGGGCTCAGAGCTCGCGGACTCCTGCGCGCCAGACGGCGGCCGTGAGCGGGACGCCCGGGCGGTAGGCCAGGTGGACGTGGGAGGGGGCGTCGAGCAACAGCAGGTCGGCGCGGGCGCCGACGGTGATGGTGCCGACGTCGGTGCGGCGGAGGGCGTGGGCGCCGCCCGCCGTCGCTGCCCAGACGGCCTCATCCGGGGTCATGCCCATTTCCCGTACGGCCACGGCGATGCAGAAGGCCATGGAGCTGGTGAAGCTGGAGCCGGGGTTGCAGTCCGTCGAGAGTGCCACCGTTGCGCCTGCGTCAAGCAGGCGGCGGCCGCTCGGGTACTCGGCGCGGGTGGAGAACTCTGCGCCGGGCAGCAGGGTGGCGACGGTGCCCGAGCCGGCGAGGGCAGCCACGTCCTCGTCCGTCAGGTGGGTGCAGTGGTCGGCCGAGGCGGCGCCGAGCTCGACGGCGAGCTGTACGCCCGGGCCGTACGTGAGCTGGTTGGCGTGAACCCTCGGCGTGAGGCCGCGCTCGATGCCCGCCGTCAGGATGGCCCTCGCCTGGTCGCCGTCGAAGGCGCCCTTCTCACAGAACACGTCCACCCAACGGGCGTGCGGGGCGCAAGCATCCAGCATCTCGCCGGTGACGAGGTCGACGTAGCCCGCCGGGTCCTCGGCGTACTCGGGCGCGACCACGTGCGCGCCCAGGTACGTCGTCTCCGGGGTGTGCTGCGCGGCGATACGCAGGGCACGGGCCTCGTCTTCCACGGTGAGGCCGTAGCCGGACTTGCACTCGATCGTGGTCGTGCCCTGCCGCAGCGCCTCGCGAACGAAGCGGGCGAGGTTGGCGTCCAGTTCAGCATCCGAAGCAGCCCGAGTGGCCGCCACCGTCGTCCGGATCCCGCCCGCCGTGTACGCCTGCCCCGACATCCGGGCGTTGAACTCGGCCGTACGGTCGCCCGCGAACACCAGGTGCGCGTGCGAGTCCACGAACCCCGGCAGCAGCGCCCGCCCCTCCGCGTCGAACCGCTCGTCCGCCGCCGGAGCCTGCGCAGCCGGGCCGACCCAGGCGACGCGGTCGCCTTCCAGCACCACGGCCGCGTCGGTCAGCAGGCCGAGCGGGCCGACGCCCTGCGCAGGATCGTTGGTGACCAGGCTGCCGATGCCGGTGATCACGGTGGTCTTGGTGCTCAAGACAGCGCCTTCCTAGGTAAGTTGAAGAGTCAGCCGCTCAGCGCGCCGATCGAGGCCCGCAGCGCCCCCGGAACGTCGCCCACCAGCAGGTGCGCCCCGTCCCGAACGACCTGCCGCCCGCCGACCACCACGTGCCGTACGTCCGCCGCCGAGGCCGCGAAGACGGCGATCTCCGCGCCGAGCCGCGCCGGCGGCCCCGCCGTACGAACCGTATCCAGCGCGATCACCGTGAAGTCGGCGAGCGCCCCGGCCTCGATCCGCCCGGCCTCCGGCCAGCCGATCGAGGCGTGCCCGTCCTCGCCGCCCGCCCGCAGCAGCGCGTTGGCCGTCCAGTGCCCGCGCGTCCGGGTGCGCAGCCGCTCGTCCAGTTCCAGGGCGCGCGCTTCCTCCCACGGGTCGATCACCGCGTGGCTGTCGCTGCCCAGCGAGATCGGGCACCCCGCCGAGGCGAGTGCCCGCGCCGGCCCGATGCCGTCCGCGAGGTCCCGTTCCGTGGTCGGGCACATGCAGATGGTCGTGCCGGAGGAAGCCAGCAGCCGCACGTCCTCCTCGGTGAGGTGCGTGGCGTGCACGGCCGACGTCCGCGGTCCGAGCGCCCCGTGGTCGGCGAGCAGCCGGGTCGGGGTGACGCCGTGCGCCGCGAGGCAGGCGTCGTTCTCGGCGGTCTGCTCGGACAGGTGGACGTGCAGCGGCGCCTGCCGCTCCTCCGCCCACCGCGCGATGGTGCCCAGCTGCTCGGCCGGAACCGCCCGCACGGAGTGGATGGCGGCGCCGATCCGGGCGTGCTCGCGCGGCTTGAGCGCGTCCGCCCGTACGGCCCACGCCTCGGCGTCGCCGTCGCTGAACCGCAGCTGCGGCCTGGTCGGCTCCGCACCGAAGCCGGACGACAGGTAGCAGGTGTCCAGCAGCGTGATCCGGATCCCGGCCCGGGCGGCGGCCTCGATCAGCGCCTCGCCCATCGCGTTGGGATCGGTGTACCGAACCCCACCCGGCGCATGGTGCAGGTAGTGGAACTCCCCCACCGCCGTGATCCCGGCGAGCGCCATCTCCGCGTAGACGGCGGTGGCCAGCTCCAGGTACGAGTCCGGGTCGAGGGTGCCGGCGAAGCGGTACATGGTGTCCCGCCACGTCCAGAAGGTGCCCGAGCCGACCTGGACGTGCCCGCGCAGCGCCCGGTGGAAGGCGTGGGAGTGGGCGTTCGCCTGGCCGGGCAGCGCCAGCCCGCCCAGTCGGACGGCCCCGGACGGACACGGCCCGGAGTCGGCGGTGACACTGACGATCCGGCCGCCGGGGCCGGTGGCGATCAGTACGTCGCGCTCGACCGCCGGGCCGCCCCGGCCCGGCAGCCAGGCGTACTCGGCCCAGTAGCTCACGTGCGAGGTCACGTGCGAGGTCAGTGGCACGCCAGGTCCTCCAGTACGTCGGCGAGGGCGGCGACCCCGGCGAGGCAGTCGGCCTCCTCGGCGTGTTCGGCCGGGGAGTGGGAGACGCCGGTGGGGTTGCGCACGAACAGCATGGCGGTCGGGATGACCGAGGCCAGGATGCCCGCGTCGTGTCCCGCGCCGGTGGGCAGTACCGGGGCGTCGAGCAGTTTGGCGAGGCGGTCGCGCAGCGGGCCGTCGAAGTCCACCACCGGGGTGTAGGACTCGCGGGTCAGCTCGACACGGACGCCGTCGCGTTCGCCGCGCTCGGCGGCGGCCTGCTCGATCTCGGTGACCAGCGAAGTGAGGGTGGCCTCGTCGGCGGCCCGGGAGTCCAGCCAGCCGCGTACGAGGGAGGCGATGGCGTTGGTGCCGTTGGGCTCGACGGCGACCTTGCCGAAGGTGGCGAGCGCGCCCGCGAGCTTGGCCTTCTTGCGGGCGGCGAGCACCGTGTTGGCGAAGGTCAGCATCGGGTCGCGGCGGTCCTCGATCCGGGTGGTGCCGGCGTGGTTGGCCTCGCCGTGGAAGTCGAACCGCCAGCGGCCGTGCGGCCAGATCGCGCTGGCGACGCCGACGGGCTGCCCTTCGGTGAGGTAGCGGCCCTGCTCGACGTGGAGTTCGACGAAGGCGCCGATCCGGGCGAGGCGCTCCTCGTCCGCGCCGAGGGCGGTGGGGTCGTAGCCGGCCTTCTCCATGGCGTCGGGCAGCCGCAGGCCGTCCGCGTCGCGCAGCTCGTACGCCTGCTCGCGGCCGAGTACGCCGGAGGTGAGGCGGGAGCCGATGCAGGCCACGCCGAAGCGGGCGCCCTCCTCGTCGCCGAAGTTGACGATCGCCAGGGGCTTGCTGAACTCCGCGCCGCGGCCGCGCAGTTCGTCCAGGGCGGCGAAGGAGGAGACCACGCCGAGCGGGCCGTCGAAGGCGCCGCCGTCCGGGACGGAGTCCAGGTGCGAGCCGGTGACGATCGCGCCCTCGCCCTTCGGGTCGCCCAGCCAGGCCCACTGGTTGCCGTTGCGGTCGAGCTCGTACGTCAGGCCGCGGCCGCGGGCCTGCTGCTCGAACCAGGCGCGGCACTCGGCGTCGGCGGAGTTCCAGGCGAAGCGGCGGTAGCCGCCGGAGGAGGCGGAGCGGCCCACGGGGAGCAGCTCCGCCCACATCTCGTTGAACGAAGCGGTCACAGCTCACCCATCGGGACGCGGACCCCGCGCTCGTCGGCGACCTCGACGGCCCGGTCGTAGCCGGCGTCCACGTGCCGGATGACGCCCATGCCGGGGTCGTTGGTGAGCACGCGGCGGATCTTCTCGCCCGCCAGCGCCGTACCGTCGGCGACGGTGACCTGGCCGGCGTGGATCGAGCGGCCGATGCCGACGCCGCCGCCGTGGTGGATGGAGACCCAGGAGGCGCCGGAGGCCACGTTGACCATGGCGTTGAGCAGCGGCCAGTCGGCGATCGCGTCGGAGCCGTCGAGCATCGCCTCGGTCTCGCGGTACGGGGAGGCGACCGAGCCGCAGTCCAGGTGGTCGCGGCCGATGACGATCGGGGCGGACAGCTCGCCGGAGGCGACCATGTCGTTGAAGCGCTCGCCGGCCTTGTCGCGCTCGCCGTAGCCGAGCCAGCAGATGCGCGCGGGCAGGCCCTGGAAGTGCACCTTCTCCTGGGCCATCTTGATCCAGCGGTGCAGCGACTCGTTCTCCGGGAAGAGGTCGAGGACGGCCTTGTCGGTCTTGGCGATGTCCTGCGGGTCGCCGGACAGGGCCGCCCAGCGGAACGGGCCCTTGCCCTCGCAGAACAGCGGGCGGATGTACGCCGGGACGAAGCCGGGGAAGGCGAACGCGCGGTCGTATCCGGCCAGTTGGGCCTCGCCGCGGATGGAGTTGCCGTAGTCGAAGACCTCGGCGCCGCGGTCCAGGAAGCCGACCATCGCCTCGACGTGGCGGGCCATGGACTCGCGCGAGCGCTCGGTGAACTCGGCGGGCTTGGCGGCCGCGTAGTCCGCCATGTCGTCGAACTCGACGCCGACGGGCAGGTAGCTCAGCGGGTCGTGGGCGCTGGTCTGGTCGGTGACGATGTCGATCGGGGCGTCCATCGCGAGCAGCTGCGGGAACAGCTCGGCGGCGTTGCCCAGCAGGCCGATGGAGAGCGGCTGGCGCTTGTCGCGGGCGGCGGTGGCGAGCTCCAGCGCGTGGGAGAGGTCCTTGGCCTCGACGTCCAGGTAGCGGTGCTCGATGCGGCGGGAGATGCGGGACGGGTCGCAGTCGACACAGATCGCCACGCCGCCGTTCATGGTGACGGCCAGCGGCTGGGCGCCGCCCATGCCGCCGAGGCCCGCGGTGAGGGTGATGGTGCCCTCGAGCGTGCCGTTGAACCGCTTGTTGGCGACGGCCGCGAAGGTCTCGTAGGTGCCCTGGAGGATGCCCTGGGTGCCGATGTAGATCCAGGAGCCGGCGGTCATCTGGCCGTACATGGTGAGCCCGAGGCTCTCCAGGCGGCGGAACTCCTCCCAGTTGGCCCAGTCGCCGACCAGGTTGGAGTTGGCGATGAGCACGCGCGGCGCCCACTCGTGGGTCTGCATCACGCCGACCGGGCGGCCGGACTGGACGAGCATGGTCTCGTCCTGCTTGAGGCCCTGCAGCGTCTTCACCATGGCGTCGAAGGAGCGCCAGTCGCGCGCCGCCTTGCCGGTGCCGCCGTACACGACCAGCTTGGACGGGTGCTCGGCCACCTCGGGGTCGAGGTTGTTCATGAGCATCCGCAGGGCCGCCTCCTGCTGCCACCCCTGCGTCGACAGCCCCGTCCCTCGCGCGGCACGCACCTCGCGCGGCCCACTCACCTGCTGCACCATGTCCCGGCCTCCTGCGGATGAATTCATTCAGACTTGGTTCGATTGAATATAACTAAACAAGGCACTTTCGACCAGACCCCGGAACAATCCGATCAGCAACGGCACCGGCCGACTTGGCGCGTTGGCCTGAACCCGGCGAACACCAGCCACTCGGCCCAGTTCCAGGGAGCGGAGAACACGATGACGGCCATCGGCGTGCGGCCCGGCAGACTCCGGGAGGTGGCAGAGGAGATCGAGCGGAGCACGGGCCTACGCGTCCAGATCATCGGTGGAACCCTGGTGATGTCCCCGACTCCTCGCGGCAAGCACGCGGGGACCGGCGCACCAGTCTCATTGCTGCCGAGACCAGCTGGTACGCGGTCGCGGGCGTGCCAGTGCTTCTCGCCGTCGATCCCCGCAAGGGGGTCTGGACTCTCCACACCCACCCCCGCGACGGCGAGTACCAGGGCGTCCTGCACGGCAAGTACGGCAAGCCCGTCCCGCTGCCCTCGCCGCTACCCGCCGAGCTGGACACCTCCGGTCTTCCTCTGTACGCGCCGCGCGGCTGAGTCACGCCGCGGCGTCGCCGTCCCAGTCGATGCCGATCTCGGCGAGCCAGCGGCGGTCGGCCGTGTTGGGGGCGGGCGGGGACGGTGGGCGGGGGACGTTCTGGACGGGGCCGAGGCCGTACTTCTCGGCGGTGGCCGAGGCGGTGCCGGCGTCCGGGCCGACGCCGGCACCGGCTCCGGCGGCGGGTTCGATGACGCCGACGTGGACGGCGGAGTCGTCGCCCGGGTCGAGGACGGTCAGTTCGGGTTCGGGCAGCCGCCGCAGGGTGACGCGGCGGCCGCAGGTGGGGCAGGACCATTCGTCGACACCCGAGGCCAGGCGGGCGACGAACTTCATCTCATGGATCACGCGCATGGGCGGCACCCCCTGCTGTAGGGGATGCCCGGGTTTGTGACGAGTACTCCCCCGGCCCCTACTCCAGGAACAATCCCCGCGCCGCCGCCGCCTGCTCGACCGCCTCCAACCGGGCCTCCGCGCCCGGGAGTTCGTCGCACATGGTCTGCAGCAGAACCCGACCGAGCATCATCGGCGCGCAGGCGGTGTCGAAGACCAGCCCGGTGCCGACCGCCGCCGGCAGCATCAGGTCGGACATCTTGGCGACGGGCGCGAAGGCGCTGTCGGCGACGGTGAGCACCGTCAGCCCGCAGTCCCGGGCCACCGCCAGCGCGTCCATCAGCTCCCGCGGGTAGCGCGGCAGCGCGAAGCAGAGCAGCGCCGTCGCCCCCGCCGCGGTGGCCTGTTCCAACCGGTCGGCGAGCATGCTGCCGCCCTCGTCGAGCAGCCGTACGTCCGGGTGCACCTTGGCGGCGAAGTACGCGAAGCCGCGCGCCTGCGCCGAGGCGGCGCGCAGCCCGAGGACGGGCAGCGGGCGGGAGGCGGCGAGCAGCCGCGCGGCGCGGATGATCGGCTCGGGGTCGGCGAGGAGTTCGGCGAGGTGGCGCAGGTGCTCGATCTCGGCGAGCACGGCCTGCTGGTGCTCGTTGCGCATCGTGTCGTCCGGGGTCTCGGGCGCGGCCTGCTCGCCCACGCCGAGTTCGCGCAGCTGCCTGCGCAGCGCCGGGTAGCCGTCGTAGCCGAGGGCGACGGCGAAGCGGGTGACGGAGGGCTGGCTGACCCCGGCGAGTTCGGCGACCTCGACGCTCGACAGGAACGGCGCCTCGGTGGCGTGCCGGACGAGGGAGTGCGCGATGCGGCGCTGGGTGGGGGTCAGCCGGTGGCCTTCGAAGAGCTGGAGCAGGCGGGCGGAGGGCCCTACGGTGCCGGCCTCGTCGGTGGCGGTCATCAGCGCGGTACCTCCGGATGCGTGCGGTTGGACGACGACTGTGCAGCAGCACGCCTTCCCTGGCAAAAACGTCTCGTACGACGGGACGGCCGGTGGGACGGCCCGAAGGGGCGGAGGCGTCTCGGGGGTGACCCTGATTTCACCCTGATCCCGCCCGGATTCCCCCCGCGAAGGGGTGGACCATGTCCAACCACGGCCCCAGGCTGGCGACATGGACACCCGTCAGGACGAACTTCGCCGTGACCTCAACGCCACCCTGCAGGCCCGCAAGGAGCTGGGCAAGGAGTACGAGGACGAGCTGGTCGACTCCTTCATGAAGCGCCTCGACTCCCGTCTGGACGCCCGGGTCGAGAACGCGGTCGCCGACCGGATGGACGACTACGGACCGTCCCGCCGCCACCACGGCCACCCCCACGACCGCCCGCGCCGCCGCAGCTGGAGCCAGGGCCGCCCCGGCACCCGGCTGGCGATCGCCTCGATGGTGTTCGGCATCCCGCTGACGGCCATCGCGAGCAGCCCCGGCAGCGGCGGCTTCGCGGGCCTGCTGGCCTGCTGGGCCGGCATCGTCGGGATCAACTTCGCCGCCGCCTTCGGCAACCGCCGCGAGGAGCCCCGCTCGCGGGACGACTGGGACTGAGCACGGCCCAGCCGTCCCACGCCCAGCCGTCCCACGGACGGACTCAGGCCAGCGGCCCGGTGACCTTCTCGACGGCGCGCACCAGCTCGCCCGAGGCGACCAGCGCGGCGGCGGCCTCCAGGTCCGGCGAGAGGAAGCGGTCGCGGCCGGCGCCGCCGACCCCCGCCTCGCGGGCGGCGGCCATCGCGGCCGCCGTGGCCGGGGCGATCCCGCCGGCCGCGTCCGCCTGCTGGCGGATCTCCAGCGCGCGGGCGGAGGCGGTGAGCTCGACGGCGAGGATGCGGCCGAGGTTGTCCACGGCCTGGCGCAGCTTGCGGGCCGCCGACCAGCCCATCGACACGTGGTCCTCCTGCATCGCGGAGGAGGGGATCGAGTCGACCGAGGCCGGGACGGCGAGCCGCTTGTTCTCGCTGACCAGCGCCGCCTGGGTGTACTGGGCGATCATCAGGCCGGAGTCCACGCCCGGGTCGTCGGCCAGGAAGGCCGGCAGGCCGTGCGAGCGGGCCTTGTCGAGCAGCCGGTCGGTGCGCCGCTCGGAGATGGAGCCGAGGTCGGCGGCGGCGATGGCGAGGAAGTCCAGCACGTACGCGACCGGGGCGCCGTGGAAGTTGCCGTTGGACTCCACCCGGCCGTCCGGCAGCACCACCGGGTTGTCCACGGAGGCGGCCAGCTCGCGGGAGGCGACCAGCTGGGCGTGGGCGAGGGTGTCGCGGCCCGCGCCGGCGACCTGCGGGGCGCAGCGGATGGAGTAGGCGTCCTGGACGCGGGGCGCGTCGTCCTGGTGGTGGCCGGTGAGGCCGGAGCCCTTGAGCACCGCCAGCATGTTGGCGGCGCTGAGCGCCTGGCCGGGGTGCGGGCGGATCGGGGCGTGGAGCTCGGGGGCGAGCACCTTGTCGGTGCCGAGCAGCGCCTCCAGGGTCATGGCGGCGGTGATGTCGGCGGTGGTGAACAGCCGGGCCAGGTCGGCGATGGCCATCACCAGCATGCCGAGCATGCCGTCGGTGCCGTTGATGAGGGCCAGGCCCTCCTTCTCCAGCAGCTCGACCGGCTCGATGCCGGCGGCGGCGAGCAGTTCGGCGGCGGGCTTCTCCACGCCGTCGGGGCCGGTGGCCACGCCCTCGCCCATCAGCACCAGGGCGCAGTGCGACAGCGGCGCGAGGTCGCCGGAGCAGCCGAGGGAGCCGAACTCCCGCACCACCGGGGTGATACCGGCGTTGAGCACGGCGGCCATGGTCTGCGCGACCAGCGGCCGTACGCCGGTGCGGCCGGAGGCCAGGGTCTTCATCCGCAGGAACACCAGCGCGCGGACGACCTCGCGCTCGACGGCCGGGCCCATCCCGGCCGCGTGCGAGCGCACCAGCGAGCGCTGGAGCTGGGCGCGCAGCTCGGGGCTGATGTGGCGAACGGCGAGCGCACCGAAGCCGGTGGACACGCCGTAGACGGGGCGCGGTTCGGCCGCGAGGGCGTCGATCCGCGCGCGGGCGGCCGCCATCTCGGCGAGCGCGTCGGGGCCGATCTCGACCCGGGCGTTGCCCCGGGCCACGGCGAGCACGTCCTCCGCACTGACGTCGGCCTTGCCGACCAGGACCAGCGGAGCGTCGGGGGCCACAGCACTGTGCATATCCATATGCATCATCACATCAGGTGAATGAAGATATGACAACAGGTGCCCGCCATCCGGATTCTCCGCCGCCCCGGCCCTGCCCCGCACCCCGAGGCCCCTCGACGCCCCTCGACGCCCCTCGAGTGCGCCCTCACCTCCCCAGTTCGGCCTCGATCAGGTCCGCCGCCCGGGCCGTGCCGCCCTCCGCCCGCCCGGCGGCCGACAGCGCCGCCAGCCGCTCCGCCACCGCCGGATCGCCGACCAGCTCCAGCAGCGCGGCCCGCAGCGCCTCCGGAGAGGCCCCGACCTCCAGCCGACGGGCGACGCCGAGCGCCACCAGGGCGTCCGCGTTGGCGAACTGGTCGGCCCCCTGCGGCACGGCGATCATCGGCACGGCGTGGAACAGCCCCTCGCTGGAGCCGCCCATGCCCGCGTGGGTGACGAAGGCGTCCGCCTGGGCGAGCACCGACAGCTGCGGCACCCAGCGGTGCACCTCCACACCCGGCGGCAGCTCGCCGAGCTCCGCGAGATCCGTGTGCCTGCCGATCTGCAGCACCGTGTGCCAGCCGGGAAGCGCACCGAACGCCTCCACACAGGCCCGGTAGAAGGCGGGCTGGTGGGTGAACGCCGAGCCCAGCGAGACCAGCAGCACCTTCTCCGCGCCGTCCGGCCGCTTCCACTCCCCCTGGTGGGCGCGGTCGCCGAAGCAGGGCCCGACGAAGGAGATCCTGCGCCCGTCCACCCGGTCCGCATGGGGCTGCAGGGCGCGCGGGACGAGCGCGATCGCCCGCTCGGGCCGCGACTTGAACGCGTCCACATCGCGCTGGACGGCACCGGCCCCGGCCAGCCAATCGGCGAAGCGCCGGTAGTGCGCGGCTCCGCCGGGCGCCGCGCGGACGGCGTTCACGATCTCCGGGAGGTCCTGCTCGAAGCCCTCCCAGCCGACGTACGTCGGGGACAGCTGCACCACCGGTACGCCCAGCCGTTCGCCGAGCACCCGGCCGGCGTAGCCCGCGATGTCGCAGAGCACCACGTCCGGGCGGTCCTCCCCGCCGAAGCGCTCCAGCAGGACGGGCCACATCGCCAGCGCGTCGTCGAGGAACACCTCCTGGATGCCCACCGGGTCCGCCGGCCAGGCCGACGGATCCTCGGCGAAGGGGAGCTTCGTCCCGTACGGGACGAACTCGGCGCCGGTGGACTCGACGAGCTCCCGGAAGGAGGGGTCGTTGACGTAGCTGACCCGGTGGCCCCGGGCGACCAGCTCGGCGATCACGGCCAGGCTCGGGTTGACGTGGCCGTGGGCCGGGACGGAGACCATCAGGACGTGGGCGGGGCGGGGTCGGGTCATGGGGCACCTCCGGGATCGCTGGAGAGACGAGACGATCCGTCTCGTCGGTTCGGGACAAGACAATACGTTCCGTCTCGCCGCTTCGCCTAGTATTTTTCCCATGGCCGACCAGAGACCCCCCGACCCCGCCCGCCGCAGCGAACGCTCACGCGCCGCCGTCCTCGCCGCCGCCGCCGAACTCGTCACCGAGACCGGCTACGCCAAGCTCACCATCGAGGCGATCGCCGCCCGCGCCGGCGTCGGCAAGCAGACCATCTACCGCTGGTGGCCCTCCAAGGGCGCGGTCGTCTTCGACGCCTTCCTCGCCGTCAACGAGCGCGACGGCAGCCTCGCCCTCCCCGACACCGGCGACCTCGCCGCCGACCTGCGGGCCGTCCTGCGCCCCACCGTCGACGAACTCACCGACCCCGCCCTCGACCGCACCTACCGGGCCATCACCACCGAGGTCGTCAACGACCCGGCCCTGCGCGCCGAGTACCACACCCGCCTGCTCGAACCGCTCCTGGAAGCCACCCGCGACCGCCTGCGCAGCGCCCGTACGGCCGGCCAGCTCGCCCCCGACACCGACCTGGACCTCGCCGTCGAACTCCTCTACGGCCCCCTGCACTACCGCTGGATCCACCACCTCGGCCCGCTCACCCACGCCCACGCCGACCGCTTGGTCGACGCCGCGCTCCGGGCCCTCGCACCCCGCGACTAGGCCGTGTCTTTCGGATCACGTCGGATCAGCGGGCGGCGTTGGGGTGCGTGCATCGGCGGTGCCGAGGAGGGAGTAGATGCGGAGCATCGGCGACTGACGAGAAGCCGGCGAGGTGCGTGCCCCGGCGGCGACCGCCCGGCGTGATCCGAAAGACACGGCCTAGGCCGCGACCCGCCGGTCACCGAACGGGGACACACCGGGAGCGGGCCCTCAGACCCCGGGAGGCGAGGCCGGGCCGGCCAGGGCCACCGCGACCAGCGTCCGCATCGCGCAGGCCGCCTGGCCCAGCGGCAGGGTGGCGTCGTCCGCGAAGAGCTCGACCAGCCAGCCGCCCGCCGCGTTCTGCCCTCCGGCCGCGACCATCCCCCGGTACCCGGAGACGACCAGCATCGCCTCCTCCGCCGGGTCGTTGCCCGCCGCGCCCGCGCGCAGCGCGAAGGCACCGCCGCGCACCGCCCGCCGCGTCATCGGGTAGTGCCGCAGGTCGAAGACGGCGTCCGGGGCCTCGATCTGGGCGCGCTGGGTCTCGGCCCGCCTGCTGCTGGGCCCGCTGGTCATCCGGTAGACGGCGTGCTGGGCGGTGCGCATCAGCTGCGAGCCCGGCGGCACGTACGAGACCCACCAGCCGACCGCGTCCAGCAGCCGCGCGGCGGTCTCGGCGACGACGACCAGCTTGCCGAGGCTGTCGGCCGGGTGGACGGACCGGGCGTCGGCCGCCTGGTCGAGGGAGGCGAGGACGGCGGTGAGCAGCTGCCCCGGGTCGGCGCTGTGGGCGGCGCCGCGGAAGCGCCGCCGGTCGCCGGACCCGGCGCGGCCGGTGGGGCCGCGCCGCCCGTCCGCGCGGCGGTGCGGGTCGGCGGCGTCGGCGAGCAGCACGGTGGGGTCGGGCGAGAAGCCGGGGCCGTGGCTGCGCCCGGCGACGACGGGGTGGGCGGCGCGGGCGGCCTTGGCCCGGTACTGGGCGGCGTCGGCGAGGCGGAAGAGCCGGTCGGGGGTGGTGACGGGCCCGATGGAGTCCCCGGTGGAGGCGACCCCGCAGGCGACGCCCTCCCCCTCGGACAGGGCCAGCGCCCGCGCGCACAGCTCCTCGGCGACGGCGACCACCTCGTCCGCCTTCTGCCCCTCCGCGAGCAGGCAGAACTCGTCGCCGCCGAGCCGGGCGGCGAGGCTGCCGGGGAGTTTGGCGGCGGCCAGCGAGAGCTGGTGGGCGAAGCGTTCGAGCAGCCGGTCGCCCATCTCGTGGCCGAGCTGGTCGTTGACCCGCTTGAGCCCGTTGACGTCGCAGACGACCAGGGAGACCACGGTGTCCTCGCGGTTGTGCGCGGCGAGCGCGCCCTCCAGCCGCTCGTCGACGGCCCGCCGGTTGGCGAGGCCCGTGAGCGGGTCGGAGAAGGCGAGGCGGCGCAGGTCGGCGAGGCGTTCGGTCTGGGCGAGCCCGGCGGAGACCTGGGCGGCGAGGAGGGTGGCGTAGTCGGCGTCGGCCTCGGTGAACTCGGGCATGCCGAGCGCGCGGGCGAGGTAGAGCTCGCCCCACGCCTGCCCGTGCAGCACGATCGGCGCGACCACGCAGCAGCCCCGCCCGCGCCGGCGCAGCGCGGCGGCGCGCTCCTGGCAGTACGCGCCGGCGGTCGGGTGCGCGTGCCCGGCGTGCGGCTCGACGCTCTGGGCGGTCTGCACCCAGGCGCGGGGCAGCCGCCCGGTGGTCCAGCGCTCTTCCAGGTAGGTGACGATCTCGGGGAAGTCGGCGACGGGGTACGACTCGTCCTCGGGCAGTTCCTGCTCGCCGGGCGCGAGGTCGCCGTGGTTGACCAGCACCCGCAGCCGGCCGGACTCGCGGTCCCAGACGGAGACGGCGGCCATGGTGGCGCCGAGCGCCTCGGTGGCCCTGGCTGCGGCGACCCGGACGGCCTCCAGCGGGGTCAGCGCGCCCGCCATGTCCTGGGCGAGCTCGACCACGGACCGCAACCGCAGGTCGGGCAGCGACTCGGGCCGCGGCGGGCCGCCGCAGTCGCAGCCGCGGTCCGTCACGATCGCCTCACTGCTCACCGGCTCGCCTCGCTCCCTGTGCTCGGTCCTGCCAGACCCCCCGTGGGCCGCCGGTACGGCCCACTTGCACCAAGACTATGGCGGTTTCGCTCGGCTATGTCCCGTTTGCCCCGACAGGCAGCGGCCGAACCGTACGACTTTCAACCGTTCCGGCCGAAAGCGCGCGGAAGGCGCGCGGAGCCTCCCGGGGCTCCCCCAGCGCTACTCGGCCTTCATCCGCCGCGACAGCAGCCACGGCTCGACCAGCCCGAGCCCCCGCACCGGCCGCCGCCACATCGGCTGCAGGTGGAAGCGGTGGCCGGGCTCCGGCGCGGGCATCGGCAGCCCCGAGGCCGGCATCCCCGCCGCCGCGGAGAGCGCCTCCGCCAGGCCCGGCCCCTCCGAGTCGGCGGGAGCGACGGCGCCGCTCTGCTCCAGGGCGGCGGCGAACTCCCCGTCAATCAGCACCGCGTCCTTGGGCGCGATCGAGGTCAGCCGACTCGCCAGGTTGACGGTGGTGCCGAAGACGTCGCCCATCCGCGAGGTCACGGTGCCGAAGGCCATGCCCACCCGCAGCGCGGGGATGGTGTCGTCCTCGGCCAGCGCGTCGATGAGGCTGAGCGCGATCTCGGCGGCGGTCGCCGGGTCCTCCGAGACGTAGAGGATCTCGTCGCCGAGGGTCTTGATCACCCGGCCGCCCTGGCCGGCGATCAGGTCGGAGCAGGTGTTCTCGAAGGTCTCGACCAGCTCGCCGAGCTCCTCCTCCTCCAGCCGCCGCGACAGCCGGGTGAAGCCGACCAGGTCGGCGAATCCCACCGCGAGCCGTCCGCTGGTGATCTCGTGGTCCTCGGCGGCCTGCACCACGCGGCCGGTGACGGCGGCCAGCTGGCGCCGCCAGACGTACACCAGGAACTGCTCCAGCTCCGGCAGCAGCAGCTCGACCAGCGGGTACGCGACCTCGGCGCGGGTCAGGCCGGGCTCGACGGACTGGGTGAGGTTCTCCAGGAAGGTGTCCATCTGCCAGCCCGCCAGCCGGGCGGTGGTCTGGCCGGTGGAGCGGGCCACCTGGATCGCCATCGACTCGCTGAGCAGCCCGGACTCGACCAGCCCGGCCAGCCGCCGCAGGGCGATCACGTCGCCGTCCGTCAGCGCCCGGGACTGGCCGATGTCGGGGAAACCCATGGCCCGCCAGAAGCGGGTGGCCAGCTCCATCGGGACGTCGGCGGCACGGGCGGCCTGGTACGGGGTGTAGCGACGTGGCGCGTCCAGGATCAGCCGCTCCAGTTCGAGCGCGACCGTCTGGTCGTGGTCGCCCGCCGCCGCGCCGCTGCTGCCGTCCTCTGCCACCGGTCCGTCCCCGTGCGGTCGCCGCACTTGCCTCGTGTCCTGCCTGTCCGGGCGCGCTACCTGTCCGGGCGCGTTTGACCACCCCTGCGAGCAGTGGCGCGCCTCACACCGCTGCCAGGTGGAATGTTCGCACGGAATCCCGTCATCCGGGGCATCCGCCCGGGTCAAGGGGGAGTAAGGGGAGCACGGACGACCGCTGGGCGGGCCCCGGTGACCAGTTACCGGGGCTCGGGGCGCACGTGGACGACGTCCCCCGCGCCGACCGCCCGGCGTGCGCCGTCCTCGGAGCGCACCACGAGCCGGCCGTCGCCGTCGATCGCCACCGCCTCGCCTTCCAACTCCGCGCCCCCGGGAAGGTGCACCTTCACCCGGCGTCCCAGTGTGGTGCAGCGGTCGGCGTACGCGCGCATCAGGTCGCTGGCGTGCGGGTCCCCGGCGGCGGCCGTCCACTCCCCGTACAGCTCGGCGAACTCGCGCAGCAGGGCCCGCAGCAGGACGGACCGGTCGGTGGTCGAGGCCCCCGCCAGCGCCAGCGAGGCGGCAGTGGGGACGGGCAGCTCCTCCGCGCGCAGCGAGACGTTGAGGCCCATCCCCACCACCACGGCGCCGCCGCTCAGTTCGGTGAGGATGCCGCCGACCTTGCGCTCCGCGCCGTCGATCTCCACCTGGAGGTCGTTGGGCCACTTCAGCCCCACCTCGACCCCGGCCACCCGGCCCAGCGTGCTGGCGGCGGCCACCCCGACGAGGATCGGCAGCCAGCCGTACCGCTCGACGGGCACCTCCTCGGGCCGCAGCAGGAAGGAGAGGAAGAGCCCGGAGCGGGCCGGGGCCGTCCACTGCCGGTCCAGCCGCCCCCGCGCGGCGCTCTGCGCCTCGGCGACCAGCACCGCGCCCTGCGGGGCGCCGGCCCGGGCCCGCTCGGCGAGGTCGCTGTTGGTGGAGCCGGTCTCGGCGAGGACGTCCAGCGAGGTCCAGAGCCCGCCCGGGACGATCAGGGAGCGGCGCAGCGCCGCCCCGTCCAGCGGGGGCCGGTCCAGGTCCGTCCAGGGCGACGGTCCGGCGGCGCCGAAGCCGCGCAGTCCACTGCGGCGGGGGGTGTCGGGTGCGGTCATGGGGATGACAGTAGATGCCCCAGGCCGACCTATCGTGCCCCAGAACGTACGCCGATGACACTGTGTCGCTGGCCATAACCGGCGGACGTTACATCCGGCGCCACCCGCCGTTTACGCTACCCAACGGTAGTTCGCAGCGCCGCCCTGCCCTCCCGCGGCGGGCCCCCACATCCGGCCCGCGCGCACTCGAACAGGTCGCGGCCGATGATCAGGGAGAGCCACCGGATGACCGAGGCGCCGTACGACCCCCACACCACCGCCGGCAAGCTCGCCGACCTGCGCCGCAGGCTCGACGAGGCGGTGCACTCCGGCTCCGCCAAGGCCGTCGAGAAGCAGCACGCCAAGGGCAAGCTGACGGCCCGGGAGCGGGTCGTGGAGCTGCTGGACGAGGACTCCTTCGTCGAGTTCGACGAGTTCGCCCGCCACCGCTCGACCAACTTCGGCCAGGAGAGGAACCGGCCCTACGGCGACGGCGTGGTCACGGGCTACGGCACCGTCGACGGCCGCCAGGTCGCCGTGTTCGCCCAGGACTTCACCGTCTTCGGCGGCTCGCTGGGCGAGGTCTTCGGCGAGAAGATCGTCAAGGTCATGGACTTCGCGCTGAAGACCGGCTGCCCGGTCATCGGCATCAACGACTCCGGCGGCGCCCGCATCCAGGAGGGCGTGGTCTCGCTCGGCCTCTACGGCGAGATCTTCCGCCGCAACGTGCACGCCTCCGGCGTCATCCCGCAGATCTCGCTGATCATGGGCCCCTGCGCGGGCGGCGCGGTGTACTCCCCCGCGATCACCGACTTCGTGGTGATGGCCGACCGGACCTCGCACATGTTCATCACCGGCCCGGACGTCATCAAGACCGTCACCGGCGAGGACGTCGGCATGGAGGAGCTGGGCGGCGCCCGCACCCACAACACCAAGTCCGGCAACGCGCACTACCTGGCCACGGACGAGAAGGAGGCGATCGAGTACGTCAAGAGCCTGCTCTCGTACCTGCCCTCCAACAACCTCTCCGACCCGCCGTCCTACCCCGAGCAGGCCGACCTGGCGGTCACCGACGAGGACCTCGAACTCGACACGATCGTGCCGGACTCGGCGAACCAGCCGTACGACATGCACAAGGTCATCGAGCACATCGTCGACGACGGCGAGTTCCTGGAGACCCAGCCGCTGTTCGCCGGCAACATCATCACCGGCTTCGGCCGCGTCGAGGGCCACTCCGTCGGCATCGTCGGCAGCCAGCCCATGGACCTCGCCGGCTGCCTGGACATCAACGCCAGCGAGAAGGCCGCCCGCTTCATCCGCACCTGCGACTCCTTCAACATCCCGGTGCTGACCTTCGTCGACGTGCCCGGCTTCCTGCCCGGCACCGAGCAGGAGTGGGACGGCATCATCCGCCGCGGCGCCAAGCTGATCTACGCCTACGCCGAGGCCACCGTCCCGCTGATCACCGTGATCACCCGCAAGGCGTTCGGCGGCGCGTACGACGTCATGGGCTCCAAGCACCTGGGCGCCGACCTCAACCTGGCCTGGCCGACCGCGCAGATCGCCGTCATGGGCGCGCAGGGCGCGGCCAACATCGTCTACCGCCGCGAGCTGGCCGAGGCCGCCGAGGCCGGCCTGGACGTCGACGCCCGCCGGGCCGAGCTGGTCGCCGAGTACGAGGACACCCTGCTCAACCCGTACCTGGCGGCCGAGCGCGGCTACGTGGACGCGGTCATCGCGCCCAGCGAGACCCGCCGCCACATCGTCCGGGGCCTGCGGGCGCTGCGCGGCAAGCGCGAGGTGCTGCCGGCGAAGAAGCACGGCAACATCCCCCTCTAGGACGCCCCCAGGACGCCCCTCAGGACGCCCTCAGGACGCCACAGCCCCGTACGGGAGAGAATCGAACCATGGCCCCGATCCACGTGCTGCACGGGCAGCCGACCCCCGAGGAGCTGGCCACCGTCCTGGCGGTGGTCCAATCCCGGGCCGCCGCCGCGCAGGCCGCCGCCGAGGCGTCCCGCCTGGCCGGCGTCGGCCCGGCCTCCCCCTGGAGCGACCGCGCCCGCCTGCTCCGCCCCGCGATCCACCCGGGCACCAACGCCTGGCGCACCTCGGGCTGGGCACGCTAGAAGCGCTCGGACGTACGACGCGTGGGGAGCCGGTCGCGGCTCCCCACGCCCGTTCCGCCCCCAACCTGAGTACGCGTACTCAGGCGCCCGCCGCCCCGCGCGGCGCACCCTGGACGGGTGCTCTGGTCAGACCCTCGCGACGAGCCCTCACCCGAGGCCCGGCGGATGCAGGAACGAATGCGGCGCTCCGGCCGGGTGCTGGCCGCCATCGTGCTGGTGGGCTCCGTCCTGATGATGCTCTCCCGCTGGTTCACCTGAACGGCGGACACCACCACCGCCTACGCTGGTCGGCATGACCGATCAGCGCTCCCTCGTCCTCGCCTCCGCCTCCCCCGCCCGCCTCGGGCTGCTGCGCCAGGCGGGGCTCGACCCGCGCGTGGTGGTCAGCGGCGTCGACGAGGACGCGATCAGCGCCGCCACCCCCGGCGAGCTGGCCCTGGTCCTCGCCGAGGCCAAGGCGAAGGCCGTCGCCGCCGAACTGACCGCCGGCGAGCTGGTGATCGGCTGCGACTCCGTCCTGGAGCTGGACGGCCGGGCCCTCGGCAAGCCCGCCGACGCCGAGGAGGCCGTCGCCCGCTGGCGCGCGATGCGCGGGCGCGAGGGCGTGCTGCGCACCGGCCACTGCGTGATCGACACCGCGACCGGCCGCCAGTCCTCCGCCACCGCCTCCACCACCGTCCGCTTCGGCACCCCGGACGACGCCGAGGTGGCCGCGTACGTGGCCTCCGGCGAACCCCTGTACGTGGCCGGGGCGTTCACCCTGGACGGCCGCTCGGCACCGTTCGTCGACGGCATCGACGGCGACCCGGGCAACGTCATCGGCCTCTCGCTGCCCCTGCTGCGCCGCCTGCTCGCCGACCTCGACGTGCGCATTGTGGATCTGTGGACCAACTGACCTGACGCGCGGGGCAGTCGGCCCTCTAAGCTGACCCCCGTTCGATCCGGGGAGGAACGCGGCGATGGCCGACAACGTGCTCAACGTGGTGCTGGGCCTGGTGGCCAGTGCCATCAGTGCCGGGCTCGGCTGGCTCGCCCAGACCCTGCGGCGGCGCCGCAGGGTCGAGCGGGTGCGGCGGTTCTTCGGGCTGCCCACCGGCAGCGACTGCCTGATCGTCGTCAACCGCCAGCCCGCGTCCACCAACGCGAAGAGCGTCTCACGCACCGACGTGTACGCACTGATGGAGCTGGCCGCCCTGGTCAAGGAATGCGGGTCCCGGGCCGAACTGGTCGCGCACGACGAGGTCCGCCAAGGGCTCGGGAGCAAGGCCGAGTTCTGCATCGGCGGCCCGGCGAGCAACGAGCGGACGGCGGCCCATCTGGCCTCCTGGCTGCCCGGCGTGGCACACCTGCCCACCCCTGACAGCGTGGTGCCGATCCTGACGATCGGCAGTGCGGAGTACCCGTACGTGAGCGGCTCCGGCTCCTCCGGCGGTCACTCCTTCGCACTGATCGCCCGGCTGCAGTCGGCGCCGGACAGCCGGCCGGCCTTCCTGGTCTCCGGGCTGACCGCCACCGCCAACCAGGCGGGCGTGCGCTACCTCGTCGCCCACCACCGCGAACTCGCCCGGAAGTACGGCCAGGACGGCACCTTCGCCCTGGTCCTGCGGGTGGTCAACCCGGAGGCGTACGGGCCGGACATGGTCGAACTGGCCGCCGACGTCACCACCGAGGCGCTGCACCGGCCGTCCGCCCCCGCCGCCACCACGACGGCCGCCTGAGGGGGCCGCACGAGAGTGTGTCCGATGCCACCGACCGCCCGTACCTCCGTACGGTCACTCGCCGTTGATCATGCTGTTCCGACCGCACCTGCGGTGACCTGGGCAGTCTCTCCACGGACGGTCGAGGACGCCTCGATTCCCATCACCGAGCGTGTGGGATAGTTCACAACCTGGGGCTACTCGCCGGTACCGCCCAGGAATCCATAAACTCAACGAGGTTCAAGAAGGGAGCCACAGTGCGCAAGGTGCTCATCGCCAACCGCGGGGAAATCGCAGTCCGCGTCGCTCGGGCCTGCTCGGACGCCGGTATCGCCAGCGTCGCCGTCTATGCCGAGCCGGACCGGGATGCGCTGCACGTCCGCGCGGCCGACGAGGCTTACGCGCTGGGCGGTGACACCCCGGCCACCAGCTACCTGGACATCGCGAAGGTCCTCAAGGCCGCCGCCGACTCCGGCGCCGACGCCGTCCACCCCGGCTACGGCTTCCTGTCGGAGAACGCCGACTTCGCCCAGGCCGTCCTCGACGCGGGTCTGATCTGGATCGGCCCGCCGCCGCAGGCCATCCGCGACCTCGGCGACAAGGTGACCGCCCGGCACGTGGCGCAGCGCGCCGGTGCCCCGCTGGTCGCCGGCACGCCGGACCCGGTCTCGGGTGCCGACGAGGTCGTCGTCTTCGCCCGGGAGCACGGCCTGCCGGTCGCCATCAAGGCGGCCTTCGGCGGTGGCGGCCGCGGCCTCAAGGTCGCCCGCACGCTGGAGGAGATCCCGGAGCTGTACGAGTCGGCGGTGCGCGAGGCCGTCGCCGCCTTCGGCCGCGGCGAGTGCTTCGTCGAGCGCTACCTGGACAACCCGCGGCACGTGGAGACCCAGTGTCTCGCCGACAGCCACGGCAACGTGGTGGTCGTCTCCACCCGTGACTGCTCGCTGCAGCGCCGCCACCAGAAGCTGGTCGAGGAGGCGCCCGCGCCGTTCCTGACCGAGGCGCAGAACGCCGAGCTGTACCGCGCGTCCAAGGCCATCCTCAAGGAGGCGGGCTACGTCGGCGCCGGCACCTGCGAGTTCCTGGTGGCGCTGGACGGCACGATCTCCTTCCTGGAGGTCAACACCCGTCTGCAGGTGGAGCACCCGGTCACCGAGGAGGTCACGGGCCTCGACCTCGTCCGCGAGATGTTCCGGATCGCCGACGGCGAGGAGCTCGGCTACGGCGACCCCGAGGTGCGCGGTCACTCCTTCGAGTTCCGCATCAACGGCGAGGACCCGGGCCGGGGCTTCCTGCCCGCGCCCGGCACGGTGACGCTGTTCGCCCCGCCGTCCGGCCCGGGCGTGCGCCTGGACTCGGGCGTGGAGACCGGCTCGGTCATCGGCCCGGCCTGGGACTCCCTGCTGGCCAAGCTGATCGTCTCCGGCCGCGACCGCAAGCAGGCCCTGGAGCGGGCCCGCCGCGCGCTGAACGAGTTCAGGGTCGAGGGCATGGCCACCGCCATCCCGTTCCACCAGGCGGTCGTCACCGACCCGGCGTTCGCGCCCGAGGTGCACGGCAGCGACGGGCCGTTCAAGGTCTTCACCCGCTGGATCGAGACCGAGTTCGACAACACCATCCCGGCCTTCGCGGGCGGGGCCGGTGAGGGCGAGGAGGCCGAGACCCGCGAGACCGTGGTCGTCGAGGTCGGCGGCAAGCGGATCGAGGTCTCGCTGCCGTCCTCGCTGGGTGTCGCGGCGGCCCCGGCGGCCGGTGCGGGCGCGGCGAAGGCCAAGCGCCGCGTGGGCGCCAAGAAGGCCGGCTCGGCCGTCGGCGGCGACACCCTCGCCTCCCCGATGCAGGGCACCATCGTCAAGGTCGCCGTCGAGGAGGGCCAGGTCGTCGCCGAGGGCGAGCTGATCGTCGTCCTGGAGGCGATGAAGATGGAGCAGCCGCTGAACGCGCACAAGGCGGGCACCGTCGTCGGCCTCAAGGCCGAGGTGGGCGCCAGTGTCAGCAGCGGCGCCGCGCTCTGCGAGATCAAGGACTGAGCGGGACCGAGGACTGACGCAGGACGGTTTCCACGGCCGGTCCGTACACCCCACCGGGGTGTGCGGGCCGGCCGCTCCCGTTCGGCGCTCAGCGCCCGCGCTGCAGCCCCAGCTCGGCCATCCGCACGGGCATCCCGCCCGGGCCGACCGGTCCGCCGTGCGCGCCCGGGCGGCGCTGGCCGGGCAGCGGGGCGCCGCCGGGCGGCGGGCCCGAGCGGCGGGCCATCGGGCCGGGCTGCGTCTGGTGGACGGGCCCGCTGCCGGTGCCGTGGACGGGGGCGTCGCTGCCGCCCGCGCCGCCGCCCAGGGGTGCCAGATCGATCTGCACCCCGCAGTCGGCCAGCGCGTCCAGTTCCCGGGCGGTGGCGTCGTCCGCGGTGGCCTGCTCGTCGGTGACGAGCCGGGTGATGGCGTCGGTGGCGACGGTCTGGAACATGCCGGCCGCGCCGAGCTTGGTGTGGTCGGCGAGGACGATGACCTCGGCGGCCGCCAGCACCATGGCCCGGTCCACGCTCGCGGACAGCATGTTCGCGGTCGACAGCCCGCGCTCGGCCGTCAGCCCGCTGCCGGAGATGAAGGCTTTGGTGACCCTCAGCCCCTGCAGCGCCTGTTCCGCGCCGCTGCCCACCAGCGCGTAGTTGGAGCCGCGCAGGGTGCCGCCGGTCATCACCACCTCGACCCGGTTGGCGTGCGCCAGTGCCTGGGCGACGAGCAGCGAGTTGGTGACCACCGTCAGGCCGGGCACCCGCGCGAGTCTGCGGGCCAGCTCCTGGGTGGTGGTACCGGCGCCGACCACCACCGCGTCCCCCTCCTCCACCAGCGAGGCGGCGAGGTCCGCGATGGCGCTCTTCTCCGCCGCGGACAGGTGGGTCTTCTGCGGGTAGCCGGGTTCGCGGCTGAAGCCGCCGGGGAGCACCGCGCCGCCGTGACGGCGGTCGAGGAGCCCTTCTGCCTCCAGCGCCCGTACGTCACGACGCACGGTCACTTCGGAGGTCTGGACGACGCGGGCCAACTCCCGGAGCGAGACGGCTCCGTTGGCGCGCACCATTTCGAGGATCAACTGGCGACGTTCTGCAGCAAACACAGAACTGACGGTAACCTGCGTGACCGTCTGCTTTCATGCGTTTGCAGCTGGTAGCGGGAAATGCTCACGCACGAGCGGCGCGTGACCGTACAATACGCGCCGTCAGCAAGCCGGGGCTGCGCCCGCCGTCCGGGTGACGGTCCGTCGTGCGCGAAAGGGCGGCCACCTTCCGGTGACCGCCCTCAACTGTGCCCCTTGAGCTCAGGATTCGCCGTCGGCCCGCTTGCGGATGTGCAGCTGCCGGGCCGCCTCGGCGGTCGATCCGGAGACGGACGGGTAGACGGTGAAGGCGCTGGCCACCTGTTCGACCGTCAGATTGGCGTCCACCGCGAGCGAGATCGGGTGGATCAGCTCGCTCGCACGCGGGGCGACGACCACGCCGCCGACCACGATGCCGGTGCCCGGGCGGCAGAACAGCTTCACGAAGCCGTCCCGGATGCCCTGCATCTTCGCGCGGGGGTTGCCGCGCAGCGGGAGCTTGACGACGACGGCGTCCATCTTGCCGCACTCCACGTCGGCGGCGGTGTAGCCGACGGTGGCGATCTCCGGGTCGGTGAAGACGTTGGAGGCCACGGTCTTGAGGTTCAGCGGCTGCACCGCGTCGCCCAGCGCGTGGTACATCGCGATCCGGCCCTGCATGGCCGCCACCGAGGCGAGCATGAAGACGCCGGTGCAGTCACCGGCCGCGTAGACGCCGGGGGCGCTGGTGCGCGAGACCCGGTCGACCTGGATCTGGCCCCAGTCGTTGAGCTTGACCCCGGCCTCCTCCAGGCCCATCTCGGCCGTGTTGGGGATCGAGCCGACCGCCATCAGACAGTGGGTGCCCTCGATGACCTTGCCGTCCGAGAGGGTCACCTCGACCCGGTCGCCGATGCGCTTGGCGCTCTCGGCCCGGGAGCGGCTCATCACGTTCATGCCGCGGCGGCGGAAGACGTCCTCCAGCACCTCGGCGGCGTCCGGGTCCTCGCCCGGCAGCACCCGGTCACGGCTGGAGACCAGCGTGACCTTGGAGCCGAGCGCCTGGTAGGCGCCGGCGAACTCGGCGCCGGTGACGCCGGAGCCGACCACGATCAGCTCGCGGGGCAGCTCCTCCAGGTCGTACACCTGCGTCCAGGTGAGGATGCGCTCGCCGTCCGGCGTGGCGTCGGGCACCTCGCGCGGGTGCGCGCCGGTGGCGATCAGCACCGCGTCGGCGCGCAGCGACTGCACCGAGCCGTCCGGGCCGTCCACCAGCACCTCGCGGGAGCCGTCCACGGCCTGCCCGCCGGAGCCGAGCCGGCCGCGGCCGCGCAGCACCGTGACCCCGGCACGGGTGACGGACTGGGTGATGTCGTGGGACTGCGCGATGGCCAGTCGCTTCACACGGCGGTTGACCTTGCCGAGGTCCACGCCCACGACCTTCTCGCCCTGCTCGCGCGCCGCGCCGTCCTGGACGGTGATGCCGAGCTCCTGGTACGAGCTGTCGAAGGTGGTCATCACCTCCGCGGTCGCGATGAGGGTCTTCGACGGCACGCAGTCCGTCAGGACCGCCGATCCGCCCAGACCGTCGCGGTCGACGACGGTCACCTCCGCGCCGAGCTGGGCGGCCACCAGCGCCGCCTCGTAGCCGCCGGGTCCGCCACCGATGATCACGATCCGAGTCACGCCACCCATTGTCCCGCACGCCGGGATCGCCGCCACGCCGGGGTCGGAGGTGAGGACGTGTACCGGACATGCGTCACACCCACCCAGCCGGGCTACTCTGACCCCCATGCCCCTCTACGCCGCGTATGCCACGAACCTCGATGCCCGGCAGATGACCCGCCGCGCCCCGCACTCCCCGCTGCGCGGCACCGGCTGGCTGGACGGCTGGCGGCTCACCTTCGGCGGCGAACAGCTGGGCTGGGAGGGCTCGTTGGCCACCGTCGTGGAGGACGAGAAGGAGCAGGTCTTCGTCGCGCTGTACGAGATCGCGCCGATGGACGAGGAGGGCCTGGACCGCTGGGAGGGCGTGCAGCTCGGCATCTACCGCAAGACCAAGCTGCGGGCGCACACCCTGGAGGGCGACATCCAGGTCTGGACGTACGTCCTCAACGACTACGAGGGGGGCCTGCCCGCCGCCCGCTACCTCGGCCTGATCGCCGACGCCGCCGAGAGCGCGGGCGCCCCCGACGACTACGTACTCGATCTTCGCCGCCGGCCCTGCTGAGTTCTCGTACGTCCGGACGGTCGCGTCACCCGAAAAGCGCCACCGAGCTGTACTTTCGGGTCAACCGGGTAACGATCCGGCAAGCCGCGCTCGATTTTCTACGCGCGTAGCCGATTCCCGTCTATCCTCGGACGCGTGAACGCAACTCCTCAGTCGGTCGTCTCCACCGACCCCTACGCCGCCGCCCAGGCCGCCGCCGCGCGCCTGCGCGAGCTGACCGGTGCCGAGCGGCACGACGTCGCCCTGGTGATGGGCTCCGGCTGGGTGCCGGCCGCCGACGCCCTGGGCGAGACCGTGGCCGAGTTCCCGGTCACCGACCTCCCGGGCTTCCCCGCCCCGTCCGTCGCCGGACACGCCGGTACGATCCGCTCGGTGAAGATCGGCGACAAGCGCGCCCTGATCTTCCTCGGCCGCAACCACTACTACGAGGGTCACGGCGTCGCCACCGTCGTCCACGGCGTGCGCACCGCCGCCGCGGCCGGCTGCGGGATCATCGTGCTGACCAACGGCTGCGGCGGCCTGCGCCAGGGCTGGACCCCGGGCCAGCCGGTGCTGATCAGCGACCACATCAACCTGACCGGGGACTCCCCGATCGTCGGCGCCAACTTCGTCGACCTCACCGACCTGTACTCCAAGCGGCTGCGCACCCTGTGCCGCGAGGTCGACCCGACCCTGGACGAGGCCGTCTACGTCCAGTTCCGCGGCCCGCACTACGAGACCCCGGCCGAGGTCAACATGGCCCGGGTCATCGGCGGCGAGCTGGTCGGCATGTCCACCACCCTGGAGGCCATCGCCGCCCGCGAGGCCGGCGCCGAGGTGCTCGGCATCTCCCTGGTCACCAACCTGGCCGCCGGCATCACCGGCGAGCCGCTCAACCACGCCGAGGTCCTGGAGGCCGGCAAGGCTTCCGCCGAGCGCATGGGCGAGCTGCTGGCGAAGGTCCTTGAGCGGATCTGACGCCCTCCAGGCGCAGAATGCATGAGACGGGGCCCACGGGCGGCGTGATCCGCTGATCACGCCCTCCCGTGGGCCCCGTCCGCATGTGCACACCCCTTTCTCATCGCGCGGAACCCTCCGGCCGACCCACCGACGCACTTCCCGATGGAGCTGCAGACCATGACGCAGGCAACCACCACCGACCTCCTCGCCCGGGCCCGGACCTGGCTGGCCGAGGACCCGGACCCGCAGACCCGCGAGGAACTGTCCGCCCTGCTGGCCCGGGCCGAGGCCCCCGGGGCCGAGGAGGACGGCCAGCTCGCCTGGGCCGAGCTGGCCGGGCGCTTCGCCGACCGCCTCCAGTTCGGCACCGCGGGCCTGCGCGGCGAGCTCGGTGCCGGCCCGATGCGGATGAACCGCGCCGTGGTGATCCGGGCCGCCGCCGGCCTGGTCGCGTACGTGAAGAAGGAGGGCCTGGGCGACCTGGTCGTCATCGGCTACGACGCCCGCCACAAGTCGTACGACTTCGCCCGGGACACCGCCGCTGTGGTCGTCGGCGCGGGCCTGCGCGCCGCGCTGCTGCCCCGCGCGCTGCCGACCCCGGTGCTCGCCTTCGCCGTCCGCCACCTGGGCGCGGCGGCCGGCGTCACCGTCACCGCGAGCCACAACCCGCCGCAGGACAACGGCTACAAGGTCTACCTGGGCGACGGCTCGCAGATCGTCCCGCCGGCCGACGCCGGGATCGCCGCCGAGATCGACGCGATCGGCTCGCTGGACGACGTCCCGCGCGCCGACGGCGGCTGGGAGGTGCTCGGCGAGGAGGTCGTCGAGGCGTACCTGGACCGGGCCGTCAGCATCGTGGACGAGCACAGCCCGCGCGACCTCGACGTGGTCTACACCCCGATGCACGGCGTCGGCCGCGACACCCTCGTCGCCGCCTTCCGCCGGGCCGGCTTCCCCGCGCCGACCGTCGTCGCCGAACAGGCCGAGCCCGACCCCGACTTCCCGACCGTCGCCTTCCCCAACCCGGAGGAGCCGGGGGCGATGGACCTCGCCTTCCGCACCGCCGCCTCCGTCGGCCCGGACATCGTGATCGCCAACGACCCGGACGCCGACCGCTGCGCGGTGGCCGTGCCCGTCAACGGCAACGCGGCCGGCTCCGGCAACGGCACCTCCGGCTGGCGGATGCTGCGCGGCGACGAGGTCGGCGCGCTGCTCGGCTCGGCGCTCGTCGCCAAGAAGGCCGAGGGCACCTTCGCCACCACCATCGTCTCCGCCACCCTGCTCGGCCGGATCGCCGAGGCCGCGGGCCTGGACTACGCCGAGACGCTGACCGGCTTCAAGTGGCTCTCCCGCGCCGAGGGCCTGCGCTACGGCTACGAGGAGGCGCTCGGCTACTGCGTCGACCCGCAGGGCGTGCGCGACAAGGACGGCGTCACCGCCGCCCTGCTCGTCGCCGAACTGGCCGCCACCCTGAAGAAGTCCGGCCGCACCCTGACCGACCTGCTGGACGACCTGGCGCTGGAGCACGGCCTGCACGCCACCGACCAGCTCTCCGTCCGCGTCCAGGACCTCTCGCTGATCGCCGACGCCATGCGCCGCCTGCGCGAGCAGCCGCCGACCGCCGTGGCCGGCCTGGCCGTCACCCGCGCCGACGACCTGTCCGCCGGCTCCGCCGAGCTGCCGCCCACCGACGGGCTGCGCTACTACCTGGAGGGCGAGGCCGTGCGCTCCGCGCGGATCGTGGTCCGGCCCTCCGGCACCGAGCCCAAGCTCAAGTGCTACCTGGAGGTCGTCCTCCCGGTCGCCACCGCCGCCGACCTCGGCGCCGCCCGTACGCGGGCCGCCGAACTGCTCGACGCGATCAAGCGCGACCTCGCCGCGGCCGCCGGGATCTGACCCCCGCCACGACGGAAGGGCCCGCCGGTACTCGGCGGGCCCTTCTCCGTACGTACGTTCCGAGAGCGGTCAGACCGCGATCACCGTGATCAGCGCGACCAGCCCGATCAGCGTCGGCGCGATCAGCCACCAGCACCAGCGCACCACGACCGGCCCGGCGGCCGCCGGGTCGCCGGCCTTGCGCTCGGCCATCTCCTGGAGCACGGCGGTCACCTGATCGGACCACGCCTTCGTCGGGTCCGGGGAGCCGACGACCACCGGGTTGGCCTGGCGGCCGAAGATCATCCCGACCCGGGAGGCGTGCTCCCCGCCCTGGTTCTCCGCCCGCAGCCGGCCGGCCCGCTTGCGCTGGCGCAGCGACACCGGCACGGCCCAGACCTGGTACTTCTTTCCGCCGGCGAGCAACTCGACCGAGTACCCGGCGCGCAGGGCGTCCACCGAGGCCCAGGGCGCGGTGATCGTGCGCCACGGGTTGCACACCAGCAGCCCGGCGGCGGTCGCCCGCACCACCGGGCGCAGGGTGTAGGCGATCACCGGGGCGGCGAACAGCGGCAGGGCGGCGAGCGACACGTACGGGGTCCTGCCCGTCCCGTTCAGCACGGCGTCGCCGATCAGCCAGGCGGCGAGGGCGAGCAGCATCACGCCGGTGATCACACCGGGGACGGAGCGGTACACGCGGTCCGCGTACGCCTGGTCCCCGTCGGGAGCGGGCCGGCCCTGGTGGGGCCCGCCGTCGGATTGGGTCATGGCCTGATTCTGCCCCATGCCCGCGGGAGACCACAGGCCCCGACGATCACCGTTCGACGACGAACGCCTAGCGGATGTGTACGACCTCGGCCCGGAAGCCGCCGGCGAGGCGCTCGACCACCGACCAGGCGCGATCCGTGGTCAGGACGGGAAGGTCGAGGCGTTCGGCGACGGCGATGCACAGCGAGTCGGCGGTGGACAGGGTCCCGGGCCTGGCGGACCTGATGTGCCGCAGGTCGTCCTCGGTCCACCGGGATCTCGTGGCGTACGAGAGGTGGCGCAGCTCGGCGGCCCGGACGGCGTCGGCCTGGGTGACGTCCTCGACGATGACCAGGCCGGCGCCAACCAGGTCGTCCGCGATGCGGCGCGGCGGGCTGGGGTGTCCGTACGCCTGGGCGCGGCGCAGGACCTCGGTGAGGCAGACGGTGGGCAGCCGGGCGCCGTCGAGGACGTCCTCGACCTGGGCGGCTCCGGGCTCGTCGGCCATCCAGGCGAGGACCGCTCCCGCGTCGAGAAGGCGGGTCATACGGCGCCGCGCTCCTCGTCCTCGTCCGCTTCCGCGCGGTCGTCGGCCGCGAGGTCGACGCCGGCCGGGAGCCGGAACTTCAGCCGGCGCTTGATGTCCTCGGCGGTCTCGATGATCACGCCGCCGTCCTCGAGCACACGCAGGTGGACGCGCGCGCCCTCCTGCATGTGCGCGGCACGCTGGATGGCGACGGGCAGGATGATGCGCCCTCGGTGCCCGACCGTGGTCGTGGCTTCCACCGGGCGGTCGCCTGTGACACTCATGAGCACAGGGTACCCACTTCCCAGAATGTGGACCACGGGGATTTCTGCGCACTATTGATCGATCTGCGCACCATCCGGTGAATCCCTGACCCGCCCCACCCCCAGATCTCGGTCCGGCCACGAAAGGGGGGCGCTCTAGCGGACGACTACGCGCGTAGATATGCTGGTCTGGTGACTATGTCCACTGTTGCAGCCAATGCCCCCGGCGTTGCGGGCAGCGGCCTCTCGGACGTTGCGGCGTCCGCGGCCTCGCTCCGCCGCTTCCTGCACGGCCTGCCCGGCGTCGACCAGGTCGGCCTGGAGGCGCGTGCCGCCACCCTCGGAACCCGCTCGATCAAGACCACGGCGAAGGCGTACGCCATCGACCTGGCGATCTCCATGATCGACCTGACCACGCTCGAGGGCGCGGACACGGTCGGCAAGGTGCGCGCCCTGTGCGCCAAGGGCAGGACCCCCGACCCGACCGACCCGACCACCCCCCGCGTCGCCGCGATCTGCGTCTACCCGGACATGGTCGCCACCGCGAAGGACGCCCTGCGCGGCACCGACATCCAGGTCGCCTCCGTCGCCACCGCCTTCCCGGCGGGCCGCGCCGCCCTCCCGGTCAAGCTCGCCGACACCGCCGACGCGGTGGCCGCGGGCGCCGACGAGATCGACATGGTGATCGACCGCGGCGCCTTCCTCTCCGGCCGCTACTTCGACGTCTTCAACGAGATCGTCGCCGTCAAGGAGGCGTGCAAGCGCGCCGACGGCACCTCCGCCCACCTCAAGGTGATCTTCGAGACCGGCGAGCTGCAGACGTACGACAACGTGCGCCGCGCCTCCTGGCTGGCGATGCTGGCCGGCGCCGACTTCATCAAGACCTCCACCGGCAAGGTCGCCGTCAACGCGACCCCGCCGGTCACCCTGCTGATGCTCGAGGCCGTCCGCGACTTCCGCGAGGCCACCGGCGTGCAGGTCGGCGTGAAGCCCGCGGGCGGCATCCGCACCACCAAGGACGCCATGAAGTACCTGGTGATGGTCAACGAGACCCTCGGCGACGACTGGCTGTCCCCGCACTGGTTCCGCTTCGGCGCCTCCAGCCTGCTCAACGACCTGCTGATGCAGCGCCAGAAGCTCGCCACCGGACGCTACTCCGGCCCCGACTACGTGACGGTGGACTGATCACCATGGCCAAGAAGAAGACCACCACCGAGGAGCCCGTGCGCAAGGCCGGCCTCTTCGAGTACGCCCCGGCCCCCGAGTCCCCCGCCGCCGCGGGCGACATCGCCACCTCCTACGGCCACTTCATCGGCGGCGAGTTCGTCGACTCCTCCGGCAGCGAGTCCCTGAAGACGGTCAACCCGGCCACCGAGCAGGTGCTCGCCGAGTTCGCCCAGGGCACCGACGAGGACGTGGACCGCGCCGTCGCCGCTGCCCGCAAGGCGTTCACCGACTGGTCGGCCCTGCCGGGCAGCGAGCGCGCCAAGTACCTGTTCCGGATCGCCCGGATCGTCCAGGAGCGCAGCCGCGAGCTGGCCGTGCTGGAGTCGATCGACAACGGCAAGCCGATCCGCGAGACCCGTGACGTCGACCTGCCGCTGGTCGCCGCGCACTTCTTCTACTACGCGGGCTGGGCCGACAAGCTCGACCACGCCGGCTTCGGCCCGAACCCGAAGCCGCTGGGCGTGGCCGGCCAGGTCATCCCGTGGAACTTCCCGCTGCTGATGCTGGCGTGGAAGATCGCGCCCGCCCTGGCGACGGGCAACACCGTCGTCCTCAAGCCGGCCGAGACCACCCCGCTGACCGCCCTGCGCTTCGCCGAGATCTGCCGCCAGGCGGGCCTGCCGAAGGGCGTCGTCAACATCGTCACCGGTGACGGCCGCACGGGCGCCGCGCTCACCGCGCACCCGGACGTCAACAAGGTCGCCTTCACCGGCTCCACCCCGGTCGGCCGGGCGATCGCCCGGCAGCTGGCCGGCACCCGCAAGAAGCTGTCGCTGGAGCTGGGCGGCAAGGCCGCCAACATCGTCTTCGACGACGCGCCGATCGACCAGGCCGTCGAGGGCATCGTCAACGGCATCTTCTTCAACCAGGGCCACGTCTGCTGCGCGGGCTCGCGCCTGCTGGTCCAGGAGTCGATCCAGGACGAGCTGCTGGACGCCCTCAAGCGCCGCATGGGCACCCTGCGCGTCGGCGACCCGCTGGACAAGAACACCGACATCGGCGCCATCAACTCCGCCGAGCAGCTGGCCCGGATCACCGCGCTGACCGAGGCCGGCGAGGCCGAGGGCGCCGAGCGCTGGTCCCCCGCCTGCGAACTCCCGGGCACCGGCTTCTGGTTCAAGCCGACCCTGTTCACCGGCGTCAGCCAGGCCCACCGGATCGCCCAGGAGGAGATCTTCGGCCCGGTGCTCTCCGTCCTGACCTTCCGCACCCCCGCGGAGGCCGTGGAGAAGGCCAACAACACCCCGTACGGCCTCTCCGCCGGCATCTGGACGGAGAAGGGCTCGCGCATCCTCTGGATGGCGAACCAGCTCAAGGCCGGCGTGGTCTGGGCCAACACCTTCAACAAGTTCGACCCGACCTCGCCGTTCGGCGGCTACAAGGAGTCGGGTTACGGCCGCGAAGGTGGCCGCCACGGTCTGGAGGCTTACCTCGATGTCTGATGTAGCAACGCGTCTCGAGGTCCTCAAGACCTACAAGCTGTACGTCGGCGGGAAGTTCCCGCGCTCCGAGAGCGGGCGGGTGTACGAGGTGACCGACTCCAAGGGCCAGTGGCTCGCCAACGCCCCGCTGGGCACCCGCAAGGACGCCCGTGACGCCGTCGTGGCCGCCCGCAAGGCGGTCAAGGGCTGGGCCGGCACCACCGCCTACAACCGCGGCCAGGTGCTGTACCGCGTCGCCGAGATGCTCCAGGGCCGCCGCGAGCAGTTCGCCGCCGAGGTGGCCCTCTCCGAGGGCATCGGCCCGAAGAAGGCCGCCGCGCTGGTGGACGCCGCGATCGACCGCTGGGTCTGGTACGCGGGCTGGACCGACAAGGTCGCCCAGATCGCGGGCGGCGCCAACCCGGTCGCCGGCCCGTACTTCAACCTCTCCACCCCGGAGCCGACCGGCGTGGTCGGGATCGTCGCCCCGCAGGCCGGGTACGGGCACTCGCTGCTCGGCCTGGTCTCGGTGATCGCCCCGGCGATCGCCACCGGCAACACGGTCGTGGTCGCGGCCGCCGCGGACGCCCCGCTGCCCGCGCTGTCGCTGGGCGAGGTGCTGGCCACCTCGGACGTCCCGGGCGGCGTGGTCAACATCATCTCGGGCCGCACGGCCGACATCGCGCCGACCCTGGCCTCGCACCAGGACGTCAACGCACTGGACCTCGCCGGCGCGATCGCCGAGGACGGCCCCGGCGCGGCGCCCGCCCTGGAGGCCGCCGCCGCGGATACCCTCAAGCGGGTAATCCGTCCGGAGCTGGACCCGTTCGCCCGGGACTGGACGGATGCGCCCGGTACGGACCGGCTACTCTCGTTCCTGGAGACGAAGACGGTCTGGCACCCGATGGGGATCTGACCTCCGTCCCCACCGGATTGAGTCACAACTCCACAGACTGGCCGTCCCCAGTGCCCTCTCCCCCCCAGGGCCCGGGCGGTCATGAGACGGACCCGCACCTATCCCCCCCAGGTGCGGGTCCGTCGACTTTCGTCGGCGTACCCCTCGACTTTCGGCGATCCCCGGGGCGGGCGCGCACGGCGCACAATCCTTCGTACCGGGACGTTCACCGGGACCTTCACCCGGACGAACGAGGGACCGAACGAGGGACCGAACGAGGGGGCGCCGTGGGAGAGTTGATCGCCGAGCTGATGCCGTTGCTCACGGACGGGTTCATCCGCCGCTGGCACGTCTCCCGCACCCGCAGGCGCCTGGACGCCGGCCGGCCCGTACGGATCCCGTGCTCGGCCCGGTCCGAGCGGCCCGGCTGGCAACGCGCCTACGTCAACGGGAAGCTGCACATCACCCCGGGTTCGCGCACGGTCACCTTCGGCTCCCGTGCGCTCGGTCACGTCGACCTGCCCGTCGGCGGCACCTTCCACGAGCCCGAGCCCGACACCTGGCACAGCCAGGACTGGGCCGCCACCGGCTACGAACCGCCCCTGGGCGGCCGGACGGTCTACCTCCAGGTCGACAGCCGCTACCTGTCGATGCTGCACCTCGCCCTGGCCGGTCCGGACGCCGTCGGAAAGGTCTGACCGACCGGTTTCGGTAACCGGCCGGGATGCGTCAGACTGGTGTCCCGTGAGTGACTCCCCCATGAACCCCGCACCGACCTCCCACGCCCGGGTGATCCTGATCTCCGGGCCGTCCGGATCGGGGAAGTCCTCCCTCGCCGAGCGCAGCGGCCTGCCGGTCCTCCAGCTCGACGACTTCTACAAGGACGGCGACGACCCGACCCTCCCCCGGCTGCCTGACGGCGCCGTCGACTGGGACACCCCGCTCGCCTGGCACCGCGACCAGGCGCTCGCCGCCATCCGCGCGCTGCACGAGCACGGGCGCGCCGAGGTGCCGGTGTACTCGATCCCGGACAACGGCCGCGTCGACACCCACGTCCTGGAACTCGGCGAGGCGGGCGCGTTCATCGCCGAGGGCATCTTCGCCGCCGAGATCGTCGCCGAGTGCGAGGCCCAGGGGCTGCTCGGCGACGCCCTGTGCCTGCGCAACGGCGCGCTCACCACGGCCTGGCGCCGGCTGCGCCGGGACGTCCGGGAGGGGCGCAAGTCGCTGCCCGTGCTGCTGCGCCGGGGCGCGCGGCTGATGCGGGCCGAGCGCTCGATCGTCGGGCGGCAGGTGGCGCTCGGCTCGTACCCGTGCGCCGGCCCCGAGGCCGAGCGGCGGATCGCCGCGGCGGCCTGGTCCGGGCGCTTCACCACCGTCTGATCGCCACCGTCTGAGCCGCTCGTACGACGTTACGACGACGGGCCCGGTGCGTCTCCCCCGCACCGGGCCCGTCGCCCTCGAACGATCCTCGGCTCCCCCACGGGCCGCTCCCCCGAGCCGACCCCCGGACCGTGACCGTCCGTTCCCGTCCCCCGACGGGAGTCCATCGCGGCGCCGCTACGCGACCAGCTCGCCGAACGCCCGGACGGTGTCGCCCGACTTGTTCAGGTGCTCGTCCTCGCGCAGGCGGCGCAGCGCACGCCAGATGCTGCTCTTGACCGTGCCGACGCTGATCCCCAGCACGTCGGCGATCTCCGGGTCGGTCTTGCCCTCGTAGTACCGCAGCACCAGCATGGTCCGCTGGTTCTCCGGCAGCTTCGCCAGCGCCTGCCAGAGCACGGTGCGCAGCTCGGTGCCGCCCATCGCGTCGGTGTCGCCGGCCGTCTCCGGCAGCTCCTCGGTCGGGTACTCGTTGACCTTGCGGCGCCGCCAGGCGGAGATGTGCAGGTTGGTCATGGTGCGGCGCAGGTAGCCCCCGACCGCGGCCTTGTCGGTGATCCGGCCCCAGGCGCGGTAGGTGCTGAAGAGCGCGCTCTGCAGCAGGTCCTCGGCCTCGTAGCGGTCACCGGTGAGGTGGTACGCCGTGGCGTACAGGGAGGCGCGGCGCTCGCGCACGTACGCGGTGAACTCCGTGATGTGGTCCTCCGCGACGGCCGGGTGCTCCCCCTGCGCGTCTCCCTGTCCCGCCTGGCCGGTACGGGCCGCCGCGGGGTTCAGCCGCAGCAGCGTCGCACCTGCGGCCTCGCGGCCGGCCGGCTCCCCCGAGCCGACCGTCCGCAGACCGCTGTTCCCCCGGTTACCCCCCAGGGCGTCCTTGCCCTCGACGCGGACGGGGAGGATCCCCCGCAGCGTGAGGGTGTTGGCGGAGTCGGCCGCACTCCCCGTCCGGCCGATCCCGTACAGCTCCCCCGTCCTGCCGCCGCCGCTCACCCGGCGTGCGGCAGGGTTTCCACCGGTGCTGTGCGCGCACCCCCGTACGGTCACGGCACCGGAGTTCTCGTCGGTCCTGACCTCGTAGCGGGTCCGGGGGGCGGTGGCTGACGAACGCGCGGTGCGGACAGCCGGGTTGGTCCGGGTCTGAAGCATGGCGTTCATCGTGCGCCCCCTGGGTCGGTACGAGCGGTTCCGGTTGCCGCCCTCCAGCCGGCCCTGGGGCCCGCTGTCCTGCGGCGACATGGAAAATCCTGCCCGGCGGTTGTGATGGCGCTGTCCGCCGACTGTCACAGGGGTGTCACAGGGGTGGGCCCTTCGTCCCGGTCCGCCCTCCTCCGTACCGGACGCCGGGGGCACTCCTTCCGGTTCCCGAACGGGCGGTGACCGGTCCGGGGGGTGATTCGGCGCGGCCGGTGGGCCAAAATGGGGCCGTGCCTTTCCTCCTACTGATCGAGGACGACGACGCCATCCGGACCGGCCTCGAACTCGCCCTCACCCGCCAGGGCCACCGCGTGGCCACCGCCGCCTCCGGTGAGGACGGTCTGAAACTCTTCAAGGAGCAACGGCCCGACCTGATCGTGCTCGACGTCATGCTGCCCGGAATCGACGGCTTCGAGGTGTGCCGACGCATCCGCCGCACCGACCAGCTGCCGATCATCCTGCTCACCGCCCGCTCCGACGACATCGACGTGGTGGTGGGCCTGGAGTCCGGCGCCGACGACTACGTGGTCAAACCGGTGCAGCCCCGCGTGCTGGACGCGCGCATCCGCGCCGTGCTGCGGCGCGGCGAGCGGGAGAGCTCGGACTCCTCCGCGTACGGGACCGTGGTCATCGACCGCGCGGCGATGACCGTCACCAAGGACGGCCAGGACCTCCAGCTCACCCCGACCGAGCTGCGGCTGCTGCTGGAGCTCAGCCGCCGGCCCGGCCAGGCGCTCTCGCGCCAGCAGCTGCTGCGGCTGGTCTGGGAGCACGACTACCTGGGCGACTCCCGGCTGGTGGACGCCTGCGTGCAGCGGCTGCGGGCCAAGGTCGAGGACGTGCCGTCGGCGCCGACGCTGATCCGCACCGTGCGCGGGGTGGGCTACCGGCTGGACCCTCCGGCCTGAGCCCCCATCCCCCTGCCGGACCCGCTCGGGTCCCTCAACCCCCGTAGCTCCCCCAACGTCCCCAACTCCCGTATCTCCCGTATCTCCCGTACGACGACAGGCTCACGTGACTGACCACCAGACGACCACCCGGCGCATACCGGCCGTTTCGTGGCGCCAGCTGCGCTCGCTGCGGGTGAGGCTGATCGCGGTGTTCGCGGCGGTCGCGCTGCTCGCCGCCGTCTCGGCCTCCGGCATCGCGTACTGGCTGAACCGCGACGCGGTGCTCAAGCGCGCCCAGGACACGGCGCTCAACGACTTCCGCGTCTCGCTCAGCCGCAGCGTCTCCACGATGCCGCTGAACGCGACCTGCCAGGACCTCGCCGGGCTCGCCTCCGGCGTGGCCAGCTCCGGCCTGAGCTACGAGGTGGTGGTGACGGACCCGGAACACCCGGAGTGCTCGGCCTCCTCCGACCCGGCGCACTTCACCCTCGCCGACGTCCCGGCGCCGCTGCAGTCCACCGTCGCCAAGCCGCGCGAGGTCACCGACAGCAACCCGTACCGGTACCACCTGTACTGGCAGCGACAGAACCTGGAGGGTCGGCCGTTCCTGATCGGCGGCAGCAAGGTGATGCCGAACGGCCCGACGGCGTACATGTTCAAGTCGCTGGAGAACGAGCGGGCCGACCTCAACACGCTGGGCTGGTCGCTGTCCATCGCCACCCTGCTCGCCCTGATCGGCTCCGCGCTGCTCGCCCAGGCCGCCTCCGCCACCGTGCTGCGGCCGGTCAAGCGGCTCGGCGACGCCGCCCGCAAGCTCGGCGAGGGGCGACTGGACACCCGGCTCGAGGTCGACGGCGCCGACGAACTCGCCGACCTGGCACGGACGTTCAACCGGACGGCGGAAGCACTGCACGAGCAGGTGGAGGAGCTGAGCGCACGCGAGGCGCAGAGCCGGCGGTTCGTCGCCGACATGTCGCACGAGCTGCGCACCCCGCTGACCGCGATGACCGCCGTCACCGACATCCTGGAGGACGAGGCCGAGTCCCTCGACCCCATGATCGAGCCGGCCGTACGGCTCGTGGTGAGCGAGACCAGGCGGCTGTCCGACCTGGTGGAGAACCTCATGGAGGTCACCCGCTTCGACGCCGGCACCGCGAAGCTCGTCGCCGACGAGGTGGACATGGCCGACCTGATCATGTCCTGCATCGACGGCCGGGCCTGGTACGACGCCGTCGAACTGGACGCCCCGCGCGGCATCCTGGCCGTCGTCGACCCGCGCAGGCTCGACGTGGTCTTCGCCAACCTGATCGGCAACGCCCTCAAGCACGGCGGCTCGCCGGTGCGCGTCAAGGTCCGGCAGACCGGGGACTCGGTGGTGGTCGAGGTCTCCGACAGCGGCCCCGGCATCCCCGAGGACGTGCTGCCGCACGTCTTCGACCGCTTCTACAAGGCCGACCGGGGGCGGGCCCGCTCCGAGGGCAGCGGACTGGGGCTGTCGATCGCGATGGCCAACGCGCAGATCCACGGGGGCACGATCACTGCGGCCAACGGGGAGGTCGGCGCGGTGTTCACCCTGACGCTGCCACTGGCCCCGCCGGCTCCGCCGTCCGAGGACGAGACCGAGGGCGGCCCGGTTCGCGACGCCGCCCGGGACAAGGACGCCACATGACCCGCTCCACCGCCGCACGTTCGACCGACGTGCGTTCGACCGACGTACGTTCACCCGCTCTGCCGACCACCCGGCCGACCGGCCGACCGGCCGCCCTGCCGACCGTCCTGCGCCGCTCGGCCGGGGTGGTCGTGCTCCTCGCGCTGGCCTCCGGCTGCGGCATCCGGCCCACCGCCGTGCCCGTGGACGCCGGGGCCCCGGCCAGCCGGACGGCCTGCCCGACCACCCCGCACGTGCCGACCGCCCTGGCCACCCCCGCCCCGACCCCGGCCGTCACCCCGGCCCGGGGCGGGGCCGCCAAGGGCGCCGCGAGCCCGTCCCCGGCCCCTGCGCAGGCGAGCGCGCCGCCGGACAACCCGTTCAGCGCCGTCCCCAGCGCGGGCTGCCGGTAGGGCGTGACTTTCGGCGCCCGCCCGGCGTGAGCCGAAGGACACGCCCTCGTCGCACGGGGCGCCGCAGGGGCGCTTTCGGAATGTTCACGCCGGGTGTGGAACCGTCGCGCCACCGGCTCACGTCCTTCCCCCCGTGCAGCGAGATGGCACCAGGACACGCGACGAGCGTTCCGTCGTGCGGACCGAGACCGGGCCGACGGCGGTCGTCCACCGTCCCCTCCGCCTGATCGGGCTGGCGGGCCTGGCCTGCCACCTGGCGGTGGTGCTCTGGCTGGTGGTGCTCCGGCCCCTGCCGGTGGCCTGGGTCTACGACGCCAACCTGACGCCGCTGGCGTCGCTCCGCTCCTCGACGGGCTGGCAGGTCGCCGGCGAACTCCTGCTGCTGGCCCCGCTCGGGGTACTGCTCCCGCTGGCCGGCGGGCGCGTGCGGGCGGGCTGGCTGCCGTCCTTCCTACGCACCACCGGCGCCTCCGCCATGCTGGCGACGGGCCTGGAGTTCCTCTCCTCCTGGACGCCCGGGCACGTGCTCAACGTGGACCACATCCTGCTCGCGGTGATCGGCGTGGCCGTCACCCACCTCGCCTTCGTCCCGGGCCTGCGGCACGTGCTGCGCGCGGACGGGCGCCGAGCGGGCGGGGGCCGAGCGGGCGGGGGCCGCCGTCCGGATCGCAGCGGCGCCGACGGCCGTCACTGCCGTCGTCACCCCCGTCGTCACCCCCGTGACCGTCGTCGCCCCCCGGCCCCGCGCCTACGCCGAGCCGACGCCGCCCGCCACCTGAGAACCCCGGCGCCCCTGGGAGACCACCCGGCCGCCGACCTCGATCAGCCCGCCCGGGCGCGGCCCGGTCAGCAGTTGCGAGCCCCGGCCCTGGGTGATCGTCAGCTCCCGGCCGAGGCGCGCGGTCAGCAGCAGGGCGGCCGCGCCCGTCGCCTCGTCCTCGTCGATGCCGTCGCCCCGCCCGGGGAAGGCCCGGGCCCGGACGGTACCGGCCTCCTCGTCCTGCCAGGCCCAGGCGTAGATCCACTCGCCCGGCGGCGGCACCTCCAGCGCGTCCACCTCGGCCGCCGAGCCGTACTGACGCAGGGTGCGCCCGGGCGCCCACTCGGGCCGGGCCTCGATCCTGGTCAGCCCGCCCTCGCGGCGCACGCCCACGACCCCGGCGGCGGTGACGAGCCGGTCCACGCCGAGCAGCCAGGCCGCGCCCACGCAGGGGTGGCCGGCGAAGGGCAGGCGCAGGGTCGGGGTGTAGATGTCGATCTCCCCGCTCACCGGGTCGTCGACGAACACCGTTTCGCTGTAGCCGAGTTCCCGGGCGAGGGCCTGACGGTCCGCCCGCGCCGGCAGCAAGGCGCCTTCGCGCACCACACCGAGCTCGTTCCCGTATCCACCGTCCGGTCCGCAAAAGACCCGCAGCAGCTCATAGCCGACCATTTTCCACCTCGTCAATCGCCGTTCCGACGTAGCGCAATGACACCGTGATGAAAAGGCGACGTCGGATGTCAGCCGCCTCCAGTACTGTGCGCTCTCGTCCCTGAACGGTTCCTCCGTTTTTCATTCCGGTCACAGGAAGCACCTTGAATCTCGATTTCAGCGTCGACCCGCTCTTCTCCTGGTACGTCGTGGCGCTTGCCCTCAGCGGCATTCTCCTGCTCGGACTCGGCATCGCCGGTACGAGCGTGAAGATCGGGATGCGGATCATCTGCAGCCTGGCCGGCCTCGGATTCCTCGGCTACGCCTACTACCTGGCGTTCGTCTTCGACGGCCTCACCTACACCGTGTTCTACAAGGTGTTCATCCTCCCCGTGCTGCTGATCGTCACCATGGTGAAGTCGATCGTCGAGGGCAACAAGGCGAAGAACGCGCAGGCGGCCGCACCGGTGGCGCCGTACAACCCGAACGCCCCGTACAACCCGAACGCGCCGTTCGACCCCAACGCCGCGCAGGCACCCGGTGCACAGGTCCCGCCGCAGACTTGGCAGCCGACCACCCCGGCCGCGCCCGTCGCCCCGGCCCCGCAGGGTGCCCCGGCCGCGCCGCAGGGCGCCCCGACGTACCAGCCGGGCACGCCCGCCCAGCCGGTGGCGAACAACCCCTACGCGCAGCCCACCCCGCCGCAGCAGCCGCCGACGGCCTGAGCTCCGCCCGTACGGACGCCTCGAGGGCCCGCCCCCGCAGTGGAACTACTGCAGTAGTGCCACTACATACGTAGTGCGACTACATCCGTAGTGGCACTACGGGGGACGGGCCCTCTCGTCGTACCCGGGGTCAGCCGCGGGCGGCAGCCTTACGGCGGCGCGCCACGACCAGGGTGCCCGCGCCGAGCGCGATCGCGGTGGCGCCGGTGATCGCCATCGGGGCGGCCGAGGAGCCGCCGCCAGTGGAGGCCAGGGTGGCGCCGGTGGCCGACGCGGCGACGGTGGTCGACCCCGACGAGCCAGTGGCCGACGAACCCTGCGCGCCCGTGCCGCTCTGCGCGGCCGGGACGACCGGGGCCGGGGTCGCCGGGGCGGGGTCGCTGGTCGCGGAGGTCCCGGGGGTCGCGGGGGTCGTGGGAGCCGGGGTGGCCGGAGTGGTCGCGCCGCCCGTGGCCGCGGCCTCGATCTTGAACGGGGCCTTCGGGCTGGACGTCCCGGCCTCGCGCTCACCGGGCCCGGGCAGGCTGTACCCGTTGGCGAAGACCGTCTCGGCGGCGACCGGCGCGTCCTTGGTGAAGGCCAGCCGCAGGTTCACCGTGCGGGTCTCGTCCTTGGGCAGCGCGATGACGTCGCCGGCCTTGCTGCCGGTGAGCAGTTCCACGCCCAGCTGGGTGCCGGGGATGTCGCCGTCCGGCCTCGGCGTGGCGGCCAGCCACTTCCCGTCCTGCGTCTGGAACTCCAGCTTGACGGCGTCGGGCCGCAGCACACCCTCGCCCTGGAAGACGATCGCGGGGACGATCTGCAGGTCCTTGCCGGTGCGGTTGGTGTAGACGGCCTTGAACGTCTTCGCCTCGCCACCGGCGGTGAAGGTCTCGGGCAGGCCCTCGACCCTGACCTCCGGCAGACCGGCGGTGGGCGGGGTGACCGGACCGCCCACCGGCTCGATGGTGAAGTGAGAGAAGCTTCCCGACGCCTCGGAGGTCCGCTGCTCGAAGGGGAGCGTCGGGTCCTCGACCATGGCCCTCAGACCTGCGGAGGTCGAGCCGGGGGCGGCGTCGGCGGCGAGGGTCAGCCGCAGCCGGTAGGTGGCCTCCGCGCCGGGGGCCAGGTGGAACCGGTTGTCGAACTCGTCCAGCAGCCAGAAGCCGCCGAGGTCGTTGCCGTTCAGCTTCCCGGCCACCCACTGAGTGGTGCCCGGGCGCTGGAACTCCAGCTTGAGCTGGGTCTGCTTGAGGGCGGGGCCGACGCCGGCCACGGTGAAGGCGGTGTCGTCCACGTCGACCTGATGGTCGGCGGTGTTCTTGAGCGTCGCGGTGAACTCGACCGCGCTGCCCGCCCTGACGGTGGTCGGGAAGCCGCTGACGGTGACTGTGACGGGCGAAGCCTGGCCCTGGGGCGCGGGGGCCGTGGGGCCGGGTGCCGCCGGGGCCGCGAACGCGGCGGGGGCCGAGGTCAGGGCGACGCCGGAGACCAGGGTGGCGGCGGCCGCGACTGCGAGGAGCCGGCGGTGCTGAATGCGCAAGGGAACCTCACGGAGGAATGCGGGCGAGCGCCCGGGGAAGTGCGAAGTCGCAGACGTGAGGGGCAGCTTGAAGCCGTTGGAAGCCGCGAGGGCGCCGCCGATTCAGCCCCCCATGATCAGCGACCGCGGAATCATATCCAGATGATCCGACAGCTTCGCCACGGGGTTTCCCGCCCCCACCCGGAGCCCGCCCCCGTCCCCGAATGGGACTTCCGTCCTCAGGGCCCTCCCCGAGACGACCCCGACGGTCGGCTACTCCTCCCCGGTGACCCGCCGGGGCTGCGAATCACCTGGTGGGCGGAGGCTTCCCGCCCGTCCGCGGCGGAGCATGGAAGTACACCCGCCGGACCGGCCGACCGGGTCGCAACCGATTGGGAGACCACCATGGCCCGCCTCGCCCGCCCCCGCCACAACCGCGTCATCGCCGGCGTCTGCGCCGGGATCGCCGAGCGCTTCGGCCTGACGCCCTGGACCGTCCGCCTGATCTTCCTGGCCTCCTGCCTGCTGCCCGGCCCGCAGTTCCTGGTCTACCTCGCCCTGTGGGTGCTGCTCCCCCAGGAGCCGTGATCCCGGCGGGCGCACGCGAACGGGCCGCCCGCCCCGGTGTTCCCGGGGCGGGCGGCCCGTCGTGCTGCGTGCTGTCTGCCGGGTCAGCCGGCGAGGCCCGGCAGCGGCAGGGCGCCGGTCAGCCCCCCGATCGGGGTCTTGTCGACGCCCGGGATGGTCGGGATGGCCCCACGGGTCTGCGTCACACCGGCGACCGGCGCGGCGGCCGGGGCAGCGGCCGGAGCGGCAACCGGGGCCTCCGGGGCCGCGGCGGCGGCGTGGCCGGCGGTCGGGGCGAGGGTGCCGAGCGCGCCGGTGACCTTGTCGCCTCCGGGCAGCTTGGAGGCGGTGTCGGTGACCGCACCGGTCACCGCGGGGTTCGTCACAGCGCCGGTGGGAAGCCCGAGGCCGCCGGGCGCCGGGGCGTCGGCGGAGGCGGTGCCGGCACCGACCGCCGCGATGGCGATGCCGAGCGCGGCGGTGCCGGCGGCCTTGAGAGCCTGCTTCATGGTTCGTCCCCTTGGGTCGTCGTCGGTGGCCGGCTTCGACGCGGAGGGCGGAAGGGCGACCGCCGCCACCGCTGTCGTCGACGGCATGACTGGCACACCGTAGTGAGAGGTTCGCGCCAGGACCAAAGGGCGTTCACCCACCCGAGGGAATAGTCGGATGAACACCAATTTCCGTACGAGAAAAGGGCGTTCATCCGACCTCGTGTACGACCGAGGACTCAGTTGCCGGCGCCGGAGGCGAACAGCCACTCCGCCTTGAGCTCGGCGTAGCCCGGCTTGATCACGTCGCCGATCATCGCCAGCCGCTCGTCGAAGGGCAGGAACGCGGACTTCATCGCGTTCACGGTGAACCACTCCATGTCGCCCAGCGTGTAGCCGAAGGCGTCCACCAGGTGCCCGAACTCCTGGCTCATGCTGGTGCCGCTCATCAGCCGGTTGTCGGTGTTCACCGTGACCCGGAACTTCAGCCGGCTCAGCAGCCCGATCGGGTGCTCGGCGTACGAAGTGGCCGCCGCCGTCTGGAGGTTGGAGGTCGGGCACATCTCCAGCGGGATGCGCTTGTCGCGCACGTACGCGGCCAGGCGGCCGAGCTCGACGGAGCCGTCCTCGTTCACCGTGATGTCGTCGACGATCCGCACGCCGTGGCCGAGCCGGTCGGCGCCGCAGCACTGCAGGGCCTCCCAGATCGACGGCAGGCCGAACGCCTCGCCCGCGTGGATGGTGAAGTGGTTGTTCTCGCCCTTGAGGTAGTCGAAGGCGGCCTGGTGGCGGGTGGGGGGGTACCCGGCCTCGGCGCCCGCGATGTCGAAGCCGACGACGCCCGCGTCCCGGTGGCGGTTGGCCAGCTCGGCGATCTCCTGCGAACGCGCGGCGTGGCGCATCGCGGTGATCAGGGTGCCGACGCGGATGCGGTGACCGGCCGCGCGGGCGTTGGCCTCGCCGAGGCGGAAGCCCTCCTGGACGGCCAGGACGACCTCGTCCAGGCTCAGCCCGCCCTCCAGGTGCTGCTCGGGGGCGTAGCGCACCTCGGCGTACACGACGCCGTCCGCGGCCAGGTCCTCGGCGCAGTCGGCGGCGACCTTGATCAGGGCCTCGCGGGTCTGCATGACGGCGCAGGTGTGCGCGAAGGTCTCCAGGTAGCGGACCAGCGAGCCGGAGTCGGCGGCCTCGCGGAACCACTCGCCGAGTTCCTTGGGGTCCATGGTCGGGAGGCCCTCGTAGCCGACCGCGGCGGCCAGCTCGACGACGGTCTCCGGGCGCAGCCCGCCGTCCAGGTGGTCGTGCAGCAGCACCTTCGGCGCGCGGCGGATCTGGTCGGGGGTGGGAATGCGCGGGCCCGTGCCCGCGGTGGTGACGGGGATCTGCTTCTCCATTGCGGAAATATAGCCCCTACGCGCGTAGACCCACCACCGGGAATACCACCGGATGGTCCAAACTCCACGCGGAATTCCACCGACCGGTCCATACGATCCACCAATCGGCAATCCGCCGCCCATTCGTCAGTCGTGGTGCAGCAACCGCCCCCGCCGCGACAGCACGAAGTCCCGGAACGCCGCCACCGGCGGGGTCAGCGGCCGCCCCGCCGCCCAGGCCAGCCCCACCGCCCGGCGCGTCCTCGGCGCCGTCACCTCCAGCTCCACCACTCCCGGCCGGGGCACCAGCGGCGGCGGCAGCAGCGCCACGCCCAGGCCCGCCGCCACCAGCCCGCGCAGCGTCTCCGCCTCCTCCCCCTCGAAGGTCAGCCGGGGTACGAAGCCCGCCTGCGCGCAGAAGTCGTCGGTGATCACCCGCAGCCCGTACCCCGGCTCCAGGCCGACGAACGGCTCCTCCGCCACCTCCCCCAGCCTGATCCGCCGCCGCCCGGCCAGCCGGTGGTCCGCCGGGACGACCAGGTTCAGCCGCTGCTCGTCCAGCGGGCGGGCGACGAACGCCGGATCGTCCGGCAGCGGCGCGACCAGGCACAGGTCCAGCTCCCCCGCCCGCAGCCGCTCCAGCATCGCCCCGCCGTAGTCCTGCACCAGCTGGAACCGCACCTGCGGGTGCTCGGCCCGGAACCCCCGCAGCAGCGCCGGCACCGCGTCCGGCCCCATCGTGTGCAGGAAGCCGAAGGCCACCCGCCCGGCCGCCGGATCCGCCTCCGCCCGGGCCGCCTCCGCACCCCGCTCGACCTCCGCCAGCGCCCGCTCCACCGAGGCCAGCAGCAGCCGCCCGGCCCTGGTCAGCCGGACGGTCCGGCCCTGCCGGGCCAGCAGGTCCACCCCCAGCTCCTCCTCCAGCCGCGCCACCGCCCGCGACAGCGTCGGCTGCGGCACCCCGAGCAGCGCCGCCGCCCGCGTCACGTGCTCCAGCCGGGCCACCGCCGCGAACTGCGCCAGCCTCGGCGCCAGCAGCACCGCCGGCTCGCCGGGCCCCAACTCGGCCACCCGGTGCCCGAGTTCCCCACCGTCCACCGACTCCGGCCCCGCCATGCCGCCACCACCTGCCCTCATACGTGTGAGCATCGATCATCCCCCCTTCATGCATTGGACGCATCAACCGCCACGGGCCTACGGTCGTGCCCATGCAGCCCGCCGATACCAAGGCAGCCCCGACTGCCCCCACCTCCGCCCCCACCTCCGGCCCGGACGACCGCCACCGCCCCGGGCAGCGCGCCTTCCGCCGCGCCAACCTCGCCCTGTTCGCCGCCGGTGTCGCCACCTTCGTCCTGCTGTACTCCACCCAGGGCCTGCTGCCGATCCTCTCCGCCGACCTCGACCTCACCCCCGGCCAGGCCAGCTGGACGGCCTCCGCCGCCACCCTCGGCCTCGCGCTCGGCCTGCTCCCGGCCAGCGCCCTCTCCGACCGCTACGGCCGCACCGCGGTCATGACGGCCTCCACCCTCGCCGCCGCGACCCTCGCCCTCGCCCTGCCCCTCGCGCCCGACCTCACCACCCTCGTCGCCCTGCGCGCCCTCCAGGGCGCCGCCCTCGCGGGCCTGCCCGCCACCGCCATGGCCTACCTCGCCGAGGAGATCCACCCCAGCGCCCTGGCCTCCGCGATGGGCCTGTACGTGGCCGGCAACAGCATCGGCGGCATGGGCGGGCGCCTCCTCTCCGGCTGGACCGCCGCCGCCCTCGGCTGGCGCTGGGGCCTGGCCGCCTCCGCCGCCCTCGCCCTCCTCGCCGCCCTCGCCTTCCGCCTCCTCATCCCCGCCGCCCGGCACTTCACCCCGGCCCCCGTGGACGCCCGCGCCCTCGCCCGTACGGTCGGCGGACACCTGCGCAACCCGCTGCTGGTACGGCTGTACGCGCTCGGGCTGCTCTTCATGGCGGTCTTCGGCGCCGTCTACAACACCATCGGCTACCGGCTGATCGCCGCCCCCTTCCACCTGCCGGAGTCGATCGCCGCCTCGATCTTCGTCGTCTACCTCGTCGGCACCGGTACCTCCGCGGCCGCCGGCCGCCTCACCGCCCGCCTCGGCCGCCGCGGCGCCCTCTACACCGCCATCGCCGTCACCACCGCGGGCCTCCTCCTCTCCCTCGCCGACTCCCTCCCCCTCACCCTCCTCGGCCTCGTCCTCATCACCGCCGGCTTCTTCGCCGGCCACGCCACCGCCTCCGCCGCCGTGGGCCGCACCGCCACCCACGGCCGCGCCCAAGCCTCCGCCCTCTACCTGATCGCCTACTACCTCGGCAACAGCCTCGGCGGCACCCTCGGCGCCGACGCCTACCACTCCACCGCCTGGCCCGGCACCACCACCATCGCCCTCACCGCCATGACCCTCGCCACCGCAGTCACCCTGTACGCCACCCACCAGGCCCACACGGCACGGCGGGCGGTCGCGGACGCTTGACAGCGGGCGCCGATACGCTCCAAAGCATGAGCATCGATCCTGCTGTGTTCGCCCGGCTGCGTGAGATCGCGGATCAGTTGCCGCAGGTGCCCGGGGTAGGAAGCATCGAGATCGCCAACGGCCAGATCGTCTTCCCCGAGGCGACGCCGGAAGGCGAGCAGCCGGCGGTCCTCCCGCACGAGGTGCTGCTCGTGGTCGAGATCGTCTCCAAGTCCAACCCGGAGAACGAATACGAGTACAAGGTCCATGACTACTCGGCCATGGGCATTCCGTTCTACCTGCTCGTCGACCCCCGCACGGGCACCGGCACCGTGTACTCAGAGCCTCGTGACGAATCCCAGGAGAAGTTCACCTTCGGCGACACCGTCGCCGTCGGCCCCTGGAGCATCGACACCAGCGGCCTGCTCACATACGCCTGAGAACGCGAAGGAGCCCGTACCCGGTGACCGGGTACGGGCTCCTCATCGCGCAATGCGTATGACTACGCGATGCGATCCAGCACGATCGGGTTCGGGGTGAACGCCGTACCCGCCGGGGCGACCTCGATGCCGCCCTCGAGCGCTGCGATGGCGTAGTCGTAGCGCTCGGGGGTGTCGGTGTGGAGGGTGAGGAGGGGCTGGCCGGCCACGACGGTGTCGCCGGGCTTGGCGTGCATCTCGATACCGGCGCCGGCCTGGACCGGGTCCTCCTTGCGGGCGCGGCCGGCGCCGAGGCGCCAGGCGCTGACGCCCACGGCGTAGGCGTCGAGCTTGGTGAGGACACCGGAGGCGGGCGCGGGGATGATGTGCTGCTCGCGGGCGACGGGGAGGGGGGCGTCGACGTCGCCGCCCTGGGCGGCGATCATGCGGCGCCAGTGGTCCATCGCGGTGCCGTCGCGCAGGGCGTCCGCCGGGTCCTTGCCGTGGACGCCGGCCGCGGCGAGCATCTCGCGGGCGAGGGCGAGGGTGAGTTCGACGACGTCGGCCGGGCCGCCGCCGGCGAGCACCTCGACGGACTCGCGGACCTCGAGGGCGTTGCCCGCGGTGAGGCCGAGCGGGGTGGACATGTCGGTGAGCAGGGCGACGGTGTTGACGCCGGCCGTGGTGCCCAGGCCGACCATGGTGCGGGCGAGTTCGCGGGCGTCGTCGATGTTCTTCATGAACGCGCCGGAGCCGACCTTGACGTCCAGGACGAGCGCGCCGGTGCCCTCGGCGATCTTCTTGGACATGATCGAGGAGGCGATCAGCGGGATGGCCTCGACGGTGCCGGTGACGTCGCGCAGCGCGTACAGCTTCTTGTCGGCGGGGGCGAGGCCGTCGCCGGCGGCGCAGATGACGGCGCCGGCGTCGCGCAGGACGTCCATCATCTCCTCGTTGGAGAGCAGGGCGCGCCAGCCGGGGATGGACTCCAGCTTGTCGAGGGTGCCGCCGGTGTGGCCGAGGCCGCGGCCGGAGAGCTGCGGGACGGCGGCGCCGCAGGCGGCGACGAGCGGGGCGAGCGGGAGGGTGATCTTGTCGCCGACGCCGCCGGTGGAGTGCTTGTCGCTGGTGGGCAGCGGCAGGGAGGAGAAGTCCATCCGGACGCCGGAGCGGATCATCGCCTCGGTCCAGCGGCTGATCTCCCGCGGCTTCATGCCGTTCAGCAGGATCGCCATGGCCAGCGAGGACATCTGCTCGTCGGCGACCTCGCCGCGGGTGTACGCGTCGATGACCCAGTCGATCTGAGCGTCGCTCAGCTCTCCGCGGTCGCGCTTGGTCGTGATGACGGAGATGGCGTCCATGCGTGCTCCAAGAGGGTTGTTCAGAAGGCATCAAATGCGCATCAAATGCGGAGAGTGCCGCGAGATGACCGGTCAACGGCCCACTCGCGACACTCTACGCGCGTAACAGAAATTGAGGCTAGGGCCCATCGGGTGGATCGGGCCGGCCCGAATCACCCGTTGGGCCTTACAGCCGCTCCGGCCCGAACGCGTCGGGCAGGACCTCGCTCATCGGCTTCACGCCGGCGGCCAGGTCGACCAGCAGCTCCGGCCCGCCGTGCTCGTACAGCAGCTGACGGCAGCGCCCGCACGGCATCAGCAGCTCGCCCGCGCCGTCGACGCAGGTGAAGGCGACCAGCCGGCCGCCGCCGGAGGCGTACAGCGCGGACACCAGCCCGCACTCGGCGCACAGCCCGAGCCCGTACGAGGCGTTCTCGACGTTGCAGCCGGAGACCAGCCGCCCGTCGTCCACCAGCGCCGCCGCGCCGACCGGGAACTTGCTGTACGGGGCGTACGCGTGGCTCATCGCCTCGCGCGCCGCCTCGCGCAGCCGCTCCCAGTCGACCGCGGAGGCGGCATCGGCAGCGGGGGCCGTCACTTGCCCTGCCCCTTGCGGTAGATCTGACCGTCCGCCTTGGGCATCCGCAGTCGCTGCGCGGCCAGCGCCAGGACCACCAGGGTGATCACGTACGGCGTGGCGACGATCAGCGGGCGCTGCACCTGCTCGGTGAAGGCGTACCAGCACAGCAGGCCCGCGGCCGCCGCGGCGGTGATCGCCGTCGCGACGTACTTGCGGCGGTACAGGTGCCACAGCGCCAGCAGGATCATCGCGATGCCGACGATCAGGATCAGCACGTGCACCGACTCCGGGTCGCGCAGCTGGAGGCTGTCGGTGAAGCCGAACAGGCCCGCGCCCATGGCGAGGCCGCCGGGCAGCCAGTTGCCGAAGATCATCGCGGCGAGGCCGATGAAGCCTCGGCCGGCCGTCTGGCCGTCCTTGTAGAAGTGCGCGGCGACCAGCGAGAGGTACGCACCGCCGAGGCCCGCGAAGGCGCCGGAGGCGATGACCGCCATGTACTTGTACTTGTAGACGTTGACGCCCAGCGACTCGGCCGCGGTCGGGTTCTCGCCGCAGGAGCGCAGACGCAGGCCGAAGACCGTGCGCCACAGGGCGAAGTAGCTGACCACGATCAGCGCGCCGGCCAGCACCACGACCACCGAGAGGTTGGTGACCAGGCCGCCGAGCACGCCCGCGACGTCGGAGACGAAGAACCAGTGGTGGCCCTCGATGTCCTTGAACCAGGAGGAGAGACCCGGGACGGTGATGTACGGCAGCGGATCGGCCGGCGGGGACTGGTTCTGCCCGGCGCCCACCGAGACGTAGTCCTTGTAGTAGATCCGGTTGACGTACGCGCAGATGCCGGGGATCAGCAGGTTGATGCCGACGCCGGAGACGATGTGGTCGACGCCGAAGGTGACGGTGACGACCGCGTGCAGCAGACCGCCGAGCGCGCCGCCCGCCATGCCGGCCAGCAGGCCGACCCACGGGTTGACCAGGTAGCCCGCCCAGGCGCCGCAGAAGGTGCCGGCGACCATCATGCCCTCGAGGCCGATGTTGACCACACCGGCCCGCTCGGACCAGAGACCGCCCAGACCGGCCATGCCGATCGGCACGGCCGCGCCGAGTGCGGCGGTGATCTGACCGGAGGAGGTCAGCGAGTGGTTGCCCGTGACCACGCCGACGGCGGCGATCAGGAGCAGCGCGCCCGCGATCAGCAGGAGCACCACCGGCCAGGACAGCTTGCGCTTCTTCGCCGACTTGCCCGAGGGCTCTCCGAGGGGGGAGGCGACCCTCTTCCAAAACTCGGTCGTGAAGTTCTGGCTCATGCCGCAACCTCCTTGTTGCCGGCCGCGGCGGCCTGGGCGGCGAGCTCGGCGCCGACGCGGCGCTGCTGGCGGACGAGGCCGTAACGGCGCACCAGCTCGTACGCGACGACGACGCAGATGACGATGGTGCCCTTCATGACGTCGACGATCTCGAAGGGGAACTCACCGTTGAGGGGCAGCGGGAGCACCGAGCCGGCGGCGTCGAGGAAGGCGAACAGCAGCGCCGCGAAGGCGATGCCGATCGGGCTGTTGCGGCCGAGCAGGGCGATGGAGATGCCCAGGAAGCCCAGACCGGGCTGGAAGGTCTGGCCGAAGCTGTACGAGTTCTGCAGCAGCTCGGGCAGGCCGATCAGACCGGCGATCGCACCGGAGACCGCCATCGAGATGACGATCATCTTCTTGACGTTCACGCCGGACGCGGTCGCGGCGGACTCCGAGCGGCCGGTGGCGCGCAGGTCGAAGCCGAAGCGGGTGCGGGTGAGCACGAGCTGGAAGGCCACGCCGACGATGACGGCGACGAGCAGGAAGCCCCAGAGCTTGCCGCCGTTCGTCTCGAAGACGAAGAAGTGGCTCGACTCCGAGACCGGCTTGGTCTGGATCGAGTTGCTGGTGCCACTGACCTTGGGCGCGAAGATGCCCGGGACGAGCAGCACGCCGACGATCGCGGTGGCGATCGAGTTCAGCATGATGGTCGAGATGACCTCGCTGACACCGCGGTAGACCTTCAGCAGACCGGCGACGCTCGCGTACAGGCCGCCGATCAGCATGGCGGTGATCAGCAGCAGCGGGATCTGGATGAAGGACGGCAGGTCGAGCTGGCCGCCGACGAAGGCCGCGAACAGCGCCGCGACCTTGTACTGGCCCTCGACGCCGATGTTGAACAGGTTCATCCGGAACCCGAACGCGGCGGCGGCCGCGGCCAGGTAGTAGGTGGTGGTCCGGTTGAGGATCAGCACCTGGTGGTCCGACGTGGTGACGAACGTGAGCATCACGTTCCACGCGTCGAACGGGTTCTTGCCCGAGGTCGCCAGCAGCACGGAGCAGATCGCGACGGAGAGCACGATCGCGAGCACCGGCGCGGCCAGCGCGAGCGCGATGCGCTCACCGCTGAACCGCTGCGCCAGGCCCGGCTTGGCGCCGGCCGGGGGGTTGGGACTGGTCATGTGGCTACTCCCCCGCCTTGGGATCGTCGGCGGTGTCGGACGTACGGTCGTCGGACGGAACGGCGTCGCTCGGCCCGGCGTCGGACGAACGGTCGCCGTCGCCCTCGGCCTCGGTGCCCTCGACGAGGATCTCGTGGAACTCCTCGACGGCCTCCGGCTCGGACTCCAGGTGGCCGCTGGCCGCACCCGTCATCGCGGTGCCGAGGTCCTCGGCGGTGACGGTGGCCGGGTCCGCGTCGGCGACCAGGCGCCCGCGGTAGATGACCCGGATGGTGTCGGAGAGCCCGATCAGCTCGTCCAGGTCGGCCGAGATCAGCAGGACGGCCAGGCCCGCGCGCTGCGCGACCCGGATGTGCTCCCAGATCTGGGCCTGCGCGCCGACGTCCACGCCGCGGGTGGGGTGCGCGGCGATGAGCAGCTTGGGCTCGTGGCTCATCTCGCGGCCGACGATCAGCTTCTGCTGGTTGCCGCCGGAGAGGGAGGCCGCGGTGACCTCGATGCCGGGGGTGCGGACGTCGTACTGCTCGACGATGCGCTGGGTGTCGGCCCGGGCGGCGGTCGGGTCGAGCAGGATGCCGTTGGAGTTGGGCTTCTCGGTGACGTGCCCGAGGATGCGGTTCTCCCAGAGCGGGGCCTCGAGCAGCAGGCCGTGCCGGTGGCGGTCCTCGGGGATGTAGCCGATGCCGGCCTCGCGGCGGGCGCGGGTGAGCGTGCCGGAGAGGTCCTTGCCGTCCAGGGCGACGGCGCCGGCGTTCAGCGGCAGCATGCCCATGATGGCTTCGACGAGTTCGGCCTGGCCGTTGCCCTCGACGCCGGCGATGCCGAGGATCTCGCCCTTGTGGATGCGCAGCGAGATGTCGTCCAGGACGACGCGATCGATGCCCTCGGCGTCGGTCTTGGCGATGCGCAGGCCCTCGACGTCGAGCATCACCTCGCCCGTGACGGTGGACTCGCGGCTCTCCGGGGAGGGCAGTTCGGCGCCGACCATCAGCTCGGCGAGCTGGCGGGCGGTGACGGCCTTCGGGTCGGCGTCGCCGACGGTGGTGCCGCGCCGGATGACGCTGATCGCGTCGGCCACCGAGAGGACCTCGTGCAGCTTGTGCGAGATGAAGATGACGGTGACGCCCTCGGCCTTGAGCTCCCGCAGGTTGTCGAACAGCGCGTCGACCTCCTGCGGGACGAGCACGGCCGTGGGCTCGTCGAGGATGAGGATCTTGGCGCCGCGGTAGAGCACCTTGAGGATCTCGACGCGCTGGCGGTCGGCGACGCCGAGGTCCTCGACCAGGGCGTCCGGGCGCACGCCCAGGCCGTACTGGTCGGAGATCTCCTTGATCTTCGCCTTGGCCCTGGCCCCGATGCCGTACAGGCTCTCGCCGCCGAGGACGACGTTCTCCCACACCGTCAGGTAGTCGGCGAGCATGAAGTGCTGGTGCACCATGCCGATGCCGCGGGAGATGGCGTCGCCGGGGGTGTTGAACTCGCACTGCTCGCCGTTGATGGCGATGGTGCCCTCGTCCGGCTTCTGCATGCCGTAGAGGATCTTCATCAGCGTCGACTTGCCGGCACCGTTCTCGCCCATGAGGGCGTGCACGGTGCCGCTGCGGACGGTGAGGTTGATGTCGTGGTTGGCCACGACGCCGGGGAAGCGCTTGGTGATGCCGCGCAGTTCGACGGCCGGTGTCGCCGTCCCCGCGCTGGGGTTGCCGTCCTTGCGCAGGGGGACGGGGTCGGATGCGGTGATGGCGATCTCCTGGTGGTCTGGGGGCGCGTCGTTGCGCTGGAGGGCCAAGGGGGGAAACGGGGGAACGGGGAAACGTGCTGGAGACGGAACGGGGCCCGGGGGTACGCGTTGAGCGCACCCTTCCGGGCCCCTCCCGTGCTGCTGTACCGGAGGTTCGCGCTGCCGGGCAGGCGGCAGGCGCGGCTACGACTCCGGGACGCTCGGGCCTCAGCCCTCCGGCGTGACCGGGATCTTGGTCTGGCCGCTCTTGATGGCGTCGGCGGCCGTCTTCAGCTTGTCCTGGATGTCGTCGATCTTGCCGCCGGTGGTGGCGAGCGAGACACCGTCGGCCTTGAGGTCGAACAGCTTGATGCCGGTCGGGTTCTGACCCTTCTTGACCGAGTCGATGTAGCTGAAGACCGCGTTGTCGACGTTCTTGACCATCGAGGTCAGGATCGCGTCCTTGTACTTGGCCAGGGCCGGCTGGGTGGCCTGGTCGGAGTCGACGCCGATCGCGAACTTCTTCGCGTTGGCGACGGCCTCGATGGCGCCGTTGCCGGAGGAGCCGGCGGCGGAGTAGATGACGTCCGCGCCCTTGTCGAGCTGGCCCTGCGCGGCCTCCTTGCCCTTGTCGGGCGAGGTGAAGCCGGTGAAGTCGGGCGGGGTGGTCAGGTAGGTGGTCTCGACGACGATGCTGGAGTCGACGGACTTCACACCGGCCTTGTAACCGGCCTCGAACTTCTTGATGAGCTCGGACTGCACACCGCCGATGAAGCCGACGTGCTTGGCCTTCGACTTGTTCGCGGCGGCGACGCCGGCGAGGTACGAACCCTCCTGCTCGGCGAAGAGCAGCGAGGTGACGTTGGACGGCTGGTCCTTGTCGTTCGAGTCGATGATCGCGAACTTGACGTTCGGGTTGTCCTTGGCGACCTTGTTGACGGCCGGCTGGTACACGAAGCCGACCGCGACGATGGTCTTGTAGCCACCGTCGACGAGGTTCTTGAGACGGGTCTCCTTGTCGGCCTCGGCCTCGCCCGGCTTGGCCTCGGCCTCGGTGACCGAGACGCCCAGGTCAGCCTTGGCCTTGTCCAGGCCACGGGCGGCGGAGTCGTTGAAGGACTGGTCGCCACGGCCGCCGATGTCGTAGGCCATACCGACCTTCAGCGAGTCGGACGCACCGCCGGAGGAGGCGGTGTTGTTGTCGGTGCTCTTTGCGCCGCAGGCGGCGAGCGAGGCCATGCCCAGGGAACCCGAGAGCACAACCGCAGCGAGCTTCATAGAACGGCGCAAGGGAGTATCTCCTTCTCACACGCACCCGTTTAGCGTGGTCGGACGCCACCGTAACGCGCGTAGAACACGGTTGTGTTACGGGCTGCCGGAGCATTCGGGTTGTTATCAAACCGTGGTCTGACACGCACTCCGAGGTCCTTTTCCCCGCACGGACGGTGAAATCCGAGACTGGTCCGGCCCAGTTTACGGAACCGGACCGGACCAGGATCTCGACGACCCGATCAGGGGTCGACCACAGGGCTGCGGAAGGCGATCAGTCCCGGTCTCCGTCCAGGGCCAGTGCCGAAAAGAGCTCGACCCCGATGCCGATGGCCCGTTCGTCCACGTCGAACCTGCCCTGGTGCAGGTCCCGGACCGTGGCCTCGCCGGGGGCGCGGACACCCAGTCGGGCGAGCGCGCCGGGGGCGTGCTCCAGGTACCAGGAGAAGTCCTCGCCGCCCAGGCTCTGTTCGGTGCCCTCGACCACCTGCACACCGTCGCCCCCGAAACGGGCGTTCATCGCCTCGTCCAGGAGGGTGACGGAGTCGGCCTCGTTGACCACCGGCGGCACCCCGCGGTGGTAGTCCAGCGTCCACTTGGCCCGGTAGGTCTCGGCGAGCTTGGCGATCAGCTCGTGCAGCAGGTCCGGCGCCTCGCGCCAGCCGGCCAGCTCCAGGCAGCGGACGGTGCCCTCCAGTTCGGCGTGCTGCGGGATCACGTTGGGTGCGGAGCCCGAGGCGATCCGGCCCCAGACCAGGCTGACGCCCCAGCGCGGGTCCATCCGGCGGGCCAGCGCGCCCGGCAGGTCGGCGGCCATCCTGGCGATCGCCGTCACCAGATCGGTGGTCAGGTGCGGGCGGGCGGTGTGCCCGCCGGGGCCGTCCAGGTGCAGGACGAGACGGTCGCAGGCCGAGGTGATCGCCCCGGTTCGCAGGGCGATCCGGCCGACCTCCACCTTGGGGTCGCAGTGCACGGCGAAGATCCGGCCGACGCCGTCCATCCCGCCGGCCTTGATCACGTCCAGTGCGCCGCCGGGCATGACCTCCTCGGCCGGCTGGAACACCAGCCGGACGGGCCGGCGCAGCTCGCCGCCGCGCAGGGCCTGCGCCAGCACCAGGCCCGTGCCGAGCACCACGGAGGTGTGCACGTCGTGGCCGCAGGCGTGCGCCCGGCCGGGGACGGTCGAGCGGTACGGGACGTCGGTCTTGGCGTCGTCGATCGGCAGCGCGTCGATGTCGGCGCGGAAGGCCAGGAACTCGGTACCGGGGGCCGTGCCGGGCGGGACGAGGTCGACCAGCAGACCCGTACCGCCGGGCAGCACCCGCGGCTTGAGCCCCTCCTCCAGCAGCCGGTCGCGCAGGAGCCCGGTGGTGCGGAACTCCTGCCGGCCCAGCTCGGGGTGCCGGTGCAGGTCCCGGCGGAAGGCGATCAGCTCGGACTCGAGCGCCGCGACCTGGGCGCGCAGTCCGGCGGCGGGGCGTGCGGCGTCGAGCGTCGTGCCCGGCTGAGCGGGCTCAGGACGGTTCATCTCCCCAAGCGTAGGCCCGCCGAGGGACTTTTTCCCGGCTTCCGGAAAATCAGTGCCCGGATGGGCGCATACCGGCCGGACAGGTGGGTATGACATCTCGTTTCAGCCGCCTTCCCGGTGTTGCCTGACCTGTGCAACGATCACCCGGGTCGGTGGTCACGGCTGGCGCCGCCTTGACGGACACGGGTGTTGACGAGCGGTCAGAAACGTTCCTCCGGAGCGTACGTGCCCCACACTCCCCGACCTCTCGGCGGTACGGCGCACCGTAGACGGCGCACCTCCGACGGCGGTCGAGAAACGCTCGCTCCGCGATCCGACAGGGCTTCCTCACCGCGCCGCCGACGCGATTGAGATGATCGGGTGAACGACGGACGAGCCCCCAGGGAGTGGCAATGACCGAGCAGAAGGTGGCCGTGGTCACCGGTGCCAGCGGCGGGATCGGCGCGGCGACGGCCCGCCGGCTGGCGGCCGAGGGCTTCGACGTGGTGCTGACCGCCCGCAGGACGGAGCGGATCGAGGCCCTGGCCAAGGAGATCGGCGGCCGCGCCTTCACCCTGGACGTCACCGACCGGGCCGCCGTGGACGCCTTCGCGGCGCAGCTGGGCCGGGTGGACGTCCTGGTGAACAACGCCGGCGGCGCGATCGGTGCCGAGACCGTGGAGCACGGCGACCCGGCCGACTGGCGGGCCATGTACGAGGTGAACGTCCTCGGCGTGCTGCACGTGACCCAGGCGCTGCTGCCGGCCCTGCGGGCCACCGGCGACGGCACCGTCCTGGTGATGTCCTCGACGGCCGCGCTGGCCGCGTACGAGGGCGGCGGCGGGTACGTCGCGGCCAAGCACGCCGCGCACACCATCGCGGCGACGCTGCGGCTGGAGCTGTGCGGGGAGCCGATCCGGGTGATCGAGATCGCGCCGGGCATGGTGAAGTCCGAGGGCTTCGCCGTCACCCGCTTCCGCGGCGACGAGGAGAAGGCCGCCGCCGTGTACGCGGGCGTCGCCGAGCCGCTGACCTCGGAGGACGTCGCGGACACCGTCGCCTGGGCGGTCACCCGGCCGTCGCACGTCAACATCGACCTGCTGGTGGTGCGCCCCCGGGCCCAGGCGGCCAACCACAAGGTCCACCGCGCCTAGGTCCACCGAGCACAGCGCCGCAGGTCGGGCGGCCCGGGGGCCACTGATCGAACGTGTCACCCACCAGTGGTACATACGTGCGATGAAGATCTACCGGGCCGCCCGCCCACGCGTCCTGCTGACCGCCCTGGCGGCAGGCACCCTGCTCCTCGCCACCGCGTGCGACGGAAAGTCCGCACCCTCCCAGGAGAAGGCCGCCGGCACCGCCGGCACCACCGCCGCGAGCACCGCGGCCACCCCGACGCCCAAGCCCGCCGGCGAGGCCGACCCCGCGCTCAAGCCCTTCTACGGCCAGCAGATCGCCTGGACCCCGTGCCCGGCCGACCCCAAGGCCGAGAAGGCCAAGGTCGACACCACCGGCATGATGTGCGGCAAGCTGCACGTCCCGCTCGACTACGCCAACCCCGCCACCGACGCCATCGACCTCGCCCTGATCAAGCACCCGGCCGCCAAGGCGGACCAGCGGGTCGGCTCCCTGATGGTCAACCCGGGCGGCCCGGGCGGCTCCGGCGTCGAGATGGTCGAGTACGGCGCCAAGGACTTCGCCGGCCCCCTGCACGACCGCTTCGACGTGATCGGCTTCGACCCCCGCGGCACCGGCGCCAGCGCCCCCGTCGTCTGCTACGACGACAAGCAGCACGACGCCCTCAACGACCAGGACGCCCCGCTCGACCCGGCCGTCCGCAAGACCGAGCGCACCAAGCTCTCCACCGACCACGCCGCCGCCTGCCAGGCCAAGTCCGGCAAGCTGCTGCCCTTCGTCGGCACCCGCAACACCGCCCGCGACCTCGACGTGCTGCGCGCCGTCGTCGGCGACAAGAAGCTCAACTACCTGGGCGTCTCCTACGGCACCTACCTCGGCTCGGTCTACGCCGAGGAGTTCCCGAAGAACACCGGCCGGCTGATCCTCGACGGCGCCGTCGACCCCTCCCAGGACCCCCTGGACCACGGCATCGACCAGCAGGTCGGCTTCGAGAAGTCCTTCGAGCGCTTCGCCGCCGACTGCGTGGAGAACCACGGCGACCAGTGCTCCCTCGGCAAGGACAAGGACAAGGCCGCCAAGAAGGCCGCCGACTTCCTCGACGGCCTCCACGACAACCCGCTCACCACCAAGGACGGCCGCAAGCTCGGCCGCGACCAGGCGTGGACCGGCGTCATCGCGATGCTCTACGGCGACACCAAGAGCTGGGAGTACCTGCGCAACGCCCTCGGCTGGGCCATGGTCCGCGGCAAGGGCGACATGCTGCTGGCCTTCGCCGACCAGTACAACGGCCGCGACGAGGACGGCCACTACAACCCGATGAACGAGGCCGAGGAGGCGATCCGCTGCGCCGACGCCGCCCGCCCGGCCCCGACCCCCGAGCGCGCCGCCGCGGCCGCGAGCCGGCTGCTCGCCGAGGCCCCGCTGCTGTCCAAGGGCGTCAGCGCGGACGACTATGCCGAGCCGGGCTGCGCCCACTGGCCGTTCCAGACCAAGGAGACGCCGCACCCCATCCGCGCCGAGGGCGCCGCGCCGATCCTGGTCGTCGGCACCACCGGTGACCCGGCCACGCCGTACGCCTCGGCCGAGTCCCTGGCCAAGGGCTTCGCCAACGCCACCCTGCTGACCCGCGTCGGCGAGGGCCACGCCGCCTTCGGCCAGGGCAACGCCTGCATCGACAAGGCCATGGCCGCCTATCTGACCGAGGGCACCATGCCCGCCGCGGGCACCCGCTGCGAGTAGCACCTCCCCTGGGGAGAGTCGTACCGACGAAGCCGACCATGCCGACGAAGCTGACGAACCGGTGTCAACGTCACAACTTGATAGCTCGTCCGGATGAATTCGGCGTGCGCCCTCCCCAACTGATGACCGCTCAACTACCTTGGAGGAACCGCCCGACCGGCCAGGACGGCCGCCCGAGGCCCCCATACTTCACCTGCTCCACCACCCCACCTTTCACCGGCATCTTCCCGCCCTCACGAGGAGGACCCGCTGGCCAGTGACATCCCGCCACAGCGGCTCGATCCCATTTCCGAGCCGACCCTCCTCGGGTTGCACCGCTTCAACGAGGCCGACCACGGCGCCGCCGAGGAGGCCCTGCTGGCCTGCTGCGGCAGCCACCGCTGGGCCCTGCGGCTCGCCGCCCACCGCCCTTACCCCGACATAGAGTCCCTGCTGGCCGCCGCCAGCGAAGCCTCCTACGACCTGCGCCACGCCGACCTGACCGAGGCGCTCGCCGACGAGAGCTGGATGCCCCAGCCCCTCCTCGGCATGCGGGCGCCCGGCAGCCAGGCCGCGCACACCGCACTGCGGGCGGCGCACGCCGCGTACGAGGCACGGTTCGGCCACGTCTTCGTCGTCTGCCTCGACGGGGTGGAGCCGGAGGAGATGCTCGACGCGGTGCTCTCCTCCATCCGCACCCGGCTGGCGAACGACCCCGACGAGGAGCGGCTGATCGCGGCCGACGAGCTCCGGCGGATCGCGCTCACCCGTCTGGAGCACCTGGTGGCCACCCATCCGGAGGCCGCGGCCCGCTGAGCCTGCGCCAGACCTCGCCCCGTCACGCTCCTCCGCGTCCCTCCGCGCCACGGTGACCGACCGTCCGTCACCGTGGCGCGGTCGCATTCTCACTCTGTGTGACGAAAAGCCCGCCGGTTCCTGTCCCACTAGGCCAGAAGTGCCTGATTGATCACACCCGGGGGCCCCGGAGGCGGCGAGCCAGAACGCGCCGATAGGATGCTGGCGGCCGGTGGACCGTACCCGGCCGGGCTGACCGACACCGAAGCCGGCCGAGCCCCCAATCGCTTCCGGAGGGTTTTTCCGTGCCGGCTGGAACGCTGTACCGCGGCCGGGAAGGTATGTGGAGCTGGGTGGCTCATCGAGTCACCGGCGTCCTCATTTTCTTCTTCCTGTTCGCCCACGTCCTGGACACCGCCCTGGTGCGAGTGTCGCCGGAGTCCTACGACACCGTCATCCAGACGTACAAGACTCCCCTCGTGAACCTGATGGAGTACGGCCTCGTGGCCGCCATCCTGTTCCACGCCCTCAACGGCCTGCGCGTCGTCGCCGTGGACTTCTGGTCGAAGGGCCCGAAGTACCAGAAGCAGATGCTGTGGACCGTGGTGGGGGTCTGGGTCGTCATGATGGCCGGCTCCTTCTACGGCATCCTGCAGCACACCCTGATCGACTGGTTCGGGAAGTGAGCTGACTGATGACCACGGAATACTCCGACGCGATCGTCGTCCCCTCCAAGCAGGCGCACACCGGCAAGGGCCTCGGCACGGGCAACCCCGCCGACGCCTTCGTCATCGAGCCGCCGCGCAAGCGGACGGCCAAGACGCCGCGCCGCACCCGCACCAACTTCGAGATGCTGGCCTGGCTCTTCATGCGCCTGTCCGGTGTCGTCCTGGTCGCGCTGATCCTCGGCCACCTGTTCATCATGCTGATCATGGACGGGGGCGTCTCCAAGATCGGCTTCGCCTTCGTCGCCGGTCGCTGGGCCTCGCCGTTCTGGCAGGGCTGGGACCTCCTGATGCTCTGGCTCGCCATGCTGCACGGCGCCAACGGCATGCGGCAGGTCATCAACGACTACGCCGAGAAGGACTCGACCCGGCTCTGGCTCAAGGGGCTCATGGGTACCGCCACGGTCTTCACCGTGCTGCTGGGCACCCTGGTGATCTTCACCTTCGACCCCAACATCTGAGCCGCGAGCACCATCGACCATCGGCAGAGGCCAGAGGCGAGTTAACCCCCCATGCAGATTCACCAGTACGACACCGTCATCGTCGGCGCCGGCGGCGCCGGCATGCGCGCGGCCATCGAGTCGACGCAGCGCACCCGCACCGCCGTCCTGACCAAGCTCTACCCGACCCGGTCCCACACCGGCGCGGCCCAGGGCGGCATGTGCGCCGCCCTGGCCAACGTCGAGGAGGACAACTGGGAGTGGCACACCTTCGACACGGTCAAGGGCGGTGACTACCTGGTCGACCAGGACGCCGCCGAGATCATGTGCAAGGAAGCCATCGACGCCGTCCTCGACCTGGAGAAGATGGGTCTGCCCTTCTCCCGCACCGAGCAGGGCCGCATCGACCAGCGCCGCTTCGGCGGCCACTCCCGCAACCACGGCGAGGCCCCGGTCCGCCGCTCGTGCTACGCGGCCGACCGCACCGGTCACATGATCCTCCAGACGCTGTTCCAGAACTGCGTCAAGCACGGCGTCGAGTTCTTCAACGAGTTCTACGTCCTGGACCTGCTCATCAACGAGGGCAAGACGGCCGGCGTCGTCGCCTACGAGCTGGCCACCGGCGAGATCCACGTCTTCCAGGCCAAGTCCGTCGTGTTCGCCTCCGGCGGCACCGGCAAGTTCTTCAAGGTCTCCTCCAACGCCCACACCCTCACCGGTGACGGCCAGGCCCTGGTCTACCGCCGCGGCCTGCCGCTGGAGGACATGGAGTTCTTCCAGTTCCACCCGACCGGCATCTGGCGCATGGGCATCCTCCTCACCGAGGGCGCCCGCGGCGAGGGCGGCATCCTGCGCAACAAGGACGGCGAGCGCTTCATGGAGCGCTACGCCCCCGTCATGAAGGACCTCGCGTCCCGTGACGTCTGCTCCCGCGCGATCTACACCGAGATCCGCGAAGGCCGCGGCTGCGGTCCCGAGGGCGACCACGTCTACCTGGACCTCACCCACCTGCCGCCGGAGCAGCTGGACGCCAAGCTCCCGGACATCACCGAGTTCGCGCGCACCTACCTCGGCATCGAGCCCTACACGGACCCGATCCCGATCCAGCCCACCGCGCACTACGCCATGGGCGGCATCCCGACCAACGTCGAGGGTGAGGTCCTGCGCAACAACACGGACATCGTCCCGGGCCTGTACGCGGCCGGCGAGGTCGCCTGCGTGTCCGTGCACGGCGCCAACCGCCTGGGCACCAACTCCCTGCTCGACATCAACGTGTTCGGCCGTCGCGCGGGCATCGCCGCCGCCGACTACGCCAACGCGCACGAGTTCGTCGAGCTGCCGGAGAACCCGGAGGAGAAGGTGCAGGCGCTCGTCGACGGCCTGCGCGAGTCCACCGGCACCGAGTCCGTGGGGCAGATCCGCAAGGAGCTGCAGGAGACCATGGACGCCAACGCGATGGTGTACCGCACCGGCGCCACCCTGAAGCAGGCGGTCGAGGACATCGCCGCGCTGAAGGAGCGCTACAAGAACGTCTCCATCCAGGACAAGGGCTTCCGCTACAACACGGACCTCCTGGAGGCCGTCGAGCTGGGCAACCTGCTCGACCTGGCCGAGGTGCTGGCCGTCTCCGCGCTGGCCCGCGAGGAGTCCCGCGGCGGCCACTACCGCGAGGACTTCCCGACGCGTGACGACGTGAAGTTCATGCAGCACACCATGGCGTACCAGGAGGTCGACGCCGAGGGCGCCACCTCCATCCGCCTCGACTACAAGCCGGTCGTCACGACCCGCTACCAGCCGATGGAGCGTAAGTACTGATGAGCACTCCGACTGTGGAGCACTCGGCCGCTCTGGACGCGGTCGAGGCCGGAGCCGTCCAGCCGATCACCGTCACCTTCCGCATCCGCCGGTTCAACCCGGAGGAGCACCCGGAGCCGGTGTGGGTGGACTACCAGCTGGTGATGGACCCGAAGGAGCGCGTCCTCGACGCCCTCAACAAGATCAAGTGGGAGCAGGACGGCACCCTCACCTACCGCCGTTCCTGCGCCCACGGCATCTGCGGCTCCGACGCCATGCGGATCAACGGCCGCAACCGGCTGGCGTGCAAGACCCTGATCAAGGACGTCGACCCGGAGAAGCCGATCACGATCGAGGCCATCAAGGGCCTGACGGTCCTCAAGGACCTGATCGTGGACATGGACCCGTTCTTCCAGGCGTACAAGGACGTCATGCCGTTCCTCATCACCAAGGGGAACGAGCCGACCCGCGAGCGCCTGCAGTCCGCCGAGGACCGCGAGCGCTTCGACGACACCACCAAGTGCATCCTGTGCGCCGCGTGCACGTCGTCCTGCCCGGTCTTCTGGAACGACGGCCAGTACTTCGGCCCGGCGGCCATCGTCAACGCGCACCGCTTCATCTTCGACTCGCGCGACGAGGGCGGCGAGCAGCGCCTGGAGATCCTCAACGACCGTGAGGGCGTGTGGCGCTGCCGCACCACCTTCAACTGCTCCGAGGCGTGCCCCCGAGGCATCGAGGTCACCAAGGCGATCCAGGAAGTCAAGCGCGCCCTGGTCACCCGCCGCTTCTGATCCTCCCGCCAGGACATGACGAAGGCCCCCACCCGACCGGGTGGGGGCCTTCGTACGTCTCAGTCGGTGGCCGGGGTGCGGCGGGTGGCGCGGAGGCCGCGGAGGCCCAGGGTGCCCACGGCGATGCCGAGGAGGGCGGAGGTGACGGCGAGGAGGAGGTGGATCCAGAAGAAGGCGGTGGGGTGGGAGTGGTCGCCGTTCACGAACGCCTGGCCGCCGGAGTCCTTCCAGAGGTTCTTGACGAAGGTGGTCCAGATGATGATCGACCAGACCCCGAAGGCGGTCAGGAACCAGGAGGCGCGGCGGCTGAGCTTCATTGCTCCAGTATGCGGGGCCTCCGAACGGCGTAGGGCGGGCCCCTCCTGCGGAGGACCGGGGACCTGGCTGGGACGGCGGTCACCTTCACTGGGTACGGTCTGCTGGTGCCGACACGCCGTCAGTCCCTCACTCAGCTGTGCGCCTCCCTCGCCGTGGCGCTTCCCGTCCTGCTCTGCGCCGCCCCGGCAGCCGTCGCGGCGCCGTTGGAGCCGCCGCCGAAGGCCGTGATCGGCGGGGAGCGGCTCGCGGGGGCCGGGGTGCAGGTCGATCCGCTGGCGGGGGCGCCGGCGCTGCCCGGGGGGCTGACCGCGCAGTCCTGGATAGTCTCCGACGCCGCCACCGGTGACGTGCTGGCGTCCTACAACCCGCATCTGCGGCTGCCTCCGGCGAGCACGCTCAAGATCCTCTTCGCGGACACCGTGCTGCCCAAGTTCGACCGCAACACCGTGCACAAGGTCGCCGACGAGGAGATCACCGGGCTCGGCGCCGGGAGCAGCCTGGTCGGCATCAAGGAGAACCTGGACTACCGGGTCGAGGACCTGTGGCGGGGGGTGTTCCTGAGCTCGGGCAACGACGCCGTGCACGTCCTCGCGCACATGAACGGCGGTGTGCCGCAGACCGTCGCCGAGATGCAGTCCCGCGCGGACGCGCTGCAGGCGCGGGACACCAAGGTCATCTCCCCGGACGGCTACGACATGGACGGGCAGCTCTCCTCGGCGTACGACCTGTCGCTGTTCGCCCGCTCCGGCCTGCGCAACCCGGACTTCCGGATGTACTGCTCCACCAAGGACGCGGTGTTCCCGGGGGCCGTCGACCCGAAGACCGGCCAGCGCGGCAGCTTCGGGATCGCCAACACCGACCGGCTGCTGGGCAAGTACCCGGGCCTGATCGGGGTGAAGAACGGCACCACCACCAACGCCGGCTCGACCTTCGTCGGCGCCGCCGAGCGCGACGGGCGCACCCTGCTGGTCACCGTGATGCACCCGGCGAGCTACCAGAAGGTGTACGACGAGACGGCCGCGCTGCTGGACTGGGGGTTCGCCGCCGCGGGCAAGGTTAAGCCGGTCGGGAAGCTGGTCGACGAGCTGCCGCCCGGCGGCGGGTCCGCCGAGGAGACGGGCACTCCCGCGCCGCCGCCGCACCCCTCGCCGGGCGCCGTGACGGCCAAGGCGGCGGCGGCCGGGGGCGACGACGGGGGCCTCGGGCTCGCGGGCTGGCTGGTGGTGGCCGCGGCGGGTGGCGCGGTCGCGTACGGCGGGCTGGTGCTGCGGCGGCGGGGCAGGAAGGTCTAGGTCTGGGTCCAGGTCTGGGTCCAGGTCCAGGTCTAGGAAGCGGAGTCGATCAGGGCGCGGCCGTGGGCGCGGGTGCGTTCCAGGGCCGCTTCCGGGTCGGCCGTCGCCGTCCAGGCCACGCAGTACATCAGCAGGCGGCAGACGAAGTTGATCCACAGCAGCAGCGCCACCGGGGTGGCGAAGGCCCCGTACAGGCTGCGGCCGGCGACGGAGCCGAGGTAGGAGGCGAGCGCCAGCTTCAGCACCTCGAAGCCGGCCGCGCCGATCAGCGCGCCCAGGAGGAGGTCACGGCGGCTCTGGTCGGTGACCCCGGGGAAGGGGCCCAGCAGGTAGGCGAACAGCACGGTGTCGCAGGCGACGGCGAGCAGCAGGCCGACCACGGTGAAGACGTAGCCGTTGTGGAAGCCGATCCGGTCGGCGATCCAGCCGGCGGCCGTCGTCCCGGCGGTGAGCAGGCCCATGGAGAGCAGCGACACCACGCCGAGGCCGGCCAGCACCAGGCAGTCCCAGAGCTTGCGCACCACCACGTTGCCGTCGTCGTCGGGCAGCTGCCAGACGTCCCGGATGGAGGTGCGCATGGTGTCGACCCAGCCGAGGCCGGAGACCAGCAGCAGGGCGCCGCCGACCAGGCCGATGGTGCCGGCGTTGGCGACCAGGGAGGGCAGGTTGAGGGCGTCGGACAGGCCCGGCAACTGGTCGGAGATGCGGCGCTGGAGGTCGTCGACCTGGGCGCTGTCGAAGGTGGCGACGGCGATCGCCAGGGCCACGGTCAGCAGCGGGAACAGGGCGAGGAAGCCGAAGAAGGTGACGGCCCCGGCCAGCCGGTTGCCCCGGGCGGCGGTGAAGCACTCGTAGGCCCGGTAGGGGCGGCTGTGCAGCACCCGGGTGACGAGCGGGCCGAGAACCGGCAGGCGGGTCAGGAAGTCCACCTGACCGGTTATACCCCAATCCGTCCCCCGAACAGCCGTCAGCGGCGCACCAGGCGGCGGGCCTTGGCCAGCGCGCGGACGGCCTGGTAGGCGCCGTAGCGGCCGTGGCCGAGCAGTTCGAGGCGCACGCCCTCGACGCCGGCGGGCGGGCGGTAGCCGGCCGGGCGCAGGCGGGCGCAGTGCTCGGCGGCGCGGCGGAAGTACTCGCGGCGGTCGCCGGCGGGGACGCGGCCTGGCTTGGCGACGACGGTGTTGAGGTGGTGCAGCATCTTGCCGTAGACGACCGGGCGCCAGTGGTCGAGGTCGGGGCGGCGGTCGAGGAAGGCGAAGACCAGGTCGTACTGGGCGAAGACGTCGAAGTGCTTGCGGCTCGCGGTGGCCAGGATGTTGCCGCCCTCCTGGCGCTGGCGGTAGTGCACGCCGATCTCGTCGAGGAGGGTGATGCGCTCGGCGGCGAGCAGCGCCGGGTACGTCCAGGGGGTGTCCTCGTAGTAGCCGGCCGGGAAGACCAGCTGCTGCTCGGTGACGAAGTCGCGGCGGTACGCCTTGTTCCAGACGACCTGGAGCAGGTCGAGCAGGTCGGGGCGGGCGGCGAGGTCGAAGACGTCCGGGGAGGGGGCGCCGAAGACGTGGGCGGAGGCGGCGCGGGTGATCCGGCCGTCGGCGTAGGTGCGGGCGTAGTCGTAAACGAGGACGTCCGGGTCGCCGGTGGCGCGAAGGCGGTCGTCGATGCTCCGGAGCAGGCCGGAGGTCAGGGTGTCGTCGCTGTCGAGGAAGAGGACGTAGTCGCCGGTGGCGACCTCGAGGCCCGCGTTGCGGGCGCGGCCGAGGCCGACGTTCTCGGGCAGGTGCAGCACCGTGACGCGCGGGTCCGCGGCGGCGGCCCCGTCGAGGAGGGCGCCGCAGCCGTCCGGGGAACGGTCGTCCACCGCGATGAGTTCCAGGCTCGGGCCGTTCTGTCCCAGGACCGAGTCGAGACACTCGATCAGGTAGTCCTGGACCTGGTACACGGGCACGATGACGCTGAAACGGGGCACGGGCCCAGCGTAGTGGGCCGGGGTCGGGGCCTGGTGCTTAGGTAGGATCGGGGGCAAAACGCACCGATCCCAGTGCGGTCAGGCCCGTCCCCCGGGCGGCTCCGCTCCTCCCGAGAAAGGCCGCGTAGCCGATGGCTCCCCGCCTCTCCATCGTCGTTCCGATCTACAACGTCGAGCGCTACCTCGTCGAATGCCTCGACTCGATCGCCGCCCAGTCCTTCACGGACTTCGAGTGCGTCATGGTCGACGACGGTTCGAAGGACGGCAGCGCGGCGCTCGCGGAGGCGTACGCGGCGAAGGATTCCCGGTTCCGGCTGGTCCGGCAGGTCAACAAGGGCCTGGGGGCGGCCCGCAACACCGGTATCCGGCACATCGACCCGGACTCGCAGTTCCTGTGCTTCGTGGACAGCGACGACTCGATGCCGCCGAGCGCGTACGAGCTGATGATCAACACGCTCGACGAGACCGGCTCCGACTTCTGCACCGGCAACGTGCTGCGGTTCCGCGCGGTGGGCTACTACCAGTCCGGCGGGCACGTGAAGCCGTTCAAGGAGACCAGGCTCAGGACCCACATCACGGAGATCCCGGCGCTGGTCACCGACCGCACCGCCTGGAACAAGATGTACCGCCGGTCCTTCTTCGACGCCGCCGACATCCTCTACCCCGAGGGCATCCTCTACGAGGACGCGCCGGTCAGCGTGCCGCACCACTACCTCGCCGCGAGCGTGGACGTGCTCTCCGAGCCGATCTACCACTGGCGCGAGCGCGAGGTCGGCGAGATGTCGATCACACAGATGCGCACCAACCCGAAGGGCCTGGTCGACCGGGTCGCCTCGGTCGAGCTGGTCCGCGCCTGGCTGCGGAAGCAGACCGAGCCGCGCTTCGCCCAGTACCTGCGCTCCTACGACGAGAACACCCTCGTCGAGGAGATCCCGATGTTCTTCTGGTCCGTCGTGGACGGCGACAAGGAGTACCGGGACGCCTACCTCCAGCACGTCAGCCGGCTGCTGCGCGCCATCGGCCCCGAGCAGGTGCGCAAGCTGCGCGCGCCGCTGCGGCTCAAGTACCACCTGACCCTGCAGGGCCGCATCGACGAGCTCGTCGAGCAGATCAGGTACGAGGGCGACAGCGGCGGCGGTGTGCAGGCCCGCGGCCTGCTGCGCCCGTACGCCGACTACCCGTTCCTGCGCGGCGGGCGCCGCAGCGTGCCGGCCGGGGTGCTCAAGCTGGACAACTCGCTGGTCATGCGCAGCCGCCTGTACCGCAGCGCCTGGGTGGGCGGGAAGCTGGAGCTGACCGGGCACGCGTACCCGGAGCAGCTGGGCGCGTCCGGCAAGCACGACATGGTGCGCACGCTGGTGCTGCGGGAGACCAGGGGCCGCCGGGTGATCGCGGTGCCGATGAGGACCACGTACAGCCCCGAGGCCACGGCCAGCTGCAACCACGACCTGTACAACTGCGACTGGTCCGGGTTCAGCGTCGCGATCGACCCGAAGAAGCTCCGCAGCCGCGGCCAGTGGAAGGACGGCCACTGGCGCGTCCTGGTGGCCGGCGCGGGCAAGGGCGGGGTGTACAAGGGCCGGATCTCGGCGGGCTGGAGCGACAGCGCCGAGTACCTGCCCTCGCACTGGGTCGAGCCGGACGTGCGGATCACTCCGTGGGTGCGGGACAACCACGTGCACCTGCGGGTGGAGACCGTCCGGGCCCGGGTGTCGGGCCTGGCCGCCCGCAACGACCGGCTGGAGGTCTCCGGCGCGGCCCGCTCCGGCCCGAACTTCGCCGGGGGCCGGCTGCGGCTGACCCACGTGGAGTCGGACCGCCACGTGTCCTTCCCGCTGGAGCTGGGCGTGCCGGCCGGCTCGCTGCAGCCGTTCACCGCGGACGTCCCGATCGCCGAGCTGACGGCCGTGCGCGAAGCCTGGGCCGAGCTGGACCCGGTGGCCACCGAGCGCAGCCGCGACCGCTGGGACGCCGTCCTGGAGCTGGCCGACGGCGAGACGATCCAGATCGCCTGGGACGAGCGCAACGCGCCCGAGCAGCTGCACGTGCCGCTGAACCCGGGCGCCCCGGCCGACCTGCGCCGGGCGCTGTACTCAAAGCCCTCCCCCGGCGGCCACCTGCAGCTGGTCGACCAGGTGCTCCAGCCGGTGGTGGACGAGGTCTCCGCGCGCGGCGCGGACGGCTTCCTGCTCAGCGGCTCGTTCCCGCTGCCCGGCGCGCACCGCTGGGAGCTGGTGGTCCGTCACCACTGGCGCGAGGAGGAGCACGTCTACCCCGTGGAGATCGCGGACGGCCGGTTCCGCACCGCGCTGCCCGCCGTGCCGACCGCCTCCTTCGCCGGGCGGGTGCCGCTCACCAAGGGCACCTGGAACGTCTTCTTCCGTCCGGTCGGCTCGACGGCCGAGGCGCTGCCCGACGCCTCGGCGCTGGTCGGCCCCGGCTGCTTCGACACGCTGCCGCTGGAGGTGGAGTCGCGCGGCAAGCGCATCGCGCTGGAGCGCCGCCGCCACGACGGCCTGTCGCTGGAGTCCCACTCGGTGCTGCTGCCCGAGGAGCGGGCCGGCTACCGCCAGCGGCTGGAGCGCACCGTCGACTACCCGGCGGCCCGGCGCAAGCCGGTACGCGACACCGTGCTCTACCACGTCGGCGGCGTCAGCCAGTACGGGGACTCCCCCCGGGCGATCCACGAGGAACTGGTCCGCCGGGGCCTGCCGCTGGAGCACCTGTGGGGCAGTGAGGACATGCAGGCGGACCTGCCGGGCACCGCGCGTTCCGTGCGCATGTGGAGCCCGGAGTGGTTCGAGGCGCTGGCCACCGCCAAGTACATCGTCACCAGCACCCACCTGCCCGAGTTCTTCGTCCGCCGCCCCGGCCAGGTGGTCGTGCAGACCTGGCAGGGCAGCCCGCTCAAGCAGGTCGGCTTCGACTTCGAGAAGGTCTGGTTCACCGACTCGAACTACCTGAAGAGCCTCGCCCGCGAGGTCCAGCACTGGAACCTGCTGGTGGCCGGCAACAGCTGGTCGGCCCCGGTGCTGCGGCGCGCCTTCGACTACCACGGCGAGATCGTCGAGAGCGGTTCGCCCCGCAACGACCTGCTGTTCGCGGCCGACCGGGAGAAGACCGCCGAGCAGGTCCGCGAACGGCTGGGCCTGCCCGAGGGCAAGAAGGTCGTGCTCTACGCGCCGACCTGGCGCGAGGACCGGCGGCGGCCGAACGGCGGCTACCAGATCGACCTGCGGATCGACCTGGAGGCGGCCCGGGCGGCGCTCGGCGACGACCAGGTGCTGCTGGTGCGCCGTCACCACCTGATGTGCGGGCAGATCCCGGACGCCGGCAACGGCTACATCTGGGACGTCGGCAGCTACCCCGACATGGCGGAGCTGCTGCTGATCGCCGACGTACTGGTGACCGACTACTCGGCGAGCGTGTTCGACTTCGCCTCGACCGGCAAGCCGCTGCTGTTCTTCACGTACGACCTGGAGCACTACCGGGACAACCTGCGCGGATTCAGCCTGAACTTCGAGGCCGAGGCCCCCGGGCCGCTGCTGGCCACCTCGGAGGAACTGGTGAAGGCGCTCGGCCGGGTCGACGAGGTCGCGGCCGAGTACACCGACAAGGCGGCCGCCTTCCGCGAGGCGTACTGCGACCTGGACGACGGAAGCGCCTCGGCCCGCGTGGTCGAGGCCATGCTCCGCCAGGAGTAGCGAGGGCTTTCCGGGGCGCCCGACACCACCGGTGCGGGCGCCCCGGCAATTCCTGAGAATCATCTGAGAGAAATCACACTGCGTTTACGACCCTTTGTGTCTGCTTTGCCGTCCACCCGGTGATTGGCGAGCGAATCTTCGGCGAATTTCGACACTCCGTACGGTTGACCGGGAACGTCGCCGAGGTATGGGATGTGAAATCGGCCCCGACCCCCCTGCGAAGAACGGATCGTCGGCCGCGCTCCCGGTCCACCGCCATGGCCGGGGGTCCCGTTCCCCGAAGGGCCATCCCCGCCATGCCTGTGCTCACACGGTTCGTCCTCCCCCATGCCGTACCCCGTGTGACCACCGACCGACCCGCCGCCGACGAGGACGTGGCCTTCGGCCTGCTGCGCGCCCGCTGGCACGCCCGGGGCCTGGAGCTCACCGGCTTCGCCCGGCCCGCGGACCTCGACACCGGCCGCCCCGGCTCCGCCTGGACCTGGCTGACCCTGCGCCACCGGGACGCCGCGCGCCCGCCCGTCCACCTGCGGTCGAGACCGCGCAGGATGCCCGAGGTCACCGACGACAGCGCCCAGTCCGCGTTCAACCACGACTGGTCCGGCTTCACCGCGCTCGTGGAACCCTCCCGGCTGCACCGCGACGGCCAGTGGCTGCTCGGCGACTGGCGGATCGAGACCACCCTGTTCACCCGCCCCGCCGCCGCCCGGCTGCGCCGCCGCTACGGCACGCTCGCCCCGCACTGGTGCGGCTCCGGCGAGTACCCGCCGGCCCGCTGGGTGGACGGCGACGTCCGCCTCCAGCCGTTCTTCGAGGACGGCCGGCTCACCCTGCGCCTCGAACGCCCCGCCGCCCGGCTCACCGCGGCCGACCCCGGCCCCGGCGGCCTCGACCTGCGCGGCGCCGCCGACTCCTGCCCGTCCGGCACCGTGCTGCGGCTGCGCCACCGGGAGAGCGAGGCCGTGATCGAGCGCCCCCTCGCCCGCACCGGCAACACCTTCGCCGTCCACCTGCCGTACGGGCCGTTCACCGAGGACGGGCGCGGCACCGGCGACCTGGAGCACTGGGACGCCGAGCTGCTGTTCCCCGACGGCGGCACCGAACAGCTCTGCCTCGACGAGCGCGGCGGCCCGGTCGCCGGCCAGCACCCGCTGCCGGGCGCCCCGGGCCGGGCGCTCTACCTCAAGCACCTCGCGGACGGGCGCCTCCAGCTGTGCGTCCAGCCCCCGGCCGGCTTCGTCGACCGGATCACCGGGCGCGCCGGCGCCTTCGAACTGGCCGGCCACTGCCCGGGCGCGGCCGAGGACGGCCTCGAGCTCGTCCTGCGGCACGACTCCCTCGCCCAGGAGGTCCGCACCCCCATATCCGCCACCGGCGACGGCCGCTTCCTGGCCCGGGTGCCCGCCACCCGCACCGGCTCGGACGGCATCGCACTGCCGCTGCGCAAGGGCGTCTGGGGCGTCTCGCTGGAGCCCGCCGACGGCTCCGGACCCGGCCGGCCGCTGCTCGCCGCCCCCGCCCTGCTGCCCGCCCTGCCCGCCGCCACCACGGCCGGCGGCAAGCGCGTCCTGCTGCAGCGCCGCTGGGCCGACACCCTGCTGGTGGACTCCACCCCGGTGCTCGACGCGACCGAGCGCAGCGCCTTCACCCAGCGGCGCCAGCGCACCGAGCACTACCCCGCCGCCCGCCGCGAGCCGGTGCGCGAGGCGGTGCTGTACGACGTGTTCGGCGGCCGCGGCTACGCCGACTCACCTCGCGCCGTGCACGCCGAACTCGTGCGCCGCGGCGAGGCGTTGGAACACCTGTGGGTCGTCGACGACGCCCAGGCCGAGCTGCCGCCCGGGGTGCGCGCCGTACGGATCTGGAGCCCGGAGTGGTACCGCGCGCTGGCCACCTGCCGCTACCTCGTCGGCAACACGCACTTCCCGGACTTCCTGGAGCGCCGCCCCGGCCAGGTCGTCGTGCAGACCTGGCACGGCTCGCTGCTCAAGCGCATCGCCCACGACGTCGAGAACTCCTGGCTGTCCGACCACGGCTACCTGGAGGCGCTCGACCGCGAGACCCCGCAGTGGAGCCTGCTGCTCTCCCCCAGCCCCTTCGCCACCCCGATCCTCCGGCGCGCCTTCCGCTACAACGGCGAGGTGCTGGAGTCCGGCTACCCCCGCGGCGACGTGCTCGCCCGGGCCGACCGGAGCGACGCCGAGGCCGTCCGCCGCAAGCTCGGCGTCCCCGAGGGCAAGCGGATCGTGCTGTACGCGCCCACCTGGCGCGAGGACCAGCGGCGCGGGGACGGCGACGGCTTCCGGCTCGGCCTGAAGCTGGACGTGGAGCACGCGCGGCGCCTGCTCGGCGAGGACCACGTGCTGCTGATCCGCCCGCACTCGCACGTGCGCGAGCCGCTGCCCTCGGCCGGGGACGGCTTCCTGTACGACTGCGGGGACTACCCGGACCCGCAGGAACTGCTGCTCGTCGCGGACGTACTGGTGACCGACTACTCGTCGATCATGTTCGACTTCGCGATCACCGGCCGCCCGATCTACTTCTTCACCTACGACCTGGAGCACTACCGCGACACCCTGCGCGGCTTCTACTTCGACTTCGAGCGGGACGCCCCGGGCCCGCTGGTGCCGACCTCCGCCGAACTGCTCGGCTCGCTGCGCGAACTCGCGGACGGTGAAGCCGAGTTGCCGCCCGGATACGCCGAGCGCTACCGCCGTTTCCGGGCCGAGCACTGCGCCCTGGACGACGGCGGCGCGGCCCGCCGGGTGGTCGACCGGATGCTGGAACTCGGGCGCAGCGCCGGGTAGTCCGCCTCGGGAGAGGGCGCGGCGTTCCGTCCCGGGCGAACGCGCTGCCCGGCTCAGGCGAACGCGTAGGCCCGCCAGGGCCGCCAGACCTCGTCCGCGTCGAACCGGGAGAGCGAGAAGCCCGGCACCCGGAAGGACGCCCGGTAGCCGCGCGCCTGCTCGTACGCCCGCTCCAGCACGTCCTCGGGCAGGCCGTGCGCGACCGTCACGTGCGGGTGGTACGGGAAGGCCAGCTCGCGGGCCAGCGGGCCCGAGCGGACGTCCGCCTCCAGCAGCCGGCACTCCTGCGCGCCCTCCTCGACCCGGACGAACACCACCGGGGAGACCGGACGGAAGGTGCCGGCGCCGCGCAGCAGCATCCGGAACGGCCGGTGCGCGGCCGCCACGGACGCCAGGTGCTCCTCGATCTTGGGCAGCAGCTCGGCGGGCACCTCCGTCGGCGGCAGCAGGGTGACGTGCGTCGGTATCGACCGGGCCTGCGGATCGCCGTGCGCGGCCCGGGCGTCCTGGAGCTGCGTGCCGTACGGCTCCGGGATGTGCACGGACACGCCGATGGTGAGCAGCTCCGGGAGCCGCTCACCATCGGGTAGTTGTGTGAGGGGAGTCACCGCTTGGCGGCCGGGAGGAAGCCGATCCGGTCGTACACCGTCGCCAGCGTCTCGGAGGCGACCGCGCGGGCCTTCTCGGCGCCGATCGCGAGCACCCGGTCCAGCTCCGCCGGGTCGTCCAGGAAGGTGCGGGTGCGGTCCTGGAAGGGCGTGACCCACTCGGTGTAGAGCTCGGCCAGCTCGGTCTTGAGGGCGCCGTACATCTTGCCCTCGAAGTGCGCGACCAGCTGCTCGACCGACCGGCCGCTGAGCGCGGAGTGGATGCGCAGCAGGTTGGAGACGCCCGGCTTCTGCTCCTCGTCGTAGGAGACGACGGTGCCGGTGTCGGTGACGGCGCTCTTGATCTTCTTGGCGCTGGCCTTCGGCTCGTCCAGCAGGCTCACCAGGCCCTTGGGCGAGGAGGCCGACTTGCTCATCTTGATGGCCGGGTCCTGGAGGTCCATGATCTTGGCCGTCTCCTTGAGGATGTACGGCTTCGGGATCGTGAACACCGGGGCGTAGCGCGAGTTGAAGCGCTCGGCGATGTCGCGGGTGATCTCCACGTGCTGGCGCTGGTCCTCGCCGACCGGGACGGCGTCCGCCTGGTAGAGCAGGATGTCCGCGATCTGCAGGATCGGGTAGGTGAACAGGCCGACGGTGGTGCTGTCGGCGCCGTACCGGGAGGACTTGTCCTTGAACTGGGTCATCCGGGACGCCTCGCCGAAGCCGGTGAGGCAGTTCATCACCCAGGCCAGCTGCGCGTGCTCGGGCACGTGCGACTGGACGAACAGGGTGCAGTGCTCCGGGTCGAGGCCCGCGCCGAGGAGCTGCGCGGCGGAGATCCGGGTGTTCTCGCGCAGGGTCGCCGGGTCCTGCGGCACGGTGATCGCGTGCAGGTCGACCACCATGTAGAAGGCGTCGTTGTCCTTCTGCAGATCGACCCACTGGCGCACCGCGCCGAGGTAGTTGCCGAGGTGGAACGAGCCGGAGGTGGGCTGGATGCCGGAGAGCACCCGGGGACGGTCCTTGGCCGGACCGGTGACCGCTGCGTTGACCATGCGGGCCATTCTTCCAGTTCCCCCGCTCGGTCAGGAAACCTCCGGCCCTTCGGGCTCCGGCGGTGTGACGGCACTCACCCCGACCCGGGCGATCCGCCGGCCCTCCAGCTTGGCGACCGTCAGCATGACGCCCTGGCCGCTCTCGGCGACGATCCGCGCCTGGTCGCCCTCCCGGGGCAGGTGGCCGAGGGAGGCGACCAGGCAGCCGGCCACCGTCTCGTAGGGGCCCTCGGGCAGGGCGACGCCGGTCTCCTCCTCGAAGTCGCCGAGGTTGAGCAGGCCGTCCAGTTCCATGCCGCCGCCGGCCAGCCGGCGGGTGGTGGCGGTCTCGGGGCGGTCGTACTCGTCGCGGATCTCGCCGATGACCTCCTCGACCAGGTCCTCCAGGGTGACGATGCCGGCCGTGCCGCCGTACTCGTCGACGACGATGGCCAGGTGGTGGCCCTCACGGCGCATCTCGCTCATCGCCTTCAGCACCCGTTTGGTGCCGGGCAGCAGTTTGACCGGGCGGGCGAGGTCGCGGACCTTGACGGCCTGCTCGCCGCGGGCGCCGTACAGGTCCCGGACGTGCACGAAGCCGACGACGGCGTCGGCGCTGCCCTCGACCACCGGGTAGCGCGAGTGCGGGGAGGTCTCGGCCTGGTGGCGCACGGCGGCGAGCGGGCGTTCGGCGTCCAGGAAGGTCACCTCGGTGCGCGGGACCATCACCTCGCGCAGCTGGCGCTCGCCGGCGGAGAACACGTCGGCGATCAACGCCCGCTCGTCGCTGCCGAGTTCGGTGTTGGCGGCGACCAGGCCGCGCAGTTCCTCGGAGCTCATCGAGCCGCGGCCGGCGGCCGGATCGCCGCCGAGGAGGCGGACCATCAGGTTGGTGGAATGGCCGAGCAGCCAGATCACCGGGCGCAGCGCCACCGACATGACGTCCACCACGGGCGCGGCGACCACGGCGATGGACTCGGCGCGCTGCAGGCCGATGCGCTTGGGGGTGAGCTCGCCGAGCACCAGCGAGACGTAGCTGATCACCAGGGTGAGGCCGACCAGGGCGAGGGCGTCGGCGAGCCCCGGGGAGAGCCCGGCCTCGACGAACACCGGGGCGACCTTGCCGGCCAGGGTGTCCGCGCCGAAGGCGGCGGACAGGAAGCCCATGCACGTCACGCCGACCTGGACGGCGGCGAGGAAGCGGTTGGGGTCGGCGGCCAGGTGCGCGGCCCGGGCCGCGCGCCGGGTGCCGACGGCCTCCAGGGTGCGGATCTGGCCCTCGCGCAGGGAGATCAGCGAGATCTCGGCGACGTTGAACAGGCCGCCCAGGAGGATGAACACGAGGACGAGCGCGGCGTCGCCGATGGTTTCGTTCACAGCCGGTCAGTGTAGGGCGGCCGGGTGCGGCCGGACGGCGACGGCCCGCCGCCCCTCGGTGGGGCGGCGGGCCGTCGGTCGGTTGCGGGGGCTCAGATGAGGCCCAGCTCCTGGACCGCGTCGCGCTCCTCGACCAGCTCGTTGACCGAGGCGTCGATGCGGGCGCGGGAGAAGTCGGAGATCTCCAGGCCCTGGACGATCTCGAACTTGCCGTCCTTGGTGGTGACGGGGAAGGAGGAGATCAGGCCGGCCGGGACGCCGTAGGAGCCGTCGGAGACGACACCCATGGAGGTCCAGTCGCCCTCGGCGGTGCCGTTGACCCAGGTGTAGACGTGGTCGATGGCGGCGTTGGCGGCCGAGGCGGCCGAGGAGGCGCCGCGGGCGTCGATGATGGCCGCGCCGCGCTTGGCGACGGTCGGGATGAAGTCGTTCTCCAGCCACGCCTGGTCGCTGCCGGCGGCCTCGAAGGCCGGCTTGCCGGCGACCTCGGCCTGGAAGATGTCCGGGTACTGGGTCGCGGAGTGGTTGCCCCAGATGGTGACGCGCTTGATGTCGGAGACCAGGGCGCCGGTCTTGGCGGAGAGCTGGCCGACGGCCCGGTTGTGGTCCAGGCGGGTCATCGCGGTGAAGCGCTCGGCCGGGACGTCCGGGGCGTTGCGCTGGGCGATCAGGGCGTTGGTGTTGGCCGGGTTGCCGACGACCAGGACCTTGATGTCGTCCGCGGCGTTGTCGTTGATGGCCTTGCCCTGCGGGCGGAAGATGCCGCCGTTGGCCGACAGCAGGTCGCCGCGCTCCATGCCGGCGGTGCGCGGGCGGGCGCCGACCAGCAGGGCGACGTTGGCGCCGTCGAACGCCTCGTTCGGGTTGTCGGTGATCTTGATGTCGCGCAGCAGCGGGAAGGCGCAGTCGACGAGCTCCATGGCGGTGCCCTCGGCGGCCTTGAGGCCCTGCGGGATCTCGAGGAGGCGCAGGTTCACCGGCACGTCGGCGCCGAGCAGGTGGCCCGAGGCGATGCGGAAGAGCAGCGCGTAGCCGATCTGGCCGGCCGCTCCGGTGATGGTGACGTTGACGGGGGTGCGAGTCATTTCTACCTTCTCCAGCAGATCGCCAGGTGCCCCAGGCACACCGGCGCTGGAGCCAGGATGATCTCTCGACATCGAGAGACCGGCGTCAGGTTACCGCAAAGCGGGGCGTACGCCCGATGCCCGGGCGTGGCTGATGCGTCACAGACGAAGAGCGGCCCCCACCCTCTGTTCCGAGGGCGGGGGCCGCCGCAGACCTGCGGATCAGTGCTTGGGCCTGCCGATGAGCTGTCCGACGTTGTCCAGCCAGGGCATCTCCAGCCACGGGTTCGGCTGCGCGACCAGCGTCAGCAGCACGATCGAGGCACCCAGGAAGCCCATCACGATGACGTCGGTGAAGCGGCTGCGCACCGCCAGCATGCCGACCTCCGGCAGGACGAGCCGCAGCACGGCCCCCAGCAGCACGCCGCAGCCGAGGATCAGCAGCCCGTACCGGAAACCGTCCTTGAAGTCGGCGAACCAGGTGACCGCGAGACCGGCCCCGACCACCGACAGGACCAGCGTTATGGGCCACTGCCGGACCGGCAGGGCGTGGCCGGAGCCGAGGGCCGCGCGCGAGCCCTCGGGCGGCAGGGTGCCGGTGGTCTTGACCGGCCTGCGCCGGGACCGCGCCGGTCGCGGTTCAGACATGCTCGCCGTCTCCCTGGGGTGTCAGACGCCGGCGCGGCGCTCGGCCGCCTCGACGATGTTGTTGAGCAGCATCGCGCGGGTCATCGGGCCCACGCCGCCCGGGTTCGGGGAGATCCAGCCCGCGACCTCGGCCACGCCGGGGTGCACGTCGCCGACGATCTTGCCCTCGCTGCGGCTGACGCCCACGTCCAGCACCGCGACGCCCGGCTTGACGTCCTCCGGCTTGATCAGGTGCGGCACGCCGGCGGCGGCCACGATGATGTCGGCCTTGCGCAGGTGGTAGGCCAGGTCCCGGGTGCCGGTGTGGCACAGGGTGACGGTGGCGTTCTCGCTGCGGCGGGTCAGCAGCAGGCCGATCGAGCGGCCGACCGTGATGCCGCGGCCGACGACGACCACCTCGGCACCGTCGATCGGCACCTCGTGGCGGCGCAGCAGCTCGACGATGCCCAGCGGGGTGCAGGGCAGCGGGCCCTCGATGCCCAGGGTCAGACGGCCGAGCGAGGTCGGGTGCAGGCCGTCCGCGTCCTTGTCCGGGTCCATGAGCTCGAGGACGGGGTTCTGGTCCAGGCCCTTGGGCAGCGGCAGCTGGACGATGTAGCCGGTGCAGGTCGGGTCGGCGTTGAGCTCGCGGACGACGTTCTCGACGTCCTCCTGGGTGGCGGTGGCGGGCAGCTCGCGCTGGATGGAGGCGATGCCGACCTCGGCGCAGTCCTTGTGCTTCCCGTTGACGTACCAGCGGCTGCCCGGGTCGTCGCCGACCAGGACGGTGCCGAGGCCGGGCGTGACGCCCTTCGCCTTGAGGGCCGCCACGCGGGCGGCGAGTTCGGACTTGATCGCGGCGGCGGTGGCCTTGCCATCGAGAATCTGGGCGCTCATGACCCCATTCTCCCGGATCGCGGAACGCCCCCGAACCAGGGGCGGCACCGGCGGAAGGTCCGGACCACGTTGCGGTTGCGCCACAGTCTCGCGCCCTGTCCGGCAACCGGCTGGACAGGGCCGTGCCGTCCGGTTGACGATGTCGGGGCATATCCTGCCGCGACCGGCCCCGTGACGGGCCGCCGGACACCGCGGCGGGGCGTACCCGGGGGAAGATGTGAGCCGACCGCAGAAGACCGAGCAGCCCGACCGCCCACGCGCGCGGCCCTTCGCCACGCGCCCGCGCACGGCTCCGCTCGCCGCCCGCTCACCTCGCCGCTGAGCCCCGCGCCGCCCGTCACCGTCGCCGGGCTGCCGGCGCGCTCGACCACCGTCCCGTCCAGGTCGGTGACCCCGACCCGCCGGCCGCAACCGGGTCCTCCGCCGTCCCGTCCCCGCGTCCCCGTAACTGCCCGGAGGCATCCATGAGTTACCCGCCCGACCCGAACAACCCGTACGGCCAGACGCAGCCCCAGGGTTACGGCTACCCGCAGCAGCAGCCGGCCGGGTACGGCTACCCGCAGCAGCAGCCCCAGCCCGCCGCGTACGGCTACCCGCCGGTGGGTCAGGGCTACGGCTTCCCGCCGGCCGCGCCGCAGAGCATGCCGGGCCTGGTGCTGACCACCCGCGTGCTGCTCTTCGTCATCGGCGGCGTGCAGGTCATCCTGACGGCCATCCTGCTGATCATCGCCGGGGGCGCCAAGCACGAGGCCAACACCCGCAGCGGCGACATCGCGACGATCGGCAACGCCGCGGCCGGCGTCCTGCTGGTGCTCGGGATCGTGTACCTGCTCGCCTCGATCCTGTCCATCACCCTCGGCGCGAAGTTCGGCAAGGGCGGCCCGGCGACCAGGATCACCACCCTCGTGTACGGCTGCATCTCGCTGCTGCTGGGCCTGCTGGTGCTGTTCAGCGGCCTGACCCAGAGCTCCGCGAACAACCCGGGCGGCCCGTTCGGGCTCATCATCGGCGTGCTGTGGATCGGGATCTCCATCCTCTGGATCGTCGCCATGAGCACCCGGGACGGCGTGGCCTGGTTCAACCGGCCGCGCTACTGACGGCCTGACGGCCTGACGGCCTGACGCGACGGAGCGGCCCGGCACCTCCGAGGAGGTGCCGGGCCGCTCCGTCATGCCGTCAGGGTCTGTGCCTGCCGCCGGGCCTGCCGGTCAGTGGAAGAAGTGCCGCGCGCCGGTGAAGTACATCGTCACGCCGGCCTTCTGGGCCGCCTCGACGACCTGCTCGTCGCGGATCGAACCGCCGGGCTGGACGATCGCCTTCACACCGGCGGCGATCAGGATCTCCGGGCCGTCCGGGAACGGGAAGAAGGCGTCCGAGGCGGCGTACGCGCCCTTGGCCCGCTCGCCGGCCCGCTCGACCGCGAGCTTGCAGGAGTCGACCCGGTTGACCTGGCCCATGCCGACGCCGACCGAGGCGCCGTCCTTGGCCAGCAGGATCGCGTTGGACTTGACGGCCCGGCAGGCCCGCCAGGCGAAGGCCAGCTCGGCCAGCTCCGCCTCGGAGAGCGCCTCGCCGGTGGCGAGGGTCCAGTTCGCCGGGTCGTCGCCCTCGGCGTGCACCCGGTCCGCGTCCTGGAGCAGCACTCCGCCGGAGATCGGGCGCACCTCCTGGCGGTTGGCCGGGGCCTCGGCGGCGAGCAGCACGCGCAGGTTCTTCTTCTTGGTCAGCACCTCCAGGGCGCCGTCCTCGTAGCCCGGGGCCACGACGACCTCGGTGAAGATCGGGGCGATCTGCTCGGCCAGCGCGACGGTGACCGGGCGGTTGACGGCGATCACGCCGCCGTACGCGGAGACCGGGTCGCACTCGTGGGCCTTGCGGTGCGCCTCGGCGACGTCGGCGCCGGTCGCGATGCCGCACGGGTTGGCGTGCTTGATGATCGCGACGGCCGGCTCGGCGTGGTCGTAGGCGGCGCGGCGGGCGGCGTCGGTGTCGACGTAGTTGTTGTACGACATCTCCTTGCCGTGCAGCTGCTCCGCGCCGGCCAGGCCGCCACTGCCGTCGGTGTAGAGCGCGGCGCCCTGGTGGGGGTTCTCGCCGTAGCGCAGCACGTTCTGGCGCTCCCAGGTGGCGCCCAGGAACTCGGGGAAGTCCGCGTCGCTCGGGGCGTAGCCGGCCTCGAACCAGGAGGCGACGGCCACGTCGTAGGCGGCGGTGTGGGCAAACGCGGCACCGGCCAGGCGCTTGCGGGTGGCCAGGTCGAAGCCGCCCTCGCGGACGGCCGTGAGCACGTCCTCGTAGCGGGCCGGGTCGACCACGACGGCGACCGAGGGGTGGTTCTTGGCGGCGGCGCGGACCATGCTCGGGCCGCCGATGTCGATCTGCTCGACGCACTCGTCCGGGGTGGCGCCGGAGGCGACGGTGGCCTTGAACGGGTAGAGGTTCACCACGACCAGGTCGAAGGGCTCGACGCCCAGCTCGGCCAGCTGCGCGCGGTGCGACTCCAGACGCAGGTCGGCGAGCACGCCGGCGTGCACGCGGGGGTGCAGCGTCTTCACGCGCCCGTCCAGGCACTCCGGGAAGCCGGTCAGCTCGGAGACCTCGGTCACCGGCACGCCGGCGGCAGCGATCCGTCCGGCGGTGGAGCCGGTGGAGACGATGGCGACCCCGGCGGCGTGCAGGCCCTGGGCCAGCTCCTCCAGACCGGTCTTGTCGTACACGCTGATGAGCGCACGACGGATCGGACGGACGTTCTCGGAGACAGGGGGGGTGGTGGAGCTGGCACTCATGCCGGAATCCATACCTTTCGGTCCTCGATGCGGTGACCTTCGCGGGCCAGCCGGCCCACGACGTCGACGAGCAGCTTGCGCTCGACAGTCTTGATGCGCTCGTGCAGCGCGTCGCCGCCATCGGCGTGGTCGGCGTCGACGACCTCGACGACGCCCTGCGCGATGATCGGCCCGGTGTCCACGCCGGCGTCGACCAGGTGAACGGTGCAGCCGGTGACCTTCACCCCGTACGCGAGGGCGTCGGTGACGCCGTGGGCGCCGGGGAAGGCGGGCAGCAGCGCGGGGTGGGTGTTGACGATCCGCCCGGTGAAGGCCGCGACGAACGCGGGGCCGAGGATCTTCATGAAGCCGGCCGTGACCACCAGGTCCGGCTCGTGGGCGGCGACGGAGGCGGTCAGCGCGGCGTCCCAGTCGGCGCGGTCCGGGAAGTCCTTCACCCGGTGGACGAAGGTGGGGATGTTCGCCTTCGCGGCGCGCTCCAGGCCGACGATCCCGTCCCGGTCGGCGCCGACGGCGACGATCTCGGCACCGAAGGCCGGGTCGGCGGCGGCGTCGATCAGCGCCTGCAGATTGGTTCCGGAGCCGGAGACCAGCACCACCAGGCGGGCCGGTCCGGGCGTACGGGGCGGGAAGAGCTGGGCGGGGGCGGCGGCCACTGCGCGATTCTCCGTAGGTCGGGCGCCGCCCGCTGGTACGTCCACCGGCGGTGGGGCCACTACGAACGGCAGGTCGAGCAAGGGGGAACACCAGGGGAACCCGCCGCGACGCGGGCCCCGGGGAACCGTGGTGAGCTGCTGACCGTCACCACGATAACGGCTGGTCGGACGGCCTCCGCACGCCCTCGGCGGCGCTACGCGCGTAGTTGAGACGGGGATCTCCTCGCGTTCGCCGTACGGGAGTTGCGGGCGGCGCGGCGAGGTGCCCGCACGGCGGTGCGGGCGGGTGCCGAGGCGGCTGCCGGGCAGTGGCGGGGCGGCGGCCGGGCGGCGGCGGGACGGGCCGCCCGGTGGGTCGGTGAACGGCTGCGGGATCATAGGAGACGCCGGGGCAACGCTCCGGCCGACCGAGCCTCCGAGCCGACCGGTCCTCGACGGATCGACCGACCGGGCCACCGACCGAGAAGGAATGGCCGAACCATGAGCAGCGGTGACGACACCGGCGAGCGCAACCCCTTCGCGCCGCCGCCGGAGGATGCCCCGGACCAGCCGTGGCAGCCTCGCGGTCCCCGGCCCGGCGAGGGCGGCGTCCACGGCCCGTCCGGCGACGGCGGGCCGGGTTCGGGTTCGGGTTCCGGCTCGGGCTCCGGCGAGCGCCCGCCGTTCCCGCCGCCGTGGGGTGCGGGCCTCGGCGACGGCCGCCCCGGCCAGCGGCCCCCGGCACCGCAGCCGCCCCGGCTCGACCCGAGCAACCCGGCCCACCGCCGGGCCCGCAACGCCGCCCTCGCCGGGCCGCTCGCGCTGGTCTGCCTGTTCCTGGGCCTCCACTGGCTCGCCCTGCTCGTCGGCCTGCTGGGCATCGTCTGGGGCGTCAGCGCCATGCGCACCCCCAAGCCGGCCGAGGCCCGCACCGGCAACGCGGCCTACGAGCCGCCCGCACCGAACCCGCTCACCCCGGCCGCGCTCGCGGGCATCCTGACCGGCGCGATGACGGTGGTGGTCACCACCTCGGTGATCGGGCTCGGCCTCTACTACCACGAGTACGAGACCTGCGTGCAGGACTCCCTGACCTCGGTCGGCGCCGACAACTGCGACCGGTACGCGCCGAAGTGGTACGTCGACTTCACGGGCAACGCCGAGTAGGGGCCGCTCAGTCGGCGGGCGCGCGGCGGGAGGACAGGCGCAGGACGGCCGCGTACGCCCCGGCGCGCAGCCGCAGCGCGCTCCGGCGTGCGAGCCCTGTCCGGTGGGACGGCGCCAGGGCCAGGTGACGGACCAGCAGCGCGCCCGGAACGGCCACCAGCGCGACCCAGCCCGCCGCCGCCAGGCCCGTCCACCAGGGCACCGGCCCCAGGCGGGCCATCCGCTCCGCCGCCAGCGCACCGCCCGACAGCCAGGCCAGCGCCGCCGCGCCCGCCCCGGTCGGCAGGGCCGCCGCCAGGGCCGCGACCGCCGTCGCGGCGGGCGTCCAGGGCTCGGGGCGCACCGCCGCCCGCCCGAGGAGCAGCGCCGGCACCACGCCCGCCAGCGCCGGGAGCAGCAGCGCCGCCCACCGCCAGCCGCCCGGCCCCTCGGCCGGGAGCAGGGCGAGCAGCGGGAAGTCCGGCAGCGGGCCCAGCCTCGTACCGGACGGCGCCACCGCCGTACCCGCGCCCACCGCGAATCCCGGGCCCAGCGCGTACGCCGCGCCCCACACCACCGCGTTCGGCAGCAGCACCACGGCGAGCAGCACCAGCCCCGCCAGCGCCGCCGGACCGCCCGCCAGCAGCGCCGCGCCCCGGCCACCCCCGGCCACCGCCGAGAGCAGCGCCGACACCGCGACCAGCACCCCGCCCGCCGCCACCAGCCCCGCCCCGGCCGCGAGCGCGGCGCTTCCCACCGCTTCCGCGCCTCCTGTCGGGCGGTACGGCGGGGGCAGGCGGTCGAGCAGACCGAGAACGGGGTGGGCGCGGGCCTCCGGATCCGCCGACCGCACACCCGCGGCCAGCGCGGCCCCCGCCACCAGGGCCACCACGAGGACGTCCAGCAGCACCCGGCTGCGGAACAGCCCGGCCCCCGCGCAGTGCAGCGCCACCCCGACCGCCACCGCGCAGTACCCCGCCCACAGCGCCACCGGCCCGCCCCACCGCGACCGCAGCACGCGCCGCCGCTCCAGCGCGGCCCCCTCCCGGTACAGCCGCACCACGGCCAGTACGCCCAGCAGCAGCGGCGTCACCGACAACGGCGCCTGCGCACCCCCGCGGAGCACCGGCGCGCCGTGCCCCAGCAGCCACAGGGCCGCCGCCAGACGGGTGGCACCGGCGGCGCCGTCGTCCGCGTACGGGGTGATCACCCAGAGCCCGAGAACCGGCACCCCGACCACCGCGAGCCCGACCAGCGCCGCCCGCACCCCCGTCAACAGGTCGGCGGGCACCGGGCGTCCGCCCACCTCGCCCGGAATCCCGAGGATCGGACGACCCGTCAGCTGCGTCATGCGCCTCATGGTGCCAAGGCGACTCGCCATGCTCCGTGAAGCGGCAAACCGCCGCCGTGTCCCAGATTATTGGCTTATGCGCATTTTCAGACCCTGCCCCCAAGCCGCCGGCGCCCCGGCCCGGAGCGTCTGATGACCACGCCACCCACCCCCAAGCGACGCACCGGCGAGCACGACCTCGCCGACCTGCTACGAAAGCTGACCCCCCGTGAGGCCCAAGCCCTCGCCCACCTCTCCGCAGGCCACGACCTCACCCACGTCGCCACCGCACTCGGCGTGACCCCCGCCACCGCCCGCAGCTACATCCACCGCGCCATGCGCAAACTCGGCGCCCCCACCCCGGCCGCCGCCGTCGCCCTCGCCCACCCGGACGGGGCGGCGAAGGGCGGGGACGGCCGGACGGCGGCGGGCGGTCCGCCGCAGCCCGGCGACGCGGTCACCGACCGTTCGGCGCAACCGGGCGGCGCGAATTCAGGTGGCACGAATTCAGGCGGCCGGCAGCCGAAGGCGCCGACCGCCGACCCCCGGCGGTCTGCTACCGCGGCACCACGCCACGGCGAACAGGCCGACGACAGAGGGAGGAAATCGCCCGGTGAGCCGTCCGCCACGGCCGAGCCGCGTGGCGGACGGCCCGTCGACGCCGCGGCGAAGCGGGGCGGGGGCGTGCCCTCTGCGGCAAGGCCGGGTGACGGCGTGTCCGTCGCGGGTGCGGCGCCGGGCGGTGGCGTGCGCGGTGCTGCCGCGAAGCCGTCCGACGGCCTGCCCTCAGCGCCGTCGGCCGACGGCGGCGACGGGGCGTTCGAGGTGCTGTACGAGGGGGCGTACACGCGGTTGGTGCAGCAGGTGTTTCTGTTGACGACGTGTCGGCACCGGGCGGTGCACTGTGTGCGGTTGG
>NZ_JOCF01000046.1 GCF_000720635.1 Streptomyces sp. NRRL WC-3742 | reverse complement strand
CGCAACCGACCATCTGGCTCATGTTGATGGCCGTGGCCTGGAACAGCCCGACTCGTCTGACGAGGCCGGGGCCGTGCTCAGTGGACAAAGGGTGCCTCCAGGGGAGCATCAAGGGCGGGCGGCGGCCCGCGATGGGGAATAGTAAAATTCCTTAACTGGATTGCGGTCAAGAGTGGTCCGGGTCACGATCCGATGCACATCCACCGGGCCCCGCCTGCCTCGGGGGCGACCGACGCCCGGGGGTGGCCACCCTGGCGGGCGGACGGCCCGTAGCAATTAGGAAGAGAGGGCAACAAAACATCCCTCGCTCATTTCACCTTGCGTCCGGGCTTCGTCACCATCGGTTCACCTGTCGCGCGGTGATCCCGGCGCCGGCCGCTCGCTCAGGCGGCCGTCGCCCGTTCGGGGGACATACGCTGGCTCTGATCACCCCGTCCCACTACCTGCCGGAGGGCCGATGATCCGACGCCGCCCCGCCGGCCGCCGGAGCGCGGACGACCTGCTGACCGAACTCGGCCGGCTCACCGCGTCCGCGCTGGAGCAGGCCGAGCTGCAGCAGGCCCGGGTGGAGCTTGCCGAGGCGCTGCAGCGCGTGCTGCTGCCGTCCGCGCTGCCGCAGCTGCCCGGACTGCGGGCGGTCGCCCGGTACGCGCCGGCCCGGCACGGCCTGAGCGTCGGCGGGGACTGGTACGACGGCTTCCGGCTGCCGGACGGCTCGCTGGCCTTCTCGCTCGGCGACGTCCAGGGCCACGACGTGGAGGCGGCCGCGATCATGGGCCAGGTCCGGGTCGGCCTGCGCGCCGTCGCGACCACCGCCGCCGACCCCGGCGAGGTGCTGGGCCGGGCCAACGACCTGCTGATCTCCATGGACAGCCGCCGCTTCGCCACCTGCAGCTTCCTGCGCTACGACCCGGACACCGGGGAGCTGTCGCACGCCCGGGCCGGGCACGTCCCGCCGGTCTGGGCGGACGGCGAGGGCCACTGGGGGCAGTGCGACGACGAGGGCGGACCGCCGCTCGGGGTCCTGCCCAACCAGCGGTACCCGGTCAGCCACCACAAGCTGTCCGGGAGCGGAGTCGTCGCCCTCGTCACGGACGGGGTGGTCGAGGGGCCCGAGTTCCCGATCGAGGCCGGGCTGGAGCGGGTGGCGGCCGTGCTGAGGGAACGGGTCGCGGACGAGCCGGACGCGCTGGCCGCCGAACTGCTGGAGGTCGCCGACCTGACCGGGCACACCGACGACGCCGCCGTGCTGGTGCTGCGCCACGACGACCTCCACGGCTGAGAACTCCCGCGGCGGGCGCGTGCGTGTCACGCCCGTACAGCACCGCCCGTCCGTAGTCAGATGGCTACCGTGCCGCCCACCACCACGCCCAGCCCGCGCGACCCGCGCCGCCTCGCAACGGCCGCCGTACGCCTGCTCGCAGTCACCGCGGTCTACCTGGCGGCCGGGCGGATCGGCCTGCTGGAACAGGTGGTGATCGGCGGGGCCAAGGTCACCCCGCTCTGGCCGCCGACCGGGATCGCGCTCACCTGTCTGCTGCTGTACGGCCTCCGCGTCTGGCCGGCCGTGGCGCTGGGCGCCTTCCTGGTCGTCGTCTCCTCCGGGCCGCCCACCTGGGGCACGCTCGGCATCGTGGCCGGGAACACCCTGGCTCCGGTCGCCGCGTACCTGATGCTGCGCCGGGCCGGGTTCCGGATCGAGATGGGCCGGTTGCGGGACGGGATGGCGCTGGTCTTCCTCGGGGCGTTCGCCGGGATGCTGATCAGCTCCAGCATCGGCACCGCCGTCCTGGTCCTGAACGGGGACCTGCCGGCCGACGGGTTCTGGTCCACCTGGTCGGCCTGGTGGACGGGCGACGCGATGGGGGTGCTGGTGATCACCCCGCTGCTGCTGGCGCTGAGCACGGCCCGGCTGCCCGCCGACCGGCGCCCGTTCGACCTGGTGGAGCCGGTCCTGCTGCTGGCCGGTACCGCCGGTGCGACCGTGCTGGCCACCTCCACCAGGCTCAGCGTGCTCTTCCTGGTCTTCCCCTTCCTGATCTGGGCGGCGCTGCGGTTCCAGGTGCTCGGGGCGGCGCCCTGCGTCCTGCTGGTCTCGGTGATCACCATCACGGCGGCGACCAACCGGGCGGGCCCGTTCGCCGGGCACGGGCTCGTCGCCGCCATGGTGATGCTGCAGGCCCTCAACGGGTGCGCGGCGCTCACCAGCCTGCTGCTGGCCGCGGTCGTCGCCGAGCAGCGTGACACCTACCGGCGGATCGAACAGGCCACGGTCGAGCTGGCCGAGGTCGTCAACCGCCTGGCCCCCGGCAAGGCCGACACCAGCCTCTGGCTCCCGCCGGAGGACGGCGGCCGTTAGTCCTTCAACGGTGCCGAGGGGCGACCGTTCAGAGTTCGTAGGTCAGGACCACCGCGCCGTTGCCGATCTCGGTCACCGCCGTGAGGTCCATGGCAGTCGCGCCGATGCCCGCCAGCAGGGACTGACCGGAACCCGCGACGAACGGGGAGATGCTCAGATGCAGCTCGTCGATGAGCCCGGCCTCGAGGAGTGCCCGGCTGAACGGGCCGTTGCCGTACTTCACCAGGGTTCCGCTGCCGGACTCCTTGAGCCGGGCGACGGCGTCGACGGCGTCGCCCGCGAGCACCTCGGCGTTCCAGGTGGTCTCGGTCAGGGTGGTGGAGGCGACGTACTTCGGCAGGGCGTTGAGCCGGTCGGCGAGGGCGCCGGTCATGGTCGGCCAGGTCGCCGCGAAGCCCTGGTAGGTCGCCCGTCCCAGCACGAGACCGGCCGCCTCCTCCAACATCCCAAGCTGGTACGCGAAGTGCTTGTCGTTGGGCACGACCTTCATCTGTGCGGCCCAGAAGTCGTCCCCGGTGAACATCCCGTCAAGCGAGAGGTGGTTGTACTCGACCAGTTTTCTCATGCCCGTACTCAACCACCGCCGTGATCGGCCCGTCTTGTATCGAACCGAAGAGCGACGGGCAGGACTAAACTCCTGCCATGGGGTTGATCTTCGACGCCGTTGCGGGCGAACTGCCGCTGGTGCGGCGGGTGTGGTCGGCGCGCTGTGACGCCACCACCGATTTCACCTCGGTGGCCAAAGGCTCCTCCATGATCGCGTTCGCGCGTCACGCCGGCAGCTGGACGGTGCACCTGCGCGGTCCGGAGACCGGCGCCACAGCGCTGACCTGCCCGGAGGGCTGGGAGTTCTTCGGCGTCGAACTGCGGGTCGGTGCGTATCTTCCCCTGTTCCCGCCGGCCGGTCTGGCCGATCTGAACGACGCCGTGCTGCCGACCGTGCCGGGCGACCGGATCGTGCTGGACAACCGGGACTGGGAGATGCCGACCGAGCAGAACGTCGACGTCTTCGTCGACAGGCTCGTGCGCGCGGGTCTGTTGTTCCTCGATCCGCTCGTCGAGGAGATCCTTCACGGCCAACGACCACGGTCCATGTCGGAACGGACGGCGCAGATCCGCTTCCGCCAGGCCGTCGGGGTGTCGCGCCGCAAGCTCCTCAGCATCGAGCAGGCACGGCAGGCCGCGCAGCTGCTCACGGCGGGCGAATCGATCGCCGAGGTGATCTCCGCCTGCGGCTACTACGACCAACCCCAGCTCACGCGGGCGATACGGTCGGTGACCGGCCACACTCCGGGCGAGCTGAGGTCTGCGGTCCCGTTCCTCGCGTTCTGACCCTGCCCCGACGCGTAGGCGGTGACGGGGTACCCGGCCCGGGGTCGACTCGGCGGTCGTCCCCGGGGCCAGGGCGTGGCTAACTCAGGGTGGGGATCCTCCACTGCTGGCCGGTGCCGCCCGAGCACGACCGGAGTTGGAGCTTCGTTCCGTTCGCCGTCCCGGCGTCGGCGGCGTCCAGGCACTTGCCCATGGCCCGGAGCGAGCTGCTTGCCGGGTCGTAGGTCCACTGCTGGGCCGGTGTTCCGTTGCAGGTGTAGAGCTGGACGGCTGCCCCGTCCGCGCTGGAACCGCCGCGCACGTCCAGGCACTTGGCCGCGGCCCGCACGGTGCCGTCGCCCGGCAGGGTCCAGGTCTGGGCGGCGGTGCCGTTGCAGTCGTAGAGCTGGACCTGGGTGCCGTCGGCGGTGAGACCGCCCGGCAGGTCGACGCACCGCGCGCTCGCCGTGCCGGTGATGGGCCCGCTCGGGGCCGGACCACCGCAGTCGGTCGGGCCTGCGGTCGGGGCCGGGTGCCGGGTGGGCAGGGTGAGCGTGGTGCCGGGCGCGACCTGGTGGACGGTGCCACTGCCGTCGCGCACGGCGAGGGCGGGGCCGGACCGGGCGGTGACGGTGGTGCCCTGCTGGCCGACGGAGACGTCGAAGGTGGTGCCGTGCCACTTCAGGCCGGTGACGTCGTCCCCGGGCAGTTGCGTGGGCAGGAAGGGGTCGAGGGTGACGGCGTCCGTACCCCAGCGCAGGCCCGTGAAGCCGTACAGGAACTGCTGGAGGTAGCCGCCCTCGGCGGTGGTGAAGGTGAACGTTCCGCCGGAGCGCTGCTCGTGGAACTGGTGGAACGGCGCGCCCAGGAACGGATCGGCGCTGGCCCGCAGGTGGTTGTACGCGGTGCAGCCGGGCGAGCCGAGGGCGGCGGCGTCGATGGTGGCGATCGCGTCGGCCATCGCCGGGGCCTGGGGGTCGGTGCGCCGGCTGTAGTAGTCGAGGTCGTTCTGCGCCAGGGAGCGCGGCATCGGCACGGCCCACGGGTACTGGAGCATCGTCACGTCCGCCTGCTTGACGACCCGGCCGTCGTAGCCCCGGTACTCCGGGTGGATGTTGTTGGTGGTGTCCACCGGGAGGACCAGACCGTCGGCGACGGTGCTCCAGGCGGGGTCGGGAGTCCGGCCGACGACAGCGGCGGCCTGGACGGCGATCCGCAGCGACGCCTGCGCGCTCGCGTTGGTGTACGCGCTGGTGTTGACGTTGTTCACGTACTCGTCCGGGGGCATCACGTCGGTGATGTCGTACCCGCCGGCGCCGTCGGACGAGGCCCGGGAGGCCCAGTAGTCGGCGACGTCCTTCAGGACGGGCCACGCCTTGTCCCGCAGCCAGTCGGTGTCGCCGGTGGCCTGGTAGTACTGCCACTGGGCGAGGGCGATGTCGGAGTTGATGTGGATCTCGGTCTGCATCCCGTTCCACCAGGTCGGCGTCGCGTCGCTGCCGGTCAGCGCGCTCTCCCAGGGGTACTTGGCCCCCTTGAGCGGGCGGCTCGGGGTGGACAGCTTGGCGGCGTTGGCCTCGGCGGCCGGCAGCAGTTTCTGCCGGTACGCGTTCGCGGCCTGCGCGATCTCGGGGTACTGGGCGAGCAGGGCCGGGTACATCCAGGTCTCCATGTCCCAGAAGACGTGCCCGTTGTAGCCGTTGGAGGAGAGCCCGCCGGGGCCGGTGCTCCAGGTGGTGTCGGAGCGCATGCTGGCGAGCAGGTAGAACATCGCCGCGTGGATCGTCGCGGTCATCTCGGTGTCGCCGGGGACGGACACGGTCGACTGCCACAGGCCGGCCCAGGCGTCGCGGTTGGCGGTGAGCGCCTGCTGGTAGCCGCTCGCCGCGGCGGCGGAAGCGGCGTCGCCGGCGGCCTGCTGCGGGCTGGCGTCCGTCAGCGGCCGGTCGGTGTCGACGCTGGAGGCGACGCCCACGAACTTGGTGACCTCGTAGGTCCGGCCCGCCGTGACGGGGAAGCTCGCGCGCTGGCCGACGGCGCCGTCGACGGCCGTGGTCGGCACGGTGGCGCCGTCGACGCGCAGCACGGAGGTGAGCGCGGCGGTCACCAGCTTTCCGTCGGTGACCACGTCCTCGGTGAGGGTGGCGCCGTCGCCGTCGACCTTCGCGCCGCCGGCGGACGCGCTGCTGAGGCCACGGCCGTCGAACTCGTCGTAGGCGGTGGCCGTTCCGCTCCAGCGCGGCACGGCGCGCACGGTCACGGTGCCCAGGTGCGCGCTGGAGCGGTTGGCGTTCACCTCGTAGGTGAAGCCGGTGCTGTCGCCGCCGGGCGAGGTCCAGTCGAAGCTGGTGGTCAGCATGCCGGTCCTCAGGTCCAACGACTGCCGGTAGTTGCTCGTGGTCCCGGCGGGCGGGGCTGCGGGCACCTGGGGCTGCGCGCCCGCCGGGACTCCGTACACTCCCCCGTTGCCGTCCTCGCGGCCGAAGCCGAGGGTGGTCCACGTCGGTAGCGCGGCACGCCGTTCGGGCTGCCCGTTCGGCGCGGCGTACAGGCCGGCCAGTTCCGACTCGATGGGGACGGCCCCGCCGCTGTAGCCTTCGCCGGCGGCCGGGACGCGGGTCGAGAAGTAGCCGTTGCCGATGAAGGCCGGGGCGTAGCCGGCCGAGGTGTCGGTGGTGCTCAGCACCCAACCGTCCGTACTGGTGCCGGTGGTGCCGGTGGTGCCGGCCGCGGCGAGCGCGGTGGGGGCGGGGAAGGTCGCCAGAGCGGCGACCAGGCTGCCGGCGGCCAGCAGCGCAGCCGCCCTGAGCCGTGGGCCTGGCCCGGACCGTCCGCGCCCGGCGGATTCGTCGTCTTCCGAGGACATGACTGGAGCCCTTTCTTCTACGAGTGGGGGGGTCGCTGAGGGCGGGTGGATCTCCTGCAGTGCGTTTGAAAGCCCTGGCCGGGCCGCAACGGTGGTTCACCGCGGCCCGGCCGGGACGACGTCCCGGGTGCTCACCTCACGGCGAAGGCGTCCAGGCTCACGTAGGTGTTCGTCGCTCGCGGGTCCTTGCGCCCGCTGACCGTGACGGTCACGGTGTGGGTGCCGTCGGGCAGGACGGGGCTGGTGTAGACCGGGAGCCCGAGGCGCTTGGCGGGGGCGTAGAGGTTAACGTCGACGGCCGGGCCGCCGTCGATGCTGAGGGCGGCGATGCCGTTGTCCGGGCTCTGGGATCCGTAGTAGGTCAGCGCGGTGCCGGAGAAGCTGAACGTGGCCGTGGCTCCGGCGGAGTCGCTCCAGTGGTCCAGGCCGCTGCCGCAGCCGGTGCTGCCGGTGGAGCTCCAGCCGGCGGAGTAGGTGATGGCGGCGGAGCCGTCGTCGGTGCAGGCGGCGGCTCCGAGGGCCGGGCCGCCGTAGGCGCCTCGGTTGGGGGCGGTGGCGCTGGTGGGGTTGCCCCAGTAGTCGGTCGCCTCGGCGCCACTGAGGGCGATGCCGCTCCGGTGGGCGGGTGAGGGCGAGGCGAGCTGGTAGCCGCCGAGGGAGTGGAGGCCGTAGCCCGCGGTGCCGGGCGCGGTGAACCCGGGGTCGGCGGTGGAGGGCGCCGGGTCGCTGCCGGGTGCGGTGAAGCCGACGTACGTGTTGTTCCGGTAGGTCGGCCCGGCGGGCAGGGTGGAGCCGGTGGGAGCTCCGGTGAGGATGTTGTTGGCGACGGTGGTCTCCGTCGGCAGTTCGACGGTGGCCTTCTTACCGGCGCAGTCGATGGTGTTGTTGGCGAACAGGAAGCTGACGGGGGTGCTGGCGCCGTTGCTGATGATCCGACAGTCGCCCACCGAGACGTTGTTCCGGTAGACGATGGACGCGTGGTAGGAGCCGCCGCAGGCAAGGCAGTTGAGCAGGATGCCGCCGTAGTTGTCGTGGTCGTAGTTGTCCTGGTAGGTGCACGCGCCGGTCATGTAGCCGTCGCAGTCCCACGCCTGGCTGTCGAAGGTCTGGGCGATGAGGTTGGACGCCTCGTTGTGCTGGAAGGTGGGGTTGTCGTCCGCCCAGCCCCAGATCGCCGCGATGTTCTCCGGGTTGACGGCGTTCGTCCCGGCGAGGTCGGAGACGTTGTACTCGATCAGCGGCGAGTCGGAGACGCAGATCACGATGCCGTCGTTGCTGTTGCGCTCGATGGTGTTGCCGGTGATGTGGACGAACCGGTTGTGGACGGCGTTGTTGTTGTCGCCGCCGTTGTCCTGGTTGCCGTAGAGGCCGATGCCGTTGACGTGGCTGTCGCGGACGTAGTTGTCGGCGATGGTCAGGCCCTTGACGAATCCGCCGTTGACCGGAAGGTCGGCGCCGATGCCGTGGGAGAGGTAGAAGCCCTTGTGGTCGCCGCCGCGGTCGGACCGGCCCATGACGTCGTGGACCACGTTGTCACGGATCGTGATGCCGTCGTGCTCGGCGAGGTCGTCGACGAGGACGTTGATCCCCGAGCGCCATCCTTCGGCGGCGGCGTTGTTGGTGACCTCCAGGCCCTGGACAATCCAGTACGACTGGTTGCGCAGCAGGACCGCCGCCCCGGTCGTCCCGGTGAGGCCGCCGCCGTTGACCACCGGGCGGGCGCCGCTGCCGTAGGCGCCGATGGTGATCGGCGCCGTGGCGCTGCCGTTGCCCGTCGGGGCGAGCTGGCCGTCGCAGCTGGTGCCGGCCTTGAGGAGCAGGGAGTCGCCGGGTTGGAAGGTGTGGCCGTTCGCCGCGGCGAGGCTGTTCCACGGGGAGTCCTGGGTGCCGGAGCCGTTGCCGGCGGCCGAGCAGTCGAGGTACCAGGACGTGGCGGTGGTGGCCGCGTCGACGGTCCAGGTGAAGGTGGTGCTGCCGCTGTTGCCCCGGCTGTCGGTCGCGGTGAGGGTGACGGTGGCGGAGCCGGTCCCGTGGGGCGTGCCGACCACGGTGCCGGTGGAGTAGTTGATGCTCAGCCCGGCCGGCAGGCCCGTGGCCGACCAGCTGAGCGGGGCGGTGCCGCCGGTGGCCTGCGGGAGCAGACCGGTGGCGACGCCGACGACGGAGCTCTGGGTGCCCGGGTCGGTGGGCGCGGGCGCGTCGGCGGCGGGCGCCTTCTGCTGCCGGCTCACGGCGCCGGTGGCCGCCTCCGCGGTGGGGGCGGCCAGGGTGAGCCCGGCGATGCAGGCGGCCGTGGCCAGCGCGGCGGTCGGGCGTAGGAGGAGTCGGACGAGTCTGATCGGGCGCATGGGGGACCTCGTTCCACTGGGGGTGAATGCCGCTGAGGATGAAGGGAGTGCCGATCGGTGGTGGGTCCGTCCTCGCGGCGCCGTCGGCGGAGGGCGCCGCGAGGACGGGGTTCCGGGTCAGCGGCTGACGTCCGTGCCGGCCGCTGGGAGGTGTGCGAGTTCGGCGGCCGTGGGCAGTCCCTCCCAGTCGCCCAGGGCCGAGACGGAGTACGCGGCCACCCGGGCCGCCTTCGCGAGCCGGGCCGGCTCGTCCAGGCCGGAGAGGAGGGCGGAGAGGTAGCCCGCGACGAAGGAGTCCCCGGCGCCGACCGGGTCGGTCTCGGTCACCCGGACCGCCTCGGTGCGCAGGACGCCGGAGGGGCCGGTCGAGAGCGCGCCGCTCGCCCCGAGGGTGAGGATCACGGTGCGCGGGCCGAGTTTCAGCAGCAGGCCGGCGAGCGCCGCGGGATCGGTGCGGTCGGTGTGGAGCAGGGCCCGGGCCTCGTCCAGGCCGGCGAAGAGCAGGTCCACGTGGGGCAGCAGGGCGGTGACGGCCTGCCGGTAGGCGGCGGGCTGCCAGAGCTTCGCCCGGTAGTTGGCGTCGAAGGACACCGTGACGGCCGCGGCCCGGGCTCGCCGTACGGCCTCGCGGACGGCCTCTGCGGCGCTGTCCGACAGCGCCGGGGTGATGGCGCTGGTGTGCAGGACGCTCGCCCGCTCGACGACCTCGGCCGGGATGTCCTCCGGGCGGAGCCGGGAGCCGGCCGAGTGGGCCCGGTAGTAGTGGACCCGTCGCAGGTCGGCGGTGCGCCGCTCCTTGATCATCAGCCCGGTCGGGGCGCCGGGGTCGACGGCGGCGTGCACCTCGACGCCTTCGCCGCGCAGGGTCGTCCGGACCAGCTCTCCGAACTCGTCCGTGCCGAGCCGGCCGATCCACCCGGCGGTGTGGCCGAGCCGCCGGGCGCCGATGGCCACGGTGGATTCGGCGCCGGCGACGGACAGGTCCAGCGTGCGGGCGTGCCGCAGCGGTCCGACGCGCTCCGCGCCGAGCGCGGCCATGGTCTCCCCGATCGTCACCAGGTCAGGCACGGCCGCCCCCTCCTCGTGCGGTCTCGACGAACTCGCCGGCCCGCGTGCGCAGTTCGTCGAGACTCCCGCCCGTGAGGGCGTCGCCGAGCAGCGGGGAGCCGACGGCGACGGCGAGCGCTCCGGCGTCCAGCCAGGGACGCACGTCGGCGAGGCCGATGCCCCCGGTCGGGACGAGAGGCACGTCCGGCAGCGGGGCCCGCAGCGCGGCGGCGAACGACGGCCCCAGCGCCGAGGCCGGGAAGAGCTTCGCGGCGGTCGCGCCGGCCGCCATGGCGTCGACGGCCTCGGTGGGGGTGAGGACGCCCGGCAGGGTTCCGAGGCCGAGGTCACGGGCGGTCTCCACGACGGGCAGGCTCAGATGGGGGCTGACGATGAAGTCGGCGCCCGCGTCGGCCACCCGCTGAACGTCCGTGGCCCGCAGCACGGTGCCCACACCGATGGTGACCTCCTCCCCCAGCCGGGCTCGGGTCCTGGCGACGGCCGTCAGGCTGCCCGGCGTGGGCAGGGTGACCTCCAGGCAGCGGACACCGGCCTCGACCAGCGCGTCGATCGCCGCCGTCAGGTCCGTTCCGGTGGTCGCTCGGAGGATGGCGACCAGCCGGTGCCGCCTCAGGGCGGCGGCCAGCCGGGCGTGGCCGTCGAGGGCGGTCACTTGCCCACCCCCGCGGTCATGCCGGCGATCAGCCGCTGGCCGAGGACGACGAACAGCAGCAGCACCGGCGCCATGACGATGACCACTCCCGCGAACATCCCGCCCCAGTCGGTGCCCTGGAACTGCTGCTGGTCGATGAACGACAGCAGCGCCGAGGGCAGCGTCCTGTTCCCGTCGCTGGTGAGCAGCACCAGTGAGAACAGCGTCTCGTTCCAGGCGCTGAGCACCTGGAGGGTGAAGGCGGTGATCAGGCCGTTGCGGGCCATCGGCAGCACGATCTGCAGGAAGCCACGTACCGCCCCGGCGCCGTCCAGGCAGGCGGCCTCCTCGACCTCGACCGGCAGGCTGCGGAAGTACCCGGTGAGCAGGAAGACGGTGAAGGGCATGGCCAGGCCGACGTAGACGGTCATCAGGCCCTGCATGCTGTCGAGGAGCTTGAGCTGGGTGGCGTTCTGGGCCTTGGCGAAGGCCACGTACACCGGGATGACGATCAGCTGCGTGGGGACGCCGATCCCGAGGGCGAACAGCAGGGTGAGAGGGCTGCCGATCCGGCGCCTGGTGCGGGCCAGGACGTACGCCGCCGGCGCGGCGAGGGCCACCGCGATCACCGCCGAACCGACGGACACCACCAGGGAGTTGACCAGTGCCGGGCCGAAACCGCCGGTGTCCCAGGCACGACTGTAGTTGCCCCATGCGAGGTGGCCGGGCAGCCCGACCGGGTGCTCGAAGATGTCCCTGGTGTCGCGCAGCGAGGTGACGACCATCCAGATCAGCAGCAGGATGTTCCCCAGGCACAGCACCCGGATCACGGCGGCGCCGAGGTGACGCGGCCTCAGCCGTCCGCGTCGGGCGGCGGGCCGGGCGGGACCGGCCCTGAGGTCGGCGTCCGGTGGTCGGGTGATGACGGTCATTGCGGGGTCCTTTGACGTCTGCGCGGCCACGTCTGCGCCGCTAGGAGAGCTGGATGGCATCCCGGCGCATCACCCGCCGGAGCAGGACGGCGACGAGGGCGATGAGGACGAGGCTGACGAGGGCGGCGGCGGAGGAGACGCCGAAGTCGCGGGTCGTGCGGGCCGAGAAGGCGCTCTCGTAGACGTACAGCGCGGTGGTGTAGGTGCTGTTCGGAGGCATGCCGCCGGTGCTGCCGCCGAAGACCAGGACGAGTTCGAAGACCTTGACGGTGGAGATGGTCCACAGCAGGGCGCAGACGGTGACGACGTCCCAGGACAGTGGCAGGGTGACGTGCCGGAAGCGGCCCCACGGGCCGGCGCCGTCGAGTTCGGCGGCCTCGTAGTAGGTGGTCGGGATCTGCTCGACGCCGGACATCAGAATGGTGGTGTAGTAGCCGGTGCCCGCCCACACGGTGACGCCGACGATCATCGTCATCAGGTTCTGCTCGGCCAGCCACTTGGGCGGGTCGTCGACGCCGAGCCAGCCGATGGCGGTGTTGACGATGCCGTCGGGCCGGAACAGCAGCCCGGCCATGACGCCGAACACCAGCGGGTTGACCAGCACCGGGAAGAACAGCACGTAGCGGACGAGGTTGCGGTCGCGCATCTCGCGCAGCAGGACGGTGACGGCGAAGCTGACCACGAAGATGGCCGCGCCGCCGACCAGCAGGATGAGCGTGGTGTTCTTCAGCGAGGTGAGGAACAGCTGGTCGTGCAGGAGGTTGGTGTAGTTCCTGAGGCCGCGACCCCGCGCCTCCCCGACGCCGTCCCAGCTCTGGAAGCCCAGCCAGACGCTGAAGCCGATGGGCGCCACGAAGAACAGCGTGAAGACGACCAGGGCGGGGGCGAGGAAGGGCCAGAACGTCCGGCGCTGGGCCCGTTCCATCGGGCTCCCGGGGGCGCGGCGGTCGCCGCGTCGGCGCCCGCTCCGGGCCGGTAGGGCTGTGGTCATGGCGCTCAGCCCTTGGCCGTCCAGTAGTCGGCGCTCGCCTTGGCCGCCTGGTCGACGAAGCCGGCCGCGTCCGCCTTGCCGAGCCAGAGCTTGTCGTACTGGGCGACCAGGACCTTGTCCTGCCAGTCGGCGTCGGCGTTGTCGTCGGGCAGCCGGCTGGGCCGGTCCTTGAGCTGCTGGGCGACGTCGGCCAGTTCGGCGGGGGCCGGGATCTCGGTGCGCGGGGCGATGTTCCTGGCCTCGGTGGAGATGCCGGCCAGCTGGTCCTTCTGGAGGAAGAAGGCGATGAACCTCCCGGCCGAGTCGGCGTTCCTGGCGCCCTTGGGAATGGTGAAGCCGAAGGGGAGGAAGTCGGCGGCGTTGCGGGTGGCGTCGCCGGTGGTCGGGAAGGCCACCGACCTGACCTCGAAGCCCGCGTCCCTGAACTTCTCCGTCTCGCTCGGCAGCCAACTGCCCATCAGGAAGAAGACGGACTCGCCGTGGGCCCAGTGGTTCTGCTGCTCGGGGTACTTGGTGGCGTCGTAGCCCTTGGCCAGGTAGCCCTCCTTGACCAGTTGCTCGACCTGCTGGGCGCTCCTCAGGACGGCGGGGTCCTTGAACGCGGCTCCGGTCCTGTCGGCGGCGAGCGTCGCGACGGAGCCGCCGTTGCGGTTGAGCAGGTAGTCGAACCAGTACTGGGAGGCCCAGCCCTGGTCGCCGTCGGTGCCGATGCATGCCTTGCCCGCGGCCTTGGCGGCCTTGCAGACGGCCAGCAGGTCGTCCCAGGTCTTCGGCGCCCGCGCGACCAGCGGGTCCTTGCCGTTGTAGAACAGCGAGACGGAGACGGACTCGTACGGGATCATCCAGGGCGTTCCGTCCTTGCCCTTCGGCAGGACGTCCAGGAACTTGGCCGGCAGCACCTCGCCGACCTTGCGGCCCTCGCCGGTGTCCATGGCCAGGACCGAACTCAGGTCCTGGGCCTTGCCGTTGGCGGCCAGAGCGGGAAGCAGGCGGTCGAAGCCCTGGTCGACCAGGTCGGGGGCGTTGCCGGAGAGCAGCGCCGGGGCGACCTTGTCGAGGACCTTGCGGCCCTGCCACTGGACGTCGACGTGGATACCGGTCTTCGCGGTGAACGCGTCGATCGCCTTCTGCAGGACCTTCGCCTGCGGCTCTGTCTGGGTCCACATCGACCAGTACGTGACGTGCTTGCCGTCACCTCCGGAAGATCCGCTGGAGGTCGTCGTGCAGGCGGTCGCCAGCACGAACAGGGCTGCCGCGAGGGCGCCCGCTCTCGCCGGCTTCGAGGAGGTGCTGCGCATGGGGGCGTCCTTCGGTTCAGGGAGTTCGGTCGGTCAGTGGGCCCGGTCGGACATCGGGGTCGAACATCAGGCAGGGCGGGTCGGCGGCCCTGGGGAGGTCCTCCGCGCCGGGCGGCAGGTCGTCGGCGGGGGCGAAGCCGAGGTCGGCGCGGGCGCCGGCCAGGCTCCAGAACCGCTCGGCGTGGCGGGAGACACCGAAGTGGACGCCCGGCCGGGTGGCGCGCAGGGCGGCGAGGACGAGCGCGCGGGCATCGTGGTCGGACAGCCACATGGCGTTGTAGTCGCGTTCCAAGAGCGGCCAGCCGACCAGCCCGAAGCGCAGGCTGACGACGACTGCGCCGTGGCGCAGCGCGTGCTGCCGCCCCAGGGCCTCCTCCGCGAGTTTGGCGGCGCCGTACGGGCAGCACGGCGTGGCGGCTTCGCCCGGGTCGACGGGGTGCGCGCCGAGGCGGAAGTCCAGGCCGGCCGCGTGGTTGGAGGAGGCCAGGACGATCTGCCGCACGCCCCGGTCGGCCGCGGCGGTCAGGAGGTTGTCGGTCATGGCGATGTTCGGCGCCACCTCCGACCAGGCGGCGCGCGGGCTCGCGTGCGCCGCCAGGTGCAGGATCGCGTGGACTCCGTCGACCGCCTCGGCCGCGAAGCCCGGGTCCGCCAGGTCGCCGACCAGGATCTCGTCGGCCCCGGGCGGCCGCGGCGCGGTCCGGTCGGCCACGCGCAGCGCGTACGTCCCGCGCAGCGCCGGCCGGAGCACCGATCCGAGGACTCCACCGCCGCCCGTGACCAGCAGCACGGGGCTTCGAGGCCACATCCGCGACCCACCTTAGTGAACGGCCCGGGAACCTCCCGGGAGGTGTCATCAGTTATGGCCCCCCACGCGATAAGTGTCAAGAGTCTCAACGCACTTCGGAGTCCGGCGGACTGATTGTCAGGAGTCTTGACGCACTTCGCCCGACCGTGCCACGCTGCGGCCGTGTCAGTCGAAACCGGTGGTTCCCTTCAGTCGCTCCGGCGGACCAACCAGGAACGCGTCCTGGGGCTCCTGCTGCGGAGAGGTGCCATGCACCGCGCCGAGATCGCCCGTCAGATCGACGTCTCGCGCGCCACGGTCTCCACGATCGTGAACGAGATGATCGAACGCGGCGTCCTGGTACAGGTCGAGGTGTCCGCGGCCGACCGTGTGGACGGCCGGGTGCGGGAGCAGGTGGCGATCAGCCGGACCGTCGGCGTCGCCGCCGGACTCGACTTCACCCTGGACCGCGTCGCCGTGCACCTCAGCGACCTGGAGCACCGCGAACTGATCAGCGAGTCGGTCGGGGTCGCGGCGGACGCGAGCGCCGACGACCGCATCACGGCCGCCGCCGCACTGCTGGACGGCGCGCTGGCCGCCCACCGACTCGTCCGCGAGGACCTGGTCGGCCTCGGCGTCGGCGTCCCGGGCCGGATCACCACCGCCACCGGGGCGGTCGGCCCCTCGCTGCCCGGCCAGCCCTGGGCGGGCCTCAACGTACGGACCCTGTTCGAGGAGCGGTTCGGACAGCCGGTACTGGTGGACAACAACACCCGCCTGGAGGCCATGGCCGAGTACCTCTGGGGGGCCGGCCGCAGGGCCCCCACCATGCTCTACGTCACCCTCACCAGCGGCATCGGCGCCGCCCTGATCGTCGACGGAACGCTGTTCCGTGGCGCCCTGGGCGGCGCCGGCGAGCTCGGGCACGTCTCCGTCGACTACAGCGGCCCCGCGTGCCCCTGCGGCAACCGGGGCTGCCTGATCCAGAAGGCGGCCGCCCCCGCCATCCTCGACCAGCTGCGGCCGCTGCTCGGCGAGCGCGCGACCATCGGCGACGCCGTCGCGGCCGCCCGCTCCGGCGACCGTGCCAGCGCGGGCGTGCTGGCCGATGCCGCCCGGGTCGTCGGGCAGGCCCTCGCCAACGTCTGCAACCTCCTCGATCCCGGCCGCATCGTCGTCGGCGGCCCGATCGCGACCGCCGGCGACATCGTGCTCGACGCGATCCGCCAGGGCATCGAACGCCACGCCATGGCCACGGTCGCCGCCAGCACCGAGATCGTCCGCGCCGAGTTCGAGGAGTCCACCCAGGCGGGCGCCCGGGGCGGCGCCGCACTCGTCCTCCAGGAAGCACCCCACCTCGCCTCCGTGCTGCGCCGCCTGGCCCGGTGACGCCGGGCGCGAGGCGGCGCAGCCCCGTCCCTCCGAGGAGACCGTTGAACATCGTCACAGTGGAGACCTTCCTGGTACGGCCGCGCTGGCTGTTCCTGCGGATCGAGACCGACGAAGGCCATGTCGGCTGGGGGGAGCCGGTCGTCGAAGGCCGGGCGGCGACCGTCGCCGCCGCCGTCCACGAACTGTCCGACCTGATCATCGGCGTGGACGCCAGACGCATCGAGGACATCTGGCAGACCCTCACCAAGGGCGGCTTCTACCGCGGCGGCCCTGTCCTCAGCAGCGCCGTCGCCGGAATCGACCAGGCCCTGTGGGACATCAAGGGCAAAGCCCTGGGCGTCCCCGTCCACCAACTGCTCGGCGGGCCGGTGCGTGACCGGGTCCGGATGTACACCTGGATCCACGGCGACGAGCCCGAGGAACTGGCCGATTCCGCCCGCCGGGCCGTGGAGGGCGGCATGACCGCCGTGAAGTTCAACGGCTCCGACCGGCTGCTCCCCCTGGACACCCCCGCCGCTGTCAAGCGCCTCGCCCGGCGCACAGCCGCGGTCCGCGAGGCGATCGGCGACGAGGCCGACCTGGCCGTCGACTTCCACGGCCGCGCCTCCACCGCGATGGCGCGCCGGATGCTGCCGGCCCTGGAGGAGTACGACCCGCTCTTCGTCGAGGAACCGGTGCTGCCGGAGTTCAGCCGCGAGATCGGCGCCGTGGTCGCCGGCACCTCGATACCCGTCGCGCTCGGGGAACGCCTGTACTCCCGCTGGGACTTCCGCGAGGTACTGGCCGCCGGCATCGCCGTCGCGCAGCCCGACCTCAGCCACGCCGGCGGCATCTCCGAGGTCCGCCGCATCGCCGCCGCGGCCGAGGCGCACGACGCCGTGATCGCCCCGCACTGCCCGCTCGGCCCGATCGCGCTGGCGGCCTGCCTCCAGATCGACTTCGCCACCCCCAACTTCCTGATCCAGGAACAGAACCTCGGCATCGGCTACACCACGGCCGACGCGGGCCCGCTCGCCTACCTCGTGGACCCTGCCGTCTTCACCCTGCGCGACGGCTTCGTCGAACGCCCCACCGCGCCCGGCCTCGGCATCGAGGTCGACGAGGCGGTGGTCCGCGCGGCGGCCGAGGTCGGACACCGCTGGCGCAACCCGCTGTGGCGCCACCGCGACGGCTCGTTCGCCGAGTGGTGACCGCGATGACCACCGAGCCCGGCGGTCTGCTCGCCGTCGGCAGCTCCGCCCCGGTGTGCGAACCCGGCGCCGGCCTGAGCATCGTCCGTTACGACGCCACCGGCGCCCTGAGCCTGCGCGGCGTACGGCCGCTCGACCACCCTTCCTACACGGCCTCGGACCCGGTCCGCGGGGTCCTGCACGCCGTCCTCGAACGGGACGCCGGGCGGGTCGTCTCCTTCCGGTTCCACCCGCGTACCGGGCTCCGCACGCCCCGCGCCGTCGCCACCAGCGGCGGCGCGCTGCCCTGCCACCTCTCCGTCCACCCCAGCGGGTCGCACGTCTTCGCGGCCCACTACGGCGACGGCGTCCTGTCGGTCTTCCGGACCGCCGCCGACGGCACCATCGCCGTCACCGAACCGGTGCAGACCGTCCGCCACCCCGGCCCTGCCCCCCTCGACGGCCGGCTCACGCCGGCCCACGCCCACATGGCCGCGCCCTCGCCGGACGGCCGCTTCGTCCTGTGCACCACCCTCGGGACCGACCGCGTCCACGTGTACGGCTTCGACCCCCTCACCGGCCGACTCACCGAGCACCGGAGCGTCCCGCTGCCGCCCGGCCGCGGCCCCCGGCACCTCGTCTTCCACCCCTCGGGCCGGTACGTCCACGTCGTCAACGAGCTCTCCTCCACCCTCACCGTCTGCACCTGGGACGCGTCCACCGGCCACCTCGAGCCCGTCGCCGAGCTCTCGACGCGGCCGGACCCGAGCGCGCCGGGCGCCAACTACCCGGCCGCCGTCCGGATCTCCGCGGACGGCCGGTTCCTCTACACGAGCAACCGCGGCGACGACACCATCGCCGTGCACGCCGTCCACGACCACGGGGCCTCTCTCGCACTGCTCACCACCGTTGCCAGTGGCGGCAGTTGGCCTCGCGACCTCGCCCTCTCCCCCGATCAGCGCCTGCTCTTCTGCGCCAACCAGCGATCGGACGCCCTGGCGGCCTTCCACCGCGACCCGTCCTCCGGGCACCTGACCCCGGCCGGGCAGCCCCTCTCGCTCACGGCGCCGACCTCCGTGCTGCCGATCGGCGGTGCGTCCGGCGCCGGGTGGGACCGGCCCGCCGGGTGAGACCGCCCTCGTCGGCCGGGCGCACCTCACCGAATCCTCAGGTTGCGACTGACATGATCACCGGTGTCGACGGCGGCCTCCCCGCCCCCGCGGACGGGAGGGCTTGCCGTCGACGCTTCCTGTTCGCGACCGTAGGCGACCGTCCGGACAGGCCGGCAGGCGGTCTGCCTCCGGCATCCCCCCGGGCATCGAAGGCGGACCGCCTCACGGCTCCCTCGATCGCCCCACCCCGGCGGCCCGTCCTGGCTCACCTGCGGCGGGGTACGGGCTTCACGAGCCGGCCGCCGGTCGGGTCGCCCGGAGGATTCGGCCCAACTCCGCGCGCGCCGAGTTCAGTTCCGCCAACACCTCGGCGTCGGCTGCGCCATCGGCGGTGTCGCCGAGGCGGGCGACCAGGGGTGCGCAGCGCCGGGCCGGTTCCAGGGTGTCGGCCGGGTGAGCCACCGGCCGTCGGCGCCGCATGAGCAGCTGGTGCAGCTGCGGCGGGCGGGCGACCTCCTCGACGCGGTGCAGCGCGTCCCGGAAGCGGGCCTGATGGTCTCGCAGGAGCTCCGGTCGGCGGCGCGCCGCCTCGGCCAGGTCGCCGAGTACGGCGAGGAGCGCGGCCGCGCGGGCGCGCAGCACCTGCCCGCTGCGCACCGGCAGCAGCAGCCAGCTGGCGGCGACGGCCAGCGCCGCACCGAGGACGATGGCCGCCAGCCGCTGCACCAGCAGTGCCTGGCCCGTCTGCCCGAAGTAGCCGTACAGCAGGGAGAGCGCCGCGGTGACCGATCCGGCCCAGTAGGCGTAGTTGACGGCCCGTAGGCCGTTAGCGACCGCCAGCACGGCCAGGATGACCACGATCGAGCGCTGGTCGCCCGGCCCGAAGAGGCCGGCCAGCGGGGTCGCCGCGAGCGTGCCCAGGCCGGCCCCGACCACGCGCAGGCCGGCCTTGTGGAACACGTCGCCCCGGCCTCGGTTGCCGCTGCAGACGATGAAGGCCGTGAGCACCAGCCACTGCCAGTGGTCCGGGTAGGCCCAGCGCCCGAGGACGAAGCTCGCGCCCACGGCGGCCGTCATCTGGAGTGCCATCCGCGTGCTGACCGCCATCCGGCGGCCACGGGCCGCCTCGCGTGGCTGCGGGAGCGGCCGGGCCGGTTCCACGGACGGCGCCGGGGTGGTGAACCCGGTCCGGTCGGCGACGGCTCGCACCAGCACCACCGATGCGTAGGCGATGACCGCCGCCACGGCTCCCCACAGCGGCTGCGCCGCTCCGGGCGGCAGCGGCATCGGGGCCACCAGGAGCCCGATGAACGGGAGCGCGATCAGTGTCCCGAGCCTCGTCGCCTGCGGCCCGAAGCGGCGGACCCACACCGACAGGCCCAGGGCGAGCGTGAAGACCGCATCGCCGGTGTTCGGGTGGTCCTGGAGCAGCCGGTCGACGCCGCCCGCGCAGACGGCGACCACGGCGAGCACCAGCGGCACGGCGCCCTGACCGGGCCCGCGCCCCGGGCGCAGCGCCCGCCCCAGGCTCAGCGCGAGGACGACGGTCAGGACGACCACGTCCAGGGTCAGCCCTGCCAGCGTCTCCAGCAGCCAGGCCGGCAGGAAGGCGACCAGCATCGCGGCACTGGTGACCACGGCGCTGCGGATCTGCTGATTCCTAAGCATTGCGTATCACTTGCCGGGTCTCCAGCCGTCTTTTTCGATACCTGCCCCGCTCATTGGTCAGTGATAGCTTAGAACCATGGAGGACGAGAAAACCATGGAGGACGAGAAGGAAGCGGCGGCGATCCGGCGCGGAGTGGTGCGACTGGCCCGGCGGCTGCGGGCCGAGCGGCCCGAGTGGGCCCTGAGTACCAACAAGACCGGTGTGCTGGCCCACCTGATGCACCACGGCCCGAGCACACCGGGCGAGCTCGCGGCGGCCGAACGCCAGCAGCCGCAGTCCCTCACCCGGGTCTTCGCCGACCTCGAGCACGCGGGTCTGGTGTCCCGGACCCGCAGTACCGCCGACCGCCGCCAGGTGCTACTCGCGATCACCGCGGAAGGCCACCGCGCCCTTGCCGAGGACATGGCCCAGCGGGACGCCTGGCTGGGGTCGGCGCTGGGCGGCCTCAACCACACCGAGCGCCAGGTCCTGCTCCTTGCCGCCGAGCTGATGGACCGCCTCGCCTCCGCCGACTGAAACCCTTGCACTCATCCGACGATCCCCCTCAGTGCGGGCGGCGGCTCCGTCAGGCCGAGCCTGGCCAACTCCCGGCGCGTCCAGTCGAGTTCGGCGGCGATCCCGTTCACGAGATCGGCGCTCCCGCGTGGGGCCTCCGGGAGGACGGCCCAGGTGTAGGTCTCGACCTCCAGGTGCCGGGTGCGCGGCCGGTCGGCGGTGAGCAGGGCGGCGAGCGCCCGTTGGAGCACCGGTCGGGTGCTGGCCAACGGAGGTGCCGGGTCGGCGTGGACGGGGATGTGGAAGTGCGTGCGCCAGGGGTTCTCGCCGCTCAGGGCCCTGGGCCCGGCGAGCGCGTCCCCGAGGTCGTCCGTGCCGACCGGAGGCCGGCCCGCCTGTCGGGTCTGGTGGAGGAACATCGGCTCGTCGAACTCCGCCAGCGCGCCGCGCGTGGCGGGGTCCGCCGGGGACGCCGCGTGGAGGGCGCAGGAGACCTGGGCCTTGAACACGCTGATGCCCGCCCGGTCCAGCTCGGCCACGGCCGCCTCCGGGTCCTCGAACGCGACGGCCAGGTGGCAGATGTCGAGGCAGAGGCCGAAGTGCTCCGGGTCCAGGTGGGAGAGGTAGTGGACGGCCTGTCCGGTCGTCTCGATCAGGCAGCCCGGCTCCGGCTCGAAGGCGATCCTGATGGTGTGCCCGGTCCGCTGATAGGTGTCGGCCAGTTCCGCCTTCAGCATGTCGAGGTGGCGACACGCCCGGTCGTGCTGGTCCCCGCTCCATCCGCTCGCCCAGCCGAACGGCAGCGTCGAGATGCTGCCCTCGGCCACGTCGTCCGGCAGGAGCCCCGCCAGCACCCACACCAGGTCCCAGGTGTAGTGCAGGCGTTGCGGTGACGCCCAGTCGGGCCAGTACACCGCGTGCTTGACGACCGGGTGGTGGAATCCCTGGTAGGGGAAGCCGTTGAGGGTGACGACCTCCAGCCCCCGGGCGGCGAGTTCGGCGCGCAGCCGTCTGGGGGCGGGCGGGTCGGAGGCGAGCTCGGCGGCCGCGCGACGGGCCAGCCACAGGCCGATGCCGAGCGTGGACTCCCCCAGGCGCTCGCGTACGGGCACGGCGTAGGTGTCGAGCTGGCGGAGGATGCCGTCCAGGTCCTCGGCCGCGTGCACGTTGGTGCAGTAGCCGAGGTGGATCTCCTCGCCGTTCCGGTGTCGTAATCGCATCAGCTGCCGTCCCGGCGCACGGAGTTGCCGGCGGACAGCGCATCGCCGTCGTCGAGCTGGATTCGCAGGTCCAGGGGGACGGGTCTGCCGGCGGCGGTGCGTTCGGCGGCGAAGGCCCGGAACATCCGGAGCAGTTCGGAGTCGGTGCGGCGGGCCAGGCCCGCCACGGTGTCGAGGGAGACGCCCATGAAGAGGCACTTCAGCACGCCCTGGCGCCAGGCGCTCTGGCCGAGGTACCGGGCGGCGTACGGGCCCATGGCCGCCGTGACGAGCCTGGCGTCGTTGGTGCGCAGGGCGTCGGCGACCAGCGGGAGCGCCTCGGGGCCGAGGCGCCCGGACTGGTCGAGCAGCGGGAGGGTGCGCAGGACCGCGAGGCGCTCGGCCGGGTCCCCGTCCCGGTACAACCCGTCGAGGATCTTGGCCAGTTCGGCGCCCTGCGCCGGGAGTGCCAGCACCAGCCGGCTGCGGGCGGCCTCGCCCTGCTCGGGGCCGCTGCTGCGTGCGGCGACGGGGAACAGTGCGGTCAGCGTGGCGGGGTCGGACTCCACCCGGCGGATCGCGTCGGCGGTCCAGGGGTCGGCGGACGCGGCGCGCAGGGCGGTCAGGGAGCGCAGGGCCGTCTGCGCGCCGCTGTGGCCGTGCCGGGGCAGCTCGACGGCGACGAGCCCCCGGTAGCGGACCTCGGACAGGGCCGCCAGGACGGGCGGGAAGTCGATCTCGCCGTCGCCGAACTCCAGGTGTTCGTGGACGCCCTGGCGCATGTCCTCGATCTGGACGTTGACCAGCCACGGCGCCGCGCGTCGCACGCACTCGGCCGGGGTGAGGGGCTCCAGGCACTGGCAGTGCCCGATGTCGAGGGTGAGGCCGAACTCCTCGGGGCCGCCCAGTGCGCAGCGCAGGCGCTCGTAGCCGGCCAGGTCGGGCACCAGCATGCCGGGCTCGGGCTCGAATCCCAGCCGCACTCCCGCCTCCCGTGCGTCCCCGACGAGCGTGGCGCAGCCGTCGAGGAGGTACTGGTACGCGTGCTCGTGGCTGACGCCGGGCTGCGGGGTGCCGCTCCAGAAGGAGAGCGCCTCGGCTTCCAGTTCGGCCGCGATGCCCAGGCCCCGCCGCAGCAGGTCCAGCCTCCTGGCCCGCCCGGCCGGATGGACGTCGAGCAGGGTCGGGGAGTGCTTGCGCCAGGGGTCGAGCAGGTAGCGCGCGCCGGTCTCCACCACCACGCCCAGGCCCAGCGCCTCCAGCCTGCGCCGGAGCCTGGGAAGTCGCCGGGCGAGGTCGGGTGCGTACGGGTCGAGGTGGCCGTGGTCCAGGGTGAGGGCGACGCCCGTGTACCCCAGGCCCGCGACCAGCTCCAGCGCGTCGTCGAGGCGGTGGTCGCTCAGGCCGTTGGTGCCGTAGCCGAATCGCAGTGCGGTCATGTCGGGGACACCTTTCGGGCAAGGCCCCTGGCCGGCGGGCAGGCGGCCGACAGCGGACCGGTCATCGCACGCCTCGCCGGTACCACGCGCGCAGCGTTTCGAACTGGGCGACCAGGCGGTGTTCGCTACTCGAATCCTCGGCCCGGATCGGGTCCTTGAAGAAGAAGGCGAGCTGTTCCTGCGGCCCGGTGGAGCCCAGTTGCCGGGCGCGGGCGAGGAGGCGGGCCAGGTCCAGGACCAGCGGTGCGGCCAGCGCGGAGTCGACGCCCTGCCAGGTGAACTGCATCGTCATCGGGGCGCCGAGGAACCCTTCGAAGGCGATGTGGTCCCAGGCCGTCTTCCGCTCGCCCATGCTGGCCACGTAGTCGATGTGGGTGTCGCCCTCGAGTCGGGGGCCGAGCATGGCCTCCAGCCCACTGCGTTTGGAGGCGTTCTTGCTGGCGGCCGCTTCCGGGTCCGCCAGGGTGGCTCCGTCCCCTCCGCCCAGCAGGTTCGTGCCCGACCAGGAGCGCACCCGCAGCGCCCGGTGGGCGAACAGCGGGCCGAGCGCGGCCCGCACCAGCGTCTCCCCGGTCTTGCCGTCGCTGCCCGCGTACGGCAGCCGTTTCCGGTGGGCCAGTTGACGAAGTGCCCGCAGCCGGATGCCGACCGACGGGGTGAAGTCCACGTAGCCGCAGCCGGCCTTCAGCGCCGCGTAGGCGTACAGCGAACTCGGCGGCAGGACGTCGGGCCTGGCCCCGAGAGCCACTTCGAGTGCGTCGAGGCTCTGGTACGCACGGCGCTCCGGGCCGGGCGATTCGGTCGAGGACACGTTGATCACGACGACCTGGCTGAGCCGGTGGCGTTCCCGGAAGGAGGTGATGTCCTCGGCGAGGGCGGCGGCCGCGATGGCCTGGGGCTGCTTGCTCGCGCCCCGGGCGGCCCCGGTGCGGATCTCCTGGTCGGCGGCGAGGAGGGCCCGGCTGACGGCGGGCAGCATCGCCTCGGGGAACACTCCCCCTCCCGCGAGCTGTTCGGCCCGCTTCGGCAGTGAGGTGGCGATCACGTCGTGCCCGCCGAAGACCAGTCTGGTGATCGCGGGCAGGCCGACGTCGGCGAACTCGGGCAGTTCACTCACCATGCCGGTCGGCGACACCATGCCCTGGCCGATCGCGGCGGCGCCGACGACAGCGGTGGTGGCGACCGATCCCCTCGCCCCGACGAACCAGACCCCGACCCGTCCGGCGTCCTGTACGGCCGCGCCGCTCATCGCTCGCCCTCCTTCTCGGCCACGGATCCGAACACCGAGTCGAAGGCCGCGGCCGGAGGCGTGATCGCGTTGAGCCGGCGGACGAAGGTGACGGCTTCGGCCGCGCCGTCCAGACGGTCCATGCCCGCGTCCTCCCACTCGATGGAGATCGGCCCCTGGTAGCCGATGTCGTTCAGCGCGCGGAAGCAGTCCTCCCAGGGAACGTCGCCGTGCCCGGTGGAGACGAAGTCCCAGCCACGGCGCGGGTCGCCCCAGGGCAGGTGGGAGGAGAGCCGGCCCCGGCGGCCGTCGCCGACACGGACCCGGGTGTCCTTGCAGTCGACGTGGTAGATGCGCTCGGCGAACTCCAGGAGGAAGCCGGCGGGGTCGAGGTCCTGCCAGACCATGTGGGAAGGGTCCCAGTTCAGGCCGAACGAGGGCCGGTGCCCGATGGCCTCCAACGTGCGGCGGGTCGTCCAGTAGTCGTAGGCGATCTCGCTCGGGTGGACCTCCAGCGCGAACCTGACGTCCTCCTCCTCGAACACGTCGAGGACGGGGTTCCAGCGGTCCGCGAACTCCCGGTACCCGGCGTCGATCAGGGCGGGCGGGGCTGGCGGGAACATCGCGACGGTGTGCCAGATCGGGGAGCCGGTGAAGCCGACGACCGTGTCGACACCGAGCAGCCTGGCGGCCCTGGCGGTGTCCTCCATCTCCCGCGCGGCCATCCGACGGACCTTCTCCGGGTCCGGGTCCCACAGCCGCGCGGGCAGGATCGCCCGGTGCCGCTCGTCGATCGGGTGGTCGCAGACGGCCTGGCCGACGAGGTGGTTGGAGATCGCCCAGACCTGGAGGCCGTTCCGTTCCAGGATCTCGCGCCTGCCACGCACGTAGCCGGGGTCGGCCAGTGCGCGGTCAACCTCCAAGTGGTCACCCCCGCACGCGATTTCGAGGCCGTCGTAGCCCCAACCGGAGGCCAGCTCGCAGACCTCCTCGAACGGAAGGTCCGTCCACTGTCCGGTGAAAAGGGTGACAGGACGTGTCATCGGGTTCCACTTCTGTTGTGTCGGAGGAGCGTGGGGGGTGGACTCGGCGCCCTCCGGGGGTGAGGAAGGAGCGCCGGGTGCCCGGTGGACGGGTTCCCCTGCCCGGCACCGGCGTTCGTGACGGCGGACATCGCGAGAACGACGCCTGCCGCCGCCCCTCAACAGCGGCGGCAGGCGCCCTGAGGCGGCAAACGGCATGTCCCCGACGCCTGCCCCCACCTCGTAATGGAATTTAATTATTTCCGGGCCGAAGGGCAATCCGCCAAGGGGCCGAGCTTGATAACGGCTCGGCAACAGACCCTCGGCAGGCGGCCGGCGGCCACCGGTGGGGATCGCGCACCGATCGGGCGACGGCCCTGCGACGCGACCGGCAGCGCGCCCGGGAACCCGACGGTGACGAGGAGTGACCAGGGTCGGCCGCACTACACTTCCGACATGCTCAAAGCCGACCGTACCGCCCGCATCCTGACGCACATCGCCGAGGCCGGCAGCGCCGATGTGCACGAGCTGGCCGATCTCCTGGGGGTGTCGCCGGCCACCGTCCGGCGGGACCTGCAGGAGCTGCACGACCAGGGGAGGTTGCACCGCACCCGGGGCGGGGCCGTCACCGGGGCCGTCAACCTGGAGCTGCCGTTGCGGCACAAGCGGGGCCGACGCCAGGCGGAGAAGCGGCGGATCGCGCTGGCGGCCGACCGGTTGGTGCCCGACGGCGCGGTGGTCGGGCTGACGGGCGGGACGACCACGAGCGAGCTGGCGCGGGTGCTGGCCGAACGCGGCGCAGGGATCACCATCGTCACCAACGCGGTCAACATCGCGGCCGACCTCATCGTGCGGCCGGACATCCGGCTGGTGGTGGTGGGCGGGATCGCCCGTACGACGAGCTACGAGCTGGTGGGACCGGCCGCCGACCGGATGCTCGCGCAGTACCACCTCGACGTCGCCTTCATCGGCGTGGACGGCCTGACCGCTCAGGAGGGCTGCACCACGCACGACGAGATGGAGGCCCAGACCGACCTGGCCTTCCTGCGCAGCAGCGCGCGCTCGGTGGTGCTGGCCGACAGTACGAAGATCGGCCGGGTCACCTTCGCGAAGATCTGCCCGCTCTCCGAGGTCGACGACCTGGTCACCGACGAGGAGGCCGACGCGGCGCAGGAGAAGGCGATCGCCGAGTGCGGGGTGCGGGTCCTGCGCGCCTGAACGCGCGTCACGCACCACTGCGCCCGGCCGGACTCCTCCGGCCGGGCCTTTCGCCGTACGCACCGTTGACATGAACTGCCGGGCACAGCAAGCTCGATCGAAACTGTTCGAAACCTGCACCCTTCAAGCAACTCGACTCAGGATCGAACCACGCGGCGTGCGAAGGCGGTAACTGCGGTGAAGAATCGTGTCCTTGCCCTCTCGGCGGCCTGCGCGCTCGGCGCACTCACCCTCACCGCCTGCGGCAGCAGCGGCAGCGACGGCGGCGGCGGAACCGACGCGGACGGCAAGGTGACGCTCAAGCTGGTCGCCGCCGACTACGGCGACAAGGAGTCCAACAGCTCCAAGGCGTACTGGAACTCCCTGGCCACGGCATTCACCGCCGCCAACCCCGGCATCAAGGTCGACGTCCAGGTGGTGAACTGGAACGACATCGACAAGCAGGTCCGCACGATGATCCAGAGCGGCAACGTGCCGGACGTCCTCCAGACCGGCGGCTACGCCGACAAGGTCGCCGACGACCTGCTCTACAAGGCCGAGGACGTGCTCTCCAGCGGCACGAGGGCCAACTTCCTCGACAGCTTCACCGAGGCCGGGAAGGTCAAGGGCGTCCAGTACGGCATCCCGTTCGTCTCCTCCGCCCGCGCCTTCTTCTACAACAGAACCCTCTTCCAGCAGGCCGGCATCCCCCAGCCGCCCACCACCTGGGAGGAGGTCCGCAAGGACGCCGAACTGCTCAAGGCGAAGGCGCCCGGCGCCACCCCGTACGCTCTGCCGCTCGGCCCGGAGGAGGCGCAGGGCGAGAGCATGATCTGGGAGCTGGGCAACGGCGGCGGGCCCACCGCCAAGGACGGCACGTACGCCATCAACAGCCAGGCCGACATCGACACCTTCACCTGGCTCAGGGCGAACCTCGTCGACCCCGGCCTCACCTACGCCAACCCCGCCACCACCGACCGCAAGACCGCCTTCGCCGACTTCGCCGCAGGGAAGGCGGGGATGCTCAACGGCCATCCCTCGCTGATCCAGATGGCCAAGGACGGCAAGGTCGACTACGGCGTCGCGCCGATCCCCGGCAAGTCGGGCCCGCTCAAGTCCACGCTCGGCGTGGCCGACTGGACGATGGCCTTCAAGAAGAACGGCCACCGCGACCAGATCAGGAAGTTCCTCGACTTCGTCTACACGAAGGACAACACGCTCACCTTCGACGAGACCTACAACCTGATGCCGGTCACCCAGGACACGCTGCGCGAGATGACCTCCAGCGGCAAGCACAAGGACCTCGAACCGTTCTTCGCCCTCCTGCCGAACGCCTCCTTCTACCCGCTGGGCGACACCAGTTGGGACGCGGTCTCCGCCGAGATGAAGAAGTCCATCGGCGGCGCGGTCTCCTCCGACCCGGCCAAGGTGCTCGGCGAGCTGCAGAAGAAGGCCCAGAACGCCGTCGCCGACAAGTAGCGAACACGCAGCCGGCCCGCGCCCCGCGAAAGGCACCCCGTTGTCCGTCGACTCCGCCGCCCGTCGAGGGCTTCACCGCAGACTGGGCCCGCTGCCGTGGATCGGCCCGGCCGTCCTGCTGATCCTCCTCGTCGTCCTCTGGCCCGTGTACGAGATGGTGCGCACGTCCTTCCTGCGCATCAGCACCAGCGGCTTCGTCCGCGGCTCCGCCGGGCCGGACAAGTACCGCAAGCTCTTCGGCGAGGCCGACCTCGGCCATGTGCTGCTCTCCACGGTGGTCTGGACCCTCGCCGTGGTCGGCCTCACCATGCTGCTCTCCCTCGGCCTGGCCCAGCTGTTCGACCAGCGCTTCCCCGGCCGCAGGTTCGCTCGCTGGGCGCTGATCGCCCCCTGGGCCGCCTCCGTGCTGATGACCTCCATCGGCTTCCGCTGGATGCTCGACCGCACCGCCGGGGTGCTCAACACGGCGATGACCGACCTCGGCCTGGTCGACGGGCCGCGCGACTGGCTGGGCGATCCCGCCACCGCCTGGCCGTGGATGGTGGCCGTCGCCGTCTTCGTCTCCCTGCCGTTCACCACCTACACCCTGCTGGCCGGCCTCCAGACGGTCCCCGCCGAGATCTACGAGGCGGCCCGGGTGGACGGTGCCTCCCTGTGGCAGTCGTACCGGCGGATCACGCTGCCGCTGCTGCGCCCGGCCTTCCTGGTCGGTCTGGTGATCAACCTGATCAACGTCTTCAACTCCTTCCCCGTCATCTGGGGCATGACCCAGGGCGGCCCGAGCAGCGACACGGCCACCACCACGGTGTTCATGTACCAGCTGAAGAGCACCGACCTCGGGGAGTCCGCGGCCATGTCGGTGGTCAACTTTGCGCTCGTGGTGCTGATGGTGCTGGCTTTCCTGAAAGTGAGCCGCTGGAACCGGGATACCGGGGAGGAGAGTTGACGACCCGTCGGATACGCCCTCGCACCCTGCTGCTCGCCGCCACGGCCTGGCTGCTGGCCGTCGTCTTCCTGCTCCCCTACCTGGAGATGGTCGTCACCGCGCTGCGCCCCGCCGACGAGCTGCGCGACGCAACCTACCTGCCACGGCAGTTCGCCTGGTCCAACTTCGTCGAGGTCTGGCGCGACTCCACCCTCGGCGCCAACCTGCGCGTCAGCCTGCTGGTCGCCGGCGGCTCCACCCTGCTCGCGCTGCTGGTCGCCCTGCCCGCCGCCTACCACACCGCCCGCATCCGCTACCGGGGGCGGCGGCTCTTCCTGCTCCTCGTCCTCGTCACCCAGATGTTCCAGCCGACCTCACTGCTGGTGGGCCTCTACCGCGAGTTCTACCAGCTGGACATGCTCAACTCGGTCTGGACGCTGATCCTCTGCAACGCCGCCTTCAACCTGGCCTTCGCCGTCTGGATCCTCACCGCCTACATCGGCTCGATCCCCGTGGAACTGGAGGAGGCCGCCATGATCGACGGCCTCGGACGGATCGGGGTTCTGCGCCGGGTCGTGCTCCCACTGGCGATGCCGGGCGTGGTGACCGCGCTGATCTTCACCTTCATCGCCGCCTGGAACGAGTTCGTGATGGGCCTGACCCTGTCGACCGCCCCGCAGAGCCAGCCGCTCACCGTGGGCCTCAACAGCTTCATCGGCGACTACACGGTGCAGTGGAACTACCTGTTCGCCGGATCGGTCGTCGCCATCCTGCCGGTGGTGGTGCTGTTCGCCCTGATCGAGCGGCAGGTGGTCTCCGGACTCACCGCCGGGTCCGTCAAGTAGCTGCCCCGTCACGCCAGTTCGCTCCCGCTCAAGGCATCTCCACCCACCGCCTCCTCTCCCCCGCCCGGGGACGCCGTGGCCGCCCAAGTCGCGCGGCCGCTGCCTCCGCCGGCCTCCTCACCACCACCAGCCCCGCGTTGACAGGAGAACAGGAGACACCACCGTGCGTTTACCCCGCCCCCGCCCCCGCCCCCGCCTGCGCCGGGCCGCTCTCGTCGCGGCCCTGAGCAGCATCACCGCCCTCGCCGGTCCCGTCCTCCCGGCCCGGGCCGCCGGCACCCCCGCCGCCGTCCTCGACCAGGACCACCGGAGCGTCACCTGGCAGAGCCCGCAGTACGCCAAGGGCACCCTCGGCGGCGCCAACTCCTGCCCGCCCGCCCCCCAGGACGCGGACGGCGCGGTCTGCGCCCGCTTCGACCTGACCGTGAACGTCCCCGCGGGCTACTGGAACGACAACCCGGAGGGCGGAGTCCCGCTCTCCGTCCAGTGGCAGAACCCCGCCGAGGACTTCGACCTCTACGTCTTCGACTCCGCCGGCAAGCAGGTCGCCTCCAGCGCGGGCACCGCCGACCCGGAGGCCACCGTCATCCCCAAGGCGTCCGGCACCTACCACGTCCTCGTCGTCCCGTACGACGTGCGCGGCGGCTCCTTCACCGGCCGCGCCCACCTCCCGGTGACCGCCGACGCCGGGGACCTCACCTCCTTCTCCGGCGGCCAGGGCAGCTACGACATCGGCGCGGGCTCCCTCAAGGCCAAGGTCGACTTCCTCGCCGACGACCAGCTCCGCCTGCGCGCCGCCCCGGACGGTGTGTTCACCGACCCGGCCGGCAGCACCATCATCCGCAAGCAGCCCGAACTCCGGTCCGACACCTGGTCGGTGGACACCGGCGCGTACTACGCCGTCCACGCCCACGACCTGGTGCTGCGCGTCTACAAGCACCCGCTGCGCTTCGGCCTCTACCGCGCCGACGACCGCACCGCGATCTGGCAGGAGGACGCCCCGCTGCGCTGGAGCACCAGCGGCATGCGCCAGAGCCTCCAGCGCGGCGCCGAGGAGCAGTTCTTCGGCGGCGGCGAGCAGAACGGCTCCTTCTCGCACCGCGACCACGCCGTCCACGTCTCCAACAGCTTCGACTGGGACGAGGGCGGCTACAACAACTCCCAGCCCTTCTACGTCTCCACCGCCGGCTACGGCGTCTTCCGCAACACCTTCGCCCCGGGCCTCTACGACTTCGGCTCGCCTGTGCGCACCGGCCAGCAGGAACAGCGCCTGGACGCCTACTACTTCACCGGCGACGTCAAGAAGGTCATCGGCCAGTACACCTCCCTGGTCGGCAAGCCGTTCATGCCGCCCGTCTACGGCCTGGAGCCCGGCGACTCCGACTGCTACCTCCACAACGCCAACCGCGGCGAGCGCCACACCCTCGACGCCGTCAAGATCGCCGACGGGTACGTGCAGCAGCAGATGCCGCTCGGCTGGATGCTCGTCAACGACGGCTACGGCTGCGGCTACGAGAACCTCCCCCAGACCGGCACGGGCCTGAGGAAGGACCACGCCCAGCTCGGCCTGTGGACGCAGAACGGCCTGCCCAACCAGGCCAAGGAGGTCAAGGCCGGCGTGCGGGTGCGCAAGCTCGACGTGGCCTGGGTCGGCAACGGCTACGACTTCGCGCTCAACGCCTGCGACCAGGCCAAGGCCGGTATCGAGGACAACAGCGACGCCCGCGGCTTCGTCTGGCTGCCCGTCTCCTGGGCCGGTGCCCAGCGCTGCGGCGTGCTGTGGAGCGGCGACCAGAGCCTGTCCTGGGACTACATCCGCTGGCAGATCCCCACCTACGCGGGCGCCACGATGTCCGGCATCGCCTACAACACCGGCGACGTGGGCTCGATCTACCGCCGCGACCCGAAGATGTACACCCGCGACCTCCAGTGGAAGGCGTTCCTGCCCGCCATCATGACCATGGACGGCTGGGCCCGGGACACGACCGGCACCCAGCAGCGCGACCAGCAGCCCTGGCTGGACGGCGAGCCGTACACGTCGATCAACCGCAAGTACCTCCAGCTCAAGGAGCGGCTGCTGCCGTACATGTACACCCTCTCGGCGGAGGCCACCCGTACGGGCATCGGCGCGGTGCGCCCGCTCGCCCTGGAGTACCCGGACGACCCGGCGGCGCTCGGCCCGGACGCGAAGTACGAGTTCCTGGCCGGGCCGGACTTCCTGGTCGCGCCGGTCTACTCCGACACCTCGGTGCGCAACGGCATCTACGTCCCGGCCGGCACCTGGACGGACTACTGGACGGGGCGCACCTACCAGGGCCCGACCACGATCAACGACTACGCGGCGCCGCTCGACACCCTCCCGCTGTTCGTCCGGGGCGGCGCGATCGTGCCGATGTGGCCCAAGGGCACGCTGTCCTGGGAGAGCCGGGACCGGGGCGAACTCGACTACGACCTCTACCCGTCGGAGCAGGGCTCCGCCACCTACACCCTGTACGAGGACGACGGCGTCACCCGGCAGCACACGGGCGGAGCCTCGGCCACCCAGCGCGTCGACGTCGACGCGAACCCGGCCGTCACCACCGTCAAGGTCGGTGCCAGCGAAGGAAGTTACACGGGCAAGCCGGAGGCGCGCGGCTACCGGTTCACGGTCCACGGCCAGGCCGCTCCCAGCCTCGTCGCCACCTCCGGCGGCCCGCTGCCGCAGCTCGACTCGGCGGCCGAGCTCGATACCGCCGAGTCCGGCTGGTACTACGACGAGGCCACGGGCCTCACCGAGGTCAAGACCGCGAAGGTGTCCACCGACCAGGGCTTCTCCCTCCGCCTGATCCACGGAGACGACTGACCCCTCCCGGGACGGGGCCTCGCCCGGGGCCCCGTCCCGGTTAATTCGCTGGTCGGACGGGTCGGGCAGCTCCTACAGTGTCGGCGGATCAAGGACCGACACGGGGGGCGACAGATGCGCGTGCAGTACCCGAGGACGCCGCACCTGCCCTGGTCGCCGGGCGCCACGGCGGACGACGTACGGACCGGGGACCTCTCCGGACTCGCCGGGGCCGAGGTCGTCGTCACCGAGAAGCTCGACGGCGAGAACACCACCCTCTACCGCGAGGGCCTGCACGCCCGCTCCCTCGACTCCGCCCACCACCCCTCCCGCGCCTGGGTGAAGGAGCTGCACGGCCGCATCGGCCGCCTGATCCCGCCCGGCTGGCGCGTCAGCGGGGAGAACATGTACGCCCGGCACTCGATCCCGTACGACGATCTGGAGAGCTGGTTCTACGGTTTCTCGGTCTGGAACGAGCGGGACGCCTGCCTGGACTGGGACACCACCGTCCGCTTCCTGCGCCGCGCGGGCCTCCCGACACCCCGGGTGCTCTGGCGCGGCCGGTACGACGAACGCGCGCTGCGGTCCCTCGCGTCGAGCCTCGACCTGGACCGGCAGGAGGGGTACGTCCTCCGCACCGTCCAGGGCTTCCCCCGGGCCGAGTTCGGCGAGCGGATCGCCAAGTGGGTGCGCCCCCGGCACGTGCGCACCGACACCCACTGGATGCACGCCGCCGTGGTGCCCAACGGGCTCGGCCCCTCCGCCGCGCTGTGGGCGGTGCGCTGCGGCGCCCGCCCAGCCCCCGGCGCCCTGGCCACAGCACTGGGCCTCGACGAACTCCCCGGCCCTGAACACGAGTTGGCCGAGATCTCGGACCGCCTCGACGCCCTCGGCCGCACCGGGGACCGCCGACTGACCGGCGTCCTGGCCACCGTGCTGCGCGCCACCCGCCGGGAGGAGCTGGCGCCCCGGCTGGTCGGCACCCTCGGCCTGCCGCTGGCCCGCAGGGTCGCCGACCTCGTCGGCCTGCACCCCCGGCTGCACCGCCCCCACCCCGACGAGGACCGGTACGCCGGGCTGGTGCGGATGTCCGAGGCCGCCGACCTCGAGGTCCTGCACGCCCTCGCCGCCCTGACCGCCCCCGGCCCGGAGGAGGAGCAACAGGTCGCCTGGTCCGAGCTGCACGCCGACGCCGGCGCCCTCCTCGACCCGGACCCGCTGGACGGGCTGCGCAAGGGCCTGCGCGAGAGCCTCGCCGACCTCGGCCGCGAGGCCGCCGACCGCTGCTACGCCCAGGCCCGCGAGGCGTACGCGCTCGGCCGCCTCGAGCGCACCGACGAGGCCGTGGCCGCCACCTGGCGCTGGCGCGACGGCGAATTCCCCCGGCTGATCCAGCTCACCGGCCCCGCCGGCAGCGGCAAGAGCACCTTCACCGGCACGCTCGGGGCCGTCGACACGGTGGTCTCCCTGGACGGCCTGCGCACCGCCCGAGGCTCCCGCGCCGACCAGCGCGACAACGCCGACGTGCTGCGCGAGGGCCTGGACCGCCTCTCCGCCGCCCTCGTCCCCGGCGCCACCGTCGTCTGGGACGCCACCTCGCTCAACCGCCACCAGCGCTCCCTGGTGCAGGGCGTCGCGCAGCGCCGGGACGCCCTGGTCACCCAGGCCGTCATGATCGTCGACGAGGCCGAGCTCCAGCGCCGCAACGCCACCCGCCCCCACCCGGTGCCCGCGCAGGTGCTCACCGCGCAGCTGCACCGCTACCAGCCGCCGTACCCCGGGGAGGCCCACCGCACCTGGTACGTCGGCGCGCGTGGCACCGTGGAGGACAGGGCGGGCTCACTCGACCTCGAGGAGGACTGAGGACCGATGCGTCCCATCGAGCAGATCTGCCAGCGCATCCGCTGGGACGCCCGCTTCGACCCGGCGCGCTTCACCCTCGGCGTGCGCCAGCGCGACGACCGCGTCAAGCGCGTCCCGCTGGAGGCGTTCACCGCCGCCGGGGACGTCCCCTGGCACCGGGTGCGCTTCGTCGAGGCGGACGGCGTGCCGGTGTGGGACCGCGACACGGGCCTGGACGTGCTCGACCGCACCGAGGCCGGGCGCCGTACCGACCCGAGCCTGCTGCCCACGCCCTTCTTCTCCGCAACCGTCCCGCACGGCTGGCGGGCCGGTTCCGGCTGGCGCCCGGTCGCCTCCACGGGTGGGGCTTCTCCCGCGCAGCGGCTGCGGGTGGTCACCTGGAACACCCTGTGGGACCGCTACGACGCCGAGCTGATCGCCACCGGCCGCCGCCGTCCGCTGCTGATCGCCGCGCTGGAGGCGGCCGACGCCGAGGTGATCGCCCTCCAGGAGGTCGAACCGGCGCTGGCCGCCGCACTGTCGGCCGCGCCCTGGGTGCGGGAGCGCTACACCCTCCACCTCGACCCGCTGGCGCCGGACCTCGACCGGTACGGGCTGCTGCTGCTCAGCCGCCTGCCCGTCCTGGCCGCCGGACAGCACGCGCTGGGCCCGTACAAGGCGGTGGCCGCCGTCACCGTCCAGGCCGGGTCGGCGCCGCTGACCGTCGCCGCCGTCCACCTCAGCAGCGACCACTCGCCGGACGGCGCGGCCCGGCGGCAGGACGAACTCGCCCGCCTCGCCGAGGGGTTCGCGGGCGTGGAGTGCGAACTCGTCCTGCTCGGGGACTTCAACGACGGCCGCTCCGGCCCGCAGGGCCCCGCCGCCGCCCTCGGCCTGCGCGACGCCTGGACGCAGGCGCACGGCCCCTCGGACGACACCCCCACCTTCGACCCGACGCGCAATCCGCTGGCCGCCGTCTCCTCCCTCAGCGGGCGCCCCGGCCGCCTGGACCGGGTGCTGCACCGGGACGCCCTGGTCACCTCGGCCGGGCTGCTCGGCGAGCGCCCGGCGGCGGACGGGCTGTACCCCTCCGACCACTACGGTCTCGTCGTGGACCTCGACCTCGCCGGCGGTTCGGACGCCGAGGTGCTCGACCTCGCACCCACCGCGCGGACCGCCGTGGCCTGGCTGCCGCCGGAGGAGCTGTGGCCGCCGATCCAGCGCCTGCGCGAGGCCCACGACCCCCAGGTGCGCCGCTGGCCGCCGCACGTGAACCTGCTGTTCGGCTTCGTCCCCGAGTCGGAGTTCGAGCGCGCCCTGCCGCTGCTCGCCCGGGCCGCCGCCGAGGTCGCCCCGTTCACCACCCGGCTGGAGGGGGTACACACTTTCGGCCACCGCGAGGACGCCACGCTCTGGCTGGACCCGGCCGCCTCCGAGGCCGCGCCGTGGGCGGCGCTGCGGCACGCCCTGGAGCGGCGCTTCCCCCGCTGCCGGGGCCGCGCCGAGGGCTTCACGCCGCACCTGACCCTCGGCCGCAGCGCCGACCCTCAGCGCACGGCCGCCGAGTGCGCGGCCGCGCTCACGGGCGTGACCGCCCGGGTGGGCGAGCTGGTGGTGCTCTCGCGCCGGGGTGAGGAGCCGATGCGTCCGCGCGCCGTGATCTCCCTGGGCACGGGCGAGGTCCCGGCCGTACCGGACGCACCCGCCGTCTCGCTGCGGCGGGAGGCTCCCCAACAATCGCTGGCTGCCCATGAGTTGGCCTCGCTGATCGCGGCGGCGCTGCCGGATGGCGCGGTCCGTACGGTCGGCTCGCGCCGGATGGGCTGCCAGCTGGACGACGGCGACCTCGACCTGGTCGCCGCTCTGCCCGGCGCGGCCGACCTGCCCGCCGTCCGCGCCCGGGTCGCGGCGGCGCTGCCGCAGGCCCGGGGGCTGCACGAGGTGCGCGGCGCGCGGGTGCCGGGGCTGCGGCTGGAGGCGGACGGCCTGACGGTGGACCTCGCGGTGGTCCCCACCGGCGCGCTCGACCCCGCCACCGCCGTCGAACGGAGGGCGGAGCTGGGCGAGGCGGCGGCCGTCGCGCTGAGCGCCGTCACGGACGCGGAGGCGATCCTGACGGCGGTCGGCGAGCGGCACGCGGCCTTCGTCCGGCTGGCCCGCCAGGTGAAGGCGTGGGGGCGGGCACGCGGACTGGACTCGGCGCCGTTCGGCCAACTCCCCTCGCTGGCCTGGTCGGTGCTGGCGGCGCGGACGGTGTTGGACGCGGACTCCCCCGAGGGCGACCTGTTCGCGAGCTTCGCCGGGACCTGGGCCGCGTACGACTGGCGCCGCGCGGTGAGCCTGGAGGGCGAGGCGGCGGACACCTCCCACGGCCTGACCGTCCTCACCCCTTCGGCGCCGGTCCGCAGCTGCACCGCCCAGGTCGGCGCCGACATGCAGGAGCTGCTCGCCGAGGAACTCTTCCGGGCCTGGCAGCTGGCCACCGAACTCCGCGACCCGTGGCCCGAGTTGCTCACCCCGCCGCCGCTGCACCGGCGCCATGCGGCCTGGGCCGTGGTGACCGCCGAGCCGGAGTCGGTGGGCCTCGCCCGGGGCCGGCTGCGCGCCCTGCTCACCGCGCTGGAGGAGGCGGGCGGGCGCCAACTGCACGCCTGGCCAAGGCCGTTCCACTCGGGCGGGCGGACGCGCTTCGCCATCGGCCTCGGGTCCGAGCCGCTCACGGCGGCGCAGCTCGCGCCGATCACGGCCGCATGGTCGCGCGGCCTACCGGGGGTCGAGGTCACCCACACCCCCGGAGGGTCGGTGCCCACCCTGAGCTGAGCCCGGTCCCGAAACTCTGAAAATTATCTTGCGCAACTTTTCCTTCGGACCTACGGTGGTTCCATGCCCGCCGAGCCGAAGCCCCAGTCGCAGCCCCAGCCCGAGCCGCAGCCGCAGCCCCAGCCGCACGCCGACCGGATCACCGAGCTCTCCCAGCTGAAGGCGTTCACCAACCCGCTGCGCGTCCAGCTCTACCGACTGCTCTTCGCCGCCGGGTCCGCGACCGCCTCCCAGCTCGCCGAACAGGCCGAACTGGCGCCCTCACTGGTCAGCTACCACCTGCGCAAACTCGCCGAGCTCGGCTTCGTCGTCGAGGCGACGGGCCGCAGCGGCGACGGCCGGGAACGCTGGTGGGAGCTGCCCTCCGAGGGCGGCTGGAGCTTCCGCGAGTCGGACTTCGCGGACACCCCCGAAGGCGCCGCCACCATCGAGGCGGTCGGCCGGGGCCTGCTCGAGGCCCGGGTCGCCCAGTACCGCAAGTACCTCACCCAGGCGTCCGCCTGGGGCACCGCCTGGACGGACGCGGCGTTCGCGGCGGAGTGGATTCTCGACCTCACTCCGTCCGAACTCGCCGAAATGAACGACGAGTTGAACGAGGTCGCCCGCCGCTGGCGCGAGCACGGCCTGGCCGCCAAGGCCGCCGGGGACACCGAGGACCGCGCGCACGTGTCCGCCTACCTGTACGGCTTCCCGTTCCGCCCCTGACCGACCCCGCCCCGTAGAAACCCCTCAAGCCCCGCCGGGGCGCACTCCCGCCCGCGCCCGCGCACCCCCTCCACTCCACCACATACTGGAGCCTGTCATGCCCACGACCATAGAGATCCCAGCACCCCTCACCCCGCCCGCCCACCGCGACGGCAACGTCCTGCGCTGGCTCGGCGCCTACACCGCCTCCCTCGTCGGCGACAGCGTCTACTTCCTCGCCCTCGGCTGGTCCGCCCAACGCGCCGCCGGCCCCACCGAGGTCGGCCTGGTCATGGCCGCCGGAGGCGTCCCCCGGGCCGTCCTCATGCTCGGCGGCGGCGTCCTCGCCGACCGCCTCGACCCGCGCCGCGTCATCCTCGGCAGCGACGCCCTGCGCTGCCTGCTGATCCTCTCCGTGGCCGCCGCCGTCGCCCTGACCACCCCCGCGATCTGGCTCCTCGTCACCGTCGCCCTGGTCTTCGGCGCCGTCGACGCCCTGTTCGTCCCGGCCGTCGGCGCCCTGCCGCCCCGCATCACCGGCCCCGACCAACTCGCCCGTGTCACGGGCCTGCGCTCCCTCGCCATGCGCGTCGGCCAGATCGCCGGCCCACCCCTCGGCGGCCTCGCCATGGCCCTCGGCGGCCCCGCCGCCGCCTTCACCACGGCGGGCGTCCTCTTCGCCCTCTCCCTGCCCCTCCTCCTGACCGTCCGGGTACGCCCGCTCCCCGCCCCCACCGAGGACGCTCCCGCCAGGCGCACACCCCGCGAGGACCTCCTCGACGGGCTCCGCTACATCCGCCGCCACCGCCTCATCGGCCCGCTCGTCCTCGCCGGAGCCGTCGCCGAACTCTGCCTCAACAGCGTCCTCAACGTCGGCATGGTGCTGCTCAACGCCGAACGCGGCTGGGGCGCGTCCGGCTACGGCTGGATCGTCTCCGCCTTCGGCGCCGGCGCCGCCGCGAGCGCCGCCCTGCTCGCCATAGCCGGCTGGCTCCCCCGCGCCGGACTGATGCTCTCCGGCTCCCTCCTGGTCACCAGCGCGGCCGCCGTCGGCCTCGGCCTCGTCCCGGACCTCTGGGAAGCCGTCGCCCTCGCCGCCCTGGCTGGCCTCTCCGCAGGCGTCTTCGGCAGCCTGGACAACACCCTCATCCAGACCGCCTCCGACCCCGCCTACCTCGGCCGCGTCACCTCCGTCGTCATGGTGACCATGCTCGGCCTCTCCCCCCTCGCCTACCCCCTCGTCGGCGCCGCCATCGCCACCTGGGGCGTCGCCCCCGTCTTCGCCACCTGCGGCGCCTCCACCACCCTCGCCCTCCTCGTCCTCCTCGGCTCCCCCACCCTGCGCCGCGCCGAACTCCCCCGCCGCCGACCCGCCCCGGCCAACTGACGGCCAGGCGCTACCGATCCCGGTTCCGCCCCGCCGAGGGGACGACCGTACGGATCCAGGGCCCCAGGACCGACCGGAGCCCACTCGTCCGCAGCTGCCCCTCGATCGTGCGGTGCAAGCAGCCGCAGTAGACCCCGTCCCGCCCGAACATGCGGCGGGTGAACCGGTCGTGCACCGCCCGCCGCTCCTCGGCCGTCACGGGCAGCGCCCCCTCCACGTGCATGCCGCAGCCGGGCCGCCCGACGATGTCGACGCGCTGCGCGGCGACCTCGTCCACCCTCGAGAGCAACTGCCGCAGCACGGAGGCGTTCCGGCAGCGCCCGCCGACCAGTCCTTCGGGAGGGCCGGCCTCGGCGACACCGTGCCGTTCGTTCAGCCAGGTACCGGCGAAGTAGCCCAGGAAGCTCCAGGCCGTCAGGTACCCGGCGGAGTCCGGCGCGGCGTCCAGCCACGTCAGGAGCCACTCCTCCAGGGCCCCCAGGCACGCCGGGCAGCAGCAACCGTCCGTCAGGGACACCCAGAGGTTGTGTTCCTCCCGGTTGGCGATGTCCGTCCCCGACTCCAGCAGGTCATGGCCCAGACCGATCACCAGCCCCAACAGCATGGCCGCCTCATGGTCCGCCCGAATCGCCCGACCGAACGGGTAGCCGCCCACCTCGTAGGTACGCAGCTCGAGGATGCTGCCGCTCTCGAAGTCGCCGCAGTGGTTGGGATAGGACAACAGGCCGTCGAGGAGGCAGTGCGAGAACAGGTCCAACCGACCGACCCGCCCGGCAACGGCCACACTGTCCTGCGCGTCCCGCCAGGCCCGGTCGATGACGTCCTGGCCGAACCTCAGCTTCTCCCAGTACTCCAGCGTCACCCCGGGCTGGTACGCCGAACCCATCACCCAGGTGAGGTCCCTCCAGTGCGGGAGCGTGACGGGGAGCGTGGCGGCCATGAAGATGTGGTCGCCGAACCAGAAGATCCGCGAGGTCCGCAGCAGCGGACTGCGCCCCACCCAGGACGCCGGCAGGTGGACGTCGTAGTCGAGTTCGAGGGTCCTGCCACCCATCACGACGCCGAGCATCGGCTCGACGCCGCTCTCCCCCGGCGCACTCCACCCGTCCAGCGGACGGTTGTACCCGAACCAGATCCCCTTGCGCTCCAACACGCTCCGGCGGATCGCCGGCACACCCGGAACGCCCGGCAGGGCCGCGACGGCCTCGAGAACGGTCCGCGCGTACGCCTCCTGATAGGAGGCCGCAGCACGCGCCGACTCCCGGCGTGCAGCATCGAACGTCCCAGGACCGTAGTCCCCACCCAGAAGTCGCCGAAGTCCCGGATTCTGCACGGCTGTTCCCCTCCTCGCACCACCTGCGGGCCCAGGGAATCCCGTCCCCACCTTGCGGCCCGCCAACCACGCCGCGCGAGGCGCCCCGAGCGCCACCCCCTGGTCTTTCCGCGATCACCTGTTCGACCGAGGGGAAGCACCACCCATGGACACCGTCCTGCAGCAGCGCCTGCGCCTGGCCCACCATCGCGGACAGCTGACCGACCCGCAGGGCCTCGCCGTGGCCACTCAGATCCTGATCGCGCTCGAGGCCGCCCTCAAGCTCGCCTTCGCCGTCACTCTCCAGACCGGCGGCCCGCTGCTCTTCCCCGTCGCCCGGCTGCAGATGCCCGCCCTGCTCGCGGCCGGCGTCACCTTCCTGGTCTGGTTCCGGCGCTGCCAGGCCAACGCCCACGCCTTCGCCCCGGAACGGCTCACGTTCACCCCGGGGATGGCAGTCGCGACCTGGTTCATCCCGTTCCTCGGCCTGTGGCAGCCGCGCCGGGCCAGCCTCGACCTCGCCCAGGCGACCGGCATCCACCGCACCCGCCTGATCAACGCCTGGTGGACCGCCTGGCTGACCAAACTCCTGGGCGTCCCGGTCCTCGCCATCACCTTCGCCCTCGCCGACTACCGCGGCTCCGCAACCCCCTGGCTCGCCCTCGCCAACACCGGCACGGCCACCCTCGCCCTCCTGGTGATCGGCCGAATCACAAAGGCCCAACGGACCCTGCTCACGTCCCACGAGTGACGGCGCGGTCCCGACCAACACATTCGCGCCTCGGGCTCATACACCCGGTCCCTGAGCGCCCGCTCCAACGTTTCGACGACCACGTCGTACGGCAGGGCGGGAGGATTCTCGAAGCGGCGATGTGAATGCATGTCGTGAGACCACGCACTACGCAGTGGCACCCACACGTTTGCCCCAACCCTGCGGGACGGGGCAAACGTTGGCTGATGCGGCATTAGAACGCGGAGTTGGCGAACCAGAGGTCCAGCAGTTCCCCGTCACCGGCCACGGTGACGCCCGGCGCCGAGCGGTCGAGGCGGCCGTAGAGGAGGAGCAGCAGGTCGGCGGCCGAGCCCGAGACCGTAGCGTCGGCGGCCGCGTCACCGGCCTCGAGGCCGAAGCCGTCCGGGCGGAGGCGGACCAGCCAGTCGCCCGCCCCGTCGGTGCGGGTGAAGCGGATCGCCCGGTGCTCGGCGCGCAGTTCGGCCGTGCGCGGGGCGAAGAAGGACGCGTTCGGCAGGTTCGTCAGGAACTCGTCGACGCCGTCCGCCGCGAGGACGGGGTCGATGTCGGCGGCCAGGCCGAGCGCGAGTTCGGCGTCGACGCGGTGGACGAGGGTTTCGAAGAGCATCCGGCGCACCCAGAAGCGGGCGTGCTGGTCGATGCCCCAGGCCCACATCGGCGCGTCGAGGTCGATCGAGGCGAACGCCGTGTCGGCCTCCGCCGCGGCCTCGGCGAGCCATGCCGGGTAGTCCTCGGCCCGCTCGGGGAGCTTGAGGTCGACGCGGCGTTCGGTGGGCGGCTGCTGGATGCGCTGGAGCAGCAGGGAGGTGAACCAGCGCTGGACGCTGCCCGCGTGGCGGACGAGGTCGACGAGGGTCCAGTCGGGGCAGGTGGGGACCGGGGTCGCCGGATCGGCGGACCGCACGGCGGCGACGAACCGGGCGGTTTCGGCCTGCACGGCGGCGACGTGATCGTTCTGGTTCATGTGCGGGTGCTCCTGGGCGGGCGTGGCGTGCGCTTGCACGCATGGAAGTTTCATCACGTGAAGCACCTGCGACGCTAGGGCTCAAAGGTTGAGCCTGTCAAACATCCACCCCGCCCGCCCCCGGGCTCACGGCTTCCGGGCGAGGACCACCGTGGCGTCCAGCTCCTCCTCCTGCACGGCCTCCGCCGTCAGCCCGGCCTCGCGGGCCACCGCCAGCGCGCTCGGCAACTGCCGCTCGCTGGTCTCGAACAGCAGCGCCCCACCCGGCGCGAGCCACTGCGGAGCGGCTGCCGCCACCCGGCGCAGCACGTCCAGCCCGTCCGCCCCGCCGTCCAGTGCGGGCCGGGCCTCGTAGAGCCGGGCCTCGGGCGGCAGCAGCTCGATGTCCCCGGTCGGGACGTACGGAACGTTGGCGAGCAGCACGTCGACGTGCCCGCGCAGTTCGGCGGCGGGCAGGGCGTCGAACAGGTCGCCCTCGTACGCCCGGGCTCCGGCCGGGCCGAGGTTGCGGCGGGCACAGCGCACGGCGGCCGGGTCCACGTCGGCCGCGTAGAGCCGCACGGGGTGCGCCGCGCCGTGGGCGACGGCGGCACCGAGGGCGCCGGTGCCGCAGCACAGGTCGACGACGACGGCGCCCGGGGTGGTGAGCGCCGTGGCGGTGGCGGCCAGGAACTCGCTGCGGCGGCGCGGTACGAAGACGCCCGGGTCGACGGCGATCCGCAGCCCGGCGAACTCGGCCCAGCCGACGACGTGCTCGAGCGGCCGCCCTTCGGCGCGGGCGCGGACCATGGCGGCCAGTTCGGCGGGTGTGGCGGCGCAGGAGAGCAGGATGCGCGCCTCGTCCTCGGCGAAGACGCAGCCGGCGGCGCGCAGGCGGGCGACCACGGAGGATCGGAGGGCGGAGGAGGAGAAGACCGGCACAGAGGACCCCTTGGGGAGATCGGGAGGAGGCGATGTGGAATCCGCCAGGGCTCCCGTCAGGGCCGTCGACGCGTCGGCGCGTGCACGCTAGGCGCGTACGTCGCCCACACGGCTGCGCTCCGGGAGCACCCGCTCGGACGTTCCGTTGATGGGGCTCACCTCCCTAGGTCGCGGTCGTACTCGGCGCCGGACACCCTACCGCATGTCCGGCGCCGATGATCAAGCCTTTCGCGCGAGCCGCCTGGGCCACCGCTACGGTCGACCGTGCCGCCGGACGCTACCGGCCCGTCCCGTAGCGGAGTCCGTCGAGGAGCAGGTCGAGGAGCCGGCCGGCCCTGTCCCGCTGGTCCGGGGTGCTGGTGACCTGTACGATACCGGTGAGGCTGAGGCCGACGTCGAAAGGGTCGATGTCCGAGCGCAGGAGGCCGGCTTCGGCGCCGGCGCGCAGCAGGGAGTCGATCGCGGTGCCGAGCTTCTCGAGGGTCTCGGCGAAGGGGTTCGCGCCGGACGCGACCGCGGCGCGCAGGGCGTCCGCCATGCCCTGCTTGGCAGCGAGATAGTCGAAGAACCTGTCCATCCACAGCCGCATCGCCCGGTCCGGAGGCAGTTCGGCCAGGAGTTCCGCGGCGCCGTCGCAGACGCGGGCCAGTTCGTTGCGATAGGCCGCCTCGACGAGTGCGCCACGTGTCGGGAAGTGGCGGTAGAGGGTGGCCGAGCCGACGCCCGCGGCCTTGGCTATCGCATCGAACGGAACGTCCGGTCCCTGCTCGGCGAAGGCGCGGACGGCCGTTTCGAGGATGCGCTCCCGATTGCGGCGGGCGTCGGCTCGCAGCGGACCCGGGCTGCTCGTCACTGGCTGCTCCTTTCGTCGGGTCACCAGTCTACTTGGACAAACGGGGAGTTCCCCGGTTACCGTCGTAGCTAACCGGGGAACTCTCCGGTTAGCTACGGCTCAGCTACGGCTCAGCTACGGCTCAGCTACGACTCAGCTACGACGACTACGTCTGAGGGAGAACCCTTGATGACCAGCGAGAAGACCGTCCTGATCACCGGCACGTCCTCCGGTATCGGCCTGGCCGCCGCGGTCGGCGCCGCCCGCGCAGGCTGGACCGTCATCGCCACCATGCGGGACACCGGCAAGGCCGAGGCCCTGCTCAAGGCCGCCGACGAGAGCGGCGTCGCCGATCGCGTCCAGGTCAAGCGCCTGGACGTGGTCGACCCCGAGAGCGTCGCCGCCTGCCTGGACGAGGTGATCGCCGAGCACGGCCACCTCGACGCCCTGGTCAACAACGCCGGCGCCGCCGGGGTCGGAACCATCGAGCAGAGCAGCGTGGACGACGTCCGCGCCGTCATGGAGGTCAACTTCTTCGGCGTGGTGACCACCACGCGGGCCGCCCTCCCCCACCTGCGGGCCTCCGGAGGCCGGGTCATCACCGTGACCAGCGTCGGCGGCGTCGTCGGCCAGCCCTTCAACGAGGCGTACTGCGCCGCCAAGTTCGCCGTCGAAGGCTTCATGGAGTCCCTCGCCCCCGTCGCCGCCACCGTGGGCGTCGACGTGACCGTGGTCGAGCCGGGCGCGGTGGCGAGCGAGTTTGTCGCCAACCTCGGCCTGGACATCCCCGCTCTGCTCAGCGAGGCCGGGCCCTACGCCCCGGCCCTCCAGGCGTACCTCTCCCGCACCCAGACCTCCTTCGCCAACGGCCAGTCCCCGGCCGAGGCCGCCGCCCCGATCGTCACGGCCCTCACCGACGAGCGTCCGGCCTTCCGGATCCAGACCTCCCAGTGGGCCCGGGAGTTCACCGGAACCAAGCTCACCGACCTCGACGGCTCCGCCGTCCAAGCCCTCACCCACACCTGGGTCCGCTGAACGACTACACGTGCGAGGAGGCCGTCAGACCGACTGCCACAGCTCGATCCGGTTTCCCTCGGGATCCGTGACCCAGCCGAAGCGACCGACGCCCTCCATCTCCTGGATCTCCTCGGACACTTCGGCTCCCCCGGCTCGGAGCTGGGCCAGCATCGCGTCCAGGTCACGGACCCGGAAGTTGAGCATCGTCTGCTGGGAGCGGGACCCGAAGTAGTCCGTCCCGGACTCGAACGTCGCGAACACCGTCGGCCCGGCCGCCTGACGCCACAAACCGTACTCATCGGCGTCAAGTCCCAGACACTCGCGGTACCAGGCGTTCAGACCCTCCGGGTCGGCCGCCCGCAGGAAGTACCCACCGATCCCCAGCACACGTTCCATACCGCCATCCTGCCAGGACGGCGCTTGGGCGGGCCGGCACCACCACGCCCCGCTTCGGACAGGGGGCTGATCGAAACACTGGAGCCGCCACCCGCTAGCCTTCATCCCTTCGGGCGCCGTCAGGGCCTGGAGTCCAAAATGGTGAATGCCGATGACACTTGGCGAACTGCCTGTCGTGTGGAGCCTGCCTCCTGAGGACGCCCGAGCCGGATGGCGGGCCTTGTGGTGGAGCGTCGGACCGAGCGATGAACTCGCGGTGATGCTGATCCAGGAACGGAATCTGAGCTGTTCCCCGCACGTCAAGGGATGGGCCGGATGGCGCGTGGCGGCTCCGTGCGACGGCGTACTGGTCGTGATCTCGGGCGGAACGGAACACCGCGCCCCCGTGACCGGTATCCCAGCGTGGACGGCTGCCCGTGTGGCCCCTCGGCGGCAGCGCGGGCGCCACCGAGGAGGCCGCGGCCTGGCTCGCCTGGTACAGCCACAAGGGTGCTTTCCTGTCCCGAGTCGATCCCGCCAGCGGCGACATCACCAGCTACCGCAACCCGCTGAGACGCATCGACGGCATCGCCGTACGCGGCACCCGGATGCTCCTCACCCACCAGTTCCACAACCGTCCCGTCCTCGAGCTGAGCCGCGCGGAGCTCATCGACGACGCCTGGGTGGTCAGCACCCAGGAGAAGCTGCGACTACCGGACCAGGTAGTCATGTGCTGCGCCCAGGGCCGCGACGGTGTCCTCTGGCTCCGCGTCGGCGACAGCTGGACACAGGTCGAAGCTTGACCCCTCAGGCGAGGTGTTCGGCGACGAGGGTGGCGAAGTCCTCCGGGGTCATGATCGGTACGCCGAGCTCCTCGGCCTTGGCGCGCTTGGAGCCGGCCTTCTCGCCCGCGACCAGCAGGCCGGTCTTCTTGGAGACGGAGGAGGATGCCTTGCCGCCCGCGCGTTCGATGAGTTCGTTCATCGCGTTGCGGGAGAGTTCGGCGAGGGCGCCGGTCATGCTGCCGGTGACGACGACGCTCTGTCCGGCCAGCGGGCCCGCGTCGGTCGTCGCTGCCTCGCCCGGCTGCTCCTGGGCGGATGCGGCTGCGGTCGGCTCGGTGACCTGGATGCCCACGCCCTGTGCCGCGAGGCGGTCCAACAGCGGTGCCACGTCGGCGAGTTCGGACAGGACCATGGCCGCCTTCTCGGTGCCGATGCCGTCGACCCCGGCGAGCGCCTCGGCGTCGGCGGCGCGGATGGCGGCCATGCTGCCGAAGTGGGCGGCGATCCGGCGGGACATGGTGCGCCCGGTGCCGCGGATGCCCAGGGCGCAGAAGACCCGGTTGAGCGGCCGGGTGCGGGCGGTCTCGATGGCGGCGAGCAGTTTGTCGGCGCTGGTCTCGCCCATCCGCTCGAGGGTGAGCAGCTGCTCCCTGGTGAGGGTGAACAGGTCGGCGAGGTCGGCGACGAGGCCCGTCTCGACCAGTTGCACGGCCCGGGTGCCGCCGAGGCCCTCGATGTCGAGCTGGTCGCGCCCGGCGGCGTAGATCACGGAGGCGACGGCCTGGCAGGCGCGGCCGCGCACGCAGCGCCAGCGCTGCTCGGAGGTGTCGATGGCGTCGCCGCAGCGGGGGCAGACCTCGGGGAAGACGATGGGCTGCTCGGCGCCGGTGCGCTCCTCGACCAACGGCGCCTCGACGCGCGGGATCACGTCGCCCGCGCGGTAGACGAACACCTGGTCGCCGATCATCAGGCCGCGCCGCTCGATGTCGGCGGGGTTGTGCAGCGTCGCGTACGTGACGGTGACACCGTCGATGACCACCGGTTCGAGGACGGCGCGGGGCGCGATGATGCCGGTGCGGCCGACGTTCCACTCCACGCCGAGCAGCCTGGTGACCTTGTGCTGGGCCTGGAGCTTGCGGGCCACGGCCCAGCGCGGCGCCCGGGAGCCTGAGCCGGCGGCCTCCTGGTCGGCGACGGCGTCCGCCTTGATGACGACGCCGTCGATGCCGAAGGGCAGGGCGGCGCGCAGGGCGGCGATCTCGTCGATGCGGCGCTGAACCTCCTCGAGGGTGGCGCAGCGCAGGGGCGCGGCCTCGGTGGTGGCGGCGGTGTTGGCGCCGAGTTCGGCGATCCGGGCGAGCAGGGCGGCGTGGTCGAGGCCGGGCAGGCCGTGGGCGTCGTAGCCGAAGAAGGTCAGCTCGACGCGGTAGGCGCGGTCCTTGGCCCGCAGGGTGCCGGCGGCGCCGCTGCGCGGGTGGGCGAAGGGGGTGGCGCCGTGGGCGGTGCGGGCGGCGTTGGCCGCCTCGAACTGCTCGTGGGTGAGCAGCACCTCGCCGCGCAGCTCGACGTCCACCGGCTCGGCGAGCCGGGCGGGCAGGCCGAGCACCGCCTCGGCGGCGGCGGTGATGTCCTCGCCGGCCAGGCCGTCGCCGCGGGTGAGCACCTGGGTGAGGCGGCCGGCCCGGTAGCGGGCGGCGACGGCGAGGCCGTCCAGCTTCGGCTCTACGCACCAGGCGGCGACGGGCCGGCCGAGGCGGCGCTCCAGGCCGGCGGCCCAGGACTCCAGCTCCTCGACGGAGAAGACGTTGTCGAGCGAGAGCATCGGGGTGCTGTGCGGCACGTCCCCGACGGCCGCGCCGCCGGCCACCTTGCCGGTGGGCGACTCGGGCAGCACCTCCTCGGGGTGGGCCCGCTCGTACGCCTCGATGGCCCGCACCAGGGCGTCGTACTCGTCGTCCCCGAGCGGCGTGGAGCCGTCGCCGTAGTAGGCCCCGGCCGCGCGCACGGCGGTGGAGACGGCGTCGGCGTACTGCTGCGGGGTGGCCAGGGAGGCTTCGTCGTTCATGCCGACATCATCGCGAGTCGCACTGACATCCGGGCTCGGGCCCTGCTCGACCTCACCGCCGGGCGTGTCCCGGCCCCGGCGCGGACATCCTGCCCCCGTTCCCCCGACCGACCCGCACGCCCGACCACCTCGGTCAGCGGCTGTCAGCCGACCCGGCTCAGCCTCGCCGTCCGACCGCCCGCCTCGCCGGGTTCGGCGGGCTCCCGCTCGGGGCCCGCGAGCAGGATGGCACGCTGGAGGCGACTCAGCCCGGTGCCCGGTTCCATGCCCAACTCCCGTACCAGGGTGGAGCGCAGGCGCTGGTACGCCTCCAGTGCCTCGCCGCGTCGGCCGGAGCGGTGCAGGGCGATCATGTACTGGCTGTGCAGGCCCTCGTGGGTGCGGTAGCGGTCGACGAGGACGGTGAGTTCGGCGATCAGGGCGCGGTGGCGGCCGAGCCTGAGGTCCGCCTCGATCCGCTGGTCCAGCGCGTACAGCCGGGACTCCTCCAACCGCTTGGCCTCGACGGCGAGTTGGCCGCCGGTCGGCACGTCGGCGAAGGCCGGGCCGCGCCACACGGCCAGGGCTTCGGCCAGTCGGCTCGCGGCGAGCGCGTGGTCCTCGGCGTCCATGGCGCAGTAGCCGAGCCCGGCCAGCCGCTCGAACTCGGCGACGTCCGCCGCTCCCCCACCCCCGTTGAGCCGGTAGCCGCCGGGCGAGGTCGCCAGCACGTCCTTGGCGCTTGCCCCCTCTCCCGTGCCCGACGCGAGTGCCCGGTCGATCAGTTCGCGCAGTTGCAGGACGTACGTCTGCACGGTGGTGCGGGCGCTGCGCGGCGGACGGCCGGACCACAGCTCCTCCGCCAGCAGGGAGGCCGGGACCACCTCGCCCACCCGCAGCGCCAGCAGTGCCAGCACCTGCCGGGGCTTCGGCGCCGACGGCACCACCGAGAGCCCGCCCACCCGGACGTCCAGTTCCCCGAGCACCCGAATTTCCACGTTGACCATCCCCCACACCACACGGAACGCCGCAGGCGAGTACGCCGCGGCCGGCACCCGGGTCGACACCCTGAGGCAGCTGCGACCAGTGAAAAACAGGTCATGCGGTTTGTCAACAGAAAACCGAACGTACTGTTTGTTTTTGAGGGAGGATCAGAAGCGGTCGGATGCGGTCAGATACCCGGGGCGGCCTCGCGGGAAGCCTCCACCTCGGCCACCACCTGGGCGCCGCGCTCCGGCCCCATCCGCAGGGAGGCGAGCACGCCCGGCACCGCGATGCTGGGCATCAGGTGCCGATAGAGCCCCGACACCCGCTCCTCCAGGTCCGCCCGGGCGGACAGCTTCTGCGACTGGATCTGCACGCCCGTCCAGGCCGCGATCATCAGCCAGGCCGTGTCCGCCGCGACGACGTGCGGCAGCAGCTCGCCGCGCTCGCCGGCCGCGACCAGCAGTTCCTCCATCCGCCCGATCCAGCCGGGGATCGCGCCGCCGAGGTCGTCCAGCACGTCCTGACCGAGCGAGAGCCGGGCCCCCGCACTGAGCAGCGGGTCGCGCGGCATCAGGTGGGCCACCACCATACCGGTGTCCACGAACTCCTGAAGCTTGCAGGTCCGTTCGGGCACGCCGTCCTGGGTGAACTGCTCCTCCACCACACCCTGGGCGAGATCCCGCTTGGAGGCGAAATGGAAGTACACCGCACCCCGCGTCACGCCGGCCCGGGCGACCACCTCGCCGATGGTGGCGCCCTCGTACCCGTGCTCGTCGAAGACCGACGCCGCGGCCTCCAGGATCAGCCGACGCGTACGAACCGCCCGCTCCTGCCGCACCACCGCAACCACCCCGCCCTGAGCCGTCCCTCAAACAAAACCAAACCAACCACCCCGTATCTTAGCGACGGGCCGCCCGAAGGCGACACGATCAACCTGCTCGATCGCCACATCCGTATCTCTGCCCCCACCAGCCCCTTTCTCACAGGGTTCTCAGGAACCTCACAGCCGCCAACCTGTGGGGAAATCGAGGGGCGCACCGTTCGGCGACGGGCGCGCACCCCCCGGCCAACCTTATGGATCCGACCATAAAACCGAACGATCGGTTTCATTTCTCGGATTCAGGCCGCCCCACCTGCTTCTCAGCCCAGAACCGCCATGGCCTCCACCTCCACCAACTGGTCGTGGTAGCCGAGCACGGCCACCCCGAGCAGGGTGCTCGGCGCGTCGTGCTCGCCCATGTACGCGCGATACACGTTCCACACCTTCACCAGGTCGGCCTGGTTCGAGGAGGCCACGTACACGGTGGTCCTGGCGATGTCGGTGAGCCCTGCACCGGCACCCTCCAGCACGGTTATCAGATTGCGCATCACCTGGTGGGCCTGGGCCTCGAAATCGCCGACCGCCACCGTCCTCCCCTCCTCGTCCAGCGGACAGGCGCCGGCCAGCCAGAGCGTGCGGACCGGAGCCTCGACCAGCGCCGCATAGGCGTAGTCGACGGCGGGAGTCAGCCGGGAATTGCGGATCAGCTTCACATGCGAGCTCATGGGGCCTCCGATACTCGAGGAACGACAGGACGACAGGACGACAGGACCGAACGTTCGCGCCCATGGTTGGCCTGACCTGGCCGACGGTCAATCGGTTTTCGCACGAACTCCCGTTCCCCGTAGGGCCGCTGCGCCAGCGATTCACCTGCACGGGTGATGGCGGCCGGGCCCGCCGACCCGGAATCCTGGTCCCTTCCGCACCGCACCCCCGGGGAGTCGAGCGATGGAGCCGATGGAGTCACCGATGGAATCCCGGCAGCCCGGCGACGACCGATCCCCCGGCGTCGACCGCCGCCGCATGCTGGGCCTCGCCCTCGGCGCCGGGCTCGCCCCGGCCCTCGCCGCCGCCCCCGCCCAGGCCGAACCGGCCCAACCCACCCGGCCTGCCGACGCCGGCGCCCGCGCCGAGGACACCACGCCCGCCGCCGCCCTGGGCCGCCGCGTCGCCGCCGTGGCCGCCTCGCAGCTCGGCGTCCCGTACGCCTGGGGCGGCGGCGACCGCCTGGGCGCGAGCCTCGGCTTCTGCGACGAGGAGAACGGCTACCTCGACGGCGTCTGCCTCGGCGAGAGCACCGTCGGCTTCGACTGCAGCGGCCTCTCCCTCTACTGCTGGTACCGCGCCAGCCACGGCACCGTCGAGCTGGGCCACTACACCGTCGCCCAGTTCCACCGCAGCGCCCCGGTGGAGCGCCCCGACCTCGCCCCGGGCGACCTGCTGTTCTTCTCCCGCCCGGACGCCCCGCTGCACCATGTCGGCATCTACGCGGGCGAGGGCGCGATGATCCACGCCGAGCGCACCGGCACCCTGGTCGCCCGGGTCGAGCACGTCCTCGACGTACCGCGCTGGGCGGGCGAGTTCGCCGGAGCACGACGCCCCGCCCCGCCCGCCTGAACGGCCCCTGCAGCGCCCCTACACCGCCCCGCGCCGCTCCCCCAGCCCCACGTGCACCCGCAGCAGCAGGGACTGCAGCACCTCCCGCTCCCCCGCGTCCAGGGGCGCCAGCACCTCGTCCTGCACCTCCCGCGCCTGCTCCTCCAGCTCCGCGAGCAGTGCCCGCCCCGCCCCGGTGACGGACACCGACACCCGCCGCCGGTCCGCCGCGTCCCGCGCCCGCTCGACGTACCCGGCGGCGGCGAGCTGGTCCGCCACCTTCGCCAGGTCGCTCGGGTCGATGCCCAGCCGCCCGACCAGGTCCCGCTGCGCCTGCGGCCCGAAGTCGGCCAGCGCGGCCAGCACTGCCATGTCCCAGAGCCGCAGCCCGCGTTCGGCCAGCCGCTCGGTGAGCCTGGCACGCGCGGCCTTGCCGACCTTCGAGAGCAGGTACGTGCTGAGGTCGAGCAGCGTCGGCGGCAGGGCGTCGCTCGGAGGCAGGGGGTGACCCGGAGGCGGGGCGTCGGAAACCATGGCGACAGTCTAGGGTCCACCCCTATAGTGGGTGCCAACCCACTAATTCGCCCCGGCGGCCGCAACCGCCCCGCCCGACCCAGGAGTTCGCCCGTGGACGCCCTCTACCCCCGCCTGCTCGTCACCCGCTTCGCCGAGTGCTTCGCCTTCTACCGCGCCGTCCTGCCCGCCCTCACCGGCGCCGCGCTCGTCAAGGGCGCCCCCGAGGGCCCGTACGCCAACTGGGAGGACGTCGACGACCAGGCCGTCCTGGTGCTGTACGACCGCGCCGCCATGGCCGCCGACCTCGGCACCGCCCATCTGCCCACCCGGCCGGCCGCCGACGCGCAGGACGCCGCGATGCTCGTCCTGCGCGTCGGCGACGTGGACGCCGCGCTCGACCTGTGCCTTCGCAGCGGCGGCGCCCTCGTCGCCCCGGCGACCGACCGACCGCAGTGGGGCCCCAACCTGCGCAGCGCCCACCTGCGGGACCCGGAGGGCCACCTGATCGAGCTCCAGTCCTACTGACCGGCGCCGTCCCCCTCCCACAGCTGCGGCGCGCACTGCTCCACCAGGGCGCCGATCCGCGCCAGGGCCTCCTCGGCGGGCATCGGGTCGAGCCGCCGGCCGTCCCGCAGCCGCAGGGCGACCCGCCCGTCCACCGCCTCCTTCGCCCCGATGACCGCCTGGTACGGCACCAGCCTGGCCGCCCGGATCCGCGCGCCCAGGCTCCCGTACTCGGGCCCGGCCACCTCGGCCCGCAGCCCGAGCTCCAGACAGCGCCGCCGCAGCCGCTCGGCCTGCTCCACCTCCGCCTCGGAGATCGGCACCAGGACGACCTGGACGGGCGCCAGCCAGGCCGGGAACGCACCGCCGTACAGCTCGATGAGGTGCGCGACGACCCGCTCCACGCTGCCGATCACGCTGCGGTGCACCATCACCGGCCGGTGCTTGAGGCCGTCCGGGCCGATGTAGTGCAGGCCGAACCGCTCCGGCTGGTGGAAGTCGATCTGGACGGTGGAGAGGGTGAACTCCCGCCCGGCGCCGTCGGCGATCTGCACGTCGATCTTGGGCCCGTAGAACGCCGCCTCTCCCTCCGCCGCCTCGAACGGCACCCCGGAGCGCTCCAGCACCTCGGTCAGCAGCGCGACCGCCCGCTCCCACAGCGCCGGATCGGCCACGTACTTGCCGCCCTCGCCGGGCAGCGAGAGCCGGTAGCGCACGGGCACCACGCCCAGCGCCCGGTGCGCCTCGCGGATCAACTCCAGTGCGGCCACGGCCTCGTCGGCCGCCTGCTCCGGGGTGCAGAAGACGTGCGCGTCGTTCAGCTGGATCGCCCGGACCCTGGTCAGCCCGCCCAGCACCCCGGACAGTTCGGAGCGGTACATGCCGCCCAACTCCGCCATGCGCAGCGGCAGTTCGCGGTAGCTGTGCGAGCGGGAGCGGTAGATGAGGGCGTGGTGCGGGCACAGGCTCGGCCGCAGCACCATCTCCTCCACGCCGAGCCGCATGGGCGGGAACATGTCCTCGCGGTAGTGCTCCCAGTGGCCGGAGATCTCGTAGAGGTCGCGCTTGCCGAGCACCGGGGAGTAGACGTGCCGGTAGCCGGCCAGGCGTTCGCGCTCGCGGATGAACTCCTCCAGCGCGTGCCGGATCGCGGCGCCGTCGGGCAGCCAGTACGGCAGGCCGGAGCCCATCAGGGGGTCGGTGTCGAACAGGTCCAGCTCGCGGCCGAGCTTGCGGTGGTCGTGGGCGGCCTGGGCGTTCGCGGGGTTCATCGTGTGGTCTCCACTCAGGTGTGACCGCGGGGGCGAGTGGAGCCGGGAACGACGAAGCCCCGGGGCACTCGGCCCCGGGGCTTCGGACTAGGTCAGCAGTCAGCGCACCGGGACTCTCTCCGGCGTCGTCGTGACGAGTGCAGCGCGCTTCATGGCGTCCACGCTAGCAGGCCGCGCGCCCGCTCGGCGATCTTTTCCCGCAGGTCGGTTCGGGTCAGTAGAGGACCACACACCCGCGCGCCGCCAGCACGTCGAGCAGCGCGGCCGGCAACCGGACGTCGTTCCACCGAAGATCCAGCTTCTCCAGCGCGGGCAGTGCCCCCGGCTCCGCCAGCCAGTCCGGCAGTGCGGTGATCCGGTTGGACCGAAGGTCGATACGGCGCAGCAGCGGCAACCCGGCGAGCGCGTCCGGGAGTTCCGTGAGGGCGTTGTCCCGCAGCTCCAGCTCCCGCAGTTCGGTCAGACCCGCCACGGACTCCGGCAGGGCGGTCAACTCGTTGCCGCGCAGCCACAGTTCGCGCAGGGCGCGCAGGCGGCCGATCGACTCGGGCAGCTCGGTGAGCCCGTTGTCCTGGGCGCGCAGCTCGATCAGTGCGGTCATCTCGCCGATGGCGTCCGGCAGTTCGGTGAGCGGGTTGTCGCCGACGTTGAGGTAGCGCAGGGCGGTGAGCCGTCCCAGGCTGTCGGGCAGGGAGGTCAGCGCATTGTCGTGGACGAAGAGGAAGTCACGCAGCCCGGTCAGGTCGCCCAGCTCCTCGGGCAGCCGGGTGAGCCGGTTGTGCCCGAGGTCGAGCAGGCGAAGGTTCTTCAACCGGCCGATTTCGGAGGGCAGTTGCTCGATCCCGGTGTCGGCGAGGATGAGGACGGTCAGGTCCGTGCGGTCCCACACCTCGGCGGGCACGGCCTCGAGCGGCTGCCGCCACAGGTTGAGCACCACGTCCGCGCCGTCGTTCATCGTCGTCCTCGCCTCGGCCTCGCCCCGCCGGTCGGCGGCTGCGCCCACTGTACGGAACGATCGTTCGGGTGAGGTCCGGTGTGTCGCGTTTGGCGCCCGGCCCGGCGAGGCAGAACCACCGCCGTGCCCGACAACCCGACCGAGGAGAGCCGACCTTGACCGCCGTCCCCCTGCCGCACACCCTCATCGGCCACGGCCCTCACCACGTGATCGCCGTGCACGGCTGGTTCGCCGACCGCGGCGCCTACGAGCGCATGCTGCCCGACCTCGACCTCGACGCCTTCACCTACGCCTTCGTCGACCTGCGCGGCTACGGCGAGGCCCGCGACCTGCCCGGCCGCCACACCACCACGGAGGGCGGCGCGGACCTGCTGGCGACGGCGGACGCCCTCGGCTGGGACCGCTTCTCCCTCATCGGGCACTCGATGGGCGGATGCATCGTGCAGCGCGTCCTCACCCTCGCACCCGAGCGCGTACGGCGCCTGGTCGGCATCGCCCCGGTTCCGGCCTCCGGCGTCCCGATGCCGCCCGAGCAGTGGGAGCTGTTCGCGGGCGCCGCCGACCTGCCGGAGAACCGGGCGGCCATCATCGACATCACCACGAGCGGTGTGCGGCCGCGCGCCTGGGTGGCGCGGATGCTCGCCCAGTCGCTGGGGCGCAGCGACGTCAAGGCGTTCCGCGCCTGGCTGGACTCCTGGGCGCTCGAGGACTTCCACGAGGAGATCGCCGGACTCCCGCTGCCGGTACGGGTGTTCGTCTGCGAGCTGGACCAGGCGCTCACGGGCGAGTTCCTCCGCGGGACGTGGCTGCGCCACTACCCGAACGCCACCGCCGTCGACCTGCCCGCCACCGGGCACTACCCGATGGAGGAGTCGCCGCTGCAACTCATCAGCGCCATCGAGGAGTTCCTTGGCGAGGACGACGGCGAGGGCTGAGCGGGAGGGCTGAGCGGGAGGCCGCCGCGCCCGACCGGGGGCGCGGCGGCACCGTCATCAGCCCTTGGCCCCGCCGCCCTTACCCTCGCCGCCCTTGCCGCAGAACACGTCCTCCAGCAGCCCGAACTGCGCGCCCATCTGCGCGTAGACCTGCTGCGGGTCGCCCTTCGGCGTCGTCGACACGGCCAGCCAGCGGTTGCCCGAGGACCACATCTGCGACAGGTACCCGGGCATCGAGCCGTCGTGCCCGTACACCGGCCCGCAGCTGAGGTCGACCCGGGCCAGCCCCAGCCCGTAGTTGGCGGTGCTCGGCGAGCCGTCCGGGGTCATCGGGATGGTGGTCCTCATCGCCGCCATCTGCTCCTGCTTCAGCAGCCGCCCGGCCAGCAGGGCCTTCTCGAAGCGGATCAGGTCGTCGGTGGTGGAGATCAGCTCACCGGCGGAGGTCGCCCAGGTGACGCTCTGCTCGCTGATGTCGTAGTCGGTGCGCGGCGCGGTCGGCCCGGTGCCGTCGACCAGCGTGACGTAGCCGTGGGCGTGCGGGCCGCGGATGTCGGTCGAGGCGCCCGGGAAGTACGTCCTGGTCAGGCCGAGCGGGCGCAGGATGCGGGCCTCGATCTCGCGGGTGTAGGCGTTCCCGGTGACCTTCTCGATGACCATGCCGAGCAGGATGAAGTTGGTGTTGGAGTAGTGGAAGGAGGTGCCGGGCGCGAAGTACGGCGCGTGCGCCGTCGCGGCGGCCACCACCTTGTCGCGCGGGACGCTGTCCTTGAAGCCGCCGCCCTCGATCCACTTTCGGGCGTCGGCGACGTTGGTGAACGTCGGGAAGACGCCGCCGTCGGGCTCGTTGGTCGGGTCCCAGACGCCGGAGCTGTGGTTGAGCAGCTGGCGGATGGTGATGTGCGCGCCGTTGGGGACGAGCCCGGGCAGGTAGCTCTCCACCGGGTCGTCCAGGCCGATGCGGTGCTCGCCGACGAGCTGCAGCACGGTCGTCGAGGTGAACACCTTGGTGATGCTGCCGACCCGGTACCGGCCGTCCGGCCGCACCGGCGCGCCGGTCCTGAGGTCGGAGACGCCGGAGCCGGCCCGCCGCACCCCGTCCTCGTCGACCACCTCGCCGAAGGAGGCGGCCGCCCCGGCCGCCGTCACCTTCCGCAGGCCCGCCCGCAGCCGGGCCCCGAGGTCGCCCTGGTCGTTGCTGCCCTGGCTGTCGGCCGCCAGGCTGTCGGCTCCCTGGCTGTACCCGTCCAGACCGATCAGGGCGTCCTGCCCGGAGACGATCAGCTTCGGCGGAGCCTGCACCGGCCCGGGTGTCGGCACCGGAGCCGCCGACGCCGAGGCGACGGGCGCCGCCAGCGCCACACAGATCGCCGCCACCAGCACGGACACCCTACGACGCGCCATGAATCCCCCCATCACTGCGGCAGGCTCCCCGCCTGCCGTCCTCGCCCAGCCTCTCCGCTGCCTCCCCGGCGGTCATCGGTCGCCGGGAGGAGGCTGTTCTCCGCCCTGCAGCCGAGCACCGCCTACGCCGCTCGGACGAGACGCCGGCCTCCAAACCCCCCTGACGGTCAGTTGATCAACCACGGCCCGGACACCTGCCCGTCCGACTGTCAGTGCGGGGCGCTATGTTCACGAACGTCAGTCGGACCGGATGAGGGGGCGCAGTGACGGATCTCAGGACCGAGGCGATCAGCTGGGAGGAGCTGCGCGCGCTCATCGCCGCACGGGTGCCCCAGGGGGTGATCGAGCGGCTCTCCGACGTGCCCGCCGCCGAGCTGAGCCATGTCCGCGCCCCGCTGCGAAAGCTCCGCACGAAACTTTCGCGCGAGCTCTCCCAGGAAGACATGAACCGGTACTCCGCCGCCTACGACCAGCTCGCCGCGCTGCAGTTCGCCGGGGTCTTCTCCGCCGCCACCCCGGTCCAGGCCCTGGACTGGCTGACGAACCGCCGCCTGCTCGACGTCACCTGGCCCCTGCCCGGCGGCGGCTCCACCAACCCGGACTGCCGCGCGCTACTGCTGGCCCTGATCGCGCCGCACCGCGACCAGGCGTTCCACCGGGAACTCGCGGTCCGGCTCGCCGAGTGGCTGCCTGCCCGCGGAGACCGCGACCGCTGGCTGATCACCCACGGCCTGGCCGTCTGGTCGGGCGCCGAGGTACCGGCCACCGACGGGTACGTGATCGGCTGGGTGCGCGAGGGCCACTACATGCGCTCCGGCTTCCACGGCGGGATCGGCGAGTGGTTCGCCGAGCGGGGCCTGCGCGAGCCGGTGCCGCACCACAGCACCCTGCTCTCCTGGCTGCGCGCCCAGCCCCGGCTGGGCGACTTCGTCCGCCGCCTGTTCGAAGTCCCGGACGTCGGCACCGAGTTCACCTATTTCTCCGACGCCGAGTTCGAGCCGGACAATGCCTGGCCCAAGGCACTCACCGCCCTCACCCGCGAGGGCCTGCTCAACCGCACCGAACTGATCGACCTCTGCCTCGGCCGACTACTGCGCGGCGACCGGCCCGGAAACCTGCGCGGATTCCTCCAGTTGTACGCAGCCCTGGCCCTCGACGACGAGGAGGTCCTCGCCCGGGCCCGCGACCACGTCCGGCTGGCCGCCGACGGCTCGCCGACCGCCGCCAAGGCGGCCCAGGCCGCGCTGCTGTCCGCGGACGACCGCCTCCCCCTCGACGTGTTCACCGAGCTGACGGCCGCCGTCCTGGCCCGCCCGGAGAAGGGCCTCGCCACCACCCAACTGAGCCGCGTCGAGGCCACTCTGCGCCGCGCCCCCGCCACGGCCGAGGTCCTGCTGCCCGCCGTCTGCGTGGCCTTCGCCCACCCGGCCCCGGCCGTCCAGGAACGCGCCCTGCGCCTGGCCGCCCGGCACCTGCCCACCGTCGCCCCGGCCACCGCCGAGGCCGTGCGCGCCGCCGCCACGACCCTCAGCCCCGCCCTCCAGCCAGACGCCCACCACCTGCTGGCCACCGAGGCTCCCACCACCGAACCGCAAAGCCTCGCCCCTCACCCCGGCAAGAGCGCGCTTCCCGCCGCCCCCTCCGGCCCGACCGAACTCGCCGAGCGGCTGGCGGCGCTCCTGTCCGACCCCGTTCCCGACCCCGGCGAGTTCGAGGTGGTGCTGGCCGCCCTCGTCCTCGAGCACCATCGCGACGCCAAGGCCCTCCGGCGCGCTCTCGAGCCGCTCCCCAGCCACCATCACCGCGATGCACCGCGATGGGTCGTGCAGGTCAGGAGCGTCGACGGAGCGCTCCTCAGCCTCCTCCACGCCCTGACCGGCCGAAGCTACCGATCCGCGCCGCTCGCGGCCGAGCTGCTCGACCACCCGGCCCACCTGCGAACGCCGGCGGCCATTGCCGCCTTGCGCGCGCTGGAAGTCGCCACCTTGTTCGCCGAATCACCCGTGCCGGTCCTGCTCGCCACCCCGACCGCCGCCGACGGCTCCGTCGATCCGGCGGTGTTCACCGACCGCCTCACGGCGTACCGGGCCGCCGGAGCACTGCCCTGGCCCGCCGACCTGGCTCAGGCCCTGCTCCGCCTGCCCCCGTCCGCCGTGACCGCCGCCCGCGCCGCAGCCGCCGAACTCGGCTGCGCACTGCCGCCCGACACCCCGCCGCCCGCACCGGACGCGTTCCACACCCAGTCCCCAGGCCAGCCCGAGCAGGTCGCCCCGTACGGCTGGGCTCCCGCGACGCTCCCGCGCATCGCACCGTACGTCCACGCCCCGGGGCCCGGCGTCGACGGCGTGACGGGCCTGCTCCACCTGCTCCCCGACCCGGCCGACACCGGTCACTTCAACGGTTTGCAGACGCCGAACGGCGTCCAGCTCGCCCAGCTGCCCTGGACCGCCCCCTGGCACCCGGAGACCGTGGCCGCCCACGGCCTCCCCTCCCTGGTGTTCCAGACGATCACCTCCAGGGAAGGTCACACCCTCAACCCCCTGTTCCCCCTTCTCGCAGAGGTCGCGGGCGAGCCCGGGCCCGTGACCCACCTGGCGCTCGCCTACGGCCTGGCGGCCACCCGGGCGGAGAGCCGCACCGCCGCACTGGACGCCCTGCTGACGCTCAACGCACGCGACAGGCTGCGCCCCGAGCTGCTCGGCCGGTGGACGGCCGAGCTCTGGCGCCTGACCGCCGCCAAGCCGAACCGCTTCCTCCCCGTCCTGGCCGACGCCGCACGCGGAGGTGCGGCCCGGCCGGTCTGGGAGGTGCTCGCCGCCCTGATCACCGAGCTCGCCGCCCACCCCGCCCTCCGGGGTCTGCCCGACGCCCTCGTCCTGGCCGCCGAGTGCGCGGCGGCCACCGGCATCCGCACCACCCTCCCCGCCCTCGACGCCCTCACGGCCCCGACCGCACCCCGCCGCGTCCGAACGGAGGCCGCCCGGCTGGCCCGCATCCTCACCTCCTGACCCAAGAAGCGCCGGAACCCGACCGGGAAACAGCACGGTTGGCGTCGAGTGAGCGGAGCTGATCCGGACGCGACACAGCCGGGGGGACGAGGATCTGATGCCGACAGCCATGGACTGGGCGAAGAGCCGGTCGACGCAGGGGCCGTTGCGCTTCATCCGCCTCATCCCGCCCCCGGAACAGCCCGGCATACCCGACCCATCCGACCCATCCGGCCCGGTCGACCCGTCCGGCCCGCTGCCCGCCGCCGGGACGCCCTGGGGCCTGCGACGGGCCCGCGTGCTGCTGCCGCTGCTCACCTTCCCCTCCTGCCCCGGGTCCGCTTCCTGGAGCTGCGCCGCAGCCCGGACGCGTACGTCCGTCATCTGCGCCGGTACCTGACGAAACGCTTCCGCTCCGAGCTGGCCCGAGAGCGTAGGACGGACACCTACAGCCCTGACCGGGCCCGGCCAGGCAGGCCGACTGGCCCCTCTAGGATGCGTTCCATGATCCTTGAAAGCGCACTGCTCGACGTCCGGCCCGGGCGGGAGGAGGAGTTCCTCGCCGCCTTCGCGCAGGCCCGGCCGTTGATCTCGGTCCAGAAGGGCTTCCGGTCGCTGGAGCTGCGGCGGTGTCTGGATGAGGGGAGCGGTTCGCGCTTCCTGCTGCAGGTGGAGTGGGAAACACTGGCCGACCACACCGAGGGCTTCCGCCGCTCCGCCGAGTACGAGCAGTGGCGGGCCTTGCTGCACCACTTCTACGCGCCGTTCCCCACGGTCGAACACTACGGGGAACCGCTGCTGACAGCGTGAGACCGTGCTGTCAGTGATCTGCGGGTCATCTGCGGGTGATCTGTGGGTGATCCGACGGCAGCCCCTGCGAGCCTCTGTTGCAGGCCGCTCGACCGCGAGCGGCCTGCAACAGAGGAGTCGCCGCCGTGCCGTCCGTCGCATCGCCCACCACACCCTGGAACCACCACCGCCTGCCGCGTGCGGACGGCAGCACCTTCCTCGTCACCGGCGGCAACGCGGGGATCGGCTACTTCGTCGCCGAGCAGCTCTCCACCACCGGAGCGACCGTCGTCCTGGGCAGCCGGAGCCTCGCCAAGGCGGAGGCCGCCATCGCCTCCGTCCGCGCCCGCGTGCCCCAGGCCCGCCTACGCGCCGTGCGGCTGGACCTCGCCGACCTGTCCTCGCTCGCGACCGTCGCCGAGTCCCTGGGCACGACGTCCCTCGACGCCGTCGTCCTCAATGCCGGGGTCGCACTGGACGACCCGCCGCGCCAGGAAACCGCCGACGGCCACGAGTTGATGTTCGGCACGAACCACCTCGGCCACTTCGCGCTGACCCGGTGGCTGATGCCCCTCCTCGAAGCCGCCCCGGCAGGTCGCGTCGTCACCATGGGCAGCTTCGCCGCGAAGTCCGAACGCCTGGACCTGAACGACCTGCAGTCCCGGGACGACTACCGCCCCAAGCGCACCTACGGCCGGTCCAAGCTGGCCCAGATGCACTTCGGGTTCGAACTCGACCGCCGCCTCCGAGCCGCCGACAGCACGGTCGCGAGCATCGTGGTCCATCCCGGCGGCGCCCTGGACGGCCTCACCCCCTCGCGTCCGCCCGTGCACACCCGCACACCGGGCGCCCACCTCCGCGCGGCGCCCGCCGGCGTCCTCGTCCAGGGCAAGGACGCGGGCGCCTGGCCCGCCGTCCGGGCGGTCCTCGACCCGGCCGTACGGGGAGGAGACCTGTGGGCGCCGCGCGTCTTCGGCCTGCGCGGCCGGCCCAGGCGCGAGCCGGTGTGGGCCCACCTCGCCGACCCCGTGGTCGCCGCTCACCTCTGGGACGCCAGTTGCCGCCTCACCGGCGCCGATCCGCTGGCCGCCCTGCTCACGTAGCGGGGGTCACAACGGGTTGGCCGCGAGCAGCCCGACCCCGAGGGGCGTGAGGGAGTGGACGACCCGCTGGCCGTCCCGGACGGAGGTGATCATCCCGCCGGCGCGCAGGGTGGCCGCGTGCTGGGAGGCCGCGGGGGCGCTCACCCCCAGCCGGACGGCGAGTTCGGTGGTGGTGCAGCCCGTGCCGATCGCGCGCAGGGCGGCGGCCTTGCCCTTGCCGACGAGCGCCGTCAGGCCGTCCACGCGAGCGGGCGGCGGCCGGACGGCCTCCGAAGCCGTGTACACGAAGAGCGGCTGCTGCCAGGGGCTGGCGATGGCCGGGGAGAGCATCCCCCCGAGGAACAGGTTCGGGGACAGGACGAACCCGGCCTCCGCCGTCCGTTCCATGCCTTCCGGAACCTCCGGGGCGAGGCCCGCCAGGGTGAGTTCGAAGCGCGTCGGATCGCTGAAAGCCCGGTGGATGCCGACCAGCATCCGGCCTGTCCCCTGCTCGCCCACGACGCCGCGGCGCATGCAGACGTCGGCGTTGAGCAGCTTCACCATGTCGGGCCAGTCCTCGGCCAGGCAGGCGCCGTACAGGGCGTGGAGCCCGCGTAACAGGCGCCTCAGCTGCGCGGCGCCGCCGTCCAGCAGCTGCGCGACGGGCTTCGGCACCGGCCCCAGTTCCGCGTACCGGGCCAGTTCTCCCTGCAACTGGTCGGCGCCGACCGCACCGATGACGTCGAGTTCGTCGGCGATCGAGATACCGGCGGCGTCCATCGGCATCGGCGGGGTCAGGAAGTCCGGGAGGTAGAGCGGGTTGGCCATGACCAGGTCGATCAGCGGCCGCGCCCGGGCAGGCACCCGGGACCGGACCGCGCGCCACCACCGCCGCGCGGGAAGCGGGGCCCCGCTGTCCTGCTGGAGCCCGATCAGCAGGTGCTGGACCGGTGAGACCGCGAACCGCACGTCGGCCAAGTCCCTTGCCGCAAACGCCAAAGCCACCCTCATGCCGCCGCTCCCCCGGTTCGCTTAAGGCCAGACCTTAAAAGCTGTCCGTCCTCGGACAAGGCGACCAGCATCTACCCCAGACGCCGCTACTGTCAGAACTTCCGAAGGGGAGAAAGCATGCGCATCGGCAGGAAGACCAGGGTCGGCCTGGTCGCCACGATCGGCACCGCCGCCGTCCTCGCGCTGGGCGCCAGCCCGGCCTCCGCCGTCCAGGGCTACGTCCAGTACCCGATCGGCAGCGGTTCCTGCGCGGGCTACGAGGAGATCCAGCCCACGTGGGTCGACGGCGGCTGGCACGACATCATGGAGAACAACCCGACCCAGGCATCGGCGACGGACCCGTACCGGTGCCTCTTCACCCTGATCGACAACGGCGGGGAGGTCTGGCGCTCCTCCGGCGCCGGGTCCGGCTGGTGGCCGGACGGTCCCACGCACCACATGCAGGCGTGCGCCGAGCGCTGGTACAACACCGTCCTTCTGAGCCGGGACTGCGGTCCGATCAACTGACCGCGACCGCCCGGCAGCCGGGGCCCCACCCCCGACTGCCGGGCACCCACCGTCTCCGCCTCCTGGGCGATCAGTGCGAAGCCGGGCGCCTCACCGGATGCTTGCTCATGATCGACACCCGGTTGAACGAGTTGATCGTGATCGCCACCCAGATCGCCGCCGACAGCTCGTCCTCCGTCAGCACCTCGCGCGCCACGGCGTACGCGGACTCCTGCAGCGCCGCGTCGGCGGGCGAGGTGGTCGCCTCCGCCAGCTCCAGCGCCGCCCGCTCGCGCGCGGTGAACACCTCGGTGTCCCGCCAGGCCGCGAGCACCCCGAGCCGCTGGGTGGTCTCCCCGGCCCGCAGCGCGGCGCGGGTGTGGACGTCCAGGCAGAAGGCGCAGCCGTTGATCTGCGACACCCGCAGGTTGACGAGTTCGACGAGCACCCGGTCCAGCCCGGCCTCGGCCGCCGCCGTCCGCGCCGCCTCGGCAGCGGCCACCAGAGCCTTGTAGGCTCCCGGGGTCTGCTTGTCGATGAACACCCGCCACTTCGCCGGGACCACCGTCACCTCGTCCACGAACCGCTCCTCCTCGACATGATCGCTTGGATCACTTCCGCTGATCAGCATGCCCGTGCATAATAGTTGAAAATCGAACGATCTGCAGGCGGAAGGACACACCGGCGATGAGCACCCCCGGCGACCTCACCATAGAGCCCACCGAGGCCATCGAGGCCATCGAGATCCTCACACCCCGGGACGTCCCGCTCGGCGGCCCCCGCGCCATGACCGTCCGCCGCACCCTCCCCCAGCGCAACCGCAGCCTGATCGGCGCCTGGTGCTTCGTCGACCACTACGGCCCCGACGACGTCACCCTCAGCGGCGGCATGGACGTCGCCCCGCACCCGCACATCGGCCTGCAGACCGTCAGCTGGCTCTTCAGCGGCGAGATCGAGCACCGCGACAGCCTCGGAGTCCACGCCTACGTCCGCCCCGGCGAGATCAACCTGATGACCGCCGGCCACGGCATCTGCCACTCCGAGGTCTCCACCCCGGCCACCACCCAACTGCACGGCGTCCAGCTCTGGGTCGCCCTCCCCGAGCAACACCGCGACACCGCCCGGGACTTCCACCACCACACCCCCCGCCCCGTCCCCCTCGACGGCGGCAGCGAAGCCCGCGTCTTCCTCGGCACCCTCGCCGGCGACACCTCCCCCGTCCCCACCTTCACCCCCCTCCTCGGCGCCGAACTCACCCTCGCCCCCCACGCCACCGTCACCCTCGACGTCGACCCCACCTACGAACACGCCCTCCTCGTCGACCAGGGCGAAGTCCACCTCGACACCACCCCCGTCCCCACCGCCCACCTCGCCTACGCCTCCCCCAACCTGTCTCTTATACACATCTCCGCGCCCCCCA
>NZ_JOCF01000045.1 GCF_000720635.1 Streptomyces sp. NRRL WC-3742 | reverse complement strand
GGTCAGGGCATGCCCTTGGGGGGTGCGGGGGGGGGGGGGGGGGGAGGGACGGAGGGTGCTCTCGGGTGGCCTGCTTCAGAGACGGTCGGCGTGCAGGGCCATCTGCGTCATCGCGCGCTGGGCACGCTGCAGCACCACGGCCATCGAGTCGCCGACGTGGGCGTGCAGGGCCCGGTAGCCCTCGTCGAGCCGTCCGTCCCGAACGAACTCCATGATCTCGATGTGTTCCGTGATGGTCGTCTCCACCCGGTCCTGGGTGAGGAAGTCGTACATACGGACGCTGCGGATGCGCTCGCTGACCGTCACGAGGGCGTCGGTCAGCGCGGGATTGCCCGCGGCGCGCGAGAGTTCGGCGTGGAAGCGCTCGTCCTGGACGACGAAGCGCGGGTCGCACGCGGGCGGGTTCTCGCGCATGGCGTACCAGCGTTCCAACTCGGCCGCGATGACGGCCGGGTCGTGTCGGACCGAGGGGTCCTCGATCGCCCGGGCGATGCCGCGCAGTTCCAGGGTGACCCGGAGTTCGTAGAAGTCCTTCAGCTGGGTCAGGTTGGGGATCCTGACGTGGAAGCCGCCGTCACCACGCTCGATCAGACCGTCCGCCAGCAGCCTTGCCAGCGCCTCGCGTACGGGGGTCCGCGACACTCCGAACCGTGCGGCCAGCCGCATCTCGGCCAGCCGCTCGCGCGGGCCGAACTCGCCGTCCAGCACGGCCGCGCGCAGCTGTGCGTAGGCCGCCTCGCGGAGCGAGGGCGGGGGCACCACCGCACCCGGGTCCGGCATCGTGTCCGGCTGCGTATACAGCTTCGAATCCATGGGTGGATACGCTAGGAACCGCTTGTTTCACGGAGAGTTCGCGTCTCGTGAACGCATCGTTTCCGAGATCTCACCGCGGGCCGTGCCACCGGGGCTCAGTGGCGTCGTGAGCCTGTCGCAGAGGCTTGTATTGCACATGTCTTGAAGTCTCGGCGGCGTATGTGTCAGTCTCATTTCGCCATCCCGGATGTTTCGAGCGGCGAGCAGCGCGGACCCACAAGTGATCTCACTCGGCCAATTGTGAGCGCTCACAGTGGCGGAGCTGCTGCTGTGGGGCGTCCGGCGGCATTCGAGCGGTCACCGCTCCGCACATGAGACTGATCCATCTGCGTCGAAAGAGTCCTACTCATCGAGGAGCCTCCGATGCACCATCGCACGCCCTCCACCCCCACCGGTTTACGTCCGTTCGCCCCGGCCGCCGCGTTGCTGCTGGTCCTCGCGATGGCGACGGCCCTTCTCGGCGGCCGGGCCGTCGCGAGCGGTCCCGTCGCAGGAGCGCAGCCCGTCGAGGCCGTCCCTGCCGCGGCCGTCCCCGCCGCGGCAGGAGCGCTGCCCTGCGACCTCTACGCGGCCGGCGGCACGCCCTGCATAGGGGCCCATGCGACCACCCGGGCGCTGTTCACGGCCTACAACGGCCCGCTGTACCAGGTCCAGCGGGCATCCGACCACGCGTACCGCGACGTGGGCCTGCTCTCCGCCGGCGGCTACGCCGACGCGTCGGCCCAGACGGCCTTCTGCGCCGGAACCTCCTGCACCATCACCAAGATCTACGACCAGAGCAGCCACCACAACGACCTGCCCATCTCGTGGGGCGGCTACTGGAAGGGACCGGGCCCGAACGGCGCCGACGTCGGCGCGGACGCCGCGGCCCTGCCCGTCACGGCGGGCGGGCACCCGGTCTTCGGCGTCAAGGTCACGCAGGGAGTGGGCTACCGCCACGACCACGCCGACGGAGCTCCCACCGGCTCCCAGCCCGAGGGCATCTACATGCTGACCTCCTCCGACTTCACCAACCAGTGGTGCTGCTTCGACTACGGCAGCGGCGAGAACAGCCACACCGACACCGGCAACGCCACCATGAACGCCATCTACTGGGGCAACGCCTGCTGGTTCGGCGGTTGCACCGGCAGCGGCCCCTGGGTCGAGGCCGACCTCGAGAACGGGATGTTCCACACCAACACCGGCTCCAACAAGGACCCCGCCAACCAGGGCGTCCACCTCCCCTTCGCCACCGCCATGGAGAAGAACAACGGGACCAGCAACTTCACCCTGAAGTACGGGAACGCCGCGACCGGCGGGCTCACCACCACCTACTCCGGCGCCCTGCCCAACGGTTACTCGCCGATGAAGACCGACAGTTCCCTCCTGCTCGGGACCGGCGGCGACAACAGCGTCTCCGGCCAGGGCGAGTTCTTCGAGGGCGCCGTCACCGCGGGCTTCCCCACGGACGCCACCGAGAACGCGGTCCAGGCGAGCATCGCCGCCGTCGGCTACGGCAACGCGGGCGGCGCCGCGGGCGCCCCGCTGCGCAGCACCAGCGCCGACCGCTGCCTGGACGTCCCCAACTCCGGCCAGGCCAACGGCATCCAGACGCAGCTGTGGGACTGCCACGGCGGCACCAACCAGCAGTGGACGTCGACCTCCGCCAAGGAGTTGAAGGTCTACGGAGGCAAGTGCCTGGACGCCGAGGCCAAGGGCACGGCGAACGGCACCAAGGCGATCATCTGGGACTGCAACGGCCAGACCAACCAGCAGTGGAACGTCAACGCCGACGGCACCGTCACCAGCGTCCAGTCCGGCCTGTGCCTCGACGTCAGCGCCTTCGGCACCGCGAACGGGACCCTGATCCAGCTGTGGCAGTGCACCGGCGCCACCAACCAGAAGTGGGCCCGCAGCTAGGCCGGTTGAGCAGCTGAGCAGAGCCGAGCAGCTGATCCGAACGCCCCCACCCAGGCGAAGAGAGAGCGATCCCATGAAGCAACCCACCCGACGCCGACTCCGGGCGTCGACCCTCGTGCGAGGGGCCCTCGTCCCGGCCCTGGCCGCTGGCGCCCTCGTGGCCGCGCCCGCCGCGGTCTCGCACGCGGCGACGACGACCACCCTGTACGTCTCACCGACCGGCAGCGGAACCGCGTGCTCCTCCGCGGCCCCCTGCTCCCTGCTCCAGGCGAAGACCTCCGTGGAGGCCGTCAACGCGAGCATGACCGGGGACATCGTGGTGCAACTCGCGGACGGCACCTACCGGCTGACCGCGCCGCTCACGCTCGGCAGCGCGGACTCGGGCGGCAACGGCCACCGGGTGGTCTGGCAGGCCGCGCCGGGCGCCACCCCGGTGCTGTCGGGCGGGCAGCAGGTCACGGGCTGGACCCTGAAGGACGCCGCGAACAACATCTACGCCGCGTCCGTCCCGACCGGAACCGACTCGCGCCAGCTGTACGTGGACGGCATGCTCGCGCCGCGCGCGGCGATCCCGATCTCGCGCAGCGACGTGACCATCACCGCGAGCGGGATGACCATCACCAATCCGGCGCTGAACTACCTGGCCACGCTGCCGCAGCAGAACCGGATCGAGCTGGAGAGCCAGAACTCCTTCACCGACCGCTTCGCCCCGGTGCGGTCCATCAGCGGCACCGACATCACCATGCAGCAGCCGGCCTGGAACAACAACAACTGGGGCTACGACACCCTGGCCAAGCCCTTCGCCGGCGGTTCGATGCAGTTGGAGAACTCCTACGCGTTCCTGAAGTCCGCCGGACAGTGGTTCCTGGACCCGCAGGCGGGCCAGCTCTACTACAAGGCTCCCGCGGGCTGGTCGGCCTCCGCCCACGACATCGAACTGCCCCGGCTGACCTCCCTGTTGCAGATCGGCGGCAGCTACACCAGCCCCGCGCACGACCTCACCTTCCAGGGCATCGCCTTCAGCCACACCACCTGGCTGCAGCCCGGCACCAGCATCGGCTACGCCGACCAGCAGAGCGGGGCGTTCCTCGCGGACACCGTCGACCAGCCCTCGGACTTCATGACCTCCTGCCAGTCGGGATGCCGGCTGTTCGAGGCCGCCCGCAACAGCTGGCACCAGGTGCCGGCGGCCGTGCAGGTCTCGGCGGCCGCCTCCGTCACCTTCTCCGGGAACTCCTTCGCCCACCTGGGCCAGGTGGGCCTCGGCATCGGCAACGACGCCAACGCCCATGCCTCCGGTGTCGGCCTGGGCGCCTCGGACGTCACGGTCTCGGGCAACACGTTCACCGACGACTCCGGGTCGGGCATCGTGGTGGGCGGCGTGCAGCCCGACGCCCACCACCCGTCCAACGCCGCGATGACGAACCGGAACATCACCATCCAGGACAACCGGATCAGTGACGTCGCCAAGGACTACAAGGACATGGCCGGGATCCTCTCGACCTACGTCACCCACGCCGTCATCACCCACAACGAGGTCTCGGACCTCGCCTACGACGGCATCGACGTCGGCTGGGGCTGGGGCGCCAACGACGCCGGCGGCAGCCAGGACTACCGCAACCGCGGCCTCTACGACTACCAGCCCGTCTACTCCACGGCGACGACCCTGAAGAACACGGTGATCAGCTACAACAAGGTGCACGGCACCAAGAAGGTGTTCCACGACGGCGGCAGCATCTACACCCTATCCGCCAACCCGGGGACGAGCATCGACCACAACCACGTCTACGACAACAGGAACACCGTCGGCCTCTACCTCGACGAGGGCTCCCGCTACGAGACCCTCGGCAGCAACGTGGTCCAGGACTCGGGCGTGTGGGCCTTCACCAACGCGAGCGGCAGCAACAACACCAACGACAGCACCTTCTCCGGCAACTGGTACAACGGGGGCGCCACCCAGGTCGCCACCGGTGCCCCGCACAACAACGTCCTCACCGGAAACGTCCAGGTCGGCGGAGTCGACTGGCCCGCCGGGGCGCAGCAGGTGATCGCCCAGGCCGGGGTGACGGGCGGCAGCGGCGGCAGCACCACCGGAGCCGTGCACGCCGTGGGCGCGAACAAGTGCCTGGACGTGCCGAACTCGTCGACCACCCCGGGGACGCAGACCCAGATCTGGGACTGCGGTGGTTCGGCCAACCAGCTCTTCACCCGCACCCCCGGCGGCCAGTTGACGGTCTACGGCGGCACCGGCCGGCTCTGCCTGGACGCGTACGCGAAGGGCACCGCCAACGGCACCAAGGTCGCCGTCTGGACGTGCAACGGGCAGACCAACCAGCAGTGGACCTTCAACTCCGACGGCACGATCACCGGAGTCCAGTCCGGACTCTGCCTGGACGTGACCGGGGCTTCCACCGGCAACGGCGCCCTGGTCGAACTGTGGACGTGCAACGGCCAGAGCAACCAGCGGTGGAGCCTCTCCTGAGGATGCCCCGGGCGACCACGCTCCGGAGCGGGGCACGGACCCTGGAGGGCCCGTGCCCGCTCCGGGTATTCGGCGGACCGGGTGACCACGGCGACGTAGTCGGCGAGGGCCCGGATCACGCCTGCGGGTCGGCCTGGGACCCGTCGGCCGGGGCGTCGAACGGTGAGCGGTAGCTGGGGGTACGGGTGCGGAGTTCGAGGCGGAGCGTCAGCCGGATCCGCGTGGACGCGGGCAGCCGGACCGTCAGGAACGCTTCGCCGCAGGCCGTCTCGGCCTCGCCGACCACCGGCTCGGAGTGGCCGTAGTCGTACAGGTCGCCGATCCAGCTCTCGTCCGCGCAGGTCGTGTACCGGACCGAGGCGATGGTGTGCTCGGCGAGGGCGCCGGCCTGGACGACCACCGTCCGGTCCGCCTCGGGCGAGAGGTTGACCAGTTCCACGGTGGTCGCCCCGGGGTCGATGGAGGTGACCAGGGCGGCCACGTCCGGCGGCAGCCCCGCGCGACGGGCCCGGGCGTCGTGGTAGCGCAGCCGGGCCTGCTGGAGGCCGCCGTTGTAGAGCACCTGCGGGCCGCCCCAGGTCAGCTGGACGAGCGCCTCGGTGACCACCGGGTTGCACTGCTGCCACACGTGGATGTCGGCCTCGTCCACCTCCAGGCCGCGGTAGCGGTCCATCCGGCGCAGGCGGTGGCGGACCTGCGCCTGGGCGGCGGCGAGGATCCGCTCGGGGTAGCCGGGGTCGTCACCGGCGAGGAACGCGAACCACGCCTTCTCGTGCCCGGACTCCTCCTTGGCCCGGAACGGCCGCAGGGTGCTCCAGTCGAGGTCGTCCGCCGCGCGCAGCCCCTCGATGCGGGCGCGGTCGGCGTCCGAGGCCGTGTGGTGCCACAGGGCCACCGGCACGGGCAGGGTGACCGGGTTGTAGTCGAACCAGCCCGAGTCGTTGTGCCGGAACGGGAGATGGAGCGTCGGTGCGTCGGTGTCCGGGCCGAGTTCGGCCACCCACTTGGACCGCAGGCTGGAGTCCGACGCGCCGAAGGGCATCACCTCGGCGCGGGTGAGGAGGTCGTCGAGCGAGGTCGCGACCATCGAGAGGTAGTCGTCCTCCCCGGTGGCCACCGCCGCGGCGAGCGCCGCCACACAGGCCGCATGGCCCACGCTGTGCCAGCCGTGCGGCCAGGACCAGCCGTAGTGGCCTCCGTACCAGCGCCCTTCCAGCAGGCTGCCGACGACCCCGTCCGGGCCGACGTTGTCCGGGATCAGACCGCCGTTCGCCTCGGTGCGCTCCCGCCAGGCGCCGACGTAGTCGACGATCCAGTCGCGGTAGCGCTGCTCCCCGGACAGGACCCAGGCGTTGAGCACCAGTCCGGCCGCGGCGAGGTTGACGGCGGTGTCGCCGACGCCCATCCGCTCGCGCATCTGCTCGCCGAGCCGGGGGTCCGCGGAGAGCGGGTACGGGCCCTCGGCCGCGTCGGGCAGCCACTCCAGCGGGTACCCGTAGGTGTCGGCCTCCTTCTGCAGCCACGGGTAGACGTCGCCGTCGGACAGCCCGGTGCGCCCGGGGTCGGCGCCGTTGTGCGGGCGGGTGATGATGCGGTGCGCGGGGTCGTAGTTGCCGTTGGCCGGGTCGACGTACAGGTCGGCGAACCGCAGGGCGCGCTCGGACCAGCGGTCCGGCTCGGCCATGCACAGGAAGTAGAGCAGGAGCAGGCTCTCGCCCTGGTGGAACCAGTCGTAGCCGCGCTCGTACCCGTCGCGGAGCATGCCCAGTTCGGTGAGCTGCGCGGTCACTCCCTCCCAGTGCTTGCCGCCGGCGGCCAGCAGGTCGTCGGCGCCGCCGAGGAGGTACAGCTGCGGCCAGTTGAAGAACACCTCGTAGAAGTCGTCCGCACCGTCACGGGTGGTCAGCCGCCCGGTGTAGTTCAGCCGGCCGTCGGGGCCGGTGAAGTCCCGGGCGAAGCGGCGCCAGCCGTGGTCCAGCAGGTCGAACAGCGAGCGCTGCGCCACCGCCCAGCCGGGCGGTTCCAGCAGCGGTACGCCGGCCCGGATCTCGACGGGGGACGCCGCGGCGCCCTCCTCGCCCGGGGAGCGGTCGGTGGGGCTGAGGGGCATGGCGGAGGTTCTCCGATCGGGTGACGGCGCGGGCGTCATTCCTTGGTGGCGCCGGCGAGCATCCCGCCGACCAGGAAGCGCTGGGCGAAGAGGAAGACCACCAGGACCGGCGTGATGGCGACCAGGGTGGCGAGCGCCAGCTGCGGGCGCTCGATCGCGAGCGATCCGGCGGCCGGGTTGAACTGCGGCACGTTGCTGAGCAGGTTGCCGACGCCCACCTGGACCGGCATCTGGTCGCTCTCGGGGAGCATCACGTAGGGCAGGAAGTAGTTGGTCCAGTTGGCGACGAAGCTGAAGAAGCCCACGAGCGCGACGACCGGTGTCGCCAGCGGCAGTGCCACGTGGCGGAAGACGCCGAACTCGGAGCAGCCGTCCATCCGCGCGGCCGCCAGCAGGTCCTTCGGTACGGCGGTGCTGAAGTAGATGTACGTCAGGTACACCCCGAACGGGTAGAAGGCGTACGGCAGGACGATCGACCACATCGTGCCGATCAGGTGCGCCGCGTTGATCTCCAGGAACAGCGGCACCACCAGCGTGGCGCTCGGCATCAGCATCACGATCAGGGTGGCGACCAGCAGGGTCCTGCGGCCGCGGAACTCGGTCATGGCCAGCGCGTATCCCGCGGGCACCGACACGCAGAGGGTGATGACCAGGGAGACGACGGCGTACAGGGCGGAATTGCCCAGCCACTGCAGGATCGCGCCGTCCTGGAAGCCGCTCAGCGCGTGCCAGTTGTCCGCGAGCGCGTGCCAGGAGCCGAAGGAGAGCGGGCTGTCGTGGACCAGTTGCCGGTCGGTCTTGGTCGCCGCGAGGACGAGCCAGAGCACCGGCAGGACGAAGAACACCGCGAAAACCGTCAGGACGGAGCCGGTCAGCAGCCTTGACGGCGCCCGGCGAAGGGAGAGGGGCTCAGTCCGCATCGAAGAATCCCGACCGTGCGACGAAGAGACCGGCGGCCGTCACGCTGACGAGCAGGAGCTCCATCGAGACCGCGGCGGCGCCGTTGATGTTGTTCATCTGGAAGGCGAAGTCGTACGTCAGCTGGTTGAGCGAGTAGTCGCGCCCGGCCACGCCCACGCTGGCGAGGGAGAGGAGCTGCGGCTCGACGAAGAGTTGCGCGCCGCCCGCGAACGCGAGGATCACCATGTAGACGATCCACTTGCGGAGCATGGGGATCTGCACGTGCCAGGCGGTCCGCCAGGCGCTCGCGCCGTCGATCCGCGCGGCTTCCAGGACGTCCTGCGGAATGTTGTTGAGCGCGCCGTACATGACGACGATCCAGCCGCCCGCCCCGGTCCAGAACGCGATGACGGCGAACAGGACCGGCAGGTTGCCCGGCGCGATGACCGCGCCGAACGTGTCGAACCCCAGCAGCCCCAGCAGGGAACTGACCGGGCTCACCGTCGGGTCGAGCATGAACAGCCACACCAGCACGCTCGCGGCGCCCGCCAGCGCCCCGGGGATGTAGTACAGGAAGCGGAGCGTGCGGCTGAGCGGCCCGGAGGACAGGCGGTGCAGCAGCAGCGCCAGGCTCACCACGAACACCACCAGCGACACGAGCCAGAACAGGAGGTAGACCGCCACGTGGCCGACCGAGTCCACGAACCGGAAGTCCTGGGCCGTGGTGACGAAGTTGGAGAAGCCGGTGAAGGAGCCACCGGCGTCGGTGAAGGCGAAGTGAACCGCGTAGGCGGTCGGGAGGACACCGAAGGCGACCAGCAGAATCGCGTAGCCGGCGACGAACGCCAGGCCGGCCCGGCTCCGGCCGGCGCCGCTGCGACGCCGGCCGGAGCCGCCCGAGGAGGAGGTCACGGTCACTGCGAGACCTTGTAGCCGAAGGACTCGGCGTGCTTGACGATCGAGTCCTGCCAGGCCGGCAGCAGGGAGGTGATGGTCCGGCCCTGGGTCAGGCCGGGCTTGACCGTGGCGGCCCAGATCGCCTCCTGACTGAACTGGCCCGAGCCCCAGTCCGGCCACACCTGGGAGGACGCGTCCTTGAGGGCGCCGAGGTCCCCGGCGAAGTACCCGGAGGCGGCCTGGGCCTTCAACCAGTTCTCGGCGGCGGGCGCGTAGGCCGGGAAGCCGGGGGCCTTCTCGCCCTGGTAGGCGTTGTCGGTGGTGACCCACCGGAGGAAGTCGGTGGCCGCCCTGAGGTGGGTGGAGTGCTGGGAGAGCACCCAGGTGCCGCCACCGACGTTGCCGGTCGACGGAGAGGTGTCGCCCTGCCACTGCGGGAGCGGGGCCACCCCGATCGTCCTGTCCGGGGTCTTGAGGGTGTCCCTGAACACCGCACCGCCGTACCAGGCCGGGCCGGGCATGAGCAGGACCTTGTCGGCCCGGTTCTTGCCGAAGTCGGTGCTGAAGACCCCGCCGGCGGACATGGACCCGTTCTTGATCAGCCCGTCCATGAGCTTGGCCATCCTGGTGCAGTTCTCACCGCCGGTGTTCACCGACACGGCCTTGGGGCCGGTGATGTGGTTGGCCCCGCACTTGCTCGCCCAGAGGTAGATCTCGGGGGTGTAGGAGTCGCCGGCGTCGCCCACCAGGTAGCCCGGGTGTTCGGCGGCCACCTTCTCCCCGAGCTGCTGGTACTCCTCCCAGGTCTTCGGCACGGTGTAGCCGAACTGCCGCATCAGCGGGGCGTTGTACCAGAGCACCGCCTGCGAGAGGTCGTTGCGCAGGCAGTAGACGCTGCCGTTGACCGTGCAGACGTCGTTGGCGCCCTTGGCGAACCCCGCGAGGGTCTCCGCCGGGACCAGGCCCTTGTCGAGCGGCGCGGCGAAGCCCGCGTCGACCGCCCAGGTCGCCTCGTTGTTCTGGGAGCTGAAGACGACGTCGGGCCAGCCCTTGCCGGTCCGGTTGAACAACTGGACCTTGGTCTGGAGGTAGTTCGACCCGTTGGCGTCACCGTCGTAGGAGACGATGTCCAGCTTCACCTCCGGGTGGAGCGCCTGGTACTGCTTCGCGGCGGCCATGCGCGTCGCGTCCACCCAGACGGTTAACGCGCCGTCCGTCTGGGCGGCCTGGGCGAAGCCGTCCTTGGTGGTCCTGGCGGGGGTTCCGCTGCTGCAGGCGGCCACGGTCATGGCCAGGGCGGCCGAACAGGCGGCCACCGCCACCGCTCGTCTCCTGCTGGACAGTGCTGCCTTGGCCTTGCCGGCCTGCGGCTGGTTGACGGTCATGAGCGACTCCACTGCAGGGGCCCGAACACGTCGGGAGGTGGGGGACGGGTGACGCCGAGCCGTCCCAGGCCGGGCGTCGGGTGCCGAAGGGCTGATGGTCCGCCGTCAGCCTCGGGATAAATTAGCCGCCCTATTTCGAGGGGCGTCAAGGGTTGTCGCAGCCTCATTTCAGGGAGGTTTCCGACCGATGTCCCGCTATTTCAGTGGATTTGCGACCTGTTCATCCCTGTTCTGCCCGATTCCACCTTCGGATCAAGGCCGGCGGGCTCTGGGTAATGAGTAGGATTCATCGCCCCCTGCGGTACGATGGGCCGGCTCCACAGCGATCAGCCGCCCCTCGCGCCGTCACCCGGAGGCAGGACAGATGAACGAGACGCCCACGACCGACACGGCCGTGCCTCCGCAGGCATCTCCCGCTGTCGCGGCAGCGGTGAACGGCTCGGTCGAGGAGCGTCGGGACTACCGCCCCGGGTACGAGATCGTGTCGGAGCAGATCCTCGAGTACATCGCCGGGCAGCGCCTGGAGCCCGGCGACCGGCTGCCCACCGAGCAGGACCTGGCCAAGATCCTCAACACCAGCAGGGCGGTGGTGCGGGAAGCCGTGAAGATCCTCTCGGCACTCGGCCGCGTCCGGGCCCACAAGGGGCGCGGGCTGTTCGTCGCCGACGACGAGGGCATGCTCATCACCAGCCGTTGGGGCGGCTTCTTCCGCCCCGTCGACATCGACCACGTCCTCATGCTGTTCGAGTTCCGCAAGGTCCAGGAGACCGCCGCCAGCAGCCTCGCGGCCACCCGTGCCACACCGGCCGAACTGCGCACCATCGAAATCGCCACGGAGCAGTGCCGGCACGGAGTCGACCACGCCCGGGTGGACGTGTTCAACCAGGCCGACGAAGACTTCCACACGGCCGTGGCCACCGCCGCGCACAACACCTTCCTCCTCAGCGCCGTACGCGACGCACGCCGACTGCAACGGCAGTCCAGCGCCATCGGTCTCCACGACACGCTCGGCGAAGGCGCCCAGTCCGCGGTCGAGGAGCACGAGGCGATCTACCGGGCCATCCGCGACGGCCGCCCCGAGGAGGCCGCCGCAGCCACCGTCGTACACCTCGACCGGACGCTCGAGGACTACCGGCGGGAGATCCAGAGACGCCTGTTCGGCTGACGCCGGAAACCGCCCGACGGCGGGAGTGTTGTCGCCCGCAGCGGCGACTACCTCCGCCGGTGCGCCGCGCGCCACGACTACGGCCCCATCGACATCGAGTTCCACGAACTCGTCCTCATCGGCCGGAACACCGGGGTCCTCACCCTCCTCGTCGCCGCCGACGACTGACAGGGTGACGGTGTTGACTGGTCCGATGCCTTCGATATCTTCGATGCCTTCGATACCAGAGCCGTCAGAGCAGTCGCACACCGAACTCGTCGTGATGGTCCGGGACCTGTTGGACAGCCACGATCCGGACCGTCAGGGGCGGCCGACGGTCCTTCGGCTTCCCGAGGACACGGACCCGGACGAGCTGGCCGGGCTCAGGGCCACGCTCGGGCAGTGGGCGGGGCGGCCGCGCAGCCTGGCCATGGACCGCTTCGTCGACCCGACCGTGACCGAGGCGCGGGGCCTCTCACTGCTGGAGCCGTTCGGCGACGAGCTGGTGGAGTTGGCCGGCTGGGGGTACCGGGCCCACTGGATCGGCCTGGGCCGGATCGCCGTCGGCAACGGAGCCGGAGCCGGAACCCAGCCGGTCGTGGTCGTCGCGGAGCGGCCCGACCCCGCGTGGGCCGGGCTGCCCGAAGAGAGCTCCTGGACCGAGAGGCTCTGCGCGATCACCGGCTGGAAGCCGAGGGACCGCCCCGCCGTCGACTGGCAGGCGGTGGAGGCCGCCCTGGGGACCGCTCTGCCGGACGACTACAAGGAGATCGTCGACGCGTTCGGCCCGGGCAGCTTCGACGGATACGTCGACCTGCTCGTCCCGCACACGGGCCTGGACCTCATCGGCTGGTCGAGGAGCGGCGCCGACCGGTTCGATCCGCACCCGGCGTTCCCGGCGCCGCACGGGTTGCTCCAGTGGGGCAGTTCGGAGCAGGAGGTCGAGTTCGTCTGGCAGACCGGCGCGGACGACCCGTCCGCCTGGCCCGTGCTCGTTCGTAAGGAGTACACCGCGGGCTGGCAGCGGATCGACTGCGGCCTGGGCGAGTTCCTCGCTCGCCTGCTCACCGACGTCGGCCTCGGCTTCCCGCCGAGCTACCTGGTGGACACCCACGTCTTCGAGAGCTGGGACGGCTGACGGTTCAACCGCCTCAGGCGGCCGGGGTGTGGGTGCGGACGGGGCGGGGCCAGGTGTGGTGGTGCTGGTCGATGACGTAGTGGTGGTCGTGGCGCCAGGTGCCGTGGGCGGCGGGGCGGGCGTCGGCGAGGTGGGGGTGGCCGGCGGGGAGGTCGGTGTGGGTGTGGCCGAGGGCTGAGGGGTCGCGGGGCGGCCAGAGGGCGGCCGCCGTACCGGCTGCGCCGAGGGCGAGGAGGCCGAGGACGACGGCGGTGGCGGGCAGTCCGGCTCCGGCGGCGAGCCAGCCGGCGAGGGGGTAGGTGAGCAGCCAGCAGCCGTGGGAGAGGGAGAACTGGGCGGCGAAGGCGGCGGGTAGGTCGGGGTCGGCGGCCGAGCGGCGGATGACCCGCCCGCCCGGGGTGAGGACGGCGGAGCTGGCGGCGCCGACCAGGGCCCAGGCGGCGAGCAGGGCGAACCACGTGCCGGTGTCGGCGGAGGCGGAGGTGATCGCCGTGACGGCGGCCAGGACGCCGGGCAGGGCGAAGGCCGCCGCCAGCATCACCGCGCGGTCGCCGACCCGGTCGAGGAGCCGGGGGAGTACGAGCGCCGCGAGCATCGAGCCGACGCCGTACGCGCCGAGGGCGAGCGAGACCGCCCCGGCGGGCCGGTGGAAGTGGTCGCGGACGACGTTGACGGTGTCGACGAAGACGATCGCACCCGCCGCCGCCACCGCGAGGTCCAGCGCGAGCAGCGCCCGCAGCCGGGGCGTCGCCCGGAAGAGCCGCGAGCCGAACGCCGCCTTGGCGTAGATCCCGCCGCCGCGCTCGACGGGCGCCGGTCCGGGCAGGACGGCCGAGACGACCAGGACGGCGGAGGCGAGGAACCCGACCGTCGTCCCGGCGAACAGCCAGTTGAACGAGACGGCCGACAGCAGGACCGCCGCGAGCGCCGGGCTGAACAGCGACTCGAGGTCGTAGGCGAGCCGGGACATCGACAGGGCGTTGGTGTAGTCGCGTTCGGCGGGCAGCACGTCCGGGATGGTGGCCTGGAAGGTCGGGGTGAAGGCGGCGGAGGCGGCCTGCAGCAGGAAGATCAGGACGTAGACCTGCCACACCTGGTCGACGAACGGCAGGGCGAGCGCGACCCCGGCCCGGGTGAGGTCCATGGCCACCATCAGCGCCCGCCGGGGTATCCGCCCGGCGAGTGCCCCCGCGACGGGCGCGACGGCCACGTAGGCGACCATCTTGATCGCCAGCGCGGTGCCGAGCACCGCCGAGGCGTCGTCGCCCGCGATCCTGTACGCGAGCAGCGAGAGTGCCACGGTGGCCAGCCCGGTGCCGACGAGGGCGACGACCTGGGCCGTGAACAGGTGGCGGTAGGCGCGGTTGCGGAGCACGCTCAGCATGGAACCAGCATAAATAACACGTGCATACGTGTGCACCTGTATGGCATTCGGCCCTCGCTCGGGGCGGGGGCTCAGTCGTGCGGCGGCAGGTGCGCGATCTGGTGGTCGGCGACGTTCAGTGCCTCGTCGACGAGCCGCCGCAGGTGCCCGTGCCGCAGCGAGTAGACGACCCGCCGCCCGTCCTTGCGCGTGGTGACGAGCCCGGCGAGCCGCAGCTTGGCCAGGTGCTGACTGACGGAGGGCCGCGCCGCGCCGCTGACCTCCGTCAGCGTCGTCACGTCCGCCTCCCCCCGCCCGAGCCGCTCCAGCAGCGCGAGTCGCGTGCGGTCGGCCAGCAGGGCCAGTACGGACACGGCGGCGTCCAGCCGCTCCTCGCCCCGCTGCTGCGAGCGGTGTGCATCTGCTGGATCGGCGCCGGTACTCATGCGGTCATCGTAGGGGCAGAGGGGCAGAGGGGCAGAGGGGCAGAGGGGTAGAGGGGTAGAGGTGCGTACATGTGGTTTCACGCGTCCGGGGCGACTCGGCAGGAGGGCGCCGGCCTGGGCGAGGCCGCGTCACGGCCGGATGCCGGACCGGGATCCCACTCCGGTGCGGGCTCAGGCGGTTGCGATCAGGGCCTCGATCTCCTCGAGGATCGGGCGGTAGGCCCCCTCCGCCTTGCGCATCAGGGCCTCGCACTCGGCGAACAGCCGCCGGGAGCGGGCCCTGCGGTGGGGCAGCATCCCGTAGCGCCACAGCCGTACCGAGCGCATGTCCACCATGAACCCGGGCTTGCACCGCACGCCGTGGGCGTGGCGGACGACCTCCTCCGCGTGGCTCAGCAGGCTCTGGTACGCGTCGTGGCCCACCTTCCACCGGGTGGCGTCCTCCTCGCTGCCCGCCACCTCGACGCCGCGCACGGTCGGGCCGACGACGTCGTAGAGGGTGAACTCGAGCCCCTCGGGCACCTGGGCCCAGGACATGGCCCGCCAGGGCCACGGGATCAGGGTGAACGTGCGCTGCTGTAGGCGGATCAATCGGTCCCCCGGGGTCGGTGCGCGTCGGGCTGGTACCCGTGGCCAGCGTACCGGAGTCACGGGCGGCGTCCGGCGTCCCATATTCCGTTTGCGGCACGGGTGTTGACACCTGATTCGACGGGGTCCGCATCATCTCGACAGGTCTGAACCACTGGCTGGATTGGTCGAGACCACAGTGAGGGAGGAAGGCGGTCCGGCGGGCCGGGGACTCCTCTCGGCCGGGTGCGTTGTTACCTTCCCCGGCCCCTCTCCGTCATGGGCGGTGAAAGCACGTGATGCCGAAGAGGAAGCAGATGACGATGGAAACGCGTTCGATCACCCCGCGGATGACCCGGGACCCGCTGGAGCTCGTCCCCGAGCTGGCGGAGGTGTCGGCGGCACTGTTCAAGGCCACCGGCAACCGCACGGTGCCGCGGACCACGATCAGCCTGGTCCAGCTGAGGGCCGGCCAGATCGTCGCCAACACCTACCTGACCGTTTTGCACACGGGGTTCCTGCGCAAGGCCGGGGAGTCCGAGGAGCGGATCACCGCCGTGTCCTCCTGGCAGGACGCGCCGTACTTCACCGCCGCCGAGCGGGCCGCCCTCGCCCTGGTGGAGGGTGTGCTCCAGCCGTCGGTGCACGGCGAGCGGGTCTCCGACGAGGTGTACGCCGAGGCGTCGCGGCAGTACGACGACAAGGCGCTCGCCACCCTGATGATGGCCATCGGGCAGGTCAACTTCTTCATCGCCATCGCCCTGATCGCCAAGCCCGTCCCCGGACGGTCCTTCAGCGACCCCTGGGCGTGAGCCCGGCCTCCTGACCCGCGCCGCCGCTGCACTACTTCTGTAGTGCCACTACTTCCGTAGTGCCAATACGGGAGTAGTGGCGCGCGTCAGAGGGTGGCCGCGAGGGGGTCCGCCGTGCGGAAGGCGCCGTCGCGGAAGGTGTCCAGCCCCAGGGCGGACTGCGGCCCGCGGAACGCGAAGAGCGGCCGGTCGAACAGGCCGACGACCTCGTTGGCCAGGTGGTTCACCAGGTTGCGGGTGCCCGGTTCGGCGGTCTTGATCCGGTGGGCGGTGACGGCTCCGGCCGCTCCGCTACTCCGTCGGTCCGGCACTCCGTCACTCGGGCACTCCGTCACGACTCGTCGAAGACGAGGTCCTCGGGCGGGTTGGTCATCCGCAGGGTGTCGCCGTTGGTGACCTGGACGACGAGGTCCAGGCCCGTGGTGAAGTGGCTGGTCGACAGGATGGTGTACTTGTCGGCGCGCTGGGCGAGGTAGGCGGGGAAGCCGCTGATGTCGAAGCTGCCGAGCTGGAAGTAGTCGATCAGTCGGCGGAACAGCTTGGGCAGGATCACGGCGTCCTCGGTGACGGAGGTCAGCCCGGTGATCTTGACGCCGGTGGTGGTGACGTCCTGCGGCCACAGGCCCAGCCCGGCGGCGCGGGCGGCGACGGCGACGGTGGTCAGCTCGTTGCGCAGGTCGGGGAAGAGGCTGCGGTAGAAGGTGGGGAAGGCCAGGCCCGTCTTCACCAGGTGGTGGTTGGCGGTGGTCTGCAGCAGGGGGACGTCCACGGCGACGTCGGTGCCGCTGGCGGCCGGGCCCTGCCCCGCGCCGACCAGGGCGATGCAGCGGCCGAACTGGTCGGCGTCGCGGGTCAGGATGAAGCCGGGGGCCGTCGCCGGGGTGACGCCGGTGATGGTCTCGTGCGCGTCGCGCTGGATGTTGCTGAAGCCGAGGAACGCGAGCAGTTCGTCGGCGGCGGCGTGGCCGGGGACGAGCGGCTGGTGGTCGCGGTTGGGCCCGTAGTGGGTCTCGGTGGCGTCGATGGCGTCCAGCCGCAGCTGGGTGCGGCCCTGGCCGTTGTGGTGGACGGTGTTGGTGCCGTGCAGCAGGTTCCAGTCGTTGGGGTCGTCGGGGGTGAAGTGGATCGAGTCGCCGTCCGGCTGGGCGCCGATCACCTGGAACGAGCCCTGGATCAACAGCATGGTCATGGTGGCCTCCGCAGGATGAGGGGTGGGCGACGCCGGCTCGACCGGCGTCCTGCCGGGAGCCGTGCGGCGGCGTCGTCGCACACGTCATCATCGCCACGGGTCGACGCGGTCGGCCGGGCGTAGTCACCTATTCGGATTCAGCGGCGGGGGCCGGCGGGTTCCGGTCCTGGGCGACGAACCGGGTCAGGAGTTCGTGCAGATGGCGCTGCTCCCGGGTGCCGAGGACCTCCAGCAGCTCCAGCATCGCGCCGCTGAACAGCTCGCCCGCCTCCCGGAGCCGCTGCTCGCCCTCCCCGGTGATCGCGACCTCGTACATCCGGCGGTCGTTCGGCGCCCGGCGCCGCTGCACCAGGCCCCGGCCCTCCAGGTCGTCCACGATCCGCACCAGGGTCGACTTGTCGATGCCGAGCGCCGCCCCCAGCTCGCGCTGGCTGCGGGCGCGGCCCTCCCGGAGCGCGGACAGGACCCCGGCGTGCTGAAGTTCGAGGCCCGTCGGGCGGGCCGCCTGGTTGGCCTTCGCGCGGGCGAGCTGGTGGGCCCGGTACAGCAGCAGTCCGAGGGCGGCCGGATCGACCGGTTGGGCTTCTTGAGCTTCCATGGGGGCGATGCTAGCGTGCGAGACGGTCTCACATGAGACGATCTCACCTTGGGGTTGCATCATGCGCGTTCTCGTCATCGGGGCCGGCCTGGCCGGCCCGTGCCTCGCCCACGGCCTGCTCCGGCACGGCCACGACGTACGAGTCCTCGAGCGGGACGCCGCCGTCGACGCCCGCGCACAGGGCTACCGGATCCACATCAACGCCGACGGGGACGCGGCGCTGCGCCGGTGGCTGCCCCCGGCGGACTACGAACAGGCCCGTGCCACCTCCTGCCTGACCACCCGAGGCGTCGCCTTCGCCGGGCCCGACCTGCGGGAGTTCCGCGAGATCGAGGTTCCCCCCGAGGCGTCCGGCCTCACCGTCGACCGGCTCACGCTGCGCCGGATCATGCTGCGCGGCCTGACGGGCTCGGTCCGCTTCGGCGCCGCCTTCTCCCGCTACGACCTGCTCGACGACGGCACCGTACGCGTCCACCTCGCCGACGGCTCCACCGCCGAGGGAGACCTGCTGGTCGCCACGGACGGTGCCAACTCCGGCGTCCGGCGCCAACTGCTGCCCGACTTCCCGGTGACCGTGCGCGACACCCGGCTGATCTACGGCCGCACCCCGCTCACCGCGCACGTACGGGCGCTGACCCCGGAACCGGCGCTCGGCGGCTTCCTGGGGATCGTCGGCCCCGCCGGCCGCCAACTGGCCCTGTCCGCCCAGCAGTTCCGGCGCAGCCCGGCCGAGTTCGGCCTGCCGGAGGCCGAGGACTACGTGATGTGGAGCGTGGCCGGCGACTTCGGCCCCGAACTCCTCGACCTCGGCGCGGCCGAGCAACTGAACCTGGCCGCCGACAGCATCGCGGACTGGCACCCCTCGCTGAGCGCCCTGGTCCGCCTGGGTGACCTCCGGTACGTCGTGCCCGCGAACATCCAGAGCTCCGAACGCCCCGGCCCGTGGCCGCCGGTCCCCGTCACCCTGGTCGGCGACGCTGCGCACCCCATGCCCCCGGCCGGGATCAGCGCGGGAACGGCCATCCACGACGCGGGGTTGCTCGCCGCGCGCCTCGTCTCGGGCGCGCCCCTGCTGGACGCCCTCCGCTCGTACGAGCGGGAGATGCTCGACCACGGCTTCGCCGCCGTGGCGGCCTCCAGCCGGAACCACGCTGGCTGACCCCCTCCTCTCGACCGGTCTCGGTCGACGGGGCGCCGCCGGGCGGGGCGGCTGTAGGTTCAGCCCGCAGGATGCGAGGGTGCGCTACCGGGGCGGTGTTGGAGGTCGACCGGGTTCTCGCCGTTGTTCGGCGGCAGGGTGGGCGTGGTGGCGGGGCGCGGCGCGGTCGTCCCGGGAGTGTGGAGGCCCGCCGGTGCGGAGCCCTGGGAGGAGGGCGCGCTCGGGGCGATGGCGCCGCCCTGCTGGGGCGCGGCCGGCGTCGATGCGCCGGCCACAGCGGCGGGCGGGGTGCTCGGGACGGTCGTGCCGACCGGCGCGGGTGCGGGCGCGGGGGAGGCGCCCGAGCCGCAACCGGCGGCGGTCAGGACGAGCAGCAGCACGGCGGCCGAGGTGGCGAGGGGTGTCTTCACGGTTCGGGCGTCTCCGGTCTCGTACGGTTCCGGGGTTGGACGACGGCGACGCCGGGCCGGTTCCGGGACGAAGGTGCCCGGCCCGCTCCACGTGAGCGGACCGGGCGCCGATGGGGCGGCGGCGGGGGAGCCGATCAGGGGCGGACGGTCGGAGCGTCTGCCCGGTCGGGCGTGGCGAACAGCACCGGACCGGTGGTGCAGGGAGCGGACCCGGCCCGGAGGGCGAGGCCCCCGGCGACGGCGTACATGGCCTCGTCGAAGGCTTGGCCGTTGGCGGGCGCCTTGCCGACGGCGAGGACGGCCACCGCCCTGCCGTTGGCCACCGAGGTGGAGAGGTAGTCGCCGACCACGTGGTCCCGTCCGTCGAGGCGGCGCAGACGATGTCGTTGGCCGGGCAGCCCGAGCGGAAGCGGTAGTCCTGCCGGGCGACGTACACCTTGCCGTTGGCGTCGATCTCGGCGGAGGGCCGGACCGGCGCTACTCGCGGGTGTCGAGCAGGTCTCGCAGCGCCCGTTCGTCCTCGGGACCGAGGCCCGCCACGAAGTGCTGAAGGACCGCCAGGCGGTCGGCGCCCCGGGCGAGCGCCTGGTTCATCTGCGAGGCGGCCTGGTCGGCCGGGCCGCGCACGGGCGCGTAGGCGTGCGCCCGGCCGGTCCGCTCCCGCTCCAGCAGGCCCTTGCCGTGCAGCCGGACCAGCACGGTGAGCACCGTCTTGGGGGCCAGGTCCGTGTCGTCGAGCGCCTCGTGGACCTCGGCCGCCGTCATCGGACCGGCCGACGCCCAGAGCAGGCCCATGACCTCGGCCTCCAGCGCCCCGTACTCGCGCCGCCGCTCACCCACCCCGTTCCCCTCCGTCCCCTCGCAGTGGCGGGAACCCTACCCGGCCGGGGGCACGGCGAACAGGCCCCCGGAACGGCGGTCCGGACGCGGGGATGTGACGGCGGCCGGGTTCCGGTGACTCGATCGTTACGTTCGAGGGTCGACGCGAGGGGTTGGCGGACCTCATTCGCAGTCGTATGTTGTCGCAGGCAACAAACAGGGCCGGCCGCTTCTCCTGGTTCGGGCTCGTGCCCTTCCGCACCCCCTCCCTCAGTCACGCACGTCCGGCATCGGCCGGACACGCCTCGAAAGGACCCTGCCCATGCGCAAGGGGCTCCTGTTCGCCACCGCCGCCGTGTCGGCGGCCCTGCTCTCCACGGTCACCGCCTGCGGATCCTCGGGCTCCGGCACCGGCTCGGGAAGTGCCAAGAAGCCGAAGATCGGCGTGATCCTGCCGGACAGCAAGTCGTCCGTGCGCTGGGAGACCGCGGACCGGACGTACCTCGCGGCCGCCTTCAAGGCCGCGGGTGTGGACTACGACATCCAGAACGCCGAGGGCGACAAGCAGGCGTTCCAGACCATCGCCGACCAGATGATCACCAGCGGAGTGAACGTGCTGGTCATCGTCAACCTCGACAGCGGGACCGGGAAGGCCGTCCTCGACAAGGCCAAGGCCCAGGGCGTGGCCACCATCGACTACGACCGGCTCACCCTCGGCGGCTCCGCCCAGTACTACGTCAGCTTCGACAACACCCAGGTCGGCAAGCTCCAGGGCGAGGGCCTGACGAAGTGTCTGACCGACATGGGCGCGAAGAACCCCGTGGTCGCCGAGCTCAACGGCTCCCCGACGGACAACAACGCCACGCTGTTCGCCAACGGCTACAACGGCGTGCTCGACCCGCTCTACGCCTCCGGGCAGTACACCAAGGGCCCCAACCAGTCGGTGCCGGACTGGGACAACGCCCAGGCGCAGACCATCTTCGAGCAGATGTACACCAGCCAGCCGGCCATCGGCGGCGTGCTCGCGGCCAACGACGGCCTGGCCAACTCGGCCGTCGCCGTGCTGCGCAAGAACCACCGCAACGGGCAGGTGCCGATCACCGGTCAGGACGCCACCGTGCAGGGCCTGCAGAACATCCTGGCGGGCGACCAGTGCATGACCGTCTACAAGGCCGTGAAGAAGGAGGCCGACGCGGCGTCGACCCTCGCGGTCTCCCTGGCCGGTGGCAAGAAGGGCGAGACGAACGCCACCGTCCACGACCCGACGGGCAACCGCGACGTCCCGTCGGTGCTGCTCGCGCCCCTGTCCGTCTTCAAGAACAACATCCAGGACGTCCTCACCGACGGCTACGTCACCAGGGCGCAGCTGTGCACCGGCGACTACGACGCGCTGTGCACGAAGGCCGGCATCAAGTGAGGGCCGGCAGCAAGTGAAGTCAGGCATCGAGTGAAGTCCGGCCGCGGGTAGCGCGTGAGCGCTCGGCCGTACCAGTGGGCCCCGGCCGCCGGCGGCGCGAGGCCCACTCCCGTCACATCCCCAGGAGCCTCACCCATGACAGAGACACCGATTCTCGAGCTGCGCGGGATCGACAAGAGCTTCGGCCCCGTCCAGGTCCTGCACGACGTCGCGTTCAGCGCCCACGCGGGGGAGGTCACGGCGCTCGTCGGCGACAACGGCGCGGGCAAGTCGACGCTGGTCAAGTGCATCGGCGGCATCCACCCCTTCGACGCGGGCGACTACCTGTTCGAAGGCCGTCCCGTCCAGGTGCACAGCCCGCGCGAGGCCGCCACGCTCGGCGTGGAGATCGTCTACCAGGACCTCGCGCTCTGCGACAACCTCGACATCGTCCAGAACATGTTCCTGGGCCGGGAGAAGCGCCGCGGCCTGGTGCTGGACGACGCGACGATGGAGGAGATGGCCGCCGCGACCCTCCGTGGGCTGTCGGTGCGCACGGTCAAGTCCCTCCGGCAGAAGGTCTCCAGCCTCTCCGGCGGCCAGCGCCAGACCGTCGCCATCGCCAAGGCGGTGCTGTGGAACAGCAAGCTGGTGGTCCTCGACGAACCGACCGCGGCCCTGGGCGTCGCGCAGACCGCGCAGGTCCTGGAACTCGTCCGCCGGCTGGCCGACAACGGGCTGGCCGTCGTGCTCATCTCGCACAACATGAACGACGTCTTCGCGGTCTCCGACCGGATCGCCGCGCTCTACCTCGGACGGATGGCCGCCCAGGTCAGGGCCTCCGACGTGACGCACGCCCAGGTCGTCGAACTGATCACCTCGGGTCGCAGCGGCGACCTGGGCCCGCAGACCACCCCCAAGGGAGCCGCCGCATGACCGCCGCCCTCGCCCCGCAGAAGCCCGAGCGGCCGGACCGTCCCGCCGGATCCGACCCCGCGGAGGGCCGGCCGCCGGCGGCCGGCCTGGCCGCCCTCGGCCGGGGCTACCTGGACCAGGTGCGCGCGGGCGAGCTCGGCGCCCTTCCCGCCGTGGCCGGCCTGGTCGTGCTGTGCGTGTTCTTCGCCGTGCTGCGGCCGGTCTTCCTGTCCAACCTGAACTTCGCCAACCTGCTCACCCAGAGCGCGGGCAGCATCGCCATCGCCATGGGGCTGGTCTTCGTCCTGCTGCTCGGCGAGATCGACCTGTCGGCCGGATACGCCAGCGGGGTCTGCGCCGCGGTGCTGGCCATCCTGCTGACGAACCACGGCTGGCCCTGGTACGCCGCGGTGACCGCCTCGATGCTGACCGGCGCGGCCATCGGCCTGCTCATCGGCACACTGGTCGCCAAGGTCGGCATCCCCTCCTTCGTGGTGACACTGGCCGCGTTCCTCGGCTTCCAGGGCGTCGTGCTGATGCTGCTGAAGGAGGGCACCAACGTCTCCGTCAAGGACCCGACCATCCTGGCCATCGCCAACGACAACCTCAGCCCCGTCATCGGCTGGGTCCTGCTGGCCGGCTGCGTCGCCGCCTACGCCGCCGTGCAGGTGCGCCGCAGCCGTGACCGGCGCGGCCGGGGCCTCGCCGGAACCCCGGTGACGCTGCTGGCGATTCGCACCGGAGCCGTCGTCGTGCTCGGCGGACTGGCCGTGTACCTGCTCAACCAGGAGCGCAGCCGCAACGTCCTCGTCGGCTCGCTCAAGGGCGTTCCCATCGTCGTGCCCGTGATCGGGGTCCTCCTCCTGATCGGGACCCTCACCCTGCAGCGCACCGGCTTCGGCCTGCACGTCTACGCGGTGGGCGGCAGCCCCGAGGCCGCCCGCCGGGCCGGCATCAACGTCGCTTTCATCCGCACCGCCGCCTTCGTCATCTGCTCCTGCCTGGCCGCCGTCGGCGGCATCATCGCCGCCTCGCGGGGCAACTCGGTGGACCCCAACACCGGCGGCAGCAACGTCCTGCTGCTCGCCGTCGGCAGCGCCGTGATCGGCGGCACCAGCCTGTTCGGCGGCCGCGGCCGGGTGGTCGACGCCGTGCTCGGCGGACTGGTCGTCGCGGTGATCCAGAACGGCATGGGGCTGATGGGCTACACCTCGGGGGTCAAGTACGCGGTCACGGGATCGGTGCTGCTGGTGGCGGCGGGTGTGGACGCCATGTCCCGCCGCCGCTCGGCCCTACGATGAGGGTCGCCGAGTCCAGCCCGACGATGAGAGTCCCCCCGCCATGAAAGCCGGTCCTTCCCAGGAAGAGGTCCGTCAGCAGAACCTGGGAGCCCTGCTGCGCCACGTCCACTACGACGGGCCCACCTCGCGCGCCGAGCTGGCGACCAGGCTCGGCCTCAACCGCAGCACCATCCTGGGCCTGGTCGGCGATCTGACGGCCGCGGGCCTGGTCCGTGAGGAACTGCCGCAGGAGACCCGCCGGGCCGGGCGGCCCTCACTGGTCGTCAAACCGGAGTCCACCCAGGTGCACGTGCTGGCGGTCGACCTGGGCGTGGAGCGGCTGGCGGCCGCCCTGATCGGACTCGGCGGAGTGTTCCTGGACCGCCGCGAGTGCCCCTGGCCCTCCGGACACCCGCAGGACCCCGCCCAGGTGGTCGCCGTCCTCGCGGGATTCGCCCGCGAGATGCTGGACGGCGCCCCGGCCGGCAGCTCGTGCATCGGCATCGCGGTGGCGGTGCGCGGCATCGTCCGCCACCCCGACGGGCTGGTCGGCCTCACCCCCAACATGGGCTGGCGTGACCTCGACTTCGCCGGTGCGTTCACCGAGCGGCTCCGCCTGGGTGTGCCGGGCCTGGACGTGCCGGTGCTGGTCGCGAACGACGCCAACCTCGCCGCACTCGCCGAGCACCGCAGGGGCGTCGGCCGCGGCACCCGGAACCTGGTCTACCTCAACGGCGAGATCGGGATCGGCGCCGGAGTGATCATCGAGGGCGAACTCCTGCGCGGCGCACGCGGATACGCGGGCGAGGTCGGCCACATGACCGTCAACCCGTACCGCGGACGGCCGTGCGGCTGCGGCGCCCACGGCTGCCTCGAGGCCGAGGCCGGTGAGCGCGCCCTCCTGGAGGCCGCCGGCCGGGACGCCACCGTCACCGGGGCCGAGGCGGTGCGGTCGGTGGTCACCGCCGCCGACCGCGGGGACATCACCGCCCGCGAGGCGCTGCACCGCGTCGGCGACTGGCTCGGCATCGGCATCGCGAACCTGGTCAACGTGTTCGATCCCGACCTGGTCATCCTCGGCGGGACGCTCCGGGACGTCTTCCTCGGCTCAGCCGCCCAGGTGCGCAGCCGGATCAACACCAACGCCCTCGCCGCGGTACGGGAGCACCTGCGGCTGCGGGTCGGCGAACTCGGCGCCGACACCGTCCTGATCGGCGCCGCCGAGCTGGCGTTCACCGAGGTGCTGACCAACCCGCTGGAGACGCTGACCCGCTCCGCGTCGGCCACCTGAACCCGGTTCGATTCCGGCCGGGTCGACACCGCATCAGCTGCACGAGCATTGACGCCCGGTGGATGTTAGCGATAACAATTTCCAGGGCGTGCAGCTCCAAGGCCCACCCCACCCCACCTCACCCCACCTCACACTGCACTCCCACCTCACGCCCCACCCCGTGAAGGAGTTCTTCGTGATCAAGCGATTGTGGATACGCCGCGTCAGGCGCGCGATCCTCGCGACCGGCACCACCGCCGTACTCGCCGCCGGCCTGCTCACCGCCACGGCCACCACCTCGCAGGCCGCCACCGAGGGCCCGTGCGACATCTACGCCGCGGGCGGCACGCCCTGCGTCGCCGCGCACAGCACCACCCGGGCGCTGTACGGGGCGTACGGCGGCCCGCTCTACCAGGTGCGGCGCGCCTCCGACGGGGCGACCAGGGACATCGGCCCGCTGAGCACCGGCGGATACGCCAACGCCCCGGCCCAGGACTCCTTCTGCGCCGCCACCAGCTGCGTCATCACCGTCATCTACGACCAGTCCGGCAAGGGCAACAGCCTCACGCAGGCGCCCAAGGGCGGCTTTCCCGGGCCGGCCGCGGGCGGGAACGACAACCTGGCCAACGCCTTCGAGGCCCCGGTCACCGTCGCCGGCCACCGGGCCTACGGCGTCTACATCGCCCCCGGCACCGGCTACCGGAACAACCACACCAACGGCATCGCCACCGGCGACCAGCCGGAGGGCATGTACGCGGTCCTCGACGGCACCCACGCCAACGGCGGCTGCTGCTTCGACTACGGCAACGCCGAGACCAGCGGCACCGACACCGGCAACGGCCACATGGAGGCCATCTACTTCGGCACCAACACGGGCTGGGGCCGTGGCAGCGGCAACGGCCCCTGGGTCATGGCCGACCTGGAGAACGGCCTGTTCTCCGGCGCCAACCGCGGTCTGAACCCGGGTGACCCCACCATCAACGACCGCTTCGTGACCGCCATCGTCAAGGGCGGGCCCAACCAGTGGGCCATCCGCGCCGGCAACGCCCAGTCCGGTGGCCTGTTCACCGGCTACAGCGGACCGAGCCCCAGCGACTCCGGCTACCGCCCGATGCACAAGGAGGGCGCCATCATCCTCGGCATCGGCGGCGACAACAGCAACGGCTCCGCCGGCACCTTCTACGAAGGCGTCATGACCTCCGGCTACCCGAGCGACGCCACCGAGAACGCCGTCCAGGCCAACATCACCGCGGCCGGATACAGCAGCGCCCCGACCGGCAGCGGCTCGCTGACGCCCGGCTCCAGCGTCTCCCTGCAGGCCACCACCGCCTGCTGCACCGCCGACTACCTCCGCCACAACGACACCGACACCAAGGCCGTCATCTCCGCCGTTGACTCCTCCAGCCCGTCCACCGACAAGGCCCGCGCCAACTGGATCGTGCGAGCCGGCCTGGCCGACACCTCCTGCCTGTCCTTCGAATCCGCCGACAGGCCCGGAGAGTTCCTGCGCCACTACGGGTTCGAGCTCTACCTGAACACCGACGACGGGGGCAGCAACTTCGCCCAGGACGCCACCTTCTGCCCCACCGCGGGCAACAGCGGGCAAGGGACGTCCTTCCGGTCGGTGAACTACCCGACGAAGTACCTCCGTCATTACGACTACACCGCCTACGTCGCCGGTAACGGCGGCTCCAATGCCTGGGACAGTGCATCCAGTTGGGCCGCCGACACCAGCTGGCTGGTCGGCCGGCCCTGGGTCTGAGCACCGGGTGAGCACCCCCGCACAACGGCCGGCACGCCGAGGCATCCCCTGCCTCGGCGTGCCGGCCGGCCGCGTGTGCGGCTACTCGCCGGGTGCTGGAAGAACACGCCGCACAGCAGCAGCACCTTCGCGTACGGCCGGGCCTCCCCGGTCCGCACCACCAGGCGTGCCCCCGCGCTCAGTTCCTTCAGCGTTTCGTGCGGTACGTACGCGAGTTCGGCGAAGGAGCCGGCCGGCAGTGCGTCCGCGGCGGGGTTCGCCGCCCGCACCTCCTCCGCGGCGAGCGCGCCCTCGATCACCAACTCGTCGAGGAGTCCCGTCAGAACGTCCTCGAACGACGGAACGCCCGCCCGGAAGGCGAGGTCGACCACCCGGGGCCCGCCCGGGATCGGCATCCCCGCGTCACACACGAGCACCCGGTCACTGTGCCCCAACTCGGCGATGGCCCCTGCGAGATGGCGATTGAGAATCCCGCCCTTCCTCACAGCGCCCCGACCTCCTCGGCGGTGGGCAACGACTCCTGGGCCCCGCGCCGCGTCACGGCGACGGCGCCCACCCGGGCGGCGTACGCGGCGGCCTCCGCGAGCGAGGCCCCCGCGCCCAGCTTCCAGGCCAGTGCGGCCGTGAAGGAGTCACCGGCTCCCGTCGTGTCGACGGCGTCGACCTTCACCGGCGCGACCCGCACGACCTCCACCTCCTGCTCCTCCTCGGCGGACGCGACCAGCGCGCCCTCCGAACCGAGCGTCACCACGACCGAGGCAGGGCCGCTAGCGAGCAACTCCCGTACCCAGTCGGCGGGATCGTCGCCGATGGACCCGCCGCCGAGGATCACCCGGGCCTCGTGCTCGTTGACGATCAGCGGATCGCAGGCCGCCAGCACCTCGGCGGGCAGCGCCCGCGGAGGAGAGGGGTTCAGCACGAACCTGGTGCCGGAGGGCAGTTGCCGTACGACCTCCACGACCGACTCCAACGGGATCTCCAACTGCGCCGAGACCACCCGCGAGGCGTGGAACAGGGGCCGGGCGGCCCGGACGTCCTCCGGTGTGAGCCGCCCGTTCGCGCCGGGTGACACCACGATGCTGTTGTCCCCCGACGGGTCGACGGTGATCAGCGCGACGCCGGTAGGGGCCCCGCCCACCAGGACGCCCCGCGTGTCGACCCCCGCGTTCCGCTGCGACTCCAGCAGCAGCCGCCCGTTCGCATCGTCCCCGACCCGCGCGAGCAGCGCGGTGCGCGCCCCGAGCCGCGCGGCCGCGACCGCCTGGTTGGCCCCCTTGCCGCCGGGATGGACGGCGAGGTCCGACCCGAGCACCGTCTCCCCGGCCCCGGGCCTGCGCTCGACACCGATCACGAGGTCGACGTTGGCCGACCCGACGACCAACACGTCGTAGTCGTACATGAAACTCCCCAATCAGGACATCCGAACGGGGTGGCCGGAGCCCCGCTTCCGCGGGCACCCGGCCACCCCTCTTCCCGTCTCAGCCGCTGAACCCGGCCACGTTCTCCTTCGTGACCACCTTCACCGGCACCTTGACGGTCTCCTCCACCTTCTCGCCCTTGATCGCCTTGACGGCGTTGTCCACGGCGATCCTCCCGCGCTGCGACGGCTGCTGGGGCACGGACGCGTACAGGGTCCCCTGCTCGACGGCCTTCAGCCCGTCGGGGGTTCCGTCGAAGCCGACGACCTGCACGGACGTACCGGCCCTGGACCCGAGCGCCTTCACCGCGCCGAGCGCCATCTCGTCGTTCGCGGCGATGACGCCCTGGACGTCCGGGTGCGCCTGGAGCAGGTTGGACATCACGTCGAGACCCTTGGCCCGGTCGAAGTCGGCCGGCCCCGGCGATCCGCGCGGCGGCCTCGCGCTGACCGCCGAGGTCGACGATTCCGGCCCTGGTGGCGGACCTGAGGGTGACGAGCCCGAGGAACCCCGGCCGATACCCGGACGGGGTTCCTCGAGGCGGCGGCGGTCCTCCCGCCCCCGGGGGCTCTGTTCAGCCGCGCAGGCTCCACTGCTGGTTGCCCGCGCCCGAGCAGGCCCAGAGCTGGATCTTCGTCCCGTTCGCCGTGCCCGTGCCGGTGGCGTCCAGGCAGAGGCCCGACTGGGCGGCGGTGATCGTGCCGTTGGAGTTGACGTTCCACTGCTGGTTGGCCTGACCGTTGCAGTCCCAGATCACCACCGCGGTGCCGTTGGCGGTTCCCTGACCCGAGGCGTCCAGGCACTTGTTGCCGTAGACCGTGAGCTGCTTGCCCGCCGTGGAGGTCCACCGCTGGTTGGATCCGCCGTGGCAGTCCCAGAGCTGGGTCTGGGTGGCGTTGGTGGTGGAGGTGCCGGGGACGTCCACGCAGCGGCCCGACGCCTGGCCGACGATCTCCTTGTCGCCGCCGGGGATGGGAGGGGGCGTGGTGGAGGAGAACTGGCTGAAGAACTTCCACACCTCGCCCGAGGTCCAGGTGCGCCAGCCGTCGCAGGTGCATCCGTCGATCGGGCCGGGGTCGTGGCCCGCCCCGTCGAACGCGGCCCAGACGACCGGGTACCCGGACCTGCACCCGGAATAGGTGGTGACGGTGTGCGTCAGGCTGCCGGACGGCGGCTCGGGCGGGTTCTGCGGGGCGCAGCCGTTGTTCCGGACGAACTGGTCGCGCAGCCCTCGTCCCAGGTCGATGGGCAGCACGTTGTCCCGCAGGCCGTGCAGCCCCATGTAGGCGATCGGCTGCGTGCCGCCGTCGCATCCGCTGAGGTTCGCCCCGGAGTAGACCGCGACCGCGCGGAAGACCGTCGGCCGGGCGCAGGCCAGCGCGTAGCTCATCCCGCCGCCGTAGCTGAAACCGGTGGAGAAGAGCTGGGTCGTGTCGATGCACAGCCCGGCTTCGAGCTGCCTGACCATGTCGTCGACGAAGGTGAGGTCCTGGCCGTTGGAGTTGGCCCACCCGTTGTCGAAGCCCTGGGGCGCGACGAAGACGGTGCCGTTGTTCGCGTTGCCCGTGTTGTCAGCCAGCCGCCGCAGGCCGTAGTAGGACCAGTTGTAGCCGTCGGTGCCGCCGGAGTCGACGTCGTTGGCGGTGCCGCCCCTCCAGTGGAACCCGAAGACCAGCCGGTAGGGGTGGTTCTGGTCGTAGTTGGCGGGGACTCGCAGGATGTAGCTGCGGTTCTGGCCGCTGCTGGTGATCGTGTGGGTGCCGCCGGCCAAGGCCGGCGCCTTGCCGCAGCCACCGGTGCCCGCGGCGGTCGTGGCCGGAACGGCGGTCGCGGCCTGGGCCTGGGCCTGGGCCGGAGCCGGGGTCGTGGCCGGGGCGGCGGCCGCGCTGGGGCCGGTGCCCGGCACCATGCCGATCGCGGCCGTGACGAGAACCGTCGAAGCCAGGAGCCGTGCGAAGAGGGATCTGCGCTTCATGTCTCTTCCTTTCCACTGCGGTTCGCAGCGGAGACCGACCGTCCGAGGGTCCACCGCTGGTCGGCGCCGCCGTTGCAGGGCCGGACGATCGCCTCGGTACCGGGGCAGCGAGCTGAGTGAGCGCTCACATGTAGGCTCGCGCCTCCGGGGGCGGCCTGCTCGTGTTACGGGCGCGTTTCGAACTGTGACGCTCCATCAGCGGTAGGAGCCTGTCAAGGAACGGCCGGGCTCCTCTCCCGGTTTCCCGGTGACGGGGCAGGTCGGGGCGGATCCTCCCGGCGAAAGTTTCACGACGGCGGCGACGCGGATGACCGTCGGGCCGGCTGTGCGGGGAGGGAGCGGGTTGGCCTCCGTCCGGATCTGTTAACGATCACAGTTTCTTCCGGAAACGCGTCCGCCCCCGCAACCCGCGGTACATCCGGCTGTTACGCGGACCCCGCAATATGTCATGTCCATCCGCACTTTGAATTCCCTGGAGGGTCCCTGTGCTGACTCAGCGACGTCCCCGGCTGTCCTGGGCGAAGCGGTTCGCGGTGCTCGTCGCCGCCGTCTCGTCCGTCCTCAGCGTGTCCGTGCTCTACAGCCCCGCCGCGAACGCGGCGGTGTTCAACTCCTGCAACATCTCCGGCTGTTCCGCCGCCGCCTCGGCCAACTCGACCTGGTCCTCCCTCGGTTACCCGACCAGCCGCGGCTGGGTCAACTGGCCCGGCGGCCGGTGCAGCTTCGCCGGTGGCGAGTTCTACAACAACGACGGGCAGCTGCCCTCCGGCGACACGTTCTACGAGTACGACGTCTACCCCCGTGGCTGCGGCGCCCACCGGGACGCCTACCGGATCGTCGTCGACTCCAACACCGGTGCGGTCTGGTACTCGCCGAACCACTACACGGACTTCTACCAGCTGTAAGCGCGGCGCCGACCGCCCCGCCCGCGCCGGCTCCGTCGAGGAGCGGCGCAGGTGGGGCGGTCGCACATCCGGACGTCGCACATCTGGACAGTGGTGACGCGCAAGGGGCAGTGTTAGCGCTAACAAGAGTGCTGACGGAGAACCACGAACCGATTTCCTCCGCTCCCACCCCGGAAGGAACAGGTCACTCGCGATGCCGCATTCCCCCCTGAGCCGCCGCAACGTCCTCAAGGCGACCGGCGCTCTGGCCCTCACCCCGGCCGTCGGCCTCGGTCCCGCCGCGACAGCCGCCCACGCCGCCACCCACGCCGCCGCCGACGCCGCCGCCGACGCGGACGCAGTCGGAGCCCCGGCGTCGCCGTTCGACCTCGGTCAGGTCCGGCTCACCACCGGCCGGTGGCTCGACAACCAGAACCGCACCCTGGCATACCTGCGCTTCGTCGACGTCGACCGCCTGCTGTACAACTTCCGAGCGAATCACCGGCTCTCCACCAACGCCGCTGCCGCCGTCGGCGGTTGGGACGCCCCGACCTTCCCCTTCCGCACCCACGTGCAGGGGCACTTCCTCAGCGCGTGGGCCCAGGCGTACGTGGGCACGGGCGACACCACCTGCCGCGACAAGGCCGTCTCCATGGTGGCCGAGCTCGCCAAGTGCCAGGCCAACAACGCCGCCGCCGGGTTCAGCCCCGGATACCTCGCGGGCTTCCCCGAGGCGGACTTCGCCCGGCTGGAGTCCGGATCGCTCAACAACGGCAACGTGCCGTACTACTGCGTCCACAAGACCATGGCGGGCCTGCTCGACGTGTGGCGCCTCCTGGGCAGCACCCAGGCGCGGGACGTCCTGCTGGCGTTGGCCGCCTGGGTCGACCGGCGCACCGGCGCGCTCACCCCGAGTCAGATGCAGGCGCTCATGGGGACCGAGTTCGGCGGCATGAACGCGGTCCTGGCCGACCTCCACCGGCAGACGGGGGACTCGCGCTGGCTCACGGTCGCCCAGCGCTTCGACCACGCCGCCGTGTTCGACCCGCTGGCCGCCGGCCAGGACCGGTTGAGCGGCCTGCACGCCAACACCCAGGTCCCCAAGTGGATCGGCGCCGTCAGCGAGTACCGGGCGACCGGAACGGCCCGCTACCACGACATCGCCGCCAACGCGTGGACGATCTGCACCACCGCGCACTCCTACGCCATCGGCGGGAACAGCCAGGCCGAGCACTTCCGCCCCCCGGGCGCGATCGCCGCCTACCTGACGAACGACACCTGCGAGCTCTGCAACTCGTACAACATGCTCAAACTCACCCGTGAGCTCTGGCAGTTGGACCCCGACCGGGCCGCGTACTTCGACTTCTACGAGCGCACCCTGCTCAACCACGTCCTCGGCGCCCAGAACCCCGCCGACCCGCACGGGCACGTCACCTACTTCACCCCGCTCAAGCCCGGCGGCCGCAGGGGCGTGGGCCCGGCCTGGGGCGGCGGCACCTGGAGCACCGACTACGACAGCTTCTGGTGCTGCCAGGGCACCGGCATGGAGTCCAACACCAAGCTCGCGGACTCCGTCTACTTCCACGACGGCACCACCCTCATCGTGAACCTGTTCGTTCCCACCGTCCTCACCTGGGCCGACCGGGGCATCACGGTCACCCAGACCACCGCGTACCCCGCGGAGGACACCACGACCATCCGGGTCACCGGAAGCGTCGGCGGCACCTGGTCGATGCGCGTCCGCATCCCCGCCTGGGCGTCCGCCGCGAGTGTGAGCGTCAACGGAGTGGTGCAGAACATCGCCACCACGCCCGGCACCTACGCCACCGTCACCCGCTCGTGGACCTCCGGCGACACGGTGACCGTCACCCTGCCCATGCGCGCAGAGCTCCGGGCCGCCGCCGACAACCCGGACGTCGCCGCGGTCACCTACGGTCCGGTCGTGCTGTGCGGCGACTACGGCAGTACCGATCTCGCGGCGCTCCCGGTCCTCGACCCGGCGTCGATCACCCGGACCGGCTCCTCCGGCCTCGCCTTCACCGCGACCGCCGACGGCTCGTCCGTCCGCCTCGTCCCGTTCCACGACGCGCAGGGCTTCAACTACACCGTCTACTGGCGCACCAAGAGCGGCGGGAGCACCGGGAGCGGCGGGTTCCGCCTGCTCAACGCGGGCAGCGGGCTGCTGCTCGGCATCCGGGACATGTCCACGGCCGACGGCGCCCCCGCCCTCCAGTGGAGCGACAACGGCACCGCCGACCACGACTGGGCGCTCGTGGCCGACGGCACCGCGCTCCGCCTGCGCAACGCCAACAGCGGCAAGGTCCTGGGCGTGCAGAACATGTCCACCGCCGACGGCGCCCAGGTGCTCCAGTGGTCGGACAGCGGCACCGCCGACCACCGGTGGTCCGTCGTCGCGGCGGCCGACGGCGCGCACGGGCTGGTGAACGCCAACAGCGGCAAGGCGCTCGGCATCGCCGGCGGGTCCCTCACCCCGGGGGCCTCGGCCGTGCAGGTCGCGGACACCGGCTCGCCGACCAGCCAGTGGTGGTTCGTGCCGACCGGCGCGCGGCGCATCCGGAACGTGGGCAGCGGCCTCGTGCTCGGCGTGCTGGGCATGTCGACCGCCGACGGCGCGACGGCGATCCAGTGGGACGACAACGGCACTGCCGATCACCTGTGGACCGCGGTGGTCGACACCGGCGGCTACCTGCGGCTCAGGAACTCCAACAGCGGCAAGGTCCTCGCCGTCGAGGGCGGCGGCACGGCGAACGGCGCCAGGATCGTTCAGTGGGCCGACGACGGAGCCGGCGACCACCGATGGCGCCTGCGGCACGGTGGCGGCGACACCTTCCGCCTCCAGTCGGCCGTCAGCGGCCGGGTCCTGGGAGTCTCCGGGGCCTCGACCGCCGCCGGCGCCCAGGTCGTCCTGTGGGACGACAACGGTACGGACGACCATCTGTGGCGCTTCGTCTGACCGGGTCGACGGGCTGAGGCCACCGCGTTCAAGGAACGAACGCGGTGGCCTCCCTTGACGCCCCATCGCTTCATGGCTTCACTGGACATCGCCGAACTCGGCCTGCCCGCCCCCTCGTTCGGGCCACTCCCTCGTTCGGGCCGCGTCCAGGTTCGGACCACCCCCCACTGCCCGGCAGGACCCTACGGAGCCCTCCGCGAAGCGCAATCTGGGAGCGCTCCCACAGATCTCTGCCGGGCCAGCGCAGAGAGGACCAGCGACGTGCTCCACCCCGTACGCCGCCTCCGCGACGCCCTGCTGGCCGTCGCCTTCGCGTCAACCCTGCTCGCCGCCCCCGCCGCCGCGGCCGTTCCGGTCCAGGCCGCCCCGGTCGTCCCGGTCGCCCAGGCCACTCCGGTCGCCCCGGCCGGCTCCGGCTACTGGCACACCGACGGCCGTCAACTGCTCGACGAGGCGAACCGTCCCGTGCGCATCGCGGGAGTCAACTGGTTCGGCTTCGAGACCGCCACCTACGCCCCGCACGGCCTCTGGGCCCGGGACTACAAGAGCATGATCACCCAGATGAAGTCGCTGGGGTACAACACCATCCGGATGCCCTACAGCGACGACCTGTTCAAGGGCACCTCGCCGGTGAGCCTCAACACCTCCGGCGGCATGAACGCCGATCTTCAGGGTCTGAACTCGCTCCAGGTCATGGACAAGATCGTCGACTTCGCCGGAGCGAGCGGCCTGAAGGTCATCCTCGACCGCCACCGCCCGGACTCCGCCGGGCAGTCGGCGCTCTGGTACACCGCCGCCGTCCCCGAGTCGACCTGGATCGCCGACCTCACCGCTCTGGCCGCCCGTTACGCGGGCAAGCCGACCGTGATCGGCATCGATCTGCACAACGAGCCGCACGACCCCGCCTGCTGGGGCTGCGGCGACACCGCGGTCGACTGGCGCCTGGCCGCCGAGCGGGCGGGCAACGCCGTACTGGCGGCCAACCCCCAGCTGCTGGTCCTCGTCGAGGGCGTCCAGACCTTCAACGGCGGTTCGTACTGGTGGGGCGGCAACCTCCAGGGCGCCGGGCAGTACCCGGTGCGGCTGAAGGTGCCGAACCGGCTGGTGTACTCCGCGCACGACTACGCGACGAGCGTGGGGCAGCAGAGCTGGTTCGGCGACCCGTCGTTCCCGGCCAACATGCCGGGCATCTGGGACCGGAACTGGGGCTACCTCTTCCAGCAGAACATCGCACCGGTCTGGGTCGGCGAGTTCGGCACCACCCTCCAGGCGAGCGTCGACCGGACATGGCTGAAGGAACTGGTGCGGTACCTGCGCCCGACCGCGCAGAACGGTGCGGACAGCATCAGCTGGACGTTCTGGTCGTGGAACCCCAACTCCGGTGACACCGGAGGGATCCTGAACGACGACTGGACCACGGTCAACACCGCCAAGGACGCCTACCTGGCGGACATCAAGGCACCCGCCTTCGGCACCGGCGACGGAGGAGGCAGCACCGGGCCGTCCGCCCCCGCCGCTGCGACCGTGACCGGTACCACCGCGAGCACCGTCTCCCTCGCCTGGACGGCCTCGACCGGCAACGTCGCCGGGTACGACGTCTACCGCGGCACCACCCTGGCCGGTACGGCCACCGGCACCACCTTCACCGACACGGGCCTGGCCGCCGCCACCACCTACACGTACACCGTCCGCGCCCGCGACGCGGCCGGCAACGTCTCGGCCGCCTCCCCGCCCGTGAACGCCACCACGGCGACCGGCGGCAGCACCACGGGCTGCAAGGCCGCCTGGCACCTCGACAACCAGTGGGGCTCGGGCTTCACCGCCACGGTGACGGTGACCGCCGACACCGCCGTCAACTCCTGGAAGGTGAACTGGACCTGGCCCGACGGCCAGCAGCTCTCCAGCGCCTGGAACGCCACCGTCCAACAGACGGCCGGCACCGTCACGGCCACCAGCCTGGCCTACAACGGCACGCTGGCGGCGGGCAGTTCGACCGCCTTCGGGGTCCAGGCCACCTGGTCGGGCACCAACACCGCCCCGGCACTCGCCTGCACGGCGGCCTGACGCCTGACCGGAACCGCGCCCCCGCCCGGCCGTGTGCACCGCCGGGCGGAGGGTGCGCCCACTCGAGCGGCGACCCTCAGGCGTCGTGGGCGGAGCGAAGCAGGTGGTCGCGGACCAGCGTGACGTGGGGGTTCGTGGACGCTCCCGGGCGTTGGACCAGGAAGCCGGTGTTGATCGGTGGGTCGTCCGGATCGTTGAGGAGGGTCAGGGCGCCCGAGGCCAGGTCGTCGGCGCACAGGTAGCGCGGCAGCACACTGAATCCGGCGCCGCCGACCACCGCCTCCTTGACCGCTCTGAGGTCGGGGATCGTGACGGCCGGCCGGCAGCTCAACCGCCTGCCGAACACGTGCTGCCAGTAGCGTCGGACGATCGGCAGGTCATCGGCGTACGAGACGAGCGGCACTCCGTGCAGGACGGCGGGCCCCTCGGTGGCGAGGCGCGATCCGATCCGCTCGGCCCAGGAAGGCGCGGCGACCAGGACGAACTCCTCGTCGGCCAGTGGCACGGAGGCGAGCGCGCGGCCACGTGGGCGCAGGGTGGCCATGACCAGGTCGTGCCGGCCCGCGCGCAGTCCGTCCAGCAGGTCGTCGGTGAGGCCGAAGGCGATGCGCAGGCGCACCCCCTTGTCGACGAGCGGGGCGAGCGTCGGCATGACGCAGTGCGTGATGTACTCGGCGGGCCCCGCCAGGTGCACGGGCTCCGCGTCGCCCTCCCCGAAGAGGGCGCCGCCGCTGACCGGGCCGAGAGCGTCCAACGGCTCCATGACCCGCGCGGCCAGCTCGTCGGCGAACGGGGTCGGGGCGACGCCGCGCGACAGCCGCTCGAACAGCTCCCGGCCCAGCTGGGTCTCCAGGGAGCGGATCTGCGTCGTCACCGTCGGTTGCGACAGCCCCAGCACGCGGGCGCCCGCGGTGAAGGCTCCGGCCCGGTAGACCGCGAGGAACGTGCGCAGCAGGTTCAGATCGAGGAGGCCGTTCCCCTGCGGTGACGGTATTCCCGGCTGTCCATTGGGATCTCTATCTCTCACATGTACGAGCCTATTGGATTCCGATGGGAAAGGGGCCTACCGTCGAGGAAGTCGCCGCACTGACGAACTGAGTGCGAAGTGTCAGCGCTTCGGAAGCGTCAGCGGCGGCGACGTACCGTCCCCGATCCCCGTACGGGATCCGCACGCTCGGAGCACCCCTCATGTCGAAGATCCTCTTCGTCGTCACCGGCGCCGACCACTGGACGCTGGCCGACGGAACCAAGCACCCCACCGGCTTCTGGGCCGAGGAGGCCGTCGCTCCGTACCAGGCGTTCAAGGCGGCCGGTCACGAGATCGTGGTCGCCACCCCCGGCGGCGTCGTTCCCACCGTCGACCGGGGCAGCCTCGCCCCCGAGGTCAACGGTGGCCAGGAGGGCGCCGACCGCGTCGCCGACGCCCTGGCCGGCTTCGACGAGCTGCGCTCGCCCGTCAGGATCGAGGACGTGGACCTCGACGACTACGCGGCCGTCTTCTACCCCGGCGGCCACGGCCCCATGGAGGACCTCGCGGTCGACGCCGACTCCGGCCGCCTCCTCACCCTCGCCCTGGAGTCCGGCAAGCCGCTCGGCGTGGTCTGCCACGCCCCGGCCGCGCTGCTGGCCGCCACCAGGGCCGACGGCACCAACACCTTCGCCGGCTACGAGATCGCCGCCTTCACCAACGCCGAGGAGACCCAGGCCGGCTTCGCCGACAAGGCGAAGTGGCTGCTCCAGGACCGCCTCACCGAGGCCGGCGTGAACGTCCGGGTCGGCGAGCCGTGGGCACCGAACGTGGTCGTTGACCGGAACCTGGTCACCGGCCAGAACCCGGCCTCCTCCGCCCCGCTCGCCGCCGAGCTGCTCGGGAAGCTGGCCTGACCCGATGGGCACCGACCGGCTCGACGAGGTCCTCGACGCCACGTACGACTGCCTGACCAGGTACGGAGTCCGGCGCACCACGATGGACGACATCGCCACCACCATGGGCGTGTCCCGGTCCGCGGTCTACCAGTACGTCCGCAGCAAGGACGACGCCTTCCGGCGGCTCGCCGGGCGCCTGCACGAGCAGGCGCTCGCGCGGGCCCGCCGGGCGGCGGCCGACAGCACGGTTCCGTACGCCGCCCGCGTCCGGGGCGTCCTCGCCGCCAAGCTCGAACTCGTCCTCGCCCTGTCCGAGGACTCCCCGCACACGGCCGAGCTCCTCGACGACAAGGCCCGCCTCTTCGGCGGGATCTGCTCCGCCTTCACCACCGACCTGCGCCTCCTGCTCGCCGATCTCTTCGCCGAGGCGGGCACCGTCGCGGGGGTCGGGCCCGTCGAGGCCGCGGACATCTGCATCGCGCTCGTGGTCGGCCTGGAGAACGCGCCGGACGCGCACCGCCTGCTGCCCCCGGGATCCGACGCCCTCGTGGCAGGACTGCTGGGCGTGCCCGTCCCCGCCGTGACCGCGGGCAGCTGACCTCCCTGTTCCACTCGCACCACACCTTCACTCGCACCACACCACTCCCTAGGATCGTCATGTCTTTTTCCAGCCGTGAATGGCACCTGATCACCCGCCCCGTCGGAGAGCCGAAGGACTCGGACGTCGCGTTCGAGACCGCCGTCGTGCCCGACCCGGGCCCCGGCCAGGTCGTCGTCCGCAACGACTACCTCTCCGTCGACCCCTACATGCGCGGGCGGATGAACGCAGGGGAGTCCTACATCCCGCCGTTCGGACTGGGCGAGGCCATGACCGGCTCGGCCGTCGGTACCGTCGTCGCCTCGCAGGCCCCCGAGGTCCCGGTCGGCGCGACCGTCACCCACTTCCTCGGCTGGCGCGAGTACGCCCTGCTGGGCGCCGCCGACGTTCAGCTCGTCGACCCCGAACTCGCTCCCGCCCAGGCGTACCTGGGCGTCCTCGGCACCACCGGCCTGACGGCCTGGGCAACCCTCAAGGAGGTCGCCCCGGTCCAGGAGGGCGACGTCGTCTTCATCTCCGGTGCCGCGGGCGCGGTCGGTTCCGTCGCCGGGCAGTTCGCCCGCAAGCTCGGCGCCTCGCGCGTCATCGGCTCGGCCGGCGGCCCGGCCAAGGCCAAGCGGCTGACCGAGGACTTCGGCTACGACATCGGTCTGGACTACCGCGCGGGCGACATCGCCGGTCAGCTCGCCGCCGCCGCTCCGGGAGGCATCGACGTCTACCTCGACAACGTCGGGGGCGACCACCTCGACGCCGCGATCCGGACCATGAACCTGCGCGGCCGCGTCGCTCTGGTCGGCGCCATCTCGATGTACAACGCCACCGAGCTGCCCGCGGGCCCGTCGCACCTGCCGCTCGCCATCGGCAAGCGCATCAACCTGCGCGGCATGAACGTCAGCGACCACTACCACCTCGTGCCGGACTTCGCCCGACAGGTGGGCGGCTGGCTCAAGGACGGCTCGCTCGTCACCGACGAGACCGTCGTCGACGGCATCGAGAACACCTTCGAGGCGTTCCAGGCCATGATGCGCGGTGCCAACACCGGCAAGATGCTCGTCCGTCTCCCGCAAGCCTGACCTGAGACCGACCGGCAGACGGGGGCCGCGACGCCGCCCCCGTCTGCCGGTCGGCCCAAGGCACCGACCTGCTGTTCAGCGCCCGCTGAGCGGCGCCAGGAGTACCACCGCCATGTCTGACACCGACACCCAAGCCCTCGTCGCCTCGCTGGGCGCCACGTTCCGCTCCGGCAGGACCAAGCCGCTCGCCTGGCGCCGCGCCCAACTGACCGCACTGCGCGCCCTGTTCACCGACAACCGCGAGGCCATCGCCGACGCCCTCCACGCCGATCTCCGCAAGCCGCGCCCCGAGGCGTACGCCGCCGAGGTCGACCTCCCGATCCTCGAGATCGACCACACCCTCGCCCACCTGGAGGAGTGGCTCGCCCCCGAGCCGCTCGGCGCCCACGCCCTGGCCGGGCTGCCGGAGGGCACGACCGCCGGAACCCACTACGAACCGCTGGGCACCGTCCTCGTTATCGCGCCCTGGAACTACCCGGTCCAGCTGTCGCTCGTCCCGGTCGCCGGGGCGCTCGCCTCCGGCAACACCGTCGTCCTCAAGCCGAGCGAACTCGCTCCCGCCACCTCGGCGTTGATGGCCCGCCTGGTGCCGGAGTACCTCGACCGGGACGCGGTCGCCGTCGTCGAGGGCGGGGTGCCCGAGACCACCGAGCTGCTCGCCCAGCGCTTCGACCACATCTTCTACACGGGCAACGGCACCGTCGGCCGCATCGTCATGCGCGCGGCAGCCGAGCACCTCACGCCCGTCACGCTCGAACTGGGCGGAAAGTCCCCCGTGTTCGTCGACAGCGACGCCGACGTCGACACGGTCGCGACCCGCCTGGCCGAGGCCAAGTTCCGCAACGCCGGCCAGACCTGCGTCGCCCCCGACTACGTCCTGACCGACCCGGCCACCGCCCAGCGCCTGGCGGCCGCCCTCGCCGAGGTCGTGGAACGCCTGTTCGGCAGCGACCCGCAGACCTCGAGCGCGTACGGACGCCTCGTCAACCAGCGCCACTTCGACCGGGTCGCCGCCCTGCTCGACTCCGGCACCCTCGCCTTCGGCGGCACGACCGACCGCGACGACGTCTACATCGCACCCACCGTTCTGACCGGTGTGAAGGCCGAGGACCCGGTCATGCGGGAGGAGATCTTCGGCCCCGTCCTGCCGATCGTCGAGGTCGCGGACCTGGACGAGGCCATCGCCTTCATCAACGACCGTGACAAGCCGCTGGCCCTGTACGGCTTCACCGGGAACGAGACCACGCGCGCCCGCCTCGTCGCCGAGACCTCGTCCGGAGGCATCGGGTTCGGCCTGCCCATGGCGCACCTGCGCGTACCCGACCTGCCCTTCGGCGGCGTCGGTGAGTCCGGCCTCGGCAGCTACCACGGCCCCCACTCCATCGCCACGTTCAGCCACCGCCGCGCCCGCCTCGACGTACCGCTGGGCTGACCCGACCACCTCCCGCCGCACCCCACGGACACGGGCACCCCCTTGCGCCGCAAGGGGGTGCCCGTGCTGCCGCCCCGTCCCGGCCGCACGATCCGCCGCCACGGAACCGAACAGCGCCACGCGCTGACGGGCAGGGCCACGACCGTGTCCAGCCCGACGGTCTACGCCTCGTCGCCCAGGCCGAGGTCGAGGTCGTTCAGCGTCTCGCCGAACCGCTCCAGCGCCGCCTCCGGCCCGCAGCCGAAGGCGCGGCCGATGTACTCCCAGGTCATCATGCTGCTGCGGGCCTTGCGACCGGCCAGCAGCGCGGTCGAACCCGCGGCGCGCTCGAACCGGGCGGCCGCACGGGCGGCGGCGTACGGCCTGCTCTCCGTCAGGTCGCAGATCCGGTCCACCAGCGCCGCGACCAGCTCCTCGACCTCGCGCGGCACCACGCCCTCGGCCAGGTCGACGTGCCACTCCCAGTCCGCGAACGGCCCGGTGGCCTCGCCGATCGCCTCGGTCGCCGCGTCGTCACCGAAGTCCAGCAGGTGCACCCGCTCACCCCGCCAGCCGCAGCTGCACCCACCGCGCACCGAGGCGGCCCGGGGACCGTCCGCACCGTTGTAGAGCCACCAGGTGGTCCGGCCGTCCGGTAGCGGTGCCGGCTCGCTGCCGTCGGCCAACACCGCCGCCGGGAAACCCTGGTGGCGCCCGCTCTCGTCAAACCATGGCATGCCGTGGCCCCTCACGCTCCTGGAGTACGCACCAGGGTTCTCAGCCTGTGACGCACTGTCAAGGGCGTCGGGAGCGAATCCCCTGACCGCGTGCCATGCCTCGCGATCGATCGTCCGTACGTACCGATCTCGTTCGGGTGACCGCTCGGCGGCGGGCCCCGGGGCGTCGCCCTCACCCCCGGCCGGCCCCCGGGGGAGGGGCCGGCCGGGATCCCCGGGGCATCCGTCAGGAGACCGCGGCCAGGGCCTGCGTCGCGAGCATCTCCTCCAGGGCCAGCAGGGCCCGTGGGGCGTGCCGGGTGTCGATGCGGACGGCGTAGATGAACCGCGTCAGCTGCGGGTCGGCCAGCGGGCGCGCCACGACCTGGGTGGCGCCCGGGGGGAGCGCCAGTTTCGGCATGACGGCGACGCACAGGCCCGCGGCCACGAAGCCGAGCACCGTGTTGAAGTCGTCCCCGTCGTAGTCGAGGCGTGCCCGGAAGCCGGGTGTCTGCGCGATCTGGGCGAGCAGTTCCAGGCGCAGCGCCGCCTCCGGGGCCGCGATCCAGGTCTCGGAGGCGAGGTCGGCCAGGTCGATGACGTCCCGCTCGGCGAGGTGGTGGCCGGCCGGGACCACTGCCACGACCGGGTCCCGTGCGACCAGCGTCCGGCGCAGCGTGCGGGGCGGCGGCATGGGGATGAAGTCGTAGTCGTAGCTGAGGGCCAGGTCCATGTCCCCCCGCTTGAGGCGGCTGTAGCCGGCTTCGGGTTCCAGTTGGGAGAGGCTGACCCGCACGTCGGGGTACGTCCTGTGCAGCTGCGCCAGCGCCTTCGGGACGATGCCGGTGGCGGCGGAGGCGAAGGCGCCCAGCCGGATCTGACCGGCCGTGCCGGCGCGTATGGCGTCGAGTTCCGCGGACGCGGCGGCCAGGACGCTCCTGACCCCCTGTTCGGCGCCGAGGAGGACCTCGCCCGCCGGGGTGGGCCGTACGGGCCGGCGTTCGAGCACCCTGAGGCCCGTGCGGCGTTCGAGTTCGGCGATCTGCTGCGAGACGGCGGGCGCGGTGTAACCCAGTTCGCGTGCGGCGGAGTTGAAGGACCCGTGGCGGACGACGGCTTCGAGGGCGGCGAGGAGGCGGGGGTCGAGTCTCTGCATGGTGTTAACGCTCACTTATCTGTCGCGAAGATGTCTTTGCTTGTGCCTGACGGTGAACGGCAGCAGGATTCTTGCTTGCCGCCCCGATGCGCAAGCCTCCGCCCCCGCGCCGCGGCCGGTCGATCATTCGCAGCGGGCACAGGCCGTGCGTCCCACGGGAGTTGCTCCGGATCCGAGCCGTTGACGCCACGGCACGCCATGCCACGGCACGCCACCGAACGCCATCCCCCGGGGAGCACCTCAGTGAACCTGTCAGACAGCCGGACAGTCAGTCCGAGACCCCGGCGGGTGAGCGCCGTGGAAGCGGTGTTCGGCCACCTCCGCGGGGCCATCGAGCGCGGCGAGTACGCGGTGGGGGACAGGCTGCCCTCCGAAGCGGAGCTGTGCCGCACCCTGGAGGTCAGCCGGCCCGTGCTGCGGGAGGCACTCCGGGCCCTCGAGGCGATGGGGCTGACCGTCTCGAAGACCGGGAAGGGCACCTTCGTCGTGGCGACCACGGTCGAGGGCCCCACCTTCGGCGACTACGCCGCAGCCGACCTCCTGGAGGTGCGCCGCCACGTGGAGATCCCGGTCGCCGGGTACGCGGCGCTGCGCCGCACTCCGGAGGACCTGGACCGGCTGGCCCACCTGCTCGACCGGATGGAGCGGGAGACCGACACCACGGCCTGGGTCGCGCTGGACACCGTCTTCCACCTGGCGGTGGCCGAGGCATCCCGCAACCCGGTCTTCCGCCGGGTGATCGAGGAGATCCGTGACGCGCTGGCGCGCCAGTCGGCCTTCCTCAACGAACTGGGCGATCGACGCGAGCAGTCCGACTGCGAGCACCGCGCGATCCTCGAAGCACTGGTCGACGGCTCCGAGCCGGACGCGGTGGAGGCCATGTCCCACCACCTGCGCCGCGTCGAGGCGACCCTCACCGACATCCTGCGCCCCCAAGGCGCGGGCACTCCGACAGAAGGCAGACCCGAGGCGTGAGCGAGCAGTTCCTCAAAGACGAGAAGCGCCCCTCCACCCGTCACGTCGATGCCGGGGACACCGGCTACAGCAAGTCCTTGAAACCCCGGCACGTCAACATGATCGCCATCGGCGGCGCGATAGGCACGGGCCTGTTCCTGGGGGCCGGCGGTCGTCTCGCCCAGGCCGGGCCCTCCCTGTTCATCGCCTACGCCGTCTGCGGCGTCTTCGCCTTCCTCGTGGTGCGGGCACTGGGCGAACTCGTCCTGTACCGGCCGTCCTCCGGAGCCTTCGTCTCGTACGCCAGGGAGTTCCTGGGCGAGAAGGGGGCGTACACCGCGGGCTGGATGTACTTCCTCAACTGGGCGACCACCGGGATCGCCGACATCACCGCGGTGGCCACGTACACCCACTACTGGCACCTGTTCTCGGACGTCCCGCAGTGGGTGATCGCTCTCGTGGCCCTGGCGGCGGTCCTCACCGTGAACCTCATCTCGGTGCGGATCTTCGGCGAACTGGAGTTCTGGTTCGCCATCGTGAAGGTCAGCGCGCTCGTGGTGTTCATGGGCATCGCGATCGTCCTCCTGGTCACCCGGCACCCGGTGGACGGGGCCGTGCCCGGCCCCTCGCTGATCACCGACAACGGCGGGGTCTTCCCCAACGGGCTGCTGCCGATGCTGCTGATCATCCAGGGGGTGGTGTTCGCCTACGCCTCCGTCGAACTGGTCGGCGTCACGGCGGGTGAGACCGAGAACCCCGAGAAGATCATGCCGAAGGCGATCAACTCGATCATGTGGCGGGTGGGCCTGTTCTACGTCGGCTCGGTGGTCCTGCTGTCGATGCTGATGCCGTGGAGCAGGTACACCGCCGGGCAGAGCCCCTTCGTGACCGTGCTCTCCCACATCGGCGTGCCGGCCGCCGGCAGCGTGATGAACCTGGTGGTCCTCACCGCGGCGATGTCCTCGCTCAACTCCGGGCTCTACTCCACCGGCCGCATCCTGCGCTCGATGGCCGTCAACGGCTCCGCCCCGCGCTTCACCGCCCGGATGAGCCGCAGTCAGGTGCCCTACGGCGGCATCCTGCTCACCAGCGGCACGTGCGTCCTCGGCGTGGGCCTCAACTTCGTCGTGCCCGCGGACGCGTTCGAGATCGTGCTCAACCTCGCGGCGATCGGCATCCTCGCCACCTGGGGCATGATCATGGTCTGCCACCTCTTCTTCTGGCGGAAGACCCGGGCCGGAGAGCTGACCCGGCCCGCGTACCGGCTGCCGGGCTCGCCCTGGACCGAACTCGTGACGCTGGCCTTCCTCGCCGCCGTCCTGGTCCTGATGTACGCCGACGGCGGCGCCGGACGCACCACCGTGCTCTGCGTGCCGCTGATCGCCGCCGCGCTGGCCGCTGGCTGGTACGCGATCCGCGGCCGCCTCGCGCGCGAAGCGGCCAGGGACCGCGGCTGACGGAGGCCGAAACCGCGGCTGACGACGGCCGACGGCGCGCCGCCGCTCCCGACCCGGGAGCGGCGGCGCATCCGGTGGCGCCCGGTCAGGCGCGACCGGCCAGTGCGGGGATCAGCCGCACTTCTTCGGGGGCATGGGCGTTGTGGCGGTCGGTCCAGGTGGTCAGCGCGGACTGGCAGGCGTGGTCGAGGTGCCGGAGCCCGGAGAGGTCCAGCTCCACGACGCGGTCGGCCGGTGTCGCTTCGAGGGCGTCCAGGAGCTTGGGCAGCCGGAGGAAGGTGGCGTTGCCCGTCAGCCGGACCCGGAGGAGGCCGCCGGGCCGTTCCTCCGTTTCCACGTGCAGGCGGGAGGTCTCCCAGGCGGCCTTGACGACCGACAGGCCCAGACCGATCAGCACACCCTCGAACATGTTGACCGTGACGATGGCGACGGCGGTGGCCACGAGGACGAGCGCCTCCGCCCGGTGCTCGCGCCACAGCGGTCCGAGCTGTCCGAGCGGCAGCAGCTTGAATCCGGCGTGCACCAGCACCCCGGCCAGTGCAGCGACGGGGATGACGCCGAGCGCCGCCGGGAACAGGGCGGCGAAGAGCAGCAGCCACACCCCGTGCAGCACGCGTGAGGCCCTGGTCCGGGCGCCGGCCTGGACGTTGGCGGCGCTGCGGACGATGACGGCGGTCATCGGCAGGGCGCCGAGGGCGCCGCAGAGTGCGTTGCCCGCGCCCTGGGCCATGAGCTCCTTGTCGTAGTCGGTGCGCGGTCCGTCGTGGAGGCGGTCGACGGCCGCCGCGCTGAACAGGCTCTCGGCGGAGGCGACCAGGGTGAAGGCCACGATCGTCACGAGCAGCGCCGGGGTGAGCTGCCCGATCACGCCGGCGCCGGGGGGCTGGACGGCGTCCAGCAGGCCCTGGACCTCGACCTTCTTCACCGGACGGTGGAGCAGCCAGGCGACGCCCGTGGCGAGGGCGACGGCGACCAGCGCGCCGGGGACGACCCGTATCCGGGCGGGCAGCCGCTGCCACAGCAGGATCACCGCGATGGTGCCGGCGCCGATCAGGAAGGGGTACAGGACGGCGGGTCCGGAGACGAGCCGGAGCAGCAGGCCGGGAAGCCCCAGGAGCTTGTCCATCCCGCTCGAGGGTGCGGGCCGGTCGGCCATCGCGTACAGCTGACCGGCGATGATCACCAGGCCGATGCCGGCCAGCATGCCCTCGACCACGGCGACGGAGATCGCGCGGAACCAGCGGCCCCAGCGCAGTGCGCCGAGCAGCAGTTGGAGCAGTCCGGTGGCGATGACCACGACCCCGAGCGCGGGCAGGCCGAAGCGCTGCACGGTCTCGGCGACGAGGACGGTCAGCCCGGCCGCCGGGCCGCTGACCTGGAGGCTGCTGCCGGGGAGCGCGCCGGCGACCAGGCCGCCGACGATACCGGTGATCAGGCCGAGTTCGGCGGGTACGCCGGAGGCGACGGCGACGCCGACGCACAGCGGGAGAGCGACCAGGAAGACGACGAACGAGGCGGTCAGGTCGTACTTGAGCGTGGGAAATCGCATGGGAGCCCTCATCGGTGGGAGTCCGGTGGTGGTGGGCCGCGGGGTGGTCACAGCGGCAGGAAGACGTCGGAGTCCGGCCGGTGGGTGAGGACGGCACCGGTGTGCACCTCGTAGAACCAGCCGTGCAGGCCGAGCCGGCCCTCGCGGACCCGGCGCGCGACGCTCGGGTGGGTGTGCAGCTTCTCCAGCTGGTCCAGGACGTGCCGCTGCACCGGGGTGGCGAGGTCGTGGCTCGCCTCCCCGCCGGTCGTCAGGGCGGTGCCGTCGGCGAGCCAGTCGCGCACCGAGGGCAGCCCGGTGAGGTCCTCGCCCCGCACGACGGCGCCCACCGCGCCGCAGTGGGAGTGGCCGCACACCACGATGTCGGCGACGCCGAGGACCTCGACCGCGTACTCGATGGTGGCGGCCTCGGCCGACGGGGCGGACGGGCGGTGCGGCGGGACGATGTTGCCGGCGGTCCGCATCTCGAAGAGGTCCCCGGGCTTGGCGCCGGTGACGGCGGAGGGGATGATGCGGGAGTCGGAGCAGGTGATGAACAGCGCCTGCGGGCTCTGGCCCTCCGCCAGGTGCCGGAGGGTGTGGCCGTCCTGGGCGGCACGGCGGCGGAAGGTGCGGGCGTGGTCTATGAATCCTTGCATGTCGGTGCCTCGGACCCTTCGGAAGTCGTGTCGGAACGGTGACTTCGGGACCGTGCCCGCTCGCTCTGTACGAGGGCAGCACTCAGCGCGGCGCCGGCATGCGTGGTCACTGCCGGGCCGTCGTGGACTGCGGGGAGACGGGCGGTGGGGCACCCTCCTCGGGGTGCCGCCGCCGGTGAGCGTGCGGGCGCGGTCGGCGCCGATCAGCAGCGGAACACCTGGAGGAGCGCCGCCGAGGGCTGTCTGAGGGCCGCGTGCGGCGTGCGGGGGGCGCGGGCCGGCGAAGGGTCGTCGGCGCAGGCACCGCTGGTGATGGAGGGATTCAACTCCCGGATGGACCCGGGGAGTTCGACCTTACGGACGCGTGTCCAGCCGAGGCCGGGAGGGCACTCGGGGGCCACCCTTTCCTCGACGAGCTTCGCCTCCGCGGCCACCCGGGCGGAGCAGCGCTCCTCCCGGGTGAGGGCGGACGCGGACTGGGAGAGCACCACCAGTCCCAGGACGGCCACGAGGGCGACGGCGACGGCGCCGATCATCCTCCTGACCATGGACATCGCGGTTCCCTTCCCTGCCCGGAGACTTGTTGAACTGTCATCAATTCTGACGGACGCGGGCAGGTCAGGGTTCCGGTTGTCGGTGAACGGTCCGTGAATCACTTCGGCCGACTGGTGATGATCCGTGCGGTGCGGGCGCGGAATGCGGTCGACCGGTGAACCGTTCGCGAAGCGGACGTCAACTCACCGTCCGCTCATGCTGTTCGTGCCGCTCATGCCGCCGCGTCGAGGTCGGCGGCGAGCAACTCCGCCAGCACCTCGAGGGCCTGCTCCGCCCCGTCGCCGGAGGCGGTGAGCTCCAGGGTCTCGCCGTGGCGGGCGGCCAGGGCGAGGACGGACAGCAGGCTGCGGGCGTCCACCGGGGGCTGGCCGGGGCGGCCGACCGTGACCTTGGCCTGCTGGCGGGCGGCGGCCTGGACGAGCAGGGACGCCGGACGGGCGTGCAGGCCGCTGGTGGAGCCGACGGTGATCCGGATCGAGTGCATGGGGAGTCCTTGAGGAGGAGGAGTAGGGGTCGTCGATCCGGGTGGGAGCCGGGTCGACGGGGGAGGGGCCACGGCAGCCCGCGCGGGGTGAGGCGCGGGCCGCCGGATCGCTGCCCGGTCCCCGCGTGCGGGGGCGGTCGCGGGGCGGGCAGTCTGTGGTTTCACGCCCGTTGGCGTGTTGTTTCGGTTGGTTGTACGCCCGATTACACGGAGATGTCAACACATTCGGGCGTCCTGCCCGGGGCGGCGTCCGTCCTGGAACCGTCATGGAACCGTCTCTTGCTTTTCCGGCCGATGCGCGTATGGTCGGACCCCACCAGGCGTAAACGGACATGAAACGGACCCAATCCCACATGTACGCACCCGAGCGGCAGCAAGAGATCCTCCGCCTCGCCCAGAAGCAGGGCCGGGTGGACGTGCCGACCCTGGCCGAGGACTTCGGCGTCACGCAGGAGACCATCCGCCGTGACCTGAGCGCGCTCGACCGGGCCGGTCTGCTGCACCGGGTGCACGGCGGAGCGCTGCCCGCCGGAGCACTGAACCTGGAGCCCGGGTTGGCCGAACGGGACTCCACCGCCGCGCCCGAGAAGGAGCGCATCGCCAGGGCGGCCCTGGCCCTGCTGCCCAGCGAGGGCAGCGTGATCCTGGACGCCGGGACGACCGTCTCCCGCCTGGCCGGACTGCTGCCCCTCGACTGCGCCCTCACCGTCGTCACCAACGCCCTGCCGGTCGCGGCCCGGCTCGCCGACCACCCCGCACTCGCCCTCCACCTGGTCGGGGGGCGGCTGCGCCACCGCACCCAGGCGGCCGTCGACGCCTGGGCGCTGCGCGACCTGGCCGACGTCCACGCGGACGTCGCGGTGGTCGCCACCAACGGCTTCTCGCCGGAGGGGGGCCTGTCGACGCCCGACCTCGCCGAGGCGGCCGTCAAGAGGGCCATGCTCGCCGGCGCCCGGCGCGTGGTCCTGGTCGCCGACTCCTCCAAGTACGGCGCCCGCCACTTCGCCCGCTTCGGCTCGCTCGACCAGGTCGACGTCCTGGTCACGGACGTCGGACTGACCGACGAGCAGGCCGCCGAGATCGAGAACCACGGACCGGAAGTCATCCGCGCATGATCGTCACCATCACCCCGAACCCCAGCCTCGACCGCACCTACGAGCTGCGAACGCTCACACCGGGCGAGGTCAACCGAGCCACGCACGACCGGCTCGACCCCGGCGGAAAGGGCGTCAACGTCTCCCGCGCGCTCACCGCCGCCGGCCACCGAACCACCGCCGTCCTGCCGTTGGGCGGGCCCTCCGGCCGGCTGCTCAGCGATCTGCTGCGCGGCCAGGGCATCGACGTCGAGGCGGTCGCGATCTCGGGGGACACCCGGATCAACGTCTCGATCGCCGAGCGGGGCGGCAGCCTCACCAAGATCAACGCCGTGGGCCCCGAGCTGAGCGCCGCCGAGTCGGCCGCGCTGCTGGAACTCGTCCGTGACGCCCACAGGTTCGGACAGGGCACCGGGAACGGCGTCGAGTGGCTCGCCTGCTGCGGCAGCCTGCCGCGCGGGCTGGAGCCCGAGTGGTACGCCGAGCTGGTCGCCCGGGCGCACTCGGGCGGCGCCCGGATCGCCCTGGACACCTCCGGCCCCGCCCTGGTGGCCGCCCTCGCGGCCCGCCCCGACGTGGTCAAGCCCAACCGGGAGGAACTCGCCGAGGCCGTGGGCCGTCCGGTCGCCACCGTCGGCGACGCCGTGGGCGCGGCCGGGGAGCTGCGCGAGCGCGGCGCCCAGCAGGTCCTGGCCAGCCTCGGCGCGGACGGGATGCTGCTCGTCGCCGAGGAGGGCAGCTGGTTCGGGAGCGCGCCGGTGGCCGTCGTGCGCAGCGACGTGGGAGCGGGCGACGCCTCGCTCGCAGGCTTCCTCGGAGCCGGAGGAACCGGCCCCGGGGCACTCGTGGCGGCCCTGGCGCACGGCGCCGCCGCCGTACAGCTGCCGGGGAGCGCCATGCCGACCCCGGCCGATCTGGACCCGGCCGCCGTGGTCGTGACGGCGGACATCCCGCTCGCACGACCGCTGCGCGGCTGAGAACGGCCTCCGCACCGGAGGCGGAACCGCCCGACCGTGTGGGACGGAACGGCGACCATTCCCGGGGGCAAGGGAAGACTGTCAGGCACCAGTTGAAGGACCGACCCGATGAGCGACACCAGCGGACTGACCGCACCCGCACTCGTTGATCTCCACCTCGCCCCCTCGGACAAGGGCGAAGCCCTCCGCTCCCTGGCCCAGCGGCTGGTCGCCGAGGGGCGGGTGACCGACCTCGACGGCTTCCTCGCCGACGTGGCCGCCCGCGAGGCCCAGGCACCGACCGGGATGGGGGACGGCATCGGCATCCCGCACTGCAGATCGCCCCACGTCACGCGGCCGAGCCTCGCCTTCGGCCGTAGCTCCGGGGGCGTGGACTTCGACGCCCCGGACGGGCGGCCGGCCGACCTGATCTTCATGATCGCGGCACCGGCCGGTGCGGACGACAGCCACCTGCAGATCCTCGCCGCGCTGGCCCGCCGGCTGATGGACCCCGCCTTCACCGGCGCCCTTCGCGGGGCCGTCGGCCCGGGCGAGGTCGCGGCCCTGATCAACGGCGAGGAGGCCCCGGCTCCGGCTCCGGCGGCCGCCGTGGCACCGGAGGCGGCCGTGGCTGCGGAGGCGGCCGGGCCCGTCGGCGGGCTGCGGCTCGTCGCGGTGACCTCCTGCCCGACCGGCATCGCCCACACGTACATGGCCGCCAAGGCCCTCGAACTGGCCGCCGCCCGGGCGGGCGCGCGGATCGAGGTCGAGACCCAGGGGTCGGCGGGGACGACGGTCCTGGCGCCCGAGGTGATCGAGGCCGCCGACGCGGTGATCCTCGCCCACGACGTGGAGGTCAGGGACCGCGCACGCTTCGCCGGCAAGCCGACCGTGGACGTGGGGGTGAAGGCCGGTGTCAACCGCGCCGACGACCTGATCGCCCAGGCGGCCAGGCTGGTCGCCGAGTCCGGTGGGAGCGGGCGTCCCGCTGCCGCACCGGTTCCCGCACCGCGCACGCAGGTGGGCGAGCACTGGGCCCAGCGGCTGCGCAAGTACCTGATGACGGGCGTCAGTTACATGATCCCCTTCGTCGCGGCAGGGGGGTTGCTGATCGCCCTCGCCTTCGCCATCGGCGGCTACGAGATCGCCTCCGCGCCGTCCGTGCTGGGCCACTTCGACTGGACCTCCTCGCACAGCTGGGCGGCGATGCTGTTCCAGACCGGCAAGACCTCCTTCGGCTTCCTCGTGCCGGTGCTCTCCGGATACATCGCCTGGGCGGTCGCGGACCGGGCGGCCCTGGCCGCGGGCATCGCCGGCGGCGCCGTCTCGGTGGCGGTCGGCGCGGGCTTCCTCGGCGGCATCGTGTCGGGCCTGGCGGCGGGCTTCCTGGTGCTGTGGATGATCCGCTGGAACGTGCCGCGCGCGGTCAGGGGCATCATGCCGGTCGTGGTCATCCCGCTGCTGTCGGTGGCGGCGGTCGGCTTCCTGATGTTCGTGGTGGTCGGCTCGCCCATCGCCTCGGCGATGAACGGCCTGACCGACTGGCTGAACGGGCTCTCCGGCTCCAACGCCGTCCTGCTCGGCGTGCTGCTCGGCGCGATGATGGCCTTCGACATGGGCGGCCCGCTCAACAAGGTCGCCTACACCTTCGCGGCCGGTGCGCTCACCACCGCGGGCACCACGCCGGACGCCGGCAGCCTCAAGGTGATGGCCGCCGTGATGGCCGCCGGCATGACCCCGCCGCTGGGGCTGGCCCTGGCCACCGTCGTCCGGCGCAGGCTGTTCACCTCCGAGGAACGGGAGAACGGCAAGGCGGCCTGGGTGCTCGGAGCCTCGTTCATCACCGAGGGCGCGATCCCGTTCGCGGCGGCGGACCCGCTGAGGGTCATCCCGGCGAACATCGTCGGCAGCATGACGGCCGGCGGGCTGGTGATGGCCTTCGGCTCCACCCTGCGGGCCCCGCACGGCGGGATCTGGGTGCTCCCGCTGATCGGCAGCCCGCTGCTGTACCTGCTCGCGGTCGTGGCGGGCACGGTGGTCACCACGGTGGTGGTCGTCCTGCTCAAGGGGATACGCAGGGACGCCGCCGCGGCGGTACCGGAGTCCCCCGTCACCGAGAAGGGGCTGGCCGGCGCCTGATCCGGAAGCCGGACCCGACCGCGCAGGGCGCCCGCTCCGTCGAGCGGGCGCCCTGCGCGGTTTCCGCAGCTCTCCGTGGCCCTCGGCGAGCGCCTCAAACACGGAAGGACGGGCACGGCGCCGCGGCGCCGTGCCCGTCCTCCTCACTCTCCGCAGGCCGGATCAGGAACCGGCGCGGCGCTTGTTGTAGACGTCGAAGCCCACGGCCGCGAGCAGCACCATGCCCTTGATCACCTGCTGGTAGTCGGTGCCGACGCCGACCAGCGACATGCCGTTGTTCAGCACGCCGAGCACCAGGCCGCCGATGATCGCGCCCATGACGGTGCCCACGCCGCCGCTGGCGGAGGCGCCGCCGATGAAGGCGGCGGCGATCGCCTCGAGCTCGAAGTTGATGCCGGCCTGCGGGGTGCCGGCGTTGAGCCGCGCGGCGAACACCAGCCCGGCCAGCGCCGCGAGGACGCCCATGTTCGTGAAGGCGAGGAAGACGACCCGCTTGCTCTTCACCCCGGACAGCTTGGCCGCCGCCTCGTTGCCGCCGACGGCGTAGGTGTGCCGGCCGATGATCGAGTTGCGCATCAGGTACCCGAAGCCGACCAGCAGGGCGCCGAGGATCAGCAGGACGATCGGCACGCCGTGGTAGCTGGCCAGCAGCATCGTGAACACGAGCACGGCCGCCGTGATGACGGCGAGCTTGGCCAGGAACAGCCCGAGCGGGAGCACCTCCAGCCCGAACGAGGCGGTCCGGCGCCGGCCGCGCAGCTCCTGCACGATCGCGACGGCCAGCACGGCGAGGCCCAGCAGCAGGGTGAGGTTGTGGTAGTTGGTCTGCGGGCCGACCTCGGGGAGGAAGCCGCTGCTGATGCTCTGGAAGCCCTTGGGGAACGGCGCCACGGACTGGCCCTGGAGCATGATCTGGGTGGCGCCGCGGAACAGCAGCATGCCCGCCAGGGTGACGATGAAGGACGGGATGCCGAGGTAGGCGATCCAGAAGCCCTGCCAGGCGCCGGCGAGGGCGCCGATCACCAGCGCGGCGATCGTGGCCACGGGCCACGACACGTGGTGCTCGACCATCATGACGGCGGCGGCCGCCCCGACGAAGGCGGCCAGCGAGCCGACCGACAGGTCGATGTGCCCGGCGATGATGACGATCATCATCCCGATCGCCAGGATGAGGATGTAGCCGTTCTGCTGGATCAGGTTGGTGATGTTGAGCGGCTGGAGCAGGATGCCGTCCGTCCAGACCTGGAACAGCAGCACGATCAGGGCCAGGGCGACCAGCATGCCGTACTGGCGCACGTTGCCGCGTAGCGCGCGGGCCAGCACGGAGCCGATGGACGGGCTCGGATCGGGCTCAACGCCCTTCTGGGGGAAGTCCGGGATGATCTCGGTCTGGGCCATGCCTCACACCTGCTCGTTGCTGGATGCGGCGCTCATGGTCATGAGCCGCATGAGGGATTCCTGGGTGGCGTCTTCGCGGGCGACCTCGCCGGTGATCCGGCCTTCGGCCATCGTGTAGATCCGGTCGCACAGGCCCAGGAGTTCGGGGAGTTCCGACGAGATGACGAGCACGGCCTTGCCCTGGGCGGCCAACTCGGCGATGACGGTGTAGATCTCCGCCTTGGCGCCGATGTCGATGCCGCGGGTCGGCTCGTCGAGGATCAGCACCTCGGGCTCGGCGAAGATCCACTTGCTGAGGACGACCTTCTGCTGGTTGCCGCCGCTGAGCGTGCCGGTCCGGGTGAACACCGTCGGTGCCTTGATGTTCATCGTCCGCCGGAACGATTCGGCGACCCTGGTCTCCGCGTGCCGGTCGACCCGGCCGTACCGGGCGACCTTGCCGAGCGCGCTCAGCGAGATGTTCCGGCTGATGTCGTCGATGAGGTTGAGGCCCAACTGCTTGCGGTCCTCGGTGACGTACGCGATGCCGTGGCCGATCGCCTCCGGCACCGTCCGGGTGCGGATCTCGCGGCCGTGCAGCAGGACCCGGCCGCCGGCGAAGCGCCCGTACGAGCGGCCGAAGACGCTCATCGCGAGTTCCGTACGGCCGGCGCCCATGAGTCCGGCGACGCCGACGATCTCGCCGCGCCGCACGTTCAGGGAGGCGGAGTCCACCACGGTGCGCTGCTGGTCGATCGGGTGCCGGACGGTCCAGTCCTCGACCTCGAAGGCGACCTCGCCGATCTCGGGGGTGCGCTCGGGATAGCGGTGCTCCAGGTCGCGGCCGACCATCCCGCGGATGATCCGGTCCTCGGAGATGCCCTCCGCGCCGATCCCGATCGTCTCGATGGTCCGGCCGTCGCGCAGGATGGTGACGGAGTCGGCGACCCGGGCGATCTCGTTCAGCTTGTGCGAGATGATGATGCAGGAGATGCCCTGCGCCTTGAGCTCCAGGATCAGGTCGAGCAGCTTGCGGCTGTCCTCGTCGTTCAGCGCGGCGGTCGGCTCGTCCAGGATGAGCAGCTTGACCTTCTTGGCCAGCGCCTTGGCGATCTCGACCAACTGTTGCTTGCCCACGCCGAGGTCGGCGATCCTGGTGTGCGGGTTCTCGTCCAGGCCGACCTGGCGGAGCAGTTCGCCGGCGTGCGTGAGGGTCTCGTCCCACCGGATGACGCCCCGCGTGGCGTGCTCGTTGCCGAGGAAGACGTTCTCGGCGATGGACAGGTACGGGACCAGCGCGAGTTCCTGGTGGATGATGACGATGCCGCGCTGCTCGCTGGCCCGGATGTCCCTGAACTGGCAGGGCTCGCCCTCGAAGAGGATCTCGCCCTCGTAACTCCCGTGCGGGTAGACCCCGCTGAGCACCTTCATCAGGGTGGACTTGCCGGCGCCGTTCTCGCCGCAGATGGCGTGCACCTCGCCGGCCGCCACGGCCAGGTTCACCTCGGAGAGGGCCTTGACGCCGGGGAACGACTTGCTGATCGACCGCATTTCGAGAACGGGTCCAGCCATGGTTGTGCGTCCGTATCGTTCGAGGCGGTGCGGTGGGGGCCCGCAGGGAGCCCGGGGGAGCCCGGGCCCCGTCGCACCGCCGGGTCGGCGCGGGGCCCGTCGAGCGGGCCCCGCCGGGCTACTTGAGCTGGTCCGCGGTGTACTGGCCGCTGTCGACCAGGACCTTCTGGTAGTTCTCCTTGTCGACGCTCACCGGCTGGAGCAGCTGGGCGGGGACGACCTTCACGCCGTTGTTGTACGTGGTGGTGTCGTTGACCTCGGGCTTCCCGCCGGTCAGCAGCGCGTCGCCCATCTGGACCGCGACCTTGGCCAGCTGGCGGGTGTCCTTGTAGACGGTCTGGGTCTGCTCGCCCGCGATGATCGACTTCACCGAGGCCAGCTCGGCGTCCTGGCCGGTGACGACGGGCAGGGACTTCGCGGTGCCGTAGCCCACGCCCTTGAGGGAGGAGAGGATGCCGATCGAGATGCCGTCGTACGGGGACAGGACGGCGTCGACGTGGGCGCCGGTGTACGCCTTGCTGAGGAGGTTGTCCATCCGGGACTGGGCGAGGCCGCCGTCCCAGCGCAGGGTGGCGACCTGGTTGAAGTCGGTCTGGCCGCTCTGCACGACCAGCTTCTTCTGGTCGATGTACGGCTTGAGGACGCTCATCGCGCCGTTGAAGAAGAAGTTGGCGTTGTTGTCGTCCGGCGAGCCGGCGAACAGCTCGACGTTGAACGGGCCCTTGCCGTCCTTGAGTCCGAGCTTGTCGACGATGTAGCCGCCCTGGAGGACGCCGACCTTGTAGTTGTCGAAGGTCGCGTAGTAGTCGACGTTCTGGGTGCCCTTGATCAGCCGGTCGTAGGAGATCACCGGGATGTGGGCGTCGGCGGCCTTCTGCAGCACGTTGGTGAGGGAGGAGCCGTCGATGGCCGCGATCACCAGCAGCTTGGCGCCCTTGGTGATCATGTTCTCGACCTGGGAGACCTGGTTCTCCACGACGTTGTCGCCGTACTGGAGGTCGGTCTTGTAGCCCTTGGCCTGGAATTCCTTGACCATGTTGTTGCCGTCGTCGATCCAGCGCGCGGACGACTTGGTCGGCATGGCGATGCCGATGAGCCCGCCCTTGGCGTCGCCCTTGGTTGCGCCGTCCCCGACACCGTTGGCGCTCTGGCCGCAGGCCGCCAACGTGAGCGTCAGGCCCGCCGCGACGAGGCCAGCTGAAAGCTTCCGCACACTTCCTCCAAGGTGATGTTCCGCGACCGGCGCAGTGCGCCCCTGACTGGGCGGCTGGGTGTGGCCGAGAGGGCCGGCCGGAGCGGTCCCTCGCGCTGTGGAACGTCGGGGTGGCAGTAGCTCTGGCCTGGCGTGAAATGAAGTGTTAACGCTAACAAGAGCCCCGTCAAGGGCCGCTGGATCACCATTGGGTAGCGGCCTTCCGGCGGTGGGCCCTCCCGGGTGGGAACGGCGGGAACAGGGGGACATCCTGGGGGAAATGCGTGAACATCAGGCGAACGGTCGATGGATGCCGGGGGCGCTGCGGGGTGTCGCGGGGCGCCGGCCGTCGGCGCCGGGCGCGGACGGCCTCCGCGCGGGTGGGAACGCCGAGGCGCCCGCTTCCCCCGGGGGCGGGAAGCGGGCGCCTCGGCCCTGTCTGGCCGGACCGGGATCAGCCGGTGGCGAGGGTCAGGCCGTAGGTGTCGAGGATCGGGTTGACGGGCTGGAAGTAGGTGGTTCCGCCGGAGGTGCAGTTGCCGGAGCCGCCGGAGGTGACGCCCTGGGCCTGGCTGCCCGAGATGAACGAGCCGCCTGAGTCGCCGGGCTCGGCGCAGACGCTGGTGCGGGTGAGGCCGAAGACGGATCCCTGCGAGTAGTTGACCGTCGCGTTGAACTGCCGGACGGTGCCGCAGTGCCAGCCGGTGGTGGAGCCGGACCGGCAGACCGAGGAGCCGATGGGCGCGACGGCGGAGCCGGAGACGGTCACCGCCGAGCCCGCGTAGTTGTTCACCTGGGGCTGGGCGGTCCAGCTCGAGTCGGCCTGGATCCAGGAGTAGTCGTTGCCGGGGAAGGTCGAGCCCTGGAAGCTGCCGATGGACGTGCCGTCCGGGGCGGCCGCGGCGGCGCCCGCCTGGCCGCAGTGGCCGGCGCTGACGAAGCCGGGCTGGCCGCCCTGGGTGACGGGGAAGCCGATGGAGCAGCGGGCGGCGTTGTTGATGTAGTACGCGTTCCCGCCGACCAGGTCGGCGAGGGCCCGGGGGGCGTCGGACGCCCGGTCGACCTGGACGAGGGCGCGGTCCACGCCGGCCCGGGCCAGGAAGGCGTTCGTGCGGTCGGCGTCGGTGGACTGGACGACGACCGCGTTGGCGGCAGGGTCGACGTACCAGAGCGGCGTGCTCTCCGGGGCGGCGGTGCGCGCCGCCTCGTCGAGCGCCGTCCTGGCCCGGTCGAGCGCGGTGAGGCTGTTGCGGACCACCGTGGCCCGGCCGCCGTTGTCGGTGATGGTCCGGGCGGCGGCGGGGTCGGTGGTGGCGACCGTCAGTGTGGTGTCGGACTCGCCGAGCCAGGCTCCGGCCCAGCGCTCGCCGAGCGCCCGCTGGAGCGCTTCCTGGGTCGCCGCGGCCCGGGCCTCGCCGGCCAGGCGTGCTTCGGCGGCCTGCGGAGTGAGCCGGAGGTCGCGCTGGAGGGCCTGGAGCAGCGCGCCGGGGGCCGGAGCGACCGGCGCCTGACGGACCGTCATGGCCCGGGCGATCTCGGACCGGCCGGTGCCGGCGTCCGCCGGGGCGACGGCGGCGGCGAGGGCGGTGACGGCCAGGAAACTGGTGGCAACGGCCTTGTGGCGTAGGAGCATTGGGGTCTCCTTCGAGTGGGGGTTGCCGGAACCCTAGCCAGGCCCGAAAGAGTTCGGGACATGTCAAATGACCCCTGTGCCGGTGCTATGGAGCCGTCGGCCACTCGGGCGGGGAGGGCCGGTCGGGCGGGGAGGGCCGGTCGGAGCCGGGCCGCCCCGCCTCCTCCTCGTGCCGGCGCAGCCAGGCGGTGTACACCGGGCTCCCGGCGACGGCGTCCGCGTGCGCCTGTCTGGCGTGGTGGAGCACCTCGTCCGCCAGCCCCCGGGCCGGTGTGTTGCGACCTCGGCAGAGCAGCTGACGCCAGCTCAACTGGGCCGGTGCCAGCGGAATCACCACGACGCCCGGGGGTGGGGAGAAGGTCGCCCGGCACAGGGCGGCGGCCCGGTTCGAGCGGACGAGGTGGAGGCAGGAGGCCGCGTCCGCCTCGTAGACCGACCGGGGCAGGAAGCCCGCGCGCAGGCAGGCGGCCGCGAAGCAGTCGCCGAAGCAGCTCTCGCCGGGCGGCAGGGCCCAACGCTCGCCCGCGAGCCGGCCGAGTTCCAACTCCCGCTCCCGGCTCAGCGGGTGCTGGTCGGAGAGCAGGACGAACACCGGGTCGACGGCGACCTCCCACCACTCCAGGCGCTGGTCGCCCGTCGGTTCCAGGTGCCCGCAGCACCCGGTGAGCGCGAGGTCCAGCCGCCCGTCACCCACCCGGGCCGCCAACTCCGAGGCGGAGGAGGACGATTGGGTGCTCACCACCAGCTCGGGCCGGGCGGCGGTCAGCCGGTCCACCAGTGCGCCCAGGAGCGCGCCGCGGGTCGCCCCCACGCGTAGTCCGCCGTCGGGGCGCACCGCGTTCGCGAAGCGCTGGGCGTCTTCCTGGAGTTGGCGCATCGCGGGCAGCAGCACCCGGCTCCGTTCCAGGACCAGGACTCCCAGCGGGGTCGGCCGCACGCCCTCCCTGCTCCGCTCGAAGAGCCGTCCGCCCACGGCGGTCTCGATCCGTTTCAGCTGGGCGGAGAGCGCGGATTGGGCGAGGCCCAGGCGGTCCGCCGCTTTGGTCACGCTCCCGGCGTCGCCGATGGCCCGGATCATCCTCAGATGACGAAACTCCAGCTCCATGGCGGAAACCTATACGGCCGAAATGCCGGGGAATAGCGGCCGGCGTGAAGATTCGACGAAGGTCCGGGGTGCGGATGAATTCGGAGGGGGAATGGCGAACCCTTCCGGTCTCCACCGCGCAAGGCGGCTGCCAGCCCTTTTCCGCTACGGGGGATGGCGGGAAAGGGGAGGTCAGGGGACCGGAAGGGCTCGGTTCAGGGCCCGGACGGTGCATTTCTCGACAGGCCGTCCGGGATCATTTCGGTGCCGCCCAGGGGTTTTCCGTCCGGCGGCTCCGGAGTGAACGATAGCACGCCGCGGCGGTGCAATGTTACCGCTAACATCCGTATTTCAAGGGCCGGCGCGGTCGGGCTCGGGCCCGGCGGAGGTTCAGCCCGCGGGCTGGGAGGTCTCCCCGGCGACGCGTTCCAGCAGGAGCCGGGCGGAGGTCTCGCCCTCCGTGCTCGTCATGTAGCCGGCGACGATCCGGCGGGCCTCCGCCTTGTCCTTCTCCGGTATGGAGTCCGGCATCACGAAGCCCGGATCGGTGCGCCGCAGGTCCGCCAGTACCGCGTAGTACTCGTGCCGCAGCAGCGACCAGATCGCCGCGTCGTGGTGCTGCCCGTCCAGGTAGTAGTACTCGCGCAGGAGGCCCTCCAGGACGAACCCCGCCTTGGTGACCAGGCGCAGCACGTTCTTGTTGTACAGCGCGGTGGTGAACTGGACGCGATGGGCGCCCCGGGCGTGGAAGAGGTGGTCGAGGAGCAGGTCGAACGCCTCGGTGCCGTAGCCGCGGCTCCACAGCTGCGGATCGCCGATGGCTCCGCCCAGCGAGTAGCCGCCGACCGGGCCGTGCGCCTTGTAGTGCACGGCTCCGACGGTGGCGCCGGTCATGTCGCGGACCGCGAACTGGCGCAGCTCACCGCTCTCGTCGAGCTTCCTGAAGTCCTCGGCGGAGACGACGGCGCCCTCGGTCGCGGCCATCGTGGAGGCCGCCGAGTTGGGGCCGAACCACTGGGCCGTCAGCGCGTAGTCCTCGGCCGTCGGTCGTTCGAGCTGGACGAATCTGCCCTTCATGCGCTCCCCCTGGGGGTCGATGACAGTTCTTGACAAGTGATGACTCAATCATCACTCTACTTGACATGCGGTTGCGTGCGAAAGACGGGAAACCAGGCGGGAGCGAGTGCCCCATGACGAGCGGCCCACGATTCAGTGCACGCTCCGGTCCACCGGAGCACGCCCCTCACCCCTCCCCGGCCGCGGCGGTGGGCGCGGTGCTCACGGCGGCGTTCGCCGAGCTCCCGGAGCAGGCCCGGGAGCGCGCACCGCTGTACGTGCTGTGCGGGGAGTACACCGCCTTCGCCGCTCGTCGCTACGTCGGGCGCTGCCACGACGACACCCGGCGGCTGCGGCCCTCGGACTCCACCGCGCTGGAGCCGGCCGAACTCGTACGGGCCTGGACCACGGCCGCCGGCCACCACGGCCCGTGCTTCCTGCTCGACGGCCCCGACTGGCCGGCGCTCGGACCGTGGATCGCCGGTCGGGAGGACGCGGTGCAACTCGACATCACCTTGCTCGACGACCGGTTGCCGGTACCCGGCTGCCTGGCCACCGCGACCGTGCTCCCCGCCCTGCTCGCCTGCCCGGAGGTGGCCGGATGAACCGCCGGATCGTGCTCAGCGGGACGGGCCTCGTCTCGGCGTACGGCAGCGGCGTTGCCCCGTACTGGGACGGGCTCTGCTCCGGTCGCGGCGCCCTCGGCCCGGCCCGGCGGTTCGCGGACGCCCCCGGCTACCGGGGCGAACCCGTGGGCGAGGTACCGGAGTTCGATCCGCGGGGAGAGCCCAGGAAGAGCGCCTACGCCCGGGCGGCCCTCGCGGAGGCACAGCGGTCGGCCCGGCTGCCAGTCCTGCCGCCGGGAGCGCTGGTGATCCTCGTGGGGCAGGCGCCCGCCCCCGAGGGTGGCGGGCAACTCGACGGGGAGGAATGGGAGTTGTTCGGGCCGTCCGCCGAACTCCGGCCCGACGGTGCGGCGGTGCTGCATCTCTCCCACGCGTGCGCGTCCGCGGCCTTCGCGGTGGCGCTGGCCCGCACCGCACTGGCCGCCGGAGCGGCGCCGCTGGTGGCGGTCGTCGGAGCCTCGGTGCTCAACCGGTACGAGTACGCCAGCATGGACGTGGTCCGCGCGGTCGCCCGTACGGCGGCCAGGCCCTTCGACGTCGACCGGGACGGGATCTCGCTGGGCGAGGGCGGCGGCGCCGTCATCCTCGAAACCGCCGACCGCGCCCGGGAGCGCGGCCTGCGGGCCGATCTGACCGTGGCCGGCGCCGCCTGCCGGGTCGGTGGCAAGCTGCCCGCGGCCAGCGATCCGGGGGCCGTCACGGACTGTCTGCGCACCGCCCTCGCGGAAGCCGGCGCCGACCGGCTCGACCACGTCCACGCCCACGCCACCGGCACCGCGCAGGGCGACACCGCCGAACTGGCCGCCGTCACCGCGATCGCCGCCGAGCTGGACACCCCGGAGGTGCCCGTCACCTCCCACAAGGGCGCGATCGGCCATCTCCTGCACATCTCCGCCGTTCCCGCCCTGGCCGCCGCCGCGCTCAGCCTGCGCACGCGCATCGTCCCCCCGACGCCCGGCCTCACCACTCCCGAACCCGCCGACCGCGTCCACCACCCGCGAGCGGAGACGCCGTACCCCGGGCTGCGGGTGGCGGCGGTCAACAGCTTCGGCTTCGGTGGGAACAACGCCACGGTGGTGCTGCGCAGGGACTGACGCCCTCCCGTCCGGCGGGTCCGGCCAGGGTCACCCGAAGACCGGGGCGGGCGGGGTCCAGCGCCGGGTCGACGGCACGGTGCCGGAGACGCCGAAGTCCTTCCTCAGGTGCTCGGGGATCGCGTAGTGCATGACCCGCCCCCGGGTGAGGGAGGAGATCTCGAAGATGGTGGTCAGGTGGCCGAGGCGGTCCAACGCCCAGGCGCCGAGCGGGGAACGGTCCTCGATGGTCTCCAGTACGCCGAGCAGATGGGGTGCTGCCTTGACCACGGTGTCCCAGGCGGTGCGCGGGACGTTCAGCCAGTCGGCACTGGTGTCACCGACCAGGTAGCGGATCAGCGAGGAGACGATCGGGTCGAAGAAGGTGCCGGGGACGACCTCCTCGTAGAGGTCGATCAACTGCCTGGTCAGCCGGGCGCCCTCCTCGGAGGGGCCCATGTGCCGGAGCATGTAGAGGTCCATGAACTCCCTGGCCTCGTCCATGGTCTGCGGTACGGCGGACTGGTCCACCCCGAGCATCGCGCCGACCACCTGCCAGGCGTACAGGTACGCCTCCGCGCCCTCGGTGCTCATGTGGATGCCGAGTCGGTGCAGGCTGTCCAGAACCAGCATGGAGAAGAACATCTGTCCGCCGATCATGTCCTCCTGACAGATCGGCACCCCCGACGTCCCGACGTCCCACCGGTCCTCGCGCCGCAGGTGGTGCCGGATCGAGGCGTGCAGCAGCCGTACCTTCTGCGCGGCCGGGATGAACCGGCTGCCGGCCTCGAAGGCGCCGGGCTGCATCAGGTAGACCGTGAACTGCCCGGTCTCGGCCATGCGCTTGGACGGGTAGTTCAGCGCGTGGGTGGCGGAGAGCAGTCGGGCGACGTTCGGCACCAGGTAACAGGCGGGCATCGCGGCGAAGGAGAGCGCGGTGGAGATGTGCACGTTGTTGTCGATGAAGAACAGCCGGGCCTTCTCCATCAGGGTCCAGTCCACCCAGTCCGGCGGGGCGCTGGTGACCGCCAGGTACTCCCTGGCGGTCTCGGGCAGCCCGTCCGGGAGGGGCGCGCCGGAGGCCGAGACGTGCCGCATCAGGTTGTTGAACTTCCCGACCTCCCCTCGTTCGAAGAGGGTGGCCACGGTGGCGTCGGCAAGTTCGTCGCCGACCTGCCGCAGCGCGTCCATCGACTCCTCGGTGTAGCGCATGTGGTCCTCTCGATCAGTGGTGGCGGGTGGTCGCGGATCGGGCCAGCGCCATCAGGGCGTCGGCGGCCCTCGGGGGCAGGTTCAGCTGGTCGAGGGCGTCGGCGGCCTGCTCCACCCGGGCCGTGATCATCTGCTCGATCCGCTCGGGCGCGCGCAGCCGTCGCATCAGCCCGCGGACCGTCTCCAGGCCGTCCGGGTCCAGGTCCGCTCGGCCCAACAGCCCGCGCAGGCACTCGCGTTCGGCCTGACCGGCGAGCCGCCAGGTCTCCGCGAGCAGGGCGGTCGGGCGGTTGGCGCGCAGGTCGTCCAGGTTGGCCTTCCCGGTACGGGACGGGTCGCCGAACAGTCCGAGCAGATCGTCCCGGAGCTGGAACGCCTCGCCGAGCGGCAGCCCGTACGTGGAGAGCCCCGCGCGCAGCCCCTCGCCGGCCCCGGCCAGCACGCCGCCGATCAGCAGCGGCTGCTCCACCGTGTACTTGGCGGTCTTGTAGCGGATCACCTGGAGGGAGGAGTCCGTGTCGGGGGCGGCACCGGTGCGCAGGATCTCCAGGCACTCCCCGGCGATCAACTCCCGGGCCAGTTGCGCCCAGAGGGGCCTGGCCCGGCCCAGGTAGGCCGCCGGCAGGCCGCAGCCCGCGAACAGCTGCCCGGCCAGCGCCATCAGCAGATCGCCCACCAGCATGGCCAGCGCGCGGGCGGCGCCGTCCGCGTCGGGGCGGCCCTCCAGCGCCGTACGCAGCGCGACGTGCGTGGTCGGCTCGCCGTGGCGCAACGGACTGTCGTCGATCAGGTCGTCGTGCACCACGGCCGCCGCGTGCACCAGTTCCAGCGAGGCGGCGGCGCGCACCAGCGCTTCGCTGTCCGGCTGTCCGGCGGCTCGCCAGCCCCAGTAGCAGAACGCGGAACGCAGCCGCTTCCCGCTGCCGACCGCCGCCTCCACCCGGTCCGCCAACGGGCCCAAGTCCTCGTCGATGGCGGCGAGTTGATCGGTCTCCTCGGCCACGAAGCGGCCCAGCACCTGGTCGACCCTGGCCTTGAACGCGGCCGGCTCGTACCGCTCGGTCGCCGTCGCCGTCAACGGTCGCCCGCCCTGCGGTCCTTCACCTGCTGGGCCAGCAGCTCCAGATGGGCCGGCGGAAGCGTCGCGTACCGGTCCAGCGCCAGCCGCCCCCGGGCGGCCAGGTCGTGCTGGACGTCCGTGGCCAGGTCCCGTTTGTCCGCCCGCCCGAGCAGCCCGCGCAGACCGCCGACCGCCGCGCCCAGCGCCTCCACGGCGACATCGACCAGCCCCGCCGCGACCAGCATCGCCTGCTCTTCCGGGCGGCTCTCCCGTGCCATTTCGACCACCCCGTCCACCCGTCGCGCCACCACGAATCGGGGCGACTCTGGCAGCCTCGAGGCGGACCGGGCAAGCAGATCCAACCGAGTGACCACGAACGAGTGAATCCGCCGAAGGGGAGGGCGGCGCACCACCGGGGCGCCGGCGCAACGGCGATCGCGCCCCGGTCGTCCTCGCGCGCCCCTCTGCCGGGGTGCGCGAGGACGACGAGAACGGAATGTTAGCGCTAACAGAACCGGTGACGGCGCCCGAGCTCAGCCCGGACGGGCCGCGCGGACTGAGCTCGGGCGCGGGTCACCAGCGCTCGTGCACCTGCGGGCGGATGCGGCGGTCGTACAGCTCCCGGACGGCGTCGAGGGTGGCCCCGGGCAGCGGTGCCAGAGCGGCGGCCGCGGCGTTGGCACGCGCCTGGGCCACGTTGCGGGCGCCGGGGATCACGGTCGTCACCCCCGGCTGCTGGATGATCCAGCGGAGCGCCGTCTGGGCCGAGGTGGCGCCCTCGGGGGCGAGTGCGGCGAATTCACGGGCCGCCTCGACGCCCGTCGCGAAGTCCACGCCGGAGAAGGTCTCGCCCTGGTCGAACGCCTCGCCGTGGCGGTTGTAGGTGCGGTGGTCGTCGGGGGCGAAGACGGTCTGCTCGCTGTAGCGGCCCGACAGCAGCCCTGAGGCGAGCGGCACCCGCGCCAGGATCGCTACCCCGGCGGCCTCGGCGGCGGGCAGGACCTGCTCCAGCGGCTTGAGCCGGAAGGCGTTCAGGATGATCTGCACGCTCGCGACGCCCGGGCGGGCGATCGCGGTCAGCGCCTCCGCGCAGGTCTCCACGCTCACCCCGTAGGCGGCGATCCGCTCCTCCGCCACCAGGGTGTCCAGGGCGTCGAACACCTCGTCCGAGGAGTGGACGGGCGTGGGCGGGCAGTGCAGCTGCACCAGGTCCAGCCGGTCCACGCCCAGATTCGCCCGTGAACGGTCGGCCCAGGCACGGAAGTTGGCGAGGTGGTAGTGCTCGGGCAGCTGCTCGACCCGGCGGCCGAACTTGGTGGCGACGAACACCTCCGCGTCCGGGCGCTCCTTCCGGAAGCGGCCGATCAGCCGCTCGCTGCGGCCGTCGCCGTAGACGTCGGCGGTGTCGAACAGGGTCACGCCCGCCTCCACGGACGCCTCCAGCACGGCCAGGGCGTCCTCCTCCCGGACGTCACCCCAGTCCGCGCCGAGCTGCCAGGTGCCGAGTCCGATGACCGAGACGGGACGGCCGGTGCGGCCGAGTACACGCTTTTCCATGGCGCGAGCCTCTCACGAGGGGTGACGGCCGCGGGGGCGCCCTGCGCTCGGGCCGTCGCGGCGGGATCGGGCCGGGTCAGCCGAGGGCGGGGGCGGGC